>JBLHOW010000009.1:0-126473 GCA_047623705.1 Crocinitomix sp.
AACCCACCTGCCACTGAACCAACTGGATTAATTGACTTTTTATAGGAAATCGTATTGGTCGCTTCATCTAACCTTCCAAATTCGGAAGATTGTGCATAGGCAATGCCTGGCTGGAAACCAACATAAGGTTGAAGTTGCGCATCTGAAAAACGGTAAAATGCCCCAACATATAATTGATGGTTAATTGTAAATCGCGGACGATCACCAAAAGCATTTAAATAATAAAATACATCTCCGCGTAATTCAATTCGTCCTTCTTTTGGACGAAAGCCTGTATAACCATGCAGCTGAACGGTTTTTGTGTTTTCCGTTAAGAATCCAGGTGAAATAGACAAGGCAGCTTTTATTTTGATTTTATCAACCCCTTCATCAGTTTCTTGTGCTGTTGCGTTTATAGCAAATATGCCAACCATTACGGCCAATAAGGCTACTTTTTTGCTCAACTTTACCATAAATCTGCAATTCTATAATTTAAACTTAATGTTAATAAAAGGTGGGTTTCGGTTGCTTCCTCAGCCGTACTAGAATGATCCGTATCTAAATAATAACCGTCGCCTACTTCTGTTAATTCATAATCCAAATGTTGACCCAAATGAAGCATATATTGTGCAGAAAAAGTCATATTAAAGCGTTCTGATAAAAAATAATGGGCGCCAACCCCACCCTGCACAGCCGAACTCCAGCGACTTATGCTTTCGCTAGATCGATCTAAAAAATTAGTGCTCAATGGTGTTACTTCAGCATAATCAAAACAATGCCCTGCAATTAAATAAGGCATAAATTTTTCGGTTTTCTTGGGATAAAATAAAACTGACCAACCAACGTGTGCATTGTTCCTTGTTCCAGCACCATTCAAATCCAATGTGATCCAATCTGCGAAAAACTCAGTACTTAAAAAATCAAATATTTGCAATCTAAATTGCCCGCCAGTACCCAATCCTGGCACCTCATCATGTCCAAAAAGACTTGTTGTAGTCCTTAGACCTAAGGATAAATCTCCTTTCTCTAAATATGGATTTAATTCTTGGGTCATGCCATTATGGCTCAGTCCAAAAATTAAGCTAATCAGAATAATTTTTCGCATGATTGGTTTGTCTTAATCCGGTATAATCTAAAAACGAATTCCCAATAAAGATATTGTTTAAATTTTGAATAATGAAATGAATAAAGCCTTTTTTAAACTAATTGCTTACTTGTGAGTTATATCTTTACATACTATTTTAGAACTTATTTATGGCAGTCTCAAATTTTCAAGAACTAACATTTAATTTACCAAACGGAAAACCTTACCCGGTTGCCGAATTAAAGGGAAAAACGATTTTAGTTGTAAATACCGCAACAAAATGCGGACTTACTCCACAATTTGGCGGTTTAGAATTACTACATGCAAAGTTTAATCCCGACGGTCTTGTTATTTTAGGTTTTCCTTGCAATCAATTTGGTGGACAAGAACCCGAAACCAATGAAACTATGATTGAAACCTGTGAAATTAACCACGGTGTTACCTTTCAATTACTAGAAAAAACTGAAGTAAATGGTAAAAATACGCACCCTGTTTTTAAATGGCTTAAAAGTGAAACAGGTGGTTTCTTTGGTTCAAGAATCAAATGGAATTTTACCAAATTCTTAATTGCTCCTGATGGAAAAACAATCAAGCGCTACTCTTCTGTCACTAAGCCAGAAAAAATAGAGGCAGACATTAAAGCGCTACTCAAATAACGCGCTTTGGCAAACACATTGTATTCAATTAAAAAAGAATCAGAGGAGAGTGTTACAATTGGCTTACTTATCATTTCTCAACCTCTGATTCACCATGAAAAATCGTTTAATTACGCTTAAACTTTACATTCAAATGTTACTTACTGCATTTGAATGTTACTGTAAATTTAAAGCACACCTACCTCCGAATATCCCGTGAAATGATGTGAGGTAAAATAAAGTGTCGAAAGTATGAACGGCAACAATATTTCATGGTAAGTGGCATTAATGCTATTTAAACGTTATTGCGAAATAAAAAAAATAGAAAACTGTATAAACAAATGCCTGTATTCGCTTCAAAATTCGCTAATTCATCCTATTTTTGTACAGTGAAATTAAAGCAATTATGAGTCGAGGTTACATTCGTTTTTCGTGGATTACATTGGTATTAATTTTTCTTGTAATTGCTGCAGGAAGTATTGTTCGTACAACTGGTTCAGGCATGGGATGTCCTGATTGGCCTAAATGTTTTGACCAGATCATTCCCCCAACATCAGAGGATCAGCTTCCAGCAAACTATAAAGAAACGTATAGCGAATATCGCAAGAATAAGATTGAAAAGTTTGCCAATTTGATTGCAGCCATTGGTTTTGAAGAGGAAGCACAGGAATTGAGAACAGATCCATCACTTTTAGTTGAAGAAGATTTTAATGCGGCCAGAACTTGGACAGAATACGGCAACCGCCTTGTTGGATTTTTAGCCGGGAATGCGGTGCTTATTTTATTTATTTGGACCTTTATTCGTTATAGAAACCGCCGAAAATTACTTTTGCTCACCTTTCTAAATTTAATTTTAATGGGCTTTGAAGGTTGGCTGGGTTCAATTGTTGTTGCCACTAACTTGGTTCCATGGACAATTACTCTACACATGTTTTTTGCACTTATAATTGTAGGTATTCATATCAAAATCATTCGTATTGCAAAAGACAGATCTTTCCAAATTAAAATAAAACCTGTATTTAAATATCTCTTTTATTTTTCCCTAGTACTCACCTTTATTCAAATCATTTTTGGCGCCCAAGTAAGGCAAGAAATTGATTTTAAAGTCATTGAAGGGGTTGATCGGGCACAGAGAATTGATGAATTGACAGGCTATTTTTTATTTCACCGCTCTTTTTCATGGCTATTATTAGCAACAAATGTCCTATTGCTCTGGATGAATAAAAAAGCTGCTTATGGGATACCCGGGCTGAAAATTATTGTTGGGCTCATTCTGTTACTATTTATTACAGGTCTACTCTTCTCATACGCTGGAATGCCTGCTATATTACAGCCTATCCATTTGTTGGTAGCCGGAATAATTTTAGGAATTCAGTTTTATAGCCTGGATTATTTTAAATATAAACGGGACTCAATGCTTCGATAAATCAGCGAATTTAAATCGAATAAATACCAACCTACCACGAAAAATAAACGTCATCAAAAATAAATGTAAGTTTTTAGGTAAGAGAATTATAAAAACAACTACTTTTGTACCCTCTTTATTATAAGGAAATATGTTATTGAAAAAAATAGTTTTACGTAATGATGATCAGTTTGCAACAGCCATTCTTCATTGGGCTGGTGAGCAAAAAATTGACGTGGAAACGTTTGACGGAAAGGCTAGTCTTTTTGATGTAGTTGATTCTCTCGTTATTTTGCAAGAAGATCATAATGTGTCAAGAGAGATCAAGGATCTAAGAGAGGCGATTGAAAGAATTCATAAACCTACTCATCAAATTGACGTTAACGCAACCATGAGCGCCTCAGTGGCATCACTGCGTTTTTGGTTAGAGAACAACAAACCAAAGAGTGTTCTTATTGTGGGTGAGGAAAAAATGGTGCAAAGTCACCGCTTTACCGAATATCTAGAAAAATTGTCTAAAGTACTCTAGTTCTTCTTGATACATCCATCTGAGGCAGACTCCCGATAGCTATCGGGACGAACTGACGAGTATTACCACTACAGGTTAAATTCACTTCATATCCTAAACAGGCATTATTGGGTCTTATAGTCATTGCCATGAGAAACAAGTCATAGGTCATGGCACAGTCCCGACGGTTATCAGTTTTCCATTAACTAACTTTTAATAAGGAGTTCTAAAAGAATCAAATACTTGCTATTTGATTCTGTCAAAAACCAAGACGCCTCATCAAATAATAAAGCATAAAAAAAACCCTGATCCACTTTAGGCGGACAGGGTTTTCAATATTGTAACGCTTTGATTATTTATCCTGCGTACTACTAATCACTTCTACATCAAAAATTAATGTCGATTTTGGTGGAATTGTTGATCTACCAGCTTTTCCATATGCTAACCAATAAGGAATAATCAATTTGATTTTCCCACCAATATCACACAATGGAATGCCTTCATCCCAACCTTTAATTACACGACCAGCTCCAACAGGAAACTCAAATGGCTTATTTCGGTCTACTGAAGAGTCAAATTTCTCACCATTCATAAAATATCCTGTATAATGCACGGTAACTTTTTCGCCCTTCAACGGTTTCACGCCATCCCCTTTTTCAATGATTTGGTACATTAATCCTGAAACTTTTGTTTGTTTCGCCTTTTTATGATCCTTCTTCATTGATTTTTTAAAGGCCTTATTCCGCACCTTTAACGCCTTTTTCTTTGCTTTAGACTTAAGCACTCGCTTTTTAGAGAAAACTTTAGTAGCATTAAATTTTTCCGCAGCTTTACCTACGCGAATAATTTCGACAGTTATGATTTTATCATTCGCTACAATAGCATTTACAACGTCCATTCCTTCAATCACATGACCAAATACGGCGTGCCTACCATCTAACCAAGGCGTTGCTTTATGAGTTACAAAAAACTGACTACCATTCAGATCTTTACCACTGTTCGCCATAGATAAGATACCCGGTTCCGTGTGTAATAATGTTGTATCAAATTCGTCTCTAAATTTATATCCTGGATCTCCCATACCATTTCCCAACGGATCGCCACCTTGAATTACAAAATTAGGGACTACACGGTGAAACGTGAGACCATCAAAGAAAGGTTTGTCAAAAACCAGTGTATCTACCTTAAAATTACCTTCTGCCAAACCTACAAAACTAGCCACCGTCAAAGGCGCCTTTTCAAATTCTAGCTGACAAAGAAATTCTCCTTTTTCAACTGTTATTTTCGCATACATACCATCTGAAAGAGTGCTTTGTGCAAACAAACCAACGGTCATTAAAAATGTTATTGCTAAACTTAATAGTTTCATATTCTCATTATTATTTTAAGCGGATTTTTTTGAATCCACGCAAATATAATCAAATTGCGTTCCTTTTTTTTGTGAGTTGCCAAGAATTGTGCCAGTTAACCCACTGAACAAGGTCATTTAAAAACAACAATTGACCTCTTGTTTCAAAAAACTAAATAATTGTAAGTGACCAAGCAATGATGTAATTAATAACGTAAATTTGTACATCATGATATTTGTTACAGGTGCAACAGGATTACTAGGAAGCCACGTTTTAGTTGAATTGCTAAAAAGAGGTAAGACCGTGCGCGCACTAAAGCGTAAAACGAGTAACCTCAAACCGATACAATCAGTTTTTAATCACTTTTTTGGCGATAACGCTGATACAGAATTCAGCAAAATTGAATGGGTAGAAGGAGATATTTTAGACATTCAATCACTTGAAGAAGGCATTGAAGGTTGTTCAATCGTATATCATTGTGCAGCGCTAGTTTCGTTTAAAAAAAGAGACTTTAAAAAATTGATGAAAATCAATAAAGAAGGAACGGCAAATGTTGTTAATGTTAGTTTGAATCATAAGGTACAGCAGTTTTGCCATGTTAGTTCAACCGCTGCAATTGGGCGATCGATTTCAAAACCAATCTATGCTGAAAGTGATAAATGGGTAAATTCTGGCGAAAATTCAAATTATGCCATTAGTAAATTTAGCGCCGAGAATGAAGTTTGGAGGGGCAAAGAAGAAGGTCTTAACGTAGTCATCATAAATCCATGTGTGATTTTGGGTGTGGGTGATTGGAATGAAAGTTCTTTGAGTCTGTTCAAAATCATTAAAAAAGGATTAAAGTTTTATACTCCAGGTACCAATGCTTTTGTTGATGCGCGTGATGTGGCCGCAGTTTTTTGTGAATTGTCTGAACGTAAAATTGAAAATGAACGCTTTTTAGTGATTTCAGAAAACCTGCCATTTAAGGACTTGTTCGAAAAAATAGCAACCGAGTTTGAAGTAAAACCACCAAAGATTCTCGTAAAAAAATGGATGACTGGAATTGTTTGGCGAATTGAAGGTGTTTTGGCCTATTTATTTGGTAAAAAGCAAAACATCACAAAAGAAACTGCTAAAAGTTCAATGATGACGAGCAAATACTCTAACGAAAAAATTAAGGCGGCAATTGGGCATGAATTTATTTCAATTGATGATTCCGTAAAACATGCAGTTGCCTTTTTCAAAGCGCAATAATAGCATGCATTTGGACTTCAAAATCTTTACTTTTTCTTCTTTTTATAAACTGGAACAGCAGAGCATGGCTCACCAAACATTAAGTTCTTTACAATTGGTACAAGTCGCTTAGTCAAAACAACATAGGCTTTATTGGGATTCGGGATATCTGAACAACCTTTAACCATTACGCGTTTATCTTCCAATTCACTAATATCCCAATTGTTAAGATTTTCAAAAAACAAATCTTCTTTTGCTTGAGATTGATTGCCGTAAACAATAGATATAGCGTTTTGTAAATTTGATACCAATAACATATACGCCCAAGCTGGAACAATTGCATCATTCGAGCAGTAAATATAAACATGCTTTTCTGCGTAGATTGTCCAATCATGCTCCTTTACCCAGACTCTAAATTCTTTTTCGCGCAACACCAATTCGTTCCACAATAAATCCTTTAAATCTATTCCTACCAACTCCCCTTTATTCACAAAGTCAATCAGGTCAATTTGCTCAATCCCTGAATTGGCAACCTTATTTACAATTTCACCTTCCATAGTGCAAAGTTAAGGTGAAATGCCATTCAATCGACGTAATAAATGTTGCATTTTTGTTATTTTTAAACTTATGAGAGCAATTTTCTGCTTAATTCTTGTCGGTTTTTTGAACGTTAGTGCTATTCATGATATGAAGCAAAAACAAGATTTTTGTTTTGACTTTGATGAAGTAATGTATTATCATACAGATATTGACGAACAATATGATGCAGGTCCGGCCTACCTAAAAAATGAAAATGACCTCAATGATACTTTCCCTGATCGTCAAAAATTGGACCTAATTTTATCCGATAGCTATCCTAAATCTTTAACTGATTCGCTCTTTTTTAATGACCTTCCAAAATATAATTATGTTTTAAATTTAATTGAGAAACCTCACCATATTGCTATTAAATCAATGTTTTGCCCTACTAACTCCAACGATAAATCTATAGACATGTGTATGCCCTTGTATCGGGATATATTAGTCTTTAAAAACAACGATAAAATTGTAGGACTCGCTAAAATATGTTTTAGTTGTAGTCAAATTTACCTCCTCAATCAAAACGAAGTGCCATTTGGATTATGGTTTGATCTTAATTATCGGAAACTGTCTCAATTTTTGTATAATGAATAAATTGGATTTTTGTTATTTTTAAATTCCATGCGCGTTAAGTCTTTCACTGCAATGTCCATTTGAAAATTGCTCGTATCTTTGTGCCATGCGATTTAGCGAGTATCGAATTTCACGGGAATTGAAGAGTAATTTGGAAGAAATGGGTTTTAAACGCCCAACAGACATCCAATTCAAATGCATTCCAAACATTCAAAAAGGAGAAGATTTGTTGGCCATTGCGCAAACTGGAACGGGTAAAACCGCTGCGTTTGCAATTCCAATTATTGATAAAATTCAATTCAACAGAAAAACCCCGGGTAAAGATGGTATTAAGTGCATTGTAATGGTGCCTACGCGTGAATTATGCACGCAAATAGCAGACGTTTTTAACCAAATTGCGCGTAGAACGAAAGTAAAAACAATGCCTGTTTATGGTGGTGTTGAACAAGATTCTCAAATTGAACGGTTAGTTGCTGGAGTAGATATTTTAGTCACAACCCCTGGTCGGATGTTTGATTTAGTGAGTCAAGGCTTTATTAAATTAGATAAAATTGAAACTCTAATTTTAGATGAAGCCGATCAAATGTTGAATTTAGGTTTTTATAAAGATATTGAAGATTTGATCCGTTTTTTACCAAAAAGACGCCAAACTTTGTTCTTTTCGGCCACAATTGATCAAAAAATAAAGAAATTAGCCTACTCATTAGTGAATAGCAAGGCCATTAGAATTCAAATTTCGCCTAAAGATCCTGTTTCTAAAAATGTGACGCATGCCATTACTTTTGTTGAAATGGATGATAAACGTTTTTTTCTAGAACGGATTTTAAAAGAAAAAGAAGAGACCAAGTTTATGATATTTGTGCGGACCAAAGTACGTGCAGAACGCGTGAAGTCAGCAATGGAAAGAGTCGGCATTGAAACAGAAGCCATTCATGGAGATAAGGATCAAAAAGAACGTCAAAAAGTATTGAATGACTTTAAGGCAAATGAAACACGTATTTTAATTGCAACAGACGTTAGTGCTAGAGGAATTGACATTCCGAATGTAGATTATGTCATTAATTATGACATGCCAGATGTTGCAGAAAATTATGTGCACCGTGTTGGACGAACTGGCCGTGGAAAAAATAAAGGCCAAGCACTTTCATTTTGTAGTGAGGGTGAACGCGAATTACTCAAAGGAATTGAGGATTATATCACCGTACCAATTGACGTTTTAGAAACGAACAGAAAAGAGGTAGCGGAAACAATTATGTTTTCAGATGATGGTACTAATAACTGGAAAGCGTTGATTCAAAAAGACGAAGCGGATAAAAAGAAGAAACGCAAAGGTTCAGGAAAAGGGAAAAGGAATCGTTAGTCTTTTAAAAAAAA
Source organism: Crocinitomix sp. (assembly GCA_047623705.1). Classification (GTDB taxonomy): domain Bacteria; phylum Bacteroidota; class Bacteroidia; order Flavobacteriales_D; family Crocinitomicaceae; genus Crocinitomix. The sequence goes on from JBLHOW010000009.1 coordinate 8,702, forward strand.
TGAATTTAGTCGATTGAAAATCATAAAATGAAAATCACTATCACAATCACCCTAATTTGTGCCATAATATTTGGCTGTCAACCACGTCCAGAAACTAATCCAAACGCATTAACTGAACCTTTAACGTTAGAAAATAAAGAGGTCGGTTGGAAAATTGAAGTCCCTGCAGGTTGGGAGATCATAAGTGAAGACGAGACAAAAGAATCTGACCAAAGAGGTGTGGATGCAATTGTAGAGGCAGTAGATATAGAAGTTGACATGTCAGGATTTCTTAATTTGTTGAATATTCAAAAAGATGAGTCCAATTTTTTAAATATATATGCCGAGCCCTTTTTTGAAGAATACCTAGGCGAATGGGAATTAACAAATCAATACACGCAAGACATATTGGTTGCCACATATGAATCACAAGGAGTTTCTCCTAAAATAAGCCCAGTATCAATTGCAGAAATTAGCGGCTTAGAATTTAGGACCTATACCGCAGACTTATCGGCAAATCGAAGTGGAAAGAAAGTAAAGCAGACGTTCTACTCAAGATTGCATAACGGCTATGATTTGTCAGCCATCCTCACGTTTACGGATGAAACCATAAATGAGGAAATGACGGAAATCTGGAAATCATCCGTTTTGGTTACAATAGAATTACCCGATTCAATAAAAACGCATTATGCTGAAATGAACAGTGATTATGACACTTATATTTTAGACGCAGATGGCGGCTTTGCACAAAAAAAATATGGCGTAGCTAAGTTTTGGTATCAAAAAGCAAACGATCTAAATCCGCTAGATGATTATGCAAAAAATCAACTTGTTAAATGTGAATTATTTGTTGATGAAGTCAGTCAACAGGAGATGGCAAAGTTAGAATTGGATTGGCAATATCAGAAAGTAATTGCCAAAGCGGATGAACTTTTTAACACGAATCATTACCTAGATGCACATTCCTATTATCAACGTGCACTCGCTTTTAAGCCCGAAGACCAATATCCAAAAAATAAAATGACTGAAGCCGCAGAGATAATTCGATTGGATTACCCAGATTGGACTCCTTAACGTAAAAGCTCAACCAAACGCTCCCAGTCGCGTTCACTTTATTAATTCCCGTTCACCAATTGAATATTGCCCTGCCCAATGAGTCGTGTGTTATTATCCGTTAGTGCTTGATATTGGTAATAGTAAACCCCGTCTTTGCAAGGATCGCCATTTTGGTCTGTTCCGTCCCAACCATCTGTGATGCTATTGAGTTCATGTACAACAACACCCCAACGGTTAACAATGAAACAATTGAACTCGGAAATAGAGGCTGATTTGAATTCGAAAGTGAAGACATCATTATTGCCATCACCATTTGGTGTAAAGATGTTCACAGCCTCAAATTCAATAGGTGCATAAATCGTGATGACTTTGCAAGCCGTATCTGAACAGCCATTTTTATTGATGGCCACTAAGCAAACTTCGACCTGGTAGGAATCATTTTTAGGACTGTAAACGGTGTCAGGTCTAAATAGATAATCATGAGTTAATTCCCAGCTGGTATTGGGGTTATCCAAATTCCAAAAGAACGTACTATCTCCAAACGGATCATTCAAATTGTAGAAATTTTCAGAGGCGTTTTCAAATTCAACAATGACAGCAGCTGTTCCCTGGCAATCCACATTGAGTTGATCAGAAATCACATTAAAACTTGCCTTAGGGCTTAATGAATCAAGAAAGATTGATTTGGTTAAGACACAACCATTATTATCGGTTACGGCTAATTCATAATTACCTGGATTGAGTCCTCCCCAAGTGGTGTTATCTTCTGTTTCACCATTGTCTAAATTGGTCCATAAATAATCATAATCAGGTGTTCCGCCAGTGGATGCTCCATACACAACTCCATTACCTGATTGGTAACCAAACACGCGGCAATGCGCATACTCAAATCCAAATTCCGATAAATGCATTGAATCAGGTTCATTAATGGTAAAATCAATGACTTCTGAACAACCGTTTTCATCATTCAGTGTTAAGGTATAATCACCAGCAGTTAAGGTCCAAATAGAATCTGCGCCAAGTCCATTTATACCTGTAGGATTTGGTGCCCATAAATAACTGATTTGATCATATAGTCCGTTTGCATTGTAAACTGTATCCACTTTTACCCAACCTGTTGCATCACCATAGCAAAGCACGTCATTAATCACTAAGTCGGCATCCATTTCTTCGGGCTGATCAAGGAAAATTGTTGCTTCTACTGAGCATTCTGTACCGTCAGTTACGGTAATGTTATAGTTTCCTGAAAACAATGTATTGGCCGTATTGCTATTATCCTCATTCATCAATTCACCAAGGTCATTACTTATTTCAAAAGTGAGGTCATCAGATCCGCCTGTTATATTTATGGTGATTGAACCATCTGAAAAACCAAAACATGTAGGTTCATTGAAAATAATATCAAGCGATAGATTTTCTGTCATAATAATGTCGTGTGAAATAGTGGAAGTACAGCCATTTTCTGTTTCAACAGTGAGTATTACGGTATAGGTTCCAGGAGTATCATAAATATATTCGGGGCTTTCTTCATCAGAAGATCCACCATCACCAAAATCCCAACTCCAATTGGTTATGACTCCTGGGTCAGCAATTGTTGATAGGTCATTGAACTGCACAGTTGAAGCGACACAACCTCCTGTGGAACCATCTGCAGAGGAAACCCCTCCAATAACGAATTCAAAATTTGTAGTTGGCACAGCTTCAACAATAATTTCGAACGCTATCGTATCATTACAACCACTTTCAATTACCCCAATTAATTCGACTATAAAAGTTCCGGATGTCACATAAGTATGACTTGGGCTTTCATCAGTAGAACTTTCTCCATCACCAAAACTCCATTCCCATTCAGGTGTATCTGGCCCATCATAAACAGAAGTATTGGTAAAATCAGTTTCTACACCCAGACAAATATTTGTAAATTCAAAATTCGCATCCATAGCGTACAAATCTTCAGCGGTATAATCTGAACGGATGCAACTCCCTTCTAACGCGTAAACGGCAGAATAATCGCCCAAGCCATATAACATAGCATCAAGAGTTGACGTCGTTTCGCCAAGAAGTGCTATACCATCTAAATACCATTGCCAACTACCTCCTACAGAATCAACTGTTACATTTAGTTCCAGATCACCATCACAATAACTACCCGTTTGCGTAATATTTGATGAACCAGCAGTTGTGCTATCGCCAATAAAAATATCGTCTATGTAAAAATAGCCCATACTTAAACAAGGCGTAAAGGATAGTGAATACACGTCTTCAGCTGGAGTAATACTAAAAGTGATTTCTGCCCAAGAGTCATCCAACAACAATATTTGCGTTTCAGTTGCTATGTGTTTCCAATAGGGTGTTGATGCACAAGCTCCCATAAAGTTGTCAAAGTAAGCAGGGCCACAATCTAATCCGCCAAAAATTGAAAGGCTCATTTCTGGATCTCCAGGCCAAAAAGACTCAAGTGAAACTTGAGCGGAAAAGAAATAAGTCTCGCCAGCTAATAATGGAGATATTGGACAACATCCAATTGCTTCTCCAGGCCAAAATCCTGCATATCCTTCTCCAGGAGAAGGGAGGGGGTAATCTGGACCAACTCCTAGTGTCCAATAATCGCAGTGGTTTAGATAATCACTCGTGCCACTTCCAATGTTATCCCAATCGTCAAGGCAATCTGTATCACTAACCCCGCTTGGACAACATGACATTTCTTCAAAAGAATGGTTAGGAACTAGATTAGAACTCCAGTCTGGCACTATGATTTCGTCACAGTCACAATCATCATCATTAAGATCAATGAGACCATCACCATCATCATCTAACGCATTGTCGCAAATCTCTTGGGAATAAGCAAATGACGCGAGAATTAGCCCAAAGAGTAATAGGGTTGCAACTTTCATAGGTTTGAATTATACAATATAAACGTATTTTTGACGTAAACGGTTGGTTTGATTCCTAATAAATTTACTGGCCCCTCATATTTGGAAAATTGAAATTCCGATAGGTTAGGAATTGCAAGTGAAGATGGTATACGAATTTCCAATTAAAGAGGTTTGAAAAAGATTGAAGAGATAATTGATTTAGAAATTATTACTCCTTATTATAAAGCTCAAACTTCATAAAAAATCACTCCAATTTTAGACATAATTTTTAGTTGCCTTATTTAAATTCCGTTTGATTCGTCCGCGCAAATGTACAGGCGAAATTACTTCTAAGGAAGAACCAAAACCTAATAAAAGGCGCTCCAACTCATAATTGTGATGCACGCTGATTTTAAACGTAACGCCCTCTAACTCTTTTTTTACAATCTCTTGAGAATGATGAAACGGTTTAGTCATGACATAAGGTGCATTCTCTCTATTAACTTTAAATATGACTTCCTCAATATGATCTTCTGGTAAAACAGTTACACCAATTGTGTGTTTATAATAGTCATCCCCATTAAAATTGTCTGAACTATAATCAAGAGCTAAATTATATTCAATGGAATTAATCCTATCTAGGGCCAATGTCATTAACTTTCGTGAAACATGATTCTTTCCCACCAAAAACCAGCGATTATTATATTCTTTCAAAATAAAAGGGTGAATCTGGATAATTGATGCATTTCGAGCTCTGAACGATTTATAAGAAATATCAACACAGATTTTTTTAAGAATCGTTTGATAGAGCACATCTAAATGTTCCAAACCTTTTAACTTCTCATTTTTGTCTAAATGAATGATTGATGGATGATTTGTTTTTTCAGTATACACCTTGTCTTCTAATCGTTGGATAATGCCACCAATCTCAGAAAACAAAGAGAAATCTTTAAACTGTTTCAACATTTCAACCGTTTCAGATAAAACATTCATGTCATTTTCCGTGATCGGGATATTGGTAATTGAAAAATCATCCTCCTCGTACCGATAATACTTTTTATCATACACTTCAATTGGGGCATTATATCCTAATTTATCTGATCGCATTAATTGAATATCCAATTGCACGGTTCGTTTGGAAACATTTGAATCCTTACCTTCATATTCGTAAAGCGCTTCTGAACAAGCGGCGATTAAATCATCCAAGGTCCATTGACGGTAGTGATTCTGTAAACATTTATCAATTGTCTTGTATCGAATTAAAGCATTTTTATTTTGAGCCATATGCAGAAATATAAACATTTTATTTTACTACGCAAAACTATTGCGCACTTGTCTTGAATATTTGTTCTGTAATTAAAACACAGTATTATGAAAACGTTTGAGATAATTAACGGAAACACATTAATTGAATTAGGATTTGAGCCAAGAAAATGGTTTAAAGAAGCCATCAATTATGTAAATGAAAACAAATTAGAGGGAGGAGAGATGTTGACTTATCTTGAACAATTCAGATTAGCACCAATGATCGATTTACATGAAGTGGCAATACCACTTCAAATTAATATAAAAGCCGAGAATGAATTAGAGGAAATAAATGTAAATGCAGTAGTCGCAACAATGAAGGCAGTATTAAGAACACCAACTGTTGTTGGCGGTTCTGTAATGCCAGATGCATGTCCAACAGGCCCAATCGGAACAATTCCGGTAGGCGGGGTGGTCGTCACAAAAAACGCTATTCATCCAGGAATGCATTCAGCAGATATTTGTTGTTCAGTGATGTTATCCGATTTCGGTAAAGCTGATCCTAAAACAGTAATGGATGCTGCGCATGCTTCAACTCACTTTGGTGGTGGAGGAAGGGAAAGAAATGATCAATATAGATTTCCAGAAGCTCTTTTAGCGCAATTTGAAGGAAACATCTTTTTGAGAGATCAGCAAATGATTTCTACCGCAAGAAAACACTTAGGTACACAAGGAGATGGAAACCACTTTTTGTTCATTGGAAAATCCAAAAAAACGGGTAATACAATGATGGTTACGCACCACGGATCAAGAGGAGTTGGAGCACGATTATTTGATAAAGGAATGAAAGTAGCTGAAAGCTTTAGAAAAGATATTTCTGAAAAAACATTGAAGCAAAACGCTTGGATTCCTTATGAAACAGAAGAAGGAAAAGCCTACTGGGAAGCCTTACAAGTAATCAGAGCATGGACAAAAAAGAATCACGAATGTATTCATGATGCAACTGCTGAAAAAGTAGGAGCAACAATTGAAAATAGATTCTGGAATGAGCACAACTTTGTGTTTAAGGATGGTGATTTATTTTACCATGCGAAAGGAGCTACGCCATTAGATAAAAAGTTCATGCCCGATATCACAGGACCGAGATTGATACCTTTAAACATGGCAGAACCTGTTTTAATTGTTGAAGGAAAAACCACGCAATCGAACTTAGGTTTTGCACCACACGGGGCAGGAAGAAACATGAGCAGAACGGCACATAAAAAAACAAAAGGAGATACTCCCGTTGACGAAGTGTTTGCTGAAGAAACGAAAGGTTTAGATGTAAGGTTTTTCTCAAATGAGATTGATATCACTGAATTGCCTTCGGCTTATAAGAACGCGGCATCTGTGAGATCTCAAATGGGAGAGTTTGGATTAGGAGAGGTGATAGATGAAGTTATGCCATATGGTTCAATCATGGCGGGAGATTGGCATAAAAATGCGCCTTGGAAAGTCAAAAGAAGAAATAAATTAAAAGCGAAAGCAGCGGCTGAAACAAAGGCTCCTGCCAAATTATAAGAGTAAGACGTTACATTCAGCAAAATAAGACCCTTCGCGCAATCTGGCGCGGGGGTATCTTCTAAGCGAAGCAACTTCATTAATATTAATACCGTCTGATAAATCAGATTGAAAAATGAAAATTAGAAAAGAACATAGAATCCTAGAACCCATGCTGCAATATTGTAGTTTTTACTATCGCTCGTTAGAGCCGAAAGATGGGTTTTCTGTATTTGAATTTTTGTGAATTAAATAAACAAATTAGATTTTTATAGATAATGCGTCTCTCGGTTAAGCCAAGAGACGCATTTTTTTTGAATTTATTTTAAAATAATATGAACAACTAGAAAGCGGACATAAAAAAGGAGAATGAACATTAAACAATTGGGAGACAGTCGATTGAAAAAAATGGAGAATACTTGCTACATAGCGAGCTAGAAAAAAACTGCCCAAGAATGTCTGCAACTTACTGATTACCAACAAATTAAATTAATAAAATGTTTGGAGAATTGAAAAATGATTCTAACCTTTGTGCCGTTCAAATAACGAACTATTAAAATGATTAAAATACAACGACATATACAACTAAGTTATCGGCTTAACCCCTGTTATCCTGTGCAACAACTTTATAGTTCGCGTTTCAGCATAAAAAATTTAGAAGATGTTTTCATTGAATAGGTAATCTATACATATGAAATAGTAATTAGCATCTTCTCAAAGGATGCTTTTTTTATGCCAAAAAATTTGGAAAGGCAAGCCAATTGGCGGTAGACACAGTCTTGACCCGAGCTTTTGGCGAATTGATGAACACCAAAAAATTAAGGAAGTGAATAAAACTGTTCGGAGCTAATGACTCGTGTGGGTGGATCCCGATAACGATCGGGAGTGAGCTTAATAAAAATGGAGAGTAGTTAAATATTGGTTTGTTATGCTCATTTGCTAAGTGAGTTCACTCCAAGGGTGATGAAGGTTCGATTCCTTTGCTCTCCGCAAAAAAGACAAGATGGCTGAATGGTTAAGGCAACGGCTTGCAAACCCGTTTTTTATGAGTTCGACTCTCATTCTTGTCTCAAAGATTAAAATAAATATCGGGTAGTAGAGGAGTCAGGTCTATCTCGCCTCATTTGGAGTGAGGAGCACGCAGGTTCGAATCCTGCCTACCCGACGAAGTAACCAATTCAAGTTTGCTTGAAATTGGTTCGAGCTAAGCGGCAGCAGGAAAGACGAAGTCAATCCTGCCTACCCGACGAAGTAACCAATTCAAGTTTGCTTGAAATTGGTTCGAGCTAAGCGGCAGCAGGAAAGACGAAGTCAATCCTGCTTACCCGACGAAGTAACCAATTCAAGTTTGCTTGAAATTGGTTCGAGCTAAGCGGCAGCAGGAAAGACGAAGTCAATCCTGCTTACCCGACGAAGTAACCAATTCAAGTTTGCTTGAAATTGGTTCAAGTTGAGTTTTACAGGTCCACGAAGTAATCCTGTAAAACTAAATAATGGAAGTGTTGAGCAATTGGTTGGCTCGCCAGACTGTAAATCTGGTCTCTTCGGAGCATGTAGGTTCGAGCCCTACCACTTCCACTAAGACACTGAGCACTATGCTTTGTTTAACTGTCTCTTAAGTAGAGGTTAGAGTTCAGTGTCAAATTTCTGGGAAGATAACGACGGTTGTTTACCTGCTTTGGAAGCAGGAGGTTGTAGGTTCGAATCCTGCTTCTCAGACAAATTGCCCTATAGTGCAAAGCAAACACACAAGGTTTTGAGCCTTTGGTTATAGCTTCGATCCATTAGGGCAACAGTAAATGCGGGGATGGCGGAATAGGCAGACGCGCCTGACTTAGAATCAGGATTTTGAGAGTTCGAGTCTCTCTCTCCGTACAAAAAATAGCATTGCATTGAAACACTTTCTCTGCAATGTTATTTGAAAAGGTGTTTTCAGTTTATTAGGTAGAATACTTAGCTGTGAATTAAGAAAACCGGGTTCGAATCCCGAAAACACCCAATTGGAATAGTAGCAAAGATGGTCAATGCGCCGGACTGAAAATCCGGAGATATAGGTTCGATACCTATCTGTTCCACAGTAAATAGGAATATAGTTTAATGGATAAAACACGTGGCTACGAACCATGAGATGAGAGTTCGTCTCGATAGCAATCGGGACTTTCTATTCCTACAATAAAACAGAAGATTTTTCATCTACGCAAGATAATTGCGTAGTAGTTGTTAATCTTTGGTGTGTCGAAAGGCAAAAACGTTCTTTTAAATAGTGTCTAGTCGGTAATAGACAGATTTTCAGAAATCGAATAGTTTGATTTTGCTGTATCTCTGAACAGGCACTAAGTATTAGCAGGTCAAGAATAAGTTACTTCAACTTTTCCGAAAAAACAGACTCATTCAATTACCTGCAACATTGAGGCAGTAGCTCAGCTGGTAGAGCAGGTTAGCTTTTAAACTACCTAATAACATCAAAGGCGCGGTGAAACGAATTTGAAAGGTCAACTTAAGCATACTCCAATGGTAAATCCTTATGGATTTTGGTTCAACTCCAAAATTGCTTTAGAATTACTTATGGTCAATAAAAGCTTACTTCAGCACTTCTAATGCCCAGGTCGTGGGTTCGAATCCCACCTGCCTCACATTACTATTTAGGTCAAAGTTAACTTACTACTGATTGGCACTTACGGTTCGAATCCGTCTTTGAGAGTTGACTAATTACCTTAAAAAAATTGGGTCAACATGATCTTACTTCCAAGTCCAGGTTCGAATCCTGGTCCTCGCCACTGGCGGGGGGTGACTGGTTGAATTTAGATCATGAATTACCCAAATAACTGCAGGTCAATTGTTTCTTACTTCTGGGGTAACCCTCCATTTTTAGACAATGATTTAGAAACAAAATTACCTGATTGTTTAATTAAAAAAAATGAATATTATGAAAAGCGAATTATTAAAAGTATCCCTTAGAAAAAATGCAATTGTCATTCCTTCTAAATGGATCATCAATAGCGATAAAAACATCAATGAAACCACATCCGTACTTTTAGCGAACTGTGCTAAATTGGGCTACACTTTTTCAGAAGAATTACTGAATAAAGTAAATTGTATTTCACCAATCTCCAAACTGGAATTGTTTGCAATATTAAAGGGTGTATCTGGCGTAAATAAAAACTGGACACCTTTGGTTAAACAATGGAATGTGCCAACGGACGAATCTGTTAAGGATCATATCATTACTTGGTTTGCAAACATTTTTCAAAGCACTAAAGGAACAAATCTTCCTTGTGGTCATATAATTCCTGCAAATACATTTCCTATTGAAAGATACAACGGATGCCCATTTTGCGGTACCCCATTTGAATTTGATAAAATAGAATACACCTCAGGCGCGAATAAATTAAAGGTTCTTGAATTATGGACAGAAGATGACTTGAAAAACCTCATGACTCCTTTACTAGAGTCTCCAGTTGCTTTGGATGCAACACAAGTGGATAATTTAAAAATCTTAATTGCGGAATATGGCATTCCAGCTAGTATTGAAATCAAAATGAAAGAAACTGTGGTTGTGTTAATTGATGCCTTTGTAGAGACAGGTAAAGCTGAACAGGCAAATCAATTTTTCAAAACACCGAATGATATCTTAAGATATTTATGGTATAAACACACGGGGTTTTTGCAAATTATTAGCCCAAAAACCATTGCTATGCGTCTTGAAAATAACGCAAGAAACCTTCATTTTAAAATGGACAATGGAGACAATGCGAGTATTAAAGCCGTGAATGATTTAAAGCTGAAATTCAACAGAACAGAGTGTAAACAATATGCATCATGGTTGAATAACTTGACTTTATCTAGTGCGGAAAAATGTGAAATAATGCATCCAAAAAGAGGTGTTTGGGTGAGAGTGATTAGAGCTTTGAGGCTAGCAGAGTATAGTAAGAAAAAAGGCTTTGAAAACTTAGCTGAAATGTTAGATGTATTCTACAATGAGAAGTATGAGGTTTGGCAAGGAAAAGTAAATGAACATAAAACTAAGTCTGACGTTGAAGGTACATTTGCATTATTAAAGCAAAGACCAGGATTATTTGCTAGATCATTGTTTTCTTCCATGTTGTGGTTTGGTCCAGACATTTCAATAAAACACTTTAAAGAAGTGATGGACAAGGTTCCTTCAAGATTGATTTTTACGTTAAACATGTACGCAGAAGTTTATTTTGACAAGACAGCATCAAGAACGGTGAAACCTTTGGGTGGAGTGAGTAAGAAAATTCCAGCAAATAAATTACTTCAATTGTATGCTGATAAGGACTTGAAAAGAATGCAATTGTTGGTACAAGGGTTGAGTTTAGAGGTAATCATGCGTAACTTAAAAAACACGCAGAACTCAAATAAAACCATGTTTATTGATGAATCGCTTTATAATATTCCAATTGCAATTGGGGATAGAAGTGAGCACTTACAAGACATGCCAGGAGCGTTGGTTGGAACTAGGTTCAAAGTACTTGGAAACACTGTGAGATTATTCTTGCAATGGGGTGAAGGCCTTGCTGCGCAACATTTAGATATGGATTTGAGTTGCAAAGTCGCGTATGAAGATAAAAGCGAATTTTGTTCTTATTCACAATTAGTGATTCCAGGATGCAAGCATAGTGGCGATATTCAACGAGTCCCTAATAAGGTAGGGACGGCAGAATACATTGATATCAATCTAAATGAATTGAACCGTTTGAGAGCGAAGTTTGTGAGTTTTACGTGTAATGCCTATACAAATGGAAGTTTATCACCAAACATGGTTGTAGGTTGGATGAATAGTAATTCACCAATGAGAGTTTCTTCTAGCGGAGTTGCTTATGATCCTACTGCTGTTCAACACCAAATCAGAATCAAGCAATCTTTGTCAAAAGGGATGGTTTTTGGTGTGTTAGATGTTGAGAAGAGAGAAATCATTTGGCTTGAAATGTGTTTCGCAGGTCAAATTGTACAGAATCTCGATATCAATTCCATTAATGGCTTAATCAATAAACTCGACGCAAAACTAAAAATTGGTGATTTGTTGAGATTGAAAGCTGAAGTTCAAGACTTACAAATTGTTGCTGATTCGCAAAATGCGGATGAGGTTTATGATACAAAATGGGCCTTGAATACAGCTGAAGTGAGTAAACTATTTCTTGAAAATTAATTTAAAATTGAATCCTCCACGTAATCTGGCGTGGGGGAATTGGCGGTTGTATAAACTGGTATGCGCAAGGTGTGCGTAGCAGTTTAAGTTTAGTGTGTTAACTCAAATCCACTTCCAGCCATTTATCTTCGAACCCCGCTTGTAACAAGTCTAAAATTTGATCAAAATGTTCTTGAAGATACTCATCAACCATATGCAACAATTTGCCTTGAGCGTCTTTAATCACAATTACTCGAGTTCGTTTTGCAATCCCAATATCGTTCGCAGTAGTTCTGTCATTCAACTTTATTTGAAGACTTACAATATTTAATGTATCCAGTTTTCTTTCTTTTCGAGTGATCCAAAACAATGTGGTAATTGCATGCTTTTCATAGGTCACGGTTTTAAGTGTCAAAGAAAATAAGAGACCCATTCCCCAGAAAATGCACATGACCCAAACGGGCGTGTTATCACCTCGCACAAAATTCATAATTAACAAAGCTGTTCCCAAGAAAAACATGAAAATTATTAAGGCTTTGATTTTACCAGAAGTTTTTGATACAATTTGATCCATGTAGCACAATTATACTACAATTTAAAAATAAAGATCGGTGTTTAAATATGTCTTGGAAAATAAAATGAGAAAAAGTTAAAAACAACATTTGAATTGAAAGCTTTGGCTAAATAAAATCGGTTCTCGCACTCAGAAAAAACAAGGATAATCTGCGCTATCTATTTAACCGCTATTATTTCATGTAAGAAGTTCAAGGTCTTAAATAAGCCCAAATACTTTTGAAAAAAAAATTGATCATAGGTAGTTTGTATTAAAAAAAACATACATTTGCGATCTATTAACCTACTAGTTCGATAGGTTAAGAAGGTTTATCAATAAATTAAACCAAACAAATATGTTAATTGACTCAATTATTGACGCCAGAAGTAGGGAAATAAAAGCTAATTCAAAGGCTGACAAGTGGAAGAGAAGTCTTGTTAAGACACTTAGTTGGAGAGCTATCGGAACCATTGACACGATCCTAATTTCCTACTTTTTAACCGGTACACTTGAAGTAGCGCTCTCAATTGGCGGAATTGAATTGATCACAAAAATGATGCTCTACTTTTTTCATGAGCGCATATGGAATCAAATAAACTGGGGTAAATGAGTAAAATAGATTTAATAAAGTGGAATAGTGAATTCAAGAATAAATCGCCTGAAGCGATTATCAAATTCGCTTTGGAGTTTGCAAAAAAACCTGTCCTCACAACGAATTTCCGTCCTTACGAAGTGGCCATTTTAAACGCGGTTACGGCAATAGACAAATCACTCAAAGTTATTTGGTGTGACACGGGTTATAACACACCCAACACCTATCAACATGCAGAAGATTTAATAACCTTATTGAATTTAAATATTCAATGCTATGTTCCAAAGCAAACTGTTGCACACAGAGATGTTGTTTTAGGAATCCCGAGTATAGACGATCCAAAACATGCCCTTTTTACAGCGCAAGTTAAATTGGAACCGTTTAAACGCGCTATGTACGAACATGAACCGGATGTATGGTTTACCAACTTACGCAAAGGTCAGACTGCATTGCGAAATTCACTCGATATTTTTTCTCAAGACGCTAAAGGATTGCTCAAAGTCAGTCCCTTTTATTATTGGTCAGATGAAGATTTAGACACTTATTTGGCAAAGCACAATTTACCAAATGAACATAAGTATTTTGATCCGACAAAGCAGTTGGAAAATAGAGAGTGTGGATTACACACATAAATTAAAATTATGAAATCAACAGCAATTATAAATTCATTGGAAAATGAAGCGATTTATATTTTAAGAGAAGTGGCAGCCCAATTTGAAAGGCCTGTATTACTTTTTTCTGGTGGTAAAGATTCGATTACACTTGTACGACTGGCACAAAAAGCCTTTTATCCTGCTAAAATTCCGTTTCCATTAATGCATATTGATACTGGGCATAATTTCCCTGAAACAATTGAGTTTAGAGATCGATTAGTTAAAGAACTGGGGCTAGAGTTGATTATTAGAAACGTACAAGAATCGATAGATGAAGGTAAAGTGGTAGAAGAAACAGGAAAGTATGCTAGCAGGAATATGTTGCAAACATCAACTTTGTTAGATGCGATTGAAGAATTCAAATTTGACGCTTGTATTGGAGGCGCAAGAAGAGATGAAGAAAAAGCTAGGGCAAAAGAGCGCATTTTTTCCGTTCGTGATGATTTTGGCCAATGGGATGAGAAAAATCAACGACCAGAGTTATTCGACATGCTCAATGGGCAAATTGACTTGGGACAAAATGTGCGTGTTTTTCCGATTTCAAATTGGACTGAACTTGACGTTTGGTCTTACATAGCCAAAGAAGCTTTTGAAATTCCCTCGATTTATTTTGCACACCAAAGAAAGGTCTTCTTACGAGATGGAATGATTTGGTCTTTTGATGATGACGTGGTTTATCGTGAGGAAGACGAAGTTTGCCAAGAGCTTACAGTAAGATTTAGAACTGTTGGAGATATGAGTTGCACTGCGGCAGTCTTGTCTGACGCAGCAGATCTTGAATCAGTTGTGCAAGAAATTAGAGATTCTTCTATCTCCGAACGCGGTGCAAGAATCGACGATAAGCGATCGGATTCCGCCATGGAAAAAAGGAAACAGCAAGGCTATTTCTAGCCAATCAGAAATAAAGATAATCAATACTATTTAAGCAAAAAAATCCCCCGCATAGCTGGGGTATCGAAAGAATGGAAGTTTTAAAAATTGCAACAGCAGGAAGCGTAGATGATGGGAAGAGTACCCTTATTGGCCGTATTTTATACGATACAAAATCACTGACAACAGATAAGTTAGAAGCTATAGCGAAAACCAGTAAACAAAAAGGATACGATTATTTAGACTTCTCGCTAGCAACAGATGGTTTAGTTGCCGAAAGAGAACAAGGTATTACCATTGATGTTGCCCATATATATTTTTCTACAGCGAACAAAAGTTATATTGTAGCAGATACGCCTGGTCATGTTGAGTATACGCGAAATATGGTTACAGGAGCTTCTACTTCGCAAGCTTCAATTATTCTCATTGATGCAAGAAAAGGGGTAATCGAACAAACATATCGCCATTTCTTCATCAATAATTTACTTCGAATTAAAGATGTTATTGTGGCCATTAATAAAATGGACTTGGTTGATTATTCAGAAGAAGTTTTCAATGGAATTAAAAAAGATTTTGAAGCATTGATGGCGCAAAGGGAATATAGTGACCAAAACATTTCCTTTATCCCGATCAGCGCGCTTAAAGGGGATAATGTCGTAAATGCCTCTGACAAAATGCCTTGGTATAGGGGTGAAACTGTACTGGGACACCTAGAACAATTAGACAAAAAAAACGTATTTAATACGGGTACGCCACGTTTTCCTGTTCAGGCTATTGTTCGACCAAAAACAAACGGTTTTCATGACTTTAGAGGATACGCGGGAAAAGTCTATGGAGGAGATTTAAATGTTGGAGATGATATTGTTGTCTTACCATCAAAAACGACTTCTAAAATTAAGGAAATCTATTTTTACAATGAAAAGTATGACACTGCAGCACGACGATCATCTGTTACAATCACACTTGAAGATGATGTCAATATAAGCAGAGGTGATATGATTGTAAAAGCAGGTTTTATCCCTAAAGTTAGCAAATCACTAAATGCAATAGTGTGCTGGATGGACACAACTGCATTGAAACCAAATAATAAGTATACAGTCCAACATGGTATTAATAAAGTACTTGGTATTGTTACGGAAATAGAGCATAAAATCAATCCTGATTTTTCAGGTATTGACAAAAATGCTGCCCAATTAGAAGTCAATGATATTGCACTTGTTTCATTTAAGTTGAATCGACCCATTTTTTCAGATCGTTTTCAAGATCACCGCACGAATGGATCATTCATTCTAATTGATAACAATACCAACAGTACTGTTGGAGCCGGTTTCATACAATAGCAGTAATTATAAAAAGAAGATTAACTCTGAAAGAAAGATGTTGTATCCTGTTTGTGAACGCGGTTAAATCAAATCAGAGAGGTAAGTGTTTTTATAAATAGCGAGCATATTGTCTCTCACTTGAATCATAAGTTTGTTTACACTGCAAGACGTTTCATCTGGACAGTCATCACATTTCTCATAATAATTGAGACTTACGCAAGGTACCATGGCAATAGGGCCTTCCAATACGCGCATGACATGAGTCATTTTGGTTTCGTTCGCGGGTTTTAGCAAATAATAACCCCCACCCTTGCCTTTTTTAGAAGCCAATATTCCATTTTTTCTTAATTCTATCAAAATACTCTCTAAGTACTTTAAAGAAATGTTTTCACTTTCAGCAATAACATGTGTTTGAATGGGCTTAAGATCGCCAATTCTTGCAATGTAGGCAAGCGCCTTTATTCCGTATTTCGTTCTTTTTGAAATCATCTTAAGCAGTAAATATAAGAATGATAAAACTGTAGGCCTTTGTTTTTTGCATGATTCTAGAACAACCATCTTTTTAAATTGAATGAAGAGATGCTAATTCCAAAATCTCCTCCAACCCTCATGCTTGTCTTAATCGCAGTTGAAACAAACTTGTTTGATTTTTGAAGATAAAATATCAGGAACGGGGAAGTAAACCTCGCTTCTCAGACAAATTCTTAGATATAGCGTATAGGCTACAAACCATGAGATGAGCATTCAGATCCTTTATGTGCTATTTAGTACGACCTCAACTACATGACAATATAAAAATAAAGATTGGCATTAAAATCAACACCAATCTTTATTTAAATCTCAGCTAGCTATGCACTAGCATTCCTTTTCTCAAACTCAAATAACTATTCTCGTTCGATCGGATTTGCACCTGAATGTCAACCAATTCATGCAAAACAACTGTAATAACCGTACGGGTCATTTGTAAGTTCTCCAACTGAACTGGCATTAAACTTGCGCCACCTTTAATTAGCAGCAAGCTTTGATTGTAAGCCGAAACAGCATCATTAAACGCTGCATAAGATAATTCACCTACACCATTTGCAAAGTGTTGCTCAACTACATTAGCGTCCATTTTATTATTTAAATGAGCATTTGTTAAATTCGCTGCAACGGCATTAGAAACGCCATTAGATTTTGCAATCAAATTAATTTTAATTGCATCAATTTTCGAATATAACTTGGCGCTTATGTTGCGTAACTTAGTGATATTTTCCTTATCTAATTCCGGCATTTCTTCGTACAAAACAGCGTTGTTTGACTCCAAATTAATGGCGTTTTGATGCTGAAAATCATCCATAGAAACCACGCTATCGTGAATATTTTGCGAGGCGCCCATACTAAACAACATCAATAACATCCCGCATCCGGCAATCATGAACGTGGTATGAATTATAGCATTGAATTTAGTGTCCGGATTTTTAAACTTGGTGAAAAAATAAATTGGAATAAAAATCACAAAAAAGGTGATAAAACTGCCGTAAAATAAAATGTCAGCCATTGGCCAATGCATCACCTTAAATAAGACACCTAACGTTCCAATAATTGTAGTTAAAAACCCAATAATCATGATGATTCGATTCTTCTTTTCTTTATCATCTTGGTATTTTAGAATAATATTTAAGGGTACAAATACCAAACTAAATAGGATTAATCCTAAGACCAATAATACACCAGCTCCAGGCCAGTGTTGTAATTTGAATAGACCGCCGAATACGATTAAAGCCGCACTCAATAGTCCTGTTATTTTTAATGTCCGTTTCATGGCGTAATAATATTTAAATGTTAATAAATCTCTCGTTTCATCCTCAATTTCACGCAATTCTTTGCGGAAAAATCGGGCAATAGTATTCCCATAGAACTTAAAAAAGTCCTCTCCTATTTTCAATTCATTCTCAATAATACAACAGACGTGATCCACGATATTGTCTCTGACGTCTTCAGTTACAATGCCCCTTTTCGTTATATCATCTAAAATAAAATCAACTTCGTTTTCAGAAATCTTATACATTTTGTACGTTCGAATCTAAATCCAACAAAAAACGCATGGTTTTCATAAAGTCTGACAGCTCATTTACCCGGTCGGTAACTGTTGTGATTCCTTGATCTGTAAGAATGTAGTATTTGCGAACGCGTTTCCCAATATAAACTTTCTCAACTGTCACATCTCCCTGCTTCTCGAGTGCATGAAGTGTTGGATACAATGCTCCTTCCGTAATTTGAATCTTACTGTCAGTTAAGTCTTTCACTTTTTGAGTGATTTCATAACCATACATTCTTTCATTGTCTTTTAGTAAATTAAGTACAATGGTTTTTAAGGTTCCTTTTATTAGCTCTGATGAATACATAACACAAAGATACATAAGAATCTAATGTATATCCAAATTAATACATAAGAAAATTATGTATTAATTTATAAACTGCTTATTATTAGTTGTTTAAAATTAAAATTCCAGCTGCCAAAAAGTCGTAACCGACCTTTCAACAACTGGAATCATCAGAAGAATTGGAATTTTATTTACCTAATGCCTTCGTTTCGCGATAGGCATCTATAGCAAAACATGTGTTGACTAAAAACACTGCTACAAACATGATTCCCCATAACGTAGTATCAATTTCTTGTAAGTTTAATTCAACATAGGTTAAGGCAATTGCACCCAAAGTGAATCCTACTCCTAGCATTACTTTTGTGCCGCTATAAACATAGCCTAAGCCCATAAAGAAGAAGTTAAGCACTGCTGCGATAATTGGATTTTTAGTTTTCATAATAGTATTATTTAAAGGTTATGTAATTCGTTTTTCTTTTTTGTTTTGATAAAGGTGTCAATGGAAATACTCGTATTTAAAACCAATACCGATCCGAACATGATAGGATACATATCTGGACTACTTTCTTTAATGTTAAATTCAACATAAGTTAAGCCCACAGCTCCAGCCATCATTCCTACGCTTAATAAAGGATGTTGCTGACCATTATATAAATAACCAGCACCTGGTAATACGAAGTTTAACGCAGCTGCTAATAAAGGACTTTTTCGTTTATATGTTTTGCCTTCTTTTTTATACGGGCTTAGTGAAAAGTCTAGTGAACTCAGTCTTAAATTATAATTGCGTGATAGATTTAAATTGCTATTCCAACTGTATTGATTCATTTTCAACGTTTGAAATGACAGCTTTTGCGTGTTTAGCGTTTCAGTAGCATTTGCAGAATTTGTAAAAAGTCCTAACAAAAAGAACACTCCTAAAAGGATGGATTGACGTACGTGATTTTTCATTGTAATTAAGATTAGTTTAACTTGTTCGGATAAAAGACGAACGAGATAAAAAAATCTGGACAAAACATTGAATGCGTTTTTCAAAAAACTGGAGCTGGAAAAAAAATTGCACTCCAAAAGGAATTATTCCGGAAGCTTTAAAATCCTGGAAAATTTGTATGAATCCTCTTGGTACTAAAACAATTGACTCTCTAAAATAAATCCTACTTTAGGACAGCAAGTATAATAGCACTAAACTCAACCTACTAAATTGTTGTAAAAAAACTTGTGGAACACGAAAAGAAAATGCAGATCAGAAAGGTTTTAATAATACTGATTATCAGTGGCAGTTTTATCTGGTCTTGCAATCAGGAACCGCAAAAAAAGGAAAGCCTCAAGATAGAAAGCTTTCCTGTTGTTATTAATACTGGTGATTGCCTCGAAGGTCCAATAGAGGAAGAATATCTTAGTAACTCCTATTACAAACTGTTGTATATCGGTCCTACAATTGATAGTATAAAAGTTGATTGGTTGTTATCCGCTAATTTTTACAATGATGTGATTGACCTAGATGCTTTAAGGGAGGATTTACCACCTGCGGAATACCGTGCGTATCATTTGAGTGCTTACTCTAAAAATTTAATTCCAGCCGAATTACTTGATCTCAAAATTAGAATTGATACAAGTCAATTTATTAACGACATCTTTCGACAATATCCTGTTTTCATAACAAATATTAGCCTAGACACAGCTATTATTGCGAGCAGATATAAAATTCCTGCGATTATGGAAGCCATGAATGAAAGAGGCGAATGGCGCGCAATTCAAGAACCATTAATTGGTTGCGGAACTGGCGTAACACACGTTAAATTACCACCGAATGAAATAGTAATGTCTTATGCACCAATATTTAATGGAGAATTTAAAACAGCCTTTAGAATTCGAATTGGTGACAATATCTCAAACATTTTTTTCGGTTCTATCAATCCCAATCAATTTGAAAGTCCTTATGATAAGTACGGGAATTATAAATAGATCCGTTTTAAATAAATTAAGAATTAAAATGTTCCAACATAGGCTGTATATAATGTTGCTCCCAACCTGTGCGATATTTTTCAACTGAAGCCTCAGAATCGAGGTTTGTATGTGTTAATGTTAATAGGGTTCCATTTTCTGATGGAGCAAAAGTTACCTCTACTGTTGAATCTGGAGTGCTTTCGTCAAACTCAGTCGTTCGCCAAGTTTGTAAGACACGCATATCTGGTGTTAACTCAAGTATTTTACCAAAAATATAACCATCCCAAGCAGTAAATTCAGCACCAACTTGCTTGGTGAAACTAGCTGCACCCCCAGTCATTTGCTCGTGTTCTTCACTATCCAACCAAGCATTATAAGCTGTTTTAGGGTCAATATTAAGCTCAGTTGCAATTACAATTTTCAATTCTTCCATTTGATTTGATTTAATAGGCCAATTTAATTAAAACTACTTAATATTAAGACGAATGAAAATTTGATTTCTGGACAAATTGCTGAATTTTTTTCTTCAATTCACTATGTTCATAAGAAAATCTATACCGCATGAATGCTTTAACATCAATTGTTCTTTGCCTATTCACGATTACATCATTCGCCCAAATTGAAACGATAGATGCCGATATTGCTAAGTATGACGCAGAAATTGAGCAAGCCATATCAGAAGAAATGGAAGAGATCATTCCGCATATCTCAACAACATGTCCACTAATCTTACCTGCGATTGGTCCCGTAAATCATGAAATTGATATTTACTTCGATCAATTTCGAGAGGAATCTGAAATTGATGGTATAGCTATGCAAACCTCTAACACGATACGTAAGGTGAGCTTTCAACTTATAAGTGGCTCTTATCAATTTTACTATACCTACTATTTTGATCAATTAGGAAATCTTATTTTTCAATCAGAAAGAGCAGAAGATGCTGAATACGGCTGTACATTAACTTCCTATTATTTTGATCAAGGAAAATGCATTCAAATGCGCTCAGAAATGTATGCGACCGAATTTTGTGAAGTTCCAGCCGAAAATCAACCGGAAGTACGCACAGAATTAACAGATGGCGATATGATTACAGTAAATTGGATTCTTAAAAGCGCCACGAAATACAAAGATCTTTTGGCACTTTATGTGGATATAATATCGAATTAATCGTGCTTTTTTTCCTCAGGTCTATCCTTACGTTTGTCAGGCATTGGTCCTCTTAAGTGAATCACTAATCCATTTAAAAAATTACGTAAAATTTGATCTCCACAGTTTCTATACTTTATGTGATCTTCTCTTCTGAAAAAAGCGCCTAACTCACTTTCTGATACTTTAAAATCTACCAATTTACAAATGGCTACAATATCTGTGTTGGTTAATTTTAAGGCTACGCGTAATTTCTTAAAAATATCATTGTTCGTCATGCTCACTAATTTTTTGTAAAAGTAAGGCTTTCGAATGAAACTCGTTTTTTTCGCCCAAATTATCTTAGAAGCTTCTTACTTCCCTTTCACAAATTCAATTCTTGGATCAGATTCCATCAAATAATCTTGCAGCTCATATACATTGGTATAACCGTATCCGAAAAGGTTAATAAATGTTGGAATATTCAAAGCCAATGGCGCCAATTTGTCTTCAAGGGAACTAAAATTACTTTCAATATTGTTATTGCAGTAAATTAAAATTCGTGTCGCCTTATTCGGAATAACTTTCGCCAATTTGGCTACCGTAAAATCCGAAAAATTTAAGTGCACAGCTCCCGCAATATGAATTTCATCATACGCAGCTTTTGAACGCGTATCCAAAATAATAGTGTTGCCATCCTGACTATACAAATTAAACGTGTCAATTTGAATCAACCGTCCTTCGCGATATGCCCCAATTTCTGATGTTAATGTTTCAAACCCATTATAGTCAACCTTTGAATTTGAAAGTGGTTTTGCTTGCGCCATTGCAAACTGGGTTAAACCCAATACAATAATTAAAATTAATGATTTCATTTTTATAGTCTTTAGTGTCACTCGAACTGACGTTCCTTTGGTTTGTACTTTGAATTTTTTGTGATTATGTTAATAGAATTTGATAATTACACATTTCCTCTTGCCTAATTCTCAAACACAAAATTCTTTGCCTCTGCTTGCTCAATAATTGCTTTCATCATGGCGTAATCTAACCCTTTCGATTCTGCACCAGATTCTTCTTGTATTTTCGCAATATATTCGGCTCGTTTAACACCCAGTGCTTTAATTTCAGATTGGATTTTTTCTCTTTGTTTCGCTTTCAGCTCTACATAG
Source organism: Crocinitomix sp. (assembly GCA_047623705.1). GTDB lineage: Bacteria > Bacteroidota > Bacteroidia > Flavobacteriales_D > Crocinitomicaceae > Crocinitomix. Next base: position 31,119 of record JBLHOW010000009.1, read on the forward strand.
GCAATTTTCTCAGTATCCGTCATTTCTTTCATCTCGTCTGGCAAGTCCTTTTTGTCGATTTTAGTTATATCAAAATCTTCGGCTTCTATGGCATCTACTAAATCCCAAGTAGCATTTTTATAGACATGACTGCTTTTAGTAATCGTACGTTCAACCGCATTTTCGCGTCCATAAAAGGATGAATTATTATCCTGAATTGTTTGATTGGATTTATAATAATCCTTTTGAGATCCATAGGCCAAATAAGTTTCATTAAGTTTTGCATTTAGCGCTTCAATCTGATCGTCAAATGGTGTTTCAATATAAACCGTTGTTTCATTCATCTCAATTGAACCATAAAAACCATCCGTTAAATCTGCTCCATGTTTCCATTTTTCAGAAATTCCTACCGCATTATCTCCACAATAAATGGTATTCACAATAATGTCAGAACCAGTCGCATCACCACAGGCTTTTTCATAATCCACTCCCCCTTGCGTAAAGGGTTCATTGCCGGCAATAAACATCACTTGTAATCCTGCAGTTTCCTTTTCCCAGTCCAACTCATCTATGCTTTTGGAAATTACTTGCCCGCAATATTCAGATCCTCCATTAGTACTTAAAGCAAATAACTCTTCCGACAATTTATCCAAGTCATCTGTTAATTCAACAACTTGGCGCACATAGCCAGTTTCTGAATTATTGCCATCATTACCATACTCATAAAGCGCAATTAAAATACGCGCATACTCCTCCCCTTTTTTGGCCAAGGCCAATTGGTTAACTATTTTCCAAAGTTGCGATTTGGCCTGTTCAAGTAGGCCATTCATACTCCCACTTGTGTCTAAAAGCAAAGCAACGCGAATCGTGTTTTCATTGGTGGCTGGCACAGCAACTGCTTCCGCAGAATCTTCTTCCACTGTAGCTTCGTTAAAAACGATAGTTTTCGGCAGTTTTTCCACTTCATTCGCATTTGTACTTCTATTAGTTGTGCAAGAAAATAAAAGGGACCCTAGCATGACCCCAGTCATTATCATTTTTGAACTTCTGGTATTCTTCATGTGAATTGTTTTCTGCAATGTAGTGGAAGATAAAGGGGATAAAAAGGTGAAATGAGTTGTACACGAGATTGCATGAGGGAAGTTGGAATTTGAATGAGTTAACGCATCTAATCAAGAAAATCTGATCTAGAATTCTGGAACATGCTTCGTTTTTTGTCATTATCTTTAGATTTATAGCCGCTTTGAAAAGAATAATTACATACGGAATTCTACTCTTGACCTTCATTATGGTCAATGGCAATAGCTATGGACAAGGTTCTTTTAAGAATAAACGGGAACAAACCACAAACGATCGACCCGCCATTCGAGCGAAAATTGACAGTGCAAAAACAACTTTTAAAACTGATCCCATTCTGGCTTTAGAGCAAGTTGAAGCAGCGATTACATCTGCCGTTAAATTGGGTTATCAATATGAATTAGGTGAGGCTTATTATACACTTGGTGGCTTCAATCAAAGTATGCAAGAAAATGGCAGTGCACTGGTTCATGGAAACAAAGCTTTGGAGCTTTTCAAGCTAACGGAATCTTGGGGGAAGGTGTACAAATGTCATTATTTAGTTGGAGAAAGTCATGCTAAGTTAAAGGACTATAACATGGCCTTAACGAGCTACGAAAGTGCTGCCCTTCTTGCTAAAAAAGGAGGTGAAAACAAAAAATACCTCAATTCTAAATTTGAATTCGCCAAAATAAAAATGCTCCAAACAAAATATGACGAAGCCGAAGCCATTTTAATCGAAATTCAGACCGAAGCCAAAAAAGAAAACATGATTGATTTATTGGCCGAAGTTGATTATAAATTGGGGGAATTATATGAAACGAAAGGTGATTTTAATCAAGCAGTAAATCTATACGAAGTAGCGCAATCCAATGCTTATTCGAGCAATAACACCGATATAATTAATAGCACAAATGTTGGAATCATGCGCTCAAACCCTGTTGATAATGGTGATGTAAGTACGTTTAATTCCCTCACAAAAGCACAAAATTTTTTCACGGAGGCAAATGATACACTCTCGCTTTTAGAAAACAGTTCTCAGCGCGCAGACTGGCACTTTGCCAATGGCAATTATGCAGACGCCGCCACAGAACTAAATTATAACTATACTCTTTCCGAAGAAATTGGAGATTTAGATGCCCAGTTGAACACATCAAAAAAGCTCTATGATGTTCTCGTACAAAATCAGGACGAGCAAGGTTCCGCAATTGCTTTGGATAATTACAACAAATTACTTGATTCTTCCGTCACAGTGAAAAATCAAAAGCAAGTGGTATTAGACAATAATCAACTAGCAATGAAAACCGTTGAAAAACAGCTTGACAATTTAGAACGTGGACGCGAATTGGATCAACAAACTATTTTACTATTAGAAAAAGAGAAAGACCTCAACAGTGCCTCTATCCAGCAACAGCAAGTTTTATTGTATGTTTTTGGCTTTATTTTATTGATTTTTGTGGCTGTTTCAATTCTTGTTTATCGCAATACTAAGGCGAAAAAACGCGCGCATCAATTGCTCTATTTAAAGTCTTTGCGCGCACAAATGAATCCCCATTTCATCTTTAATTCACTCAACTCAGTAAACAATTATATCTCCACAAATAACGAGCGTGCAGCCAATAAGTACCTTTCAAAATTTTCGAAATTAATGCGTCAAGTTTTAGAACATTCGCAGGTAGAATTCATTTCATTAAAAGAAGAAATTGAGGTATTAAGATTATATGTAGAACTTGAACATGAACGGTTTAAAGATAAATTTGATTTTAGATTTTCTGTAGATGAAGCAATCAATACGGACGGATTCACAATACCTCCCATGCTTGTTCAACCCTTTATCGAAAATGCCATCTGGCATGGCTTGCGGTATAAAGAATCTGCTGGAGTTTTGGAGGTTAAATTTATTGATCGAGAAGATTTTGTGGAAATAACTGTTGCCGACAACGGAATTGGACGGTCAAAATCTGAAGAACTAAAAACCATCAATCAAAAGAAACATAACTCTTCTGGCATGAAAAATGTCGAAAATAGAAGAGAAATGATTCAAGCCGTTTTTAAAGCGAAGATCGACTACGAAATTATTGACTTGCCGAACAATACAGGCACTCAAGTAAACATAAAGCTATACCGAAATGAATAAATTAACCTGTATCATAGTAGATGATGAGGCGATAAGCCGTGAGACGCTAGAAAATTATGTGCAAAAATATTGCGATCACGTTGAGGTAAAAGCCCTTTGCCAAAATGTTGAAGAAGGTTTAGCTGCAATTAAAACGCATCAACCAGACATTGTTTTTTTAGATATTGAAATGCCTTACGGTGATGGATTTGATTTATTAGATCAGGTTGAATCCATTAATTTTGATGTGGTTTTTATTACCGCTTTTAGCAATTACGCCATTCGCGCACTGAACCTTAGTGCTACTTATTACATTCTAAAACCGGTTGATATTGACGAATTAGTCAGTGCTGTTGACAAAATTCGAGAGCGCCGTGCAGATAATAATGAAACGTCAATTCAATCCAAAATTTTACTGGATAATTTAAAAGTGGCTAACGGACAAATGCAGCGCATTGTTTTGCCTCAACTAAGCGGTTTTATTGTGGTACCTGTAAACACAATTTTATATGCCCAAGCCGACGACAACTATAGTATCATTCATTTAATGGATGGTAAAAAACACGTAGTTTCTAAAACGCTTAAGTTTTTTGATGAGCTTTTATGTGATGTTGGCTTTATGCGCATTCACAAATCACATTTGGTGAATATGAGTGGAATCAAGGAGTATAAAAAAGGAAAAACAGCACAAGTCAAACTTTCAAACGGAACTTGGTTGGATATTTCTATTCAACGTAAAAAAGATTTTTTAGAGCAATTTAAGTAGGTAGGAATGTTTGAATCAATGCATATCTAACAGCGAAGCAATCTAATTCTTTTTTAAAAATTCTAATACGATTTTAGTGTAAAATATCCTGCCCTATAAACGGAAATATTTAATTTGGTATTCAATAAACAAATCTCACTTTTATGAAGTTTCTATTCAAGATTATGCTCTGTGCAGGTTTATTCTCGGCATCAACTACTTTTGGACAAGGTGCAGATATTACTCCCGTTAAAACACATAAATTCTATTTAGATTATGTGATGGGACCTTATTTATTTGTAGATCATATTCCTTATGATGCCGTATTTATGAATGGATGCAGATTAGGATTTAAAATTAAAAGGCGTTTCGATTTTTCAATCGAATATGTGGTTGGGCAACAGCAAGACGACCAAAACACCTTAGGGATGACGCATAATGTGAACGGTCAATTGGCCTATCATCCTTTACCAGAAAGTCAACTTTTTAATCCTTATTTATTTGTTGGTGGTGGTTTTTTTGAGTTCAAGTCATTTTCTTCGGACGTTTACGGAATTTCATATCATGTTGGAGGTGGAACAACAGTAAAGTTTACACCAAGAATTAGTGGTTTATTTGAAGCCCGTTATCTAAATTTAGGATTAATGAATTTGGGCGGTGAACATGAACTTGCAGTGCTTTGGGGTGCAAGGATTTCTTTTTAATTTTCAATATACAATGTGTAATTATCAATGCAAGTTGAACAGGATTTAATGGTTTCTCGATAATAATTTTTCCTGCGTCAAAAACATTTGATCCTAATTCAATCAAAACACCAGATACTACAGACTTGACACTAGATTAACCTCCTTCCCAATTACGACAATCTACTCCCTTTTTCCGAATCACATTCAACTCATTATGTACTGCAAATTCTACCATAGAAAACCGGAGTGCCCTTGGATAAAAGAAAGCCGAAACGGCTTCAAATTCACTCAATTCATTAATTATTCCCGCTTTTGATAAGAACAGGGCCGAAAAAGAAGTGCAACGTTGCCCAAAAAAGGCATAATCGTAAGGTGCTTGGTTTTTATACGCGGCAATTAACGAATCCAATTTTTGTTCTTGTCGGCGATTCACTGGAATGACAATTGATGTAAGCATGTCTCCTTCGGTTTCAATCTTCCATTCCTCCATGGTCAAAATCTCAAACCTTCCATTTTTTTGCGCATCATCTGCAAATATATGAACAGGGTAATCAATTAAAGTATGACCATAAAAAAACGAATCAATTTCAACCTCAACGTGTCCTCCATAATAGCCGCCCAGTGTGGGTTTCGCAAATTTGCACCCTTCCTTCACAGTTGAGCCGTGCGTAAAATGAACAATGATTGAATCTATCACTTCAGACGGCTCCGAAACATGAAATGCAATCATTTCTGAACGCACGCAGTCAATTTTAATCATAAAAGTAATTGCTAATCCGTAAAGAATTAGGGCCGATATTTTAAATTTTTTCCTCAAAGTGCTATCATATTATGCCGTAAATACTTAATAGACATGAACAAAATTAAGCAAATTTACCCAGTGTGAAAAATTGGTGGAATTGTGCGATAAACAGATCATTATTTAGGTTTTATTGATTTATTCAACTGTTTATATTACATTTAATTGATCTCTAATTCGTCCGGAAATGAAACAACCCTTTATAAAAGAACAAATTGAATGGGTTGACAATTAGACTGCACAGTTAATCCCGAACATTAACGGCAAAGATTGCAGCATAATGGACAAATTGCAATGCTGAAAAGAATAATTAAAATCTAATCAATCATGAAAAAAGTACTCGCCTTATTCATTTTCTGCTTATCATTTCAATATGTATCAGCACAGACAACCGATTTTCAATCAAATCCTCAATTGGTAATGGAGGAAATTTTTCGTGCCGCGAATGAAGGAGATTATGCAACCCTCAGTCAACTTTGCCCGCCCGATAACTCAAATGATGGTGACACACAAAAGTATATTTGCGATATTGCATCAGGATCAGAGTCTGACAAAACTGAATTTTTAAGCTATTTCAAAGGCGCTAAACTTAATGGTGAGATCGAATATTCAGACGGAGGGCAGACGGCCACTGTCCCTTTTTGGTTTAATCACCCAGGTGGTAAAAGTAGAAGCAACGAAACCATGAACATGGTGAAAATTGACGGCAAATGGTATTTATCTAGTTTTTAAATTAATGGATAACACAAAGGACATAATTGGGCTCGTCATTTCAATTGGCTCGGGTGTATTTGTCATTTTGGCAAGTATTTTTAATTGGGATTTTTTCTTTGAAAACAGGAAAGCACATATTTTTATGAAACTATTCGGAAGAAATGGAACTCGGGTTTTTTACGCGCTATTAGGCTGCTTCTTGTTTTTTATTGCATATAAGATTATAACAAAATAAATGATGACTGAAAAAATACTCCATTATATAAATAAAATTGAAAAGGAAAGAGAAATCAAAATCCTTTTAGCTTGTGAAACAGGATCTAGAGCTTGGGGATTCCCCTCGCCTGACAGTGATTTTGACGTTCGAATTATCTACGTTCATAAAAAAGATTGGTATTTATCACTTTCTGATAAAAAGGACAGCGTTGAATTGATGTTTGAAAACAACGATATCGATATTACTGGTTGGGATTTAAGAAAATCTTTAAAACTTTTACAAAAATCTAATGCCTCCATAATAGAAAGAATTCAATCCCCGATTCTTTACAAATCTGATCCAGAATTTTTAGGGAAAATAAACGAACTTGCAAATTCTCACTATTCCAAAATTGCAACCATGCATCATTATTTGAGCATGGCAAAAAAGTTTATTCATGAGTTAAAAGAAAACGAAGAATATAAACTAAAAAAGTTCTTTTATGCCTTGCGCTCAGCCGTCGCTTGTAAATGGATTTTGGTTAAAGCTGAAATGCCTCCAATAGAATTTCAAAAAATGTTGGATGAGCTAGATATCGATCCTAAATTACTGAAACGGATTAACGAACTCATAGCTTTAAAAGCAACCATTAGCGAAGCCTATTTACACATAGGTGAGTTTGAACTCTTCGAATTTATTGACGCCTGCATCAATGCAGCTGATGAACAACGAAATACATTACCTTCTTCAAAAGGAAATATGGACGAATTAAACACCTTTTTCTTAAAAACAATTTCTGACAATGACAATTGAAGAATTGAAAGCAAAAGGATTAATTATTCTAGAATGCATTAGCGGTAGCAGGGCTTATGGGTTAGACACTCCAAGTTCAGACACGGATATAAAAGGTGTGTTTTTATTGCCGAAGAAAGATTTTTATGGGCTTGATTATACAGCGCAAATCAGTAATGAAACTAATGACATTGTATATTACGAATTGGGGCGATATATGGAATTGCTTTCACTCAATAACCCAAACATTTTAGAGCTTTTGAACACTCCTAAATCTGCCGTTTTATATAAACATCCGTATTTAGATGATATTAATTCTGAATTGATTTTATCTAAACTTTGTAAAAATACATTCGGGAAATTTGCACTATCACAAATCAAGAAAGCAAAAGGATTAAAAAAGAAAATTGTCAATCCAGTTGAAAAAGAAAGGAAAAATGTATTGGCCTTTTGTTATGTCAATCATGCTCAAGGTTCTATTCCACTTTTAAAGTATTTAGAATTAAGTAACGTGCTACAAGAAAATTGTGGCCTAGTTAAAATCGCACATATGAAAGATGTTTACGGACTATTTCATAATGAAAACAATACGTATAATGGCATTATAAAAAATGAGGATGCAAATGATATTCGCTTAACTTCAATTGAAAAGGATGAAGAGCAAAAAGCCGTTCTTTATTTTAACAAAGATGGTTATTCAAGATATTGCAAAGATTATAAAGAATATTGGAATTGGGTAGACAATCGGAATGAAGTGCGTTATGAAAATACGCAAAGTCATGGTAAAAATTATGACGCAAAAAACATGATGCATACCTTCCGATTATTAGAAATGGCAATAGAAATTGGGAAAGAGAAAGTCGTGAATGTCAAGCGCGAAAATCGCGATTTTTTATTGGGAATAAAAAGTGGTACGTATGAATATGATGTCCTTTTAGAAAAAGCGAATGAACTTCAAAATGAGATGGAAGTGATTTTTAAAAATTCCGATTTACCGGAAAAACCAAATCTCGATCATATCAATGAGCTAATGTTTAGCTTAAGGGATCGGTTTTATCAGAATGAATCAAGAAGAGAGGGTCAAAGCAATGAAAATGGTTATTTAGTGCAAAATTGAGAGCGAAATAGATGTTTAGATTAATTTTCTCATTAACAATTGGATTGTATTTAGTAAGCTGTAAAAGTGAAGTGACATCAAAAAACATACCTCCCACAGCAGCACAAAACAATCTGAATTCACTTCTGAAAGCAAGATTATCGGGAATGACATTTGAAGGGTCTATCGATAAATATTACTCGAATCCAATTTTAAATATTCAAGAAAATAAAAGTGACAGTTTTTATTTCCAAATAACAAAACATTTTTCTAATCAAATGGTAGATCTGATTAAACAAAATGAAAATGTAAGCTACATCTGGAATGAAAAGCTTTTAACGGCAAAAATATGGGAAGGGGATAGTTTGACTAATTTTACAATCGATTGGGTTTATGACACATTAGACTGTTCTGAAAATTTCTTTATAAGTGAAGGAAAAAAACTGACGCAAACAGGTCGTTACCATTGTATTTGCTTCGACACACTAGGATTAATAAAATCAATAGTTCCATTACTAAACACCGAAACAATGGAAATGGATTGGAATTGAAAAATCCGCCTTATAAAACTCTTTTAAACTGTAGACCACCACTCATTGCATTGCAAATTCAAATCTCACTAATACCTCAAAGACTTTGATTTACTTTGCGCTGCACAATTGAGAAAAGTATTTATCTAATTAGAGCCGAATACCTGTATCTTGCACATTCCATACGCCACAATAATATGAAATCAATTACTTTACCTGATGAATTAATATTGGATGCATCTCTTTCAATAAATGTATTTGATTACAAGTCAACACAAGAGCTATCGAAACAACAAATTATCCTTGATAAAAACACATTTAGCTTTTTAAGAGAAGGAACGAAAGAAGTTTTTTTTGACAACTCTTCCTTCTCAATTGATTCTAGAGAATTTTTACTCATGAAATCGGGAAATTGTCTAATGACAGAAAAGCTCTCGGATCAACGCAATAATTATGGAAGCGTGCTCCTTTTTTTCTCGAATGAAATGGTCTTAAAATTCATTCGAAAATTCGAACTCAACAAAACAAGTCATCCAACATACCCCTCTGTTTATTCATTCAAATATGACCCATTTATTCAACGCTTCGTTCAAAGTTTATTGGATATAAGTCAACTTTCAACAAATGCGCAGAATAATCTTCTTGAAACTAAGTTTGAAGAAATCATGCTGTACTTAATTGAAAGTAAGGGCCCAGACTTTTTGCATGCATTAACTTCAAATCGAAACGACATAAGCGAAAAATTTGTGCAAACAATTGAGAGTAATCAATTAAACAAATTGACCTTAAAGGAACTTGCTTTCTTGTGCAACATGAGTGTTTCCTCTTTCAAGCGAGAATTTAAAAAACATTATGATGAATCGCCCATGAAATGGTTTCAAGATAAAAGGTTAGAATACGCCTTCCAACTTATAAAAGAGGAGCAAAAAAGACCATCAGATATTTTTTTCCAAGTCGGATACGATAACCTATCAAGCTTTGTTCAAGCATATAAAGGCAAATTTGGTGTCACTCCAAAGCGCCATCAAAATTCTTGAGCTTTTAGCAACACTTTTTGAACGCTTTCCTATTCTCATAAAGGCACTATATCCTTTAATTTTGCCCAAACATTAAAATCAAAATAATATGAAAAAAGGGAAAATTATATTAGGACTAATGCTCGTTCTTTCTGCAACCGTATTTGGTCAAAACACATTTACATTAACAAGTCAGGATTTAGGCGGACAAGCAGCAAAAGCGCAAGAATTTAACGGATTTGGTTGCAAGGGTAAAAATGAATCGCCGCAGTTATCTTGGATAAATGCACCCAAAGAAACCAAAAGCTTTGCTATTACTATGTACGATCCAGATGCGCCAACAGGCAGTGGGTGGTGGCATTGGCTAGTATTCGATATTCCTGCAAATGTGGGTGAATTAGTTGCAAATGCTGGTAATATTGAACTTAACTTGGCGCCATCAGGTGCAATTCAAAGCATAACGGATTATGGCATAAAAGGCTACGGCGGACCTTGTCCTCCAGAAGGTCATGGTTTGCACCAATACATTATTACTGTATTTGCATTAAAAACGGATACACTTGGGTTAGATGAAAATACAAACCCTGCGGTAGTAGGATTTTACTTATGGAATAACACCATAGCAAAAGCTAGTATCGTCGCTTACTACGGCAGAGAAAAAGAATAAATTCTCTAGACATATTACAACAATTAAAAATGGTTTGAGCGTGCGCTCAAACCATTTTGCTTTAAATTTGATATATTGTTTATTCAAACATTCCTCTTTATTTCAAGGATTTTAAAAAGTGATATAATTGGCAAATAATTTACGCATTAAAACCTCCATCAAAATATCGTCTTTTCTTCCTACAATCGGAATTATCATTTTTGTTGGCTTATACTTTTATGCGGCTAGTTTATATCCCGGCGGATCGCAAGCCGACCTCAATTCGGTTAGATTTGATTGGATGCACAATTATTGGTGCAATTTAATGAATGAGACTGCCATGAACGGCCTTGAGAACCCGTCACGTCCAATTGCAATTGCAGCAATGTTCGTTTTATGTAGTAGCATTTTGTTGTTCTTTTTTCAATGCGCAACGCAACTTGTTACCAACAAAACTTGGCGCCTAATTATTCGCGCTTTCGGGACGCTTTCTATGGTTTCTGCTAGTTTAATTTTTACGCAATTTCATGATATTATGACCATCCTTTCAAGCGTTATTGGCATCTTAGTGGTGATCGGAATTATTTGGGCGGTGTATAAAAGTAATTTGACCTTTTTTAAAATAAGCGGTATAGTTTGTATCCTTTTGATGTTGCTAAACAACTATATATATTATAGTTTAAATGGGATTGAATTTTTACCTTTCATTCAAAAAATAACCTTTGCCGCTGTTTTGATTTGGATTGTTGGTTTGAGTTTGAAATTGAGGATGATTAATCAAATAAAGTAAAATCGAAAAACTAAATCTTGATTACGTTTTTCATCAGGGACAGCCTTTTTTCCATCATTCAATCCTTCCGCCTAAGAACCTATCCAATTATTATATAGTTCAATCACTAGATGTTCCTATCTTTGTACAATAAACCATTTTACTATGAATAATCGAACTAAATTTATCTATAAAATCGTTTTCGGTTCAGTTGTAATCGGCGCAAGTATCTTTCTATCTTTCAAATACTTGATGAAAGGATCGCCCTTTATTAAAGTCATGGCTCTAGGATTAATAATAGCGGTGGTTTATTTAGTTATCAATTTCATTAGAAAATCATCTAAAAATTAACAAATCACATGGATATTACTAATAATCAATTAAATGGGCTTCCTAAAAATTTAGGCCGCTATATCGCAATCGGAGTAATCAGTCTTACCGTAGTCGTTTTATTCTTTATGTCGTGGTCAGACGTTGACCCAGGAGAACAAGGATTCATCTATCGTCCATATGGCGGCGGTGTAGATCAGGAAATAACTTATGATGACGGCACGTTCTTTATTGCACCTTGGAATGAAATGATCACCTATAACATTCGACAAGAATCTAAAAATTATACATCCGAAGTAATGGACATCAACGGAACGGATATTACTGTGGAAGTTTCCGTCAATTATTCTGCTTCCCTAGGCAAAATTGCGGCATTACACCTTAAACACGGGCCAAGTTTTATCACTTTTATTGATGATAAAGCAAAAGGAGCAATTAAAGATGTTATTGGTCGCTACACATACGAGCAAGTTTACAGTTCTAAGCGTGAAGCATTAGAAGGTGAAATTGAAGCGATTTTACAGAGCGATTTTGAAGGTAACTACATCACCTTACATTATGTCGAAATTGCTGATGTTAATCTACCTGCCAATATTGCCGCAGAAATCACAAATAAAGAGACGCAAAAGCAGAAAAACTTAACAGCCAAAGAAAAACAAAAAGAGCAAGAATATTTGGCAAATGCTAAAATTGAAAAAGCTCGTGGAGATTCTGCCCTTGTAATTTCTGCTCACTTTAAAGCAGAAGCAATTCAATTAGAAGCAGAACAAATTGGAAAAAATCCACAATATATTGAATTGAAGAAGTGGGAAAAATGGGATGGAGTTGGATCACCTTACGGAACAAGTAACGTATTTGGATCTGATGTTTCTATCCTTAAGAGCAATTAATTTAACTACTAATTATCGACAAGGATGACACTAAATTCTTGTCGATAATTAATGTGTTGTCATTCATGAATTTCATAAGTACAGCACCCAAAATGCAGTAATCGACATGGAAAAATTGAATTTTAAAAAAGGACATGTTTTAGAAAATGAGGTCGTTCAATTACGCCCGCTCCTCCCGACAGATCTTGATGAACTCATGGTGTTTGCCATGAATGAACCCACTCTTTGGGATTATTCATTGACGCCCGCTGACGGGAAAGAAAATATGACGGAATATTTGAAGCTTGCTATAGAAGATAGGACGCACGAAAAAAGCTACCCCTTTATCGTTTTTGATAAGCGTAAAAAAAAGTATGCCGGCAGCACGCGCTTCTACGATTATAATACGGTTCATAATACAACGCAATTGGGTTATACATGGTATGGTAGTGAATTTCATGGAACCGGACTCAACAAAAACTGTAAATATTTATTACTTGAATTTGCTTTTGAAACATTAGGTCTTGATCGCGTAGAGTTTAGAGCAGACAATGAGAATGCCCATAGCATTGCTGCTATGAAAAGCTTAGGTTGCACATTTGAAGGTGTATTACGGAGCAATTGCGCAAGTCCTGCAGGCAGACGGAATAGTATTGTTTTAAGCATCTTAAAAAATGAATGGTTTGATACCATTAAAGCCACGTTAAAAAAGAAATGCATTGAAGAAAATGAACGCTATCTAAATGCATAAAACATGAACATCCGAAAAGCAGAACATAAAGATTTACCATTTATCGTTGCCCTGCTAGCGGATGATGATTTAGGGAAATCAAGAGAATCACTTCAAACTGTTGCATTAGAACCATATGAAATTGCCTTTGACAAAATCAATATAGATGATAATCAAGAGTTAATGGTGCTTGAAGACGAGCACAGAGAAATTATTGGCACTTTTCAACTTTCCTTTATCCAATATTTAACCTATACAGGTGGTCTTAGAGCCCAAATTGAAGCCGTGCGGATTAGAAAGGATAAACGTGGATTGGGATTGGGTAAAATCATGTTTTTATGGGCTATTGAACGTGGGCAAGAGCGTAAAGCACATCTACTACAACTTACAACAGACAAAAAACGACCAGAAGCTCTTGAATTTTATAAAAGTTTGGGATTTAAAGCTTCGCATGAGGGAATGAAATTGCATTTTGAATAAAAAATCCTTAAAACAAATAGACGATATTTGCATGATCGGTGTGAAGCTTTAAAGGCTATGAAAAAGGAAATTCCACAAATAAAGTTTAATCCTCAGTTCAAAGGAAATTGTGACTTTGAAATTGTGACCATTGAGAAAATCGCCAATCATAAAGCGCAATATGCGCATAATCCAGAATTACCACATCAAGTAAAGTTTTATAACCTTATATTCTTCACCAAAGGTGCGGGCAGACATTTCATTGATTTTACATGGTATGACGTAAAAGAAAATAGCCTCCTATATATTAGCAAAGAGCAGGTTAATGCATTCGAATTTTCCAAAGACCTTAAGGGATTCTGCATCATTTTTACAGAAGAGCACTTATTGAGGTGCCTTGAACAATTACCGGAAAACACCATTTATCGTTTATTTACGCCACAGCTATTCTCTCCTCTCTTGGAGATTCCTGCAAACACTGATTTTAAGGACTACCTGCAATTACTGATAAAGGAATCGGAATCTGACATTTTCAATCGAAATGTTATTATTGAATCTCTTTTTACAATATTGCTATCAAAAGCTGAGGGTATTAAGCAAAATCAATCCTTTCACGTGAATGATTCTTCAAAAATCAAACTTTTCCAACAGTTTCATTCTTTATTGGAAGACAAATTTTCAGTATCACGTAGTGCCAACTTTTACGCGACACAATTGGCAATTACCTATAAACACTTAAATGTCATTTGCAAAGAACTCGTTCATAAAACAGCAAAATCTGTCATTGATGATTTTATTATTCTTCAAGCAAAAAGAAACTTAATTAATTCAACTATCAAAAGTACTGAGCTAGCCTATAAAATGGGTTTTGAAGACCCAACAAACTTCACCAAGTACTTTAAGAAAAATACAGGATTAACCCCAAATTCATTCAAAACATCCTATAATAAATAGTACAGGTTCGCTTTTAACCATTTTTATTCTTGTTTTCATCTTTCCACATCTTGCAATGTACTACACCTTTGTAGCAACAAATAAATAGAAAATGAAACACCTTTTTACAACCGTTGCAATCGTGCTAATTACAAGCTCATGTGCAACATCAAAAAAAAACGAAACTTTAAATACAGAAAAAATGGAAGCGAAAACAACATTATCAATTAAAGAAAAAGCAGCCGCATTATTGATTAGTCTTCAAACAGGCGACCAAGCTACAATAGCTTATATTAACCCTACTAAATATAAGCAGCATAACCTAGGTGTTGCTGATGGATTAGAAGGTTTTGGTGCAGTTTTGCAAAACGCACCCGAAGGTGGCTTTAAAGCAAACGTTGTTCGTTCTTTTCAAGACGGAGACTATACTTTTTCACACACCATTTATGATTTTTTTGGGCCAAAAATTGGTTTCGATATTTTCAAGTTTGAGAATGGCCAAATCGTAGAACACTGGGATAATTTATCTCCTGTGGCTGCGGTTAATTCAAGTAATCATTCACAAACAGACGGTGAAACAATAATAAAAGATCTTGATAAAACTACGGCTAATAAAGTTTTAGTAAAAGACTTTGTGAATACGGTTTTAGTCAAAGGGGAGTATGATAAAATGGCGAATTTTTTCGACGGAGATAATTATATCCAACACAATTCAATGATTGGTGATGGGTTATCAGGATTAGGTAAAGCATTAGAAGAAATGGGAAAAAATGGTATTACAATGGTTTATGAAACCAACCATATTGTTTTAGGAGAAGGGAACTTTGTACTCTCGGTAAGCGAAGGACAATTCGGAGGAGCACATACTTCTTTCTACGATCTTTTTAGAGTAGAAAATAATAAAATAGCCGAACATTGGGACGTGATGGAAACAATTGCACCTAAAGCGGAGTGGAAAAATAATAATGGCAAATTTAATTTTTAAGTTCTAGCACAATTTACACATGCATTCAAAGGCGATTCTGACCAAAAATCAGAGTCGCCTTTTTTTTTCATTTCTCCATTTATTATTCAACAAATCGAGTCAACAATTTCAATGTAGAACGTCCCTGTATTCAACCCTTTGATCTCTGTACCTTATTTATCCCTACTTTTATTGAAACCAACATTTCAGTTAATTTGTGAGAGTCATCCTAGCCAAAATATTAAAATACAGATCTCGGAACAATTGTTTTGTGCTGTTATTCTCGTTCTTTTTTAGCTGCAGTACTAATCAACCCACAACCCAAATTCCAGAACAAGAGATAACGCAAGAATTGTCCCGTTCAGAATTGAGTTATAAAACTGCCATCCGTTCCATTTTTCAAGATAGTAAAGGAAATTATTGGTTCGGAAGTCATCAAGAAGGTGTTTGTTTATATGACGGAATTGACTTCAACTATTTTAAAGTTGTAGACGGATTAAGTGACAATCAAATTAGAACCATTCAAGAAGATAAAAAGGGAAATATTTGGTTTGGAACGGGCAACGGTGTAAGCAGTTATAATGGCGAATATATTGTAAAGCACACAATTTATGATAAAGGTCCTGAAAACAATCAAGTGCCAATTTCTGAAAACGACCTTTGGTTTAATGCGGGACATCAACCAGCCGTTTATCGCTATGACGGAAATTCATTGACTTATCTAACTTTACCTATTCCCGAAAACAACGACCCCTTTAATTCTAGGGCTGTAACAGGGTTTGCCAAAAGTGCAACCAATAAAATTTGGATTATAACTTACGGTGCAGTGTTTGAATATGATGGGCAAACTTTTAATATCATTAATGAGAATTCAAGCGGCTATGCTTCAGAAGATAAGAACTTACATATTCGCAGCGTTTTTGAAGATTCAAAAGGCAATTTATGGATCGGAAATAATAGCATTGGCGTCTTATTAAAGCAGGGGGAATCCATCATTAATTTTTCTGAATTGATGCATTTGAGACGTGAAAACAGCCCAGGAGATGGATCCTATTCACCCAAGGGAACACTTGAACATGTTTTTGCTATAGCAGAAGATGCAGACGGAAACATTTGGTTTGGAGATCGCGATACAGGTGCGTGGAAATATGATGGAAACGTCATGAAGAATTACACAGAAGAACAAGGCTTAACAGATCCATTTGTCCAAACTATTTATCTGGATAAAAACGGAAATTTGCTACTAGGAATGGGAGATGGTAGTGTTTGCCAATTTAAGGATGATATTTTTGAAAAGGTGTATTAGGCACTGCATCAGAAGTCAACAAAAAGATCAGTTTTTAACTGGAAAATTTACGTACCACCACATATAGGTAATTGAAAAAATTGCCCAATGCTATTTGGGAATTCCGACATAGTTTAAAATGTTTCGTTTCTGAAACACAAAACAACGAAAAACCACTACACAACACATTGCCTTTTGCTAATTGCTAATTGATCCGTTCGGCAAGCGCGGCGCGGCGTAAAAACTACTCCACTATCACACGAATTCCATTAGAATGCGAAGTAAACTCAGGTGCATACATACATTGAATAGTCGTAATACCGTTTGAAAAATCACCTTTATGTTGCACACGCAAGTCATATTCAAAAACATAGGTTCCTTTTGGAATATAGTCAAAGAAGAAGTGAGTTGCCGCATCCTTAGTTGATTGATAATAACCCAATCCTTCGCGATAACGGTAGCGACTCAACACATCAATCGGTTCAAATCCAGATGCACGCATATCTTTCATGTGTACATATTCTAAATTTCTATCCGTTCGTAATTCTACTCTTACGCGAACTTTTTCACCAACCTTCAATACATTTTTATCGTTGATTGGTTTCAATTGCTCTCCCTCATTGGTTACTTCAACCAAATACAAATCCTTTTGCAATTTCAAATTAGTTTCAGCAAAAGTGATTTTGTCTAAGTCTTCAAAATATTGCCAATAAGCCGCACCCCAAGCTACTCCTTCATCTTTTTTGGATAAGGTAATATTCCCCATTTTAGCTTTTACTTGATCGGCACCCCATGCTGTTTTAAAATAGCCTGTTCCTGCTTGCGCTTTCACTTGGTACGGATCATTCTCATCTGGTGTATCCGAATATTCAATTGCTTTTCCACCCACAGTAACTTCAACCATATTATCCGAAGCCAATAAATCGGTTCCTTTTAATAAGAGTGCATAAACAGCCTCGGTAGTTTGTTTCGTCGTTTTCCAATTGGTCGTTTGTTTTTCTTTGAGCAACCAAATTTTCAGCTCTTCCACCACCTTTTGGTCATCTGCAACTTCATCAAATAACTCAATCATTAAAGCCTGCGTTTCAACTGGCGCTTCGTACCAATTATAACCGACATAATAAGATTTCCAATACATGCCAAACTCTTCGGTATTGATTGATCTATCTTTTAAGGATTTTACAATGTCTTGTGCTAAGTCCGTCATTGCTTTATCGTCTCCTTCAACACCAAATCGGTGTGCAGCTAACCCAATCATTCCTTCAGCATAAATATTGAACTCTAACCAAAATAGTTCCGACTGATCTTTATAATAACCCACGGCTTCTTTTGTTTCCTTATTCATTCCAATTTTAGGGAAATACGAACGGGCATATAAATATTGAATTTGATTGTATCCAATATGTTGTTTGGTTAAATAATGTACATCATATTTCTTAGCGTATTCATAGTCTTTTACAATTTCACCGTCTAAATATTCCACAGCTTTTTTAACCATTCTCCAAACTTTCGCATCATCTCGAATGTCTTTGATTCCCAAATGATCTAAATGCCCCATTCCCGTAACAATGTGCTGGGTAATGTAGCGACTTTCTGGCATCCCCGGAAACCAAGGCCATGCGCCGTTAGATGATTGCGTTTTAATGGTTTTACCCAAAGCCTTATCTAGTTCACGCGACATGCGTTCCATATCTAATAATACCGCCAAATTTCGCTTGCTGGCTTCTTCATTTTTAGCATCTAAAACCCACGGTGTTTCTTCTAAAATTACCGCTTTCAATTCTTGATTTTTTTGCAAGTTCGAAAGGAAAGCATCCGGCGACTCTTCACCCCATATCTCAATAATTTCTTTGATTTTAGGATTCGAATTCATGATATGCGAAGCAATGGCGTTTGAATAATAACGTGTAAAAGTTTGCTCAGCACATTCATGCGGATATTCCATCATATACGGCATAGCTTGCAAGGCATACCAAGCCGGATTAGAAGTGAATTCAACAGTATAACGGTGATGTTTCAACGTTTTACTTCCGCCAGAATTGGTTAATTTTTCAAAATTGAATGTTTTATCCTCTTTTCCGCGAATTGGCAATGGCAATGATTCGGTCACCATCATTCGATTCGATAAAATTGGTAAAACATTTTCCTCCCCATCTGAGAAGTTACCTGCTTGGGCTACAATTTTATACATCACTGCACTATACGTATAAGGAACATTAATTGTCCATGAAACTACGGTGCTTTTTCCTTTTTCAGCGGTAAAGCTTTGTGCAGCTACATCCAAATCAAATGCTTGCCCAATTTCTTTTTCAGTGAAGGGATCATACAATACCAATTGTGTTTTTCCAGTTAAATCTTCTTCTGAAATATTTGAAATTTTGGCAGAAATAGAAATTACATCACCCTCCCTTAGGAAGCGTGGGGCATTTGGCACTACCATTAAATCTTTTTTTGTAACCACTTCTTCTGAAATAGTTCCAATTTTTAGATCCTCAGTATGTGCTAATCCTAAAAAGCGCCATTTAGTTAATGATTCTGGAATGGTGAATTTAATTTTCACATCTCCGTTTGCATCCGTCGTTAATTGCGGATAGAAGAAGGCCGTTTCGTTAAAGTTCGCTCTGGCTTTGACATTCCCCAAACTTTCGCCATTGGCTTCACCTGATATGGATTTATCCAACTTTGCCCCTTCGTCCGGAGATTCTTTTTGTTCTTCATTGCGTAAATCCATATCAGCTGAACCACCAATTGCTGGGCTTGGCGCATCCATACTAGCTTCTGACATTACTGCATTTTTATCTTTGTTTTTTCCACTTCTGGAAACACTACCTGTGCTTATCGTTTCAAGTACAGCACCATCATCCATTTCTTCAGAATCATAACTATCGTAATAATAATTACCATATGCGCGACCATAATAATGAGACGACCATCCAAAATATTTTAATGCTGGGAAATAACGGTAAGCACCTGACTTAAACGTATTCCATTGGTAATTAACATTAGTGGCGTTATTCATGCCCATTCCTCCCGGATTATTCCAACCCAACCTTCCATAAAAGATTTTATAAATACTCATGTAAAAAGAGTTGGGCGTGTATAGTTCATCCAAACTTGCATCATACAGTGTCGCTAATAATTCAGCGTTTTCTTTTTTGCCCAATTTATTCTTAACAGTAAGCACCCATTCTTCTTTAGCACCTGGTAGCAATTTATTTCTGAATGTTGAAAAACTTAAATCCAACTGCTTATTCGTATACGGAACTGCAATTACAAACGATTGCGTAAAATGGCGGTTATTCTTTACCGCTGTAAAATGCACGGTGAAATTTCCACGGTGCGCTTCTTCAATTTTAAACTCTAGCTTTCGTTGTTCTTTATCTAATATTAGGCTGTTTGTTGCGATCAATTTCCCATTTGCTTCTGTTTCATAGTTCACCAATAAATCAGATTCAGCGGTGCCTAATAAAATAGTCACAGTTTCACCAGGCTCGGCAGTCGTTTGCATAGATTTCAACCAAATCACTTCATTATTTGGCGCCTTTTTACTTTTTGGATTAAAGACGGTGAAGTAATAAATGTCTTTTACTTCAATTCCGTTTTTATCAATCGCGGTAGCCTCGTATCGATAAGCACCAGGTGCCCATTTTTTATAATTATTTATGGCTATGCTATCTGATATTTCTGTGTCAAAACTTTCCTCAAACGCAACTTTACTCACAGGCCAATTATATTGGTTGTTTTCATTCCCATATGCTTCTAACGGATAAAGGCCATTAAAGTCGTCTTCCGTCCAGTTTTTCATATCTGGATTATTCCACAAACGGTTATAATAAGGTTGATTGGGTACTTCCAATTTTTCAACACGTACAGTTCCTTTAGCGTTAATTTTTTGACCATTTAAGTTGGTCGTATTCATTCGTAAGAAAAAGTCGGCAGAATTGTTCATGTCTGCACTAAAATTGTGTCCCAGTCGCAAGCTTTGATAACCCACTTGAACGGATGTTGATGTTGAATGGGTTTCGCCATTAATATCTGTCACATCTACCGTAACCGTATAGTTAAAGATGGGCAGTGTTTTTGGGTCGGATTCTTCGTCTGGAATTGCTTTAAAAATGACCTTGAATTCACCATTTTCATCCGTCACCAAGGTGCCATTTAAAACTTCTTTTGGTTCAGCTTGTGGTCTCCATCCCCACCAATATCCCCATGAATATTGCGTATTTCGGACGACCCGATATTTCACATCTGCTCCGTCAATTTTATTTCCTGCAAATGCGGCAGCTACACCTGTAACTGTAACACTATCATTCACTTCAAATTCACCTTCAATTGGTTTCATTTCAATGTTAAACTTTGGGCGTTTATATTCTTCTACTCTAAAATAGGTTGATCCATAACCATCCGAAATTCGCATTTGCCCGGTAAGTACACCAAATGGGGCTGTAAATTCTCCTTCGTATGATCCAAATTTGTTGGTTTTTACTTTTACGTTTGCCACCTCTTGTCCATTCACATCATAAAAGTATACTTGCGTCGTGTAGTCCTTAAGTAACTTGCGTTCTTTGCCTTTATATTCCACCATTATTCCTTTAAAGAAGATGGTTTGCCCAGGGCGATAAAGTTTTCGATCTGTAAAAAAGTGTGTATTTTTTTTATTATCCGGATAGTCATATGATCGGTAACCATATATACCTGTTTGTGGTTTATACTCTTCTCCATTATGTTTAATATTTAAACGATAAGTGGCATAGTCTTTATCAATTTTGAATTTAAAACGCCCGTTTTCATCTGTTTTAAAATTGCCAACAGTTTTCTCGTCATAACGGCGTAAGGTATAATTGTATTTTTCATAAGAAACATGAACTCGGGCACCCACCAACGGCATTCCCGTTGTACGATTTGAAACCATAACTTGATTATGATCGCTAATTGTTCGTGACTGATATGTAATATCACTCACCCAAATTGGAATGTATGCATATCCGCCACTTTTATGATCAAAACTCCCGTTTGAGGAAACAACCAAATAATAAAAACCACTTTCTAATCCTGGTAAATAATGTTCAACACTGTGTTTATTATAGTCTTTCGGATCTGTTAGTTCTACTGTTTTTTCATAAACAGCTTTCGCCTTTTTTAGTTCTTTGAAAAATTTATCCCCACGGTAACGTTCTTGATTTCGCTTTTCATAATCGAACGCTACAAGTTTAATATGCGCACCGTCGAAGTTTTTATAATCCAATAAAAATTTCGATTCTATTTGCGGTGCAATTACATTTCCTGCACTCAAATTGAGCTCCATTCGTGTAATTTGGCTCATGAGCGACTCACAATTTTGCGTACCATATGCACCTGGATATTTCTTTTTTGTATTGACGCACATATCATAAGCCACTTTTTTCTCCCATCTTGTTGTGGTATCACCTCCATATTGATAAGAGGAACCTTTATTTGAATGGAACAAGGCCATTTCATACCAAGCTTCGGAAGAATATTCATGTGTTTTGTTCGCATTTGCCAAACGTTCCACTCCTTCATAATACAATTCATCTTTATTCGGTAAAGTGGAATGCATACGTGCATATTGCAATCTTTCTAACTCTAAATAAAATAGCGGTTCCAAATTATTATTTCGGGCATGGAAATCTGTTAACGCATATAACACTCGAACGCTTAAAAAACGCGTATTTAGGGAGTCGTGCGTCACTGCATTCATTTTTAAAAATGATGATGTACTATAAAAGTAAGTGGGTGAATCTATCACAAATGTTTCAGCTGGGCCAGGCAAAGCAAAGGTGTTTGATTTGAAAAAATCAAGTGCTCTATGGCCTAAAAAATCGTATAAAGTTGGGCGGATCGTATTGTTGTCGTTTTTTGTTGCCGACGAAACAATTTCGGAAAAATCTGAAATATCTGCCCCTTGCGACAGTGAGGCATTTTGCAAGGACATGGCGTAATGATACCTGATCTTTACAGCAATGCGCTTTAAGTCCCATGTGCGAACATCTTTTAAATCTGCTTCAACAACGGAAGTTCGTTGACTAAATTTCCAAACATTTCCAGAATAATATCCCCAATAAACTTCTGCCAATAAAGAATGTAATATTTCTTTAGATGGCGACGGCGCCTTTTCAATTAAGCTCCCCAAACGCGAAATACCAAGCACGTAATCATCTTCCTCTAAATAACTATTAAATTTTAATTCATATAAAACAGATTTGATCACTTGATTGTGCTCCTCCTCAGTTGTAGCTTTATCAAATATGAGATGTACTTCTTCCAAAGCCATTCTATAGAGCCCTCTATGTTCTAAAGAATCTACTTTTTTCCATGATTGAGCAAACTCTGGATAAATTTTTTCGTCTACCTTATACCTACTCGATAATAAGATTAAAGAAACCACAGAAATTGAAAAAGTGAAAAGTAACGTGCTGATTTGGCGTTTCATATTGCTTAATGTTTATTGTGAATAAAGGTACAACTTTGTTCTTAAAAGGTTCATTTTCCTTGCGACGCTAGGTGTTTTGACTGATTTTTACTACGGATTAATTGACTAAACTTGTAGTATCAGTGAACACGACAATGAAATTTGACACAAAAATATTGCCCATTTCTATTAACGACCTGAAAGATAAATACTTTGATGGTGCAGATTTGAGCCGTGAAGAAGAATTGGCTTTGAGTAACTTTGATCAATATCGCATTAATCGTTTGAATGCTGCAAAATCTGATGCAGAATTTAAGTTATGCTACTTAAAAATTCAAGCCATGGCGAATTTATCTCGCTATCAAAAATTTTTAAATACGGATTCTTTGCAGAGTTGCTAAGCTTATTTCACTACAATCATTCTTTTCGTCACTTATTCATCCCCAACATTAAACGTATAAAAATAAACCCCTTCGGCAAAGTCAGTTGCGTTAAGGCTTAGTTCATGTTTTCCTGCGGGTTGGTTATTTAGATTAATAGTTTGGATTGTCTTTCCAGAAAGGTCTGTGATTGTGATTTGGACATCCTCGTTTTTACTTAGTTCGTAGGCTATTGTTGTGCTTCCAAAAAAGGGGTTTGGGACGTTTTGGGAGACTGAAAAAGGTGATTCTCTATCTTCATTGATAGATTCAAAACAATCAAAAACTCCCATCATATTTGTTCGCACCATAATAGCTCGGGGATTTTCTAAAGCAAAAGGATCACTTGCACCAGAAGTGTAGCCAAGAACAGTTCCATAGTCAACTATTTGAGCCATTTTAAATTCAACTTCATTTTCACCTCCGTAATGCCCAGCCAAAAGTAGCACGATAGATCCAGCAGGAAAATTCACTTCATCATTAAAACAAATCGAATTTGCTTCACCATTAGATCCACTTGATATGTAATGATCATCCGTTTGGTCATAATAATCGAAATGATCAGTTTCTGGATTATAAACCATGATTTGACCAAAAATCATTTGACCAATATTGCTTGGATTGTCCGTGACTTCAATCTCCATTAATGACATGTTACTTTCTTCAAATAATTCCATCACATTACCTATTAATAATGGTGCACCTGAATTCGATTCTACATTATTAATAAAACCAGGTCCTAACTGATTATCGCGTCCATAAATTGTAGACACTACAAAAGAATCATATATTGTGTCATTTGAAGCGAATTGCTCCGAACTGTCAGAAGAAAACCAATATTTTATAAAATATTCGCCTAGAGCATCTGGCGTAAAACTTAATGAGCAGCCCAATGAATCTGAGCCGCTAATTGCTAAATCAATCGAATCAGAAGCGCCCGAAAAGGTTCCAGCACCAGAAACTTCTACATTTAAATGTAAGTTTTCCTGAACGGCACCTCCTAGATTTATAGCCTTCGCACTAAAATAAATTTCAGTCGTTTGGCTTTGTTCAATTTGATAATAATCCAATCCATCAGGAAAAAATCCTCCTAAACCTGATCTATGATAAGCTGCAGTTATTTTTTGATCGTAATCCCATGATTCTAATACTTTAAAATCATCAACAATCCAACCGTAACCTGAACCGAAACCTAAATCACCCGTTTCTTCTATCCAGCGAAATCTTATTTTCACAAATTCCTGCCCAGCTGCAGCATCCGCAATGTTAAGGTAATAAACTTCTTGAACCACTGGTACATTTACGGGGAGTTCGTTATTAACTTCATAGCTAAAATCATAAGAAACACCATCATTTATAGACACTTCAATAAACACTTTTTCAGAGTGAAAAGAACGATATCGTTGCTCAAACGAAAGGGTTACATGGTCAATTTCTGAACAGTCAATGGTATGTGCATATTCTAAAACTGCGTCTTGTGTAGTCACAGTTCCCTCAATTAGGTACTGAATGCCATTAAACAATCCAAAACCATTAGCCTCAGTTGTGGATTCCATATCACCCATATAATCGGAAATCTCCTCGGGTTCGTCTATTACAATTTCCCAATTAGGGTCGCCGTCTAGTGCAATCAAATTCCAATTTGCTGGATCGCTAAAATCATCCCCAACAATTAGGTCTCCGGCATCACGATCATCACTGGTGTGATTAACAATAATTCTACCTTCTTCAAATAATTGATATGCTTTTTTAACCTTAGTGGCTTGATAAGTCTCAAATTGGCTATAACTAGGACTACAGACTAGAACTGTTATTAATATAAGTAAGGTTTTTTTCATAGGTTTTGGAATTAGGTATTTTCAAAGTTGGGCTCACGCTAAAATGTCAGGAAACTAAAAAACCCCACCTCATCTCGGGAGAACCGAGACGAAATGGGGTTTAATATTATGAAAGGATGTTTATCCTAAGTGACTACTTAGTGATAACCATTCTTTTAGTTACTTTTTCAGCACCTACTGTGAATGTGTAGAAATATACACCTTCAGCGAAATCATTAGCATCAACAGCTAAAGTATAAGCACCAGCAGCTTGAGTTCCGTTAGTAATTGATTTAACAATTTTTCCAGATACATCAACAAACTCAACAGAAACAGCAGCAGCTTCATTCAACTCATAGTTGATTACTGAATTGTCTCCGAAAGGATTTGGCATGTTTTGAGAAATTGAGAAGTTGTTTCCATTTACTTCATCAATGTTTTCAAAGTTATACTGTTGCATGTCCGTTCTAACCATAATAGCTGAAGGAGATTGTAAGAAGAAAGGATCAGAAGCACCAGAAGTGTATCCTAATACAGTTTGCTCATCAACACCTTGTGCCATTCTAAATCTAGCTTCAGTTGCTCCACCGTAGTGTCCAGCTAATACTAAGATTGATTGTCCAGCAAATACTTCAATATGATCTTCAAATGTAACTTTGATTGGACCACCGTTTTCACCAGAAGTAATTTCGTGATCTTCAGTTTGGTCAGAATAGATAAATGCACCAGCTCCTTCATCAAAAATCATGATTTGAGCAAAGATTAATTTTCCTACGTTATCTGCATCACCAGTAACAACGATATCAACAGCACCAATAACGTCATCATTAAAGATGTCCATTACGTTACCAATTAATAAAGGAGCGCCAGTGTTAGAAGTTACGTTACCGATAGAAGAACCACCGATTCCGTTATCTCTAGCATACATAAACTCGTTACGTACAATTGCAGCATCATTAGCGATAGTATCGTTTACAGTTTCCTCTTCAGCATCATCAGAATCGAAGAAGTAAGTTACGTTATAATCACCAGAAGCAGTTGGAGTAAAAGTAGTAGTACAAGAAACTGAATCAGATGCTCCAACAGGAAGATCAACACCAGCTGAAGTACCAGAATAAGCACCAGCACCTACAACTTCTACATTTAATTTAGCATTGTTTTGTACAACACCACCTAAGTTTTGAACTTTACCAGCAAATTCGATTTCTACAACTTGAGAATCAGGAATTTGGTAGTACTCTAATCCGTTCTCCATATATACACCTACACCAGATCTGTGGTAAGAAGCAGTAATTTCAACATCATAATCCCAAGCTTCTTTCACTTTGAAATCATCAACCATGCAGAAATATCCAGAACCGAATCCAGGATCAGCTCCAAGCTCAGTCCATCTGAATCTAACTTCAACGTTAGCTTCACCAGCAGCAACAGATGTAATATCTCTCAATACTACTTCTTGTCTTGTTGGATCATTCGTTGGCATGTCAACAAATAATTGCATAGACTCAAAAGAAGCCCATCCATCATTTGTAACTTCAACAAATACGTCATCTGAGTTAAATGCTCTATAAGCCATGAAAAACTCTAATGTTACAGCAGTTGCACCAGAACAATCAATAGTTGATCCGTAAGTTAATGTTGCATCAGCAGCTTCAACAGTACCATCTAATAAATATGTGATTCCGTCAAAAACACCAAAACCATTTGCATTTGTAGGTGAAGCCATAGCTTCTCCATAAGAAACTACATTTGCTGGAGTAACTGTTTCTAATGTCCATTCTGGCACTGTTCCACCTTCTGTTCCAATATCCCAGTTAGAAAAATCACTAAAATCATCTGAAAGAATAACATCCCCAGGTGCTCTATCGTCATTAACAAGCCCCGTAGTTCTTGCTGTAACATCTTGCTTTTCAAACGGCAAATATGCTCTTTCGGCATCAACCTGTGCATTAACAGCTCCCGCCGCTAAAATCACACCTGAAACCAGTAAGTAAACCTTTTTCATTTTTTTTATTTTTAAATTTGAGTGTAAATATACAAAAAAAAACTGCTAAGTCCAGTATTGCCACTTAGACAAAGCAGTTTTACTATAAAAAAATGCGCTTTAAATTTGAAGCCAAAAAACGCATTTAGTAAATTATTTAGTTATAACCATTCTTTTCGTGACTTTTTGATCATCAACGTTAAATGAATAGAAGTAGACTCCTTTTGCAAAATCGTTGGCGTCCAGCTCAATACTATAGGCACCTGCCGATTGAATTCCATTATTAATTGTTTTTACAATTTTACCTGTAGCATCAATAAACTCTATAGAAACAACAGCTGCTTCGTTCAATTCATAATTTATAACTGATTGTGTTCCAAACGGATTCGGTACATTTTGATCAATTGTAAAATTAAGTCCTTGTGTATTGTCTGGTAATCCAACATAACTTCGCATATGTGGACGAACCATAATTGCTGAAGGCTCTAGCAATGAGAAAGGCTCAGAAGCCCCAGAAGTATAGCCTAAAACGGTTTGTTCTTCGACTGACTGTGCCATTCTAAACTCAACTTCATCTGTACCGCCATAATGACCCGCTAAGACAAGAACAGTTTGACCTGCTGTAACATCAATAGGGTCCGCTAGAAAAATGGTAATAACACCCCCGTTTTCATCTGTCGTAATTTCATGATTTTCAGTCTGGTCTGCATAAACGAATACATCACCCTCTAGAATCATTACTTGCGCAAAGATTTCTTGTCCCACATTTGTTGCTGCAGCGGAAACTATAATATCAACCGCACCAATTTGATCCGTAGCGAATATGTCCATTACATTGCCAATTAGCAAGGGCATAGCCGTGTTAGAAGTTACATTACTAATGTTAGAAAAACTGCTGCCATTATCGCGTGAATAAACAAAGTTTTGCGCTGCATTTGTAACCGTAAACAGATCGTATGTTGAATCATTATATGTCACTTCTTCAACTCCATCACTGTCAAAATAGTAAGTTACATTATACGGGCCTTCTATTGAAGGAATAAAGGGCAATATGCAACTTGCCGTGGCTATTCCACCAACTGGTAAATCAAATGGGACAGAGCTACCAGAAAATCCTGCACCACCAACAACATCTACATTTAGTTTTGCATTCGGCTGCACCAAAGCTGCCAAGTTTTGCGTTTCGCCAAAGAAAATGATATCTGTAATTTGTGTTGGCGGAATCATGTAATACTCCATTCCGTTTGGCATATAAACATCAATTCCAGAGCGGTGATATGCCGCTGTAATTTGCTGGTCATAATTCCACGCTTCACTCACAACTAAATCATCCACGAACCAACCATAGCCAGCTCCAAAGTCACCATCTAAGGTGGTTTCTAGCCATCTGAATCGTATTCTGACACTTGACTCTCCTCCAGCGATTTCGGAAATATTAATCACCTCAGTAGTTTGAACTGGTGGATCATTAGTGGGCACCAAAGCGTTTATTTCGTATGACAAATATTCTCCATCATCCCAAGTGGTTGCTGTCACCTCCAAAAAAGTTTGATCCGTATTAAAGGCGCGGTACCGTTGCTGAAACTCTAAAAGTACAGCGTCAATCTCCGTACAATTAATAGGGAAAGCATACTCGAGATAAGCGTCTTGCTCTGGCACTCCGTCTATATCATCAGTCAAATACTGGGCACCATTGAATGCTCCAAACCCATTTTCTTCAGTGTCTGATTCCATTTCTCCCATAAACCCCACTAATCCAGCCGGTTCCACTAAGACTATTTCCCACTCTGGATCCGTTCCTTCTTTAGAATAAATCAGCCAGTTTGCTGGTTCGCTAAAATCATCCGTCACGATAATGTCTCCAGCCTCTCTATCATCTGCATGCAGGCCGATATGCCGCGCAGTTTGATTGTTTTTTTCGATTGGTAGATAGCTATGCTCACTAGAGAATTGAGCATAACTTCCTACCGTCGTCAGGATTGCTCCTGCGACCATTAAGTAAGTCTTTTTCATTTTGTTAGATTTTTAGATTTCAATAGTACTCACGGAGAGAGTTCATGAAAGGTGAGTTGAAATGGGCTGTCATTTATTCAACTGTAGTAACTATTGATTAAACGCGCTCCATTGACTGATAGGGTGATAAAATGTTGAACATCAATGCTTTATGCTGAATCCATCAATAATTCAACTCATTATCGGCATCCAAATGAGCAGGGAAATTCGTTTTTATTTCCTCCATCACCGATTTTTTCAAGGTAACAATCTGAAAATCTTCTTCGTTTGCAGGAAAGCTTGTATCGATATTTCCCCATGGATCAACCAACATGGAATCTCCTGAATACTTAAATCCGTTTCCATCTTCTCCAACACGATTTAATCCAACAGCATAGGCTTGGTTTTCAATGGCGCGTGCTTGAATCAAATTTTTCCAGATAAAAGCTCTTTTTTTAGGCCAATTTGCAACATAAATGACTGCTGCGTATTCTTTTTCATTCTTTAAGAATCGATTTCTAGAGAAAACAGGGAAACGTAAATCATAACAAACTTGTAAAAGTATGGGCCAATTTTTAATAACATGAATCACACGACTTTGCCCTGGAGAAAACTGTTGGTGTTCATCCACCATTCTAAAAAGATGGCGTTTATCATAACTCGTTTCCAGACCATTTTGAGAAACAATTACAAAGCGATTATAGTAATGCCCTTCTTCCGCAATGATTAAGCTACCCCCAATTTGACAATTCAATTTTTTTGCCCATTCCATCAACCATTGAATTGAAACACCATCCATTTCTTCGGCAAATTTGCTGGCTTTCATGGAAAAACTTGTGTTGAACATTTCTGGCAATAGGATTAAATCTACCGTCCCTGGTTCAATTTTACTTAAAAACCTTGCTTCATAATGTGCGAAGTTTGCTTCCTTATCTTCCCAAACCTGTTGGGTTTGTATCAATCCTATTTTTAAATCTTGCATAGTAATTGGGCTGCTTTAATCAATGTTTCATCTTGCTTTGCAAAACAAATTCGAATTACTTTATGATCAGTTTGATCTTCATAAAAAACAGAAACTGGAATTGCCGCAACGCCGTGCTTGATGGTTAACTCTTTCGCAAATTCAACGTCAGTTAAGGTTGAAATATTGCTATAATCTAAAAGGCAAAAATAAGTACCCGAACATTCGAGTGGCTTAAATCGTGACGTCTTAATTGCATTCAAAAACAAGTCCTTTTTTTTGCGATACATAGGCATGATTTCCTTCCAAAACTCACCTGCATTTAAATATTTGGCCACTGCATATTGCATAGTATTATTGGCACAAAACACCAAATATTGGTGCACTTTTCTAAACTCGGCCATAAATGTTTCAGGAGCAATACAATAACCCAATTTCCATCCTGTAACATGCATTGATTTGCCAAAACTGTACGTTACAAAACTTCGCTCGCGCAAAATTTCAGATTTTAAAACTGACTGATGCTCGTCCGAAAACTGGATATGCTCATAAACCTCATCACTTAAAACCATTAATTGTGGATGCTCTTGCACCAAGGACTCCAACTCCAGTATATCTTCTTTTGTCCAAACAGAACCACAAGGGTTATGCGGATTATTGGTGATAATTAATTTTGTATTCGCATTGACTTTTTGCCGAACTTCATCCCAATTTATATGATATGTTGGATGCACTAATTTTAAATGAATTGGGATGCCTTTGTTCAACCGAATTGCCGGGTCGTAGCAATCGTAAGCTGGGTCGAAAAGGATCACTTCATCTCCGTCGTGAATTATGGTGGTTATTGCAGTATAAATAGCTTGTGTTGCACCAGCAGTTATCGTAATTTCAGTATTTGGATCAATACGCACACCGTGTTGCATCTTTGCCTTATCGCAAATAGCTTGGCGCAAATCTAAGCGACCAGGCATAGGTGCATATTGTACTTGATTTTGATCTAAAGCTTCAATAATAAAATTTTTGAGTTGCGCATCAATTGGAAAATCTGGAAATCCTTGCGATAAATTTACCGCTTCATGTTCATTGGCAAGCGCCGACATAACTGAAAAAATAGTAGTACCGACTTGGGGGAGTTTTGATTTCATTATTTTAGATGTTATATCGCTTGTACTCGATACAGTTTTAATAAATTGCTTTGCAATTAATTAAAACCACTCGAACTGACGCTTTGTATTTTGTTAGTTTTTAGGCAATTAGGCAATTAGGCAATTAGGCAAAAAACAGAAAATTACATGCTCATTTGAAAAATCACCTTTTCATTCCTAAAATGCCGAACAAACCACGCGTTAATTCTTTAATTAATGTATCGCCAATACTGTCGCTTTGGCGAGAGGTTGTTCTGCGGCGGGTTGTTTTTTTACGTGTTGTTTTTCTTGTTTTCGGCGCCGATTTTCTTAGCTTTTTTTCTGTAACTTTTCGTTCTTTTTCCTCGGCAGCTCTAATCTCTTCTTGACGTTCTTTTGCTTTGGCCTTATTCATTTTTTCAGATAGGATCTCATAGGCACTTCGACGATCAATTTCTTTATTATACTTATTCGTTAAGGTTGAATAATCTACAATTTCATCAATTTCAGCGGGGCTTAAAATATCCATTCGCGTAGCTGGGCCTCGCATTAAAGTTGCTGCTAATGGTGTAGGAATTCCTTTTTCATTTAATCCAGTAATCAAGGCTTCTCCTATTCCCAATGCTGTTATTATCTCATCTGTTTCATAATAATCAGATAAAGGATAATTTTCGGCGGTACTTTTAATTGCTTTTCGATCTTTTGCTGTAAATGCACGCAAAGCGTGTTGAATTTTTAATCCCAATTGGCTCAATACGACATCTGGAACGTCTGTTGGTAGTTGCGTGCAAAAAAATATCCCAACTCCTTTTGAGCGAATTAATTTAATAATCACTTCAATTTGATCCAACAATTCGTCAGACGCTTGATCGAAAACTAAATGTGCTTCATCAATAAAGAGACACAATTTCGGTTTATCGTCATCTCCGGATTCTGGAAGGGTTTCATATAACTCAGCCAATAAACTCAACATAAAGGTTGAAAATAACTTGGGCTTACTTTGAATATCGGTTAATCTTAAAATTGATATTTGACCAATTCCACGGCTATTTGTAAAAATCAAATCGGACACATCAAATGAGTGCTCACCAAAAAACATTTCACCACCTTGTCCTTCTAACTCAATGATCTTTCTCATTATCGTATTGACCGAAGCTGAGGAAACCTGACCGTACTCTTCCTTTATCTCCTCTTTGCCGTCGCCAATCATAAATTGTAAACTTTTTCTGAGGTCTTTTAAATCTAAAAGTGGCAAATCGTTATCATCACAATATTTAAAGAGAATGGCTAAAATTCCTGATTGCGTTTCATTGAGTCCAAATATTTTTGCTAAAAGTGGCGATCCGAATTCGGAAACCGTAGCTTTCATCCTAGTCCCTTTCCCTTCAGAAATTGAAAATAATTCCACTAATAATTGCTCTGCCCTATATGGAATTCCCATTGCGGCGGCTCTTTTTTCAATGTGTTTATTGGTTTCTCCTGGTTTTCCTAAGCCACTTAAATCTCCTTTTAAATCCATCAATAATGACGGAATTCCTTTGAGCGCCATTTCCTCTGCCAAAACTTGAAGAGATTTTGTTTTACCTGTTCCAGTTGCTCCAGCAATTAAGCCATGCCGATTTAATGTGCTTAGTGGAATTTTAACATTGGCTTCTCCAATTGGCTCTCCGTCTAACAAGGCCGATCCTAACGTAATAAAATCCCCTTCGAATGTATAACCTTCATTTATATGATCTCTAAAATCTTGTGTTTTGCTCATTCTTTCAATTTTTTCATCATTCTGACCGGTCCGTAAATACGGCTGATTTTTCAGCATGACCCGAACAAAAATAACCAAATTTTTCGCTCATAAATGATTGTTATTTAGAACAATTCTAAATAATGGTTGTAAATCAGAACAATCTCACTAAATTTGCAAAAAACGAGCATGCCATTCGACGTAAACAACATAAGAAAACAGTTTCCAATTCTCCACACGAAAATTGGAAAGTATCCGTTAATCTATTTTGACAATGGAGCGACATCACAGAAGCCTCAATCTGTGATTGATTGCATCAATTCGTATTACGAAACTGAGAATGCAAACATTCACCGTGGCGTACATCATTTAAGCCAAGTTTCTACTGAAAAGTATGAACAGGCTAGAAAAACCATTCAATCCTATATCAATGCGAAAAATGACTACGAGGTTATTTTTACGCAGGGCACAACTGACGGAATCAATTTAGTTGCGCATAGTTTTGGTAAATTATTGAATGCTGGAGATGAAATTTTAATTTCACAAATGGAGCACCATTCGAATATCGTTCCTTGGCAAATGTTAGCCGAAGAACGTGGTTTGGTACTCAAGTACATTCCAATGAACGAAGCTGGGGAACTAGTGATGGCAGATTTGGATCATTTACTCACAGATAAAACGAAACTGGTTTCAATCACGCATATTTCAAATGCATTGGGAACTATTAACCCAATTGCTGACATTATTGAAGCGGCACACAAGGTTGGAGCGAAAGTTTTAATTGATGGCGCACAATCTTTGCAGCATACGCAAATTGATGTGCAAGAATTAGATTGCGATTTCTTAGTTTTTTCGGGTCATAAAGTATTTGGGCCAACTGGCGTAGGAGTTCTTTACGGAAAGGAAGAATTATTGAATGCAATGCCTCCTTACCAAGGTGGTGGTGATATGATTAAAACAGTGACGCTAGAAAAAACAACTTATAATGGTTTGCCGCATAAGTTTGAAGCCGGAACACCAAACATTATTGGTGGAATTGCTTTTGGTAAGGCAATTGAATGGCTAGCCGCACAAGATTTAGAAGCAATTAAAATACACGAGGATGAATTATTGACTTATGCTACCGCACAACTTAGTGAGATTCAAGGCATGAAGTTCTATGGAACATCCGAACATAAAGGAAGTACGATTTCTTTTTTAATTGAAGGCACACATCCATATGATGTGGGTACACTTTTAAATCAGCAAGGTGTTGCAGTGCGAACGGGGCACCATTGTACACAACCTATCATGGATTTTTACAAGATTCCTGGAACAATTCGGGCATCTTTCAGTTTTTACAATACAAAAGAAGAGATTGACCAATTTATAATTGCTTTGAAAAAAGCAGTAAGCATGCTAAGTTAATATGAGCATAACAGATAAGGAAAACGAATTAGTAGAGAGCTTCGCCATTTATGATGATTGGATGGAGAAGTATGAATACATTATTGAACTCGGTAAAGACTTACCAATGATTGACGCGGCTAACAAAACGGACGTGAATATTATTAAAGGGTGTCAATCAACAGTGTGGTTACATGCTGAGAAAAAGGATGACAAAGTTATTTTTACTGCAGATGCAGATGCGATAATTGCAAAAGGAATAATTGCCATTTTAGTAGATGTTTTATCAAATGAAACACCTGATACAATTATAGAAGCTAAGCTTGATTTTGTCAAAGAAATAGGCTTGCAAGAACATCTTTCTCCAACGCGGAGCAATGGTTTAGTAGCCATGGTTAAACAAATGAAAATGTATGCTTTGGCATTAAATATGAAATAATGATAGTTTCAAAAGAAGGAAATATGGACAAGGCAGCAATTAAGGAGTTAGAAGAAAATATTATTGCCGCTTTAAAAGAAATTTTTGATCCGGAAATTCCGGTGGATATTTTTGAGTTGGGTTTGATTTACGAAGTCAAAATTAAGGCGGACGGTTTTGTGGACATTGACATGACCCTAACGTCTCCAAACTGCCCCGTTGCAGAAAGTTTACCTGTTGATGTAAAGAACAAGGTTGAAACCGTTGAAGGTGTTTCTGAAGCGAAAGTGAACATTGTATTTGATCCACCATGGGATAAAGACATGATGAGTGAAGAGGCGCAATTGGAATTAGGATTCTTGTAACCTAGTTAGCGCCACAACTAGTCCCTTTCAGCATTTTTCTCTGCTAAAGTCTGATCGATAATGCCTTGCAAAGAATCAACCAATTGCAAAAATGAATCCTCATCTCGTTTATAATAATCAATGCCGTAAAATAAATCCCAAAAGCTTTGATAAGTTTCTTCTTTTCGAATTAAGAATTCATTTTCGACTGCACCTTTCACCGAATAAGATAAAACATTTGAAGAGTCGATATTTACTTTTAAAGCATAGGACTAATAATCTAATCTCGCAGAATTAAGAGTGGCATATCGCAATAAAACGTCATACTTTTTGTCAAGCTTTGGTGAAATAGGTTCTTCCAGAAACCTTTATCTCTTCTAATTAACGCTATTAAATCAACCTTGTTACGCTCTGCAAACTGCGTTAACAAATCCTCTTTATAATTGCCCTGTAAAGTATGAAAAGAATGTGGTATTTTCTTTAAATAATGATCCACAATATATTGTTCGGCAGAATCTTCGCCCAAAATTTCCTCTTCACCCACAGGTACGTTAACCACCTTAACTTCTGCTTGATGTTGATTCGCAATATCAACCAATAATAGAATGTCATCCATTTTGTCCACTCCTTCAGAATCAAGAGCGAGCATTAAATGTTTTGGTGCACTTAACTCAGCCGCATTAGGTACACAAATCACTGGAGATTTTACGTTATTTAGGATATGCGAAGTCATTGTACCTAAAAACGTTTCGCCTAATCCGTTCGCCCCTTTTGTACCCATAACAACAGTACAATCACCGTCACTCTCATCTTCAATTTCGCTTACAGCATCCACTAATGAAGCAAATTTTGCAACTGTTCTAAAAGTAGAGTTATCAGCATGATCTAACTCTTTAAACTGCACAAGAAGTTTTTGTAATCCACTTTCAGAATCTTCTCTAACAGGTTCGACATTTGGCATTACGCCCACCTCTGCATAGCTATGTGGAATGGAAAATGTGTTGAGTAAAATAAAGTTGCAGGGCACATTATGAAATAATTGCGCGGCATAGCTCATTGCTTTCCAAGCATTGTCGGAAAAATCTGTTGGTAAAATAACATTCTTCATCATTCAAATATTTAGTTGTATAGAGATTATCCTCCATTGATAAAGTTATCGTAAAACACTGCTGATTAAAACGACAATGGTCAATCTCATAGGTGACTTCAATCAGTATGAATCGTGCCTGACAAAATCAAGCGTTCAACTAAAAATTGTTCTCTTATACTGCATAGATAATACTTAGCCTTATGGTATAAGGCTAGCTTAAGGACAAATTAGAATTCAATATGGCGTAAATTTATTATTGATCCGTTTTAAGCCTGTTTGGATTTTCTATCCGTCAAATTAAGTACACCAGAAATAACCAACAGTAACCATGGTGCTCCGTGCATTAAAAGATCAAGCCAATCCATGAGTTGCATACCATTTGCACCACCAATTACCCAAGTTAATTTACCCCATAAATGTGGTTCTGGTGTAAAAGGTGCCAATCCTAATGTTAAGGATACCAGTAAAAATAGTTTCCAGTTCGATTTTAATGCTTCTTTCATTACCAATTTAAATATCCACCTTCTAATTCAAGGACATGTGTAAATCCATTTTCTTCAAATATCTTAAGAGCCTTTGCACTTCTTCCACCACTTCTGCAATAAATTAAAACAGGCACATCCTTATCTAACGTATTGATATTTGCTTCAAATTTTGGATCATTATAATCAATATTACTGGCAGCATCAATTGCACCAGCCTGAAATTCATCTGCTGTTCTGACGTCAATAAGTTGCACATTTTCGTGTTCAGCTAAAAACGTTTTAAACTCAGATTTTGTCACCCGTTTAACCTCTTTTGATGCCTCAACTGTTGTTGTTTCTGTTTGATCATTTGTTGCATCTGATTGTGCACAAGCCGTCAATGCAAAAACACTGATAAGCACTCCTATAAAAGCTGTTTTCATATTATATTTTTGATGAAATTATAAATAATTCTAAACTTAAAACGTCTAGCATAAACAATAGCAATTCAAAACATTAAACGTTTTGCCAAGCACCAGCGTTATAAGCAGTGATTCCTTTACTTTCAAGCATTCGTTTTGCCTGCCCAGCTCTAGCCCCAGATCTGCAAACTAATACAATTGTTTTCCCCTCTAAACCTTTGATCTTAGTACCCAATGATTGTAAGGGATAGTTTTTGCTTCCTTTTGAATGTCCTGATCTAAATTCCTCCTTAGTTCGTACATCAATTACCACTGCGCCATCATTAATTAATTCTGTATAATCAACTTTTTTGCCAACTAAGGCTCCTCTTAATTTTTCCAAAAATCCCATTTTATTTGTTTGATTATTATCCTCTACTTTTGATAAGTGAGAGATACCGTTTTCTAAATATTCAACTTATACTGACAAAATTAAGTTGTTTGAAAACTTTGGTCAGTAACAAAAGTTACATACTTAAACCGATTTGATATCGGGCAGCATTCAACTGATATACAAAAGAAAGATTGAAATTTAATGGGGCAGTTTATTTTTGAACAGTCCGTACAAAAATGTTCCCAAAATAGCGCCTAATAATACAATTAAAATTGACCAAACGCCAGCACCAACTAGTACATAAATTGGCCCCGGACAAGCACCTGCTAAAGCCCAACCTAGGCCAAAAATTCCTCCACCAAACAAATAGGGGGTTATAGCTTTGGGTTTTGGTTTGAATTCAATGGTTTCGCCATATATGTTTTTAATGTTTTTTCGTTTGATAATTTGAACGAAAGCTATGCCCAATGCCAATGCTGAACCAATAATACCGTACATGTGAAATGATTCAAAACGGAACATTTCATAAATCCGAAACCAAGACACGGCTTGCGATTTATACATGATGATTCCAAAGATAAATCCGATTCCTATAAATTTTAAATATTTCATCTCTTGTTTTTATAGGGGATTAAAGTAAATATGGAAGTATTAAAAATGTCATTAGAATTCCGCCAATAAAAAAACCAATCACGGCAATTAAAGATGGTAACTGTAAATTACTTAAACCACTAATGGCATGACCAGAAGTGCAGCCACCTGCCCATCTTGTTCCAAAGCCAATTAACAAACCACCAATAAGCAAAATCATAAATCCTTTGAAGGATGTTATGGCATCCCAACCGTAAATTTCTTCTGGAACATAAGCACTTCCTGGATTAGCAAACCCAGCGGTTTCCAATGCAACAACAGTGTTTTGATTCAAATCAATTATGCTGTCGGCTGATAGGTAGTGCGAAGCAAAAAAACCACCCAAAACTGCACCTAAAGCCACCATTAAATTCCAAACCTGGCTTTTCCAATCAAATTTGAAAAAACTCGAGACTTTTCCAGCACCGCCAATACTACACAATGCGCGCAAATTTGCCGACATCCCGAAGGTTTTACCTGTAAGCAATAAGAATAGCATAACCAAAGCTATTAAAGGTCCAGAAACGTACCAGGGCCATGGTTGAAGAATTGCATCTAGCATTATGTTTAATTTGAATACTGGGTGAAATGTGTGTTTTTCTTATTTAAAGTTAAACTAACGCGTTAAAACAATATAATCCTGCAATAATGTTTTTAAAAAT
This sequence comes from Crocinitomix sp., assembly GCA_047623705.1. Taxonomy (GTDB): domain Bacteria; phylum Bacteroidota; class Bacteroidia; order Flavobacteriales_D; family Crocinitomicaceae; genus Crocinitomix. The sequence continues at coordinate 70,083 of JBLHOW010000009.1, forward strand.
GTCAATTTCTTTTTTGGTACTTCTTCAAGATTGAGTAATTCGGAAGCTTTTGCTGCTAAATCTCTCACCAATTGTTTATGCGGTTCATTGGGATATTTTTTAACGCGTGTAATGGCGTTTTTAATTAAAATCATATCCTCATCCGTAAACCTATGCGCATTTAAATAGGTTGGTTCATGTTTACTTCGGTCTTTAATATTTAAGATGTCACGGATTGAATAAATTTGTTCCGGCTTGTTTCGTACTACTGCGGTTTGAGCCAATACATCTCCCAATCGCTGCCCTTTTTCGGTTGTTGAAATAAAAAGTGCGCCAATTGCTCCAGCAGAAAACCACAAGTCGATAATTTTAAAAGACCAGCGCAAGGTATAATCTCCCAACGAGGCGTTTTCGCCATTTAGATTTACCACTCGAATGCCCATTGCCATTTTTCCGGGAGTTTGTCCTTTTAGTAAAAATTCAAAAAGTACACTGTAAAACATGACTGGTAACGTCACAATAATGTAACTCAAAATAGTCGACACTTCGTTATTTCTCCAAGCTAAACCCAAGGTATCTAAAATAATACCCGCGATAATACTATAGACAAACATGATGAGTAAATCTAAAAATAACGCAATTCCACGGTTAACCACCGAAGCAGCCTCGTAGTCAATTGAAATATTATGTGATGTAATAACATCTACAGTTTTCATGGTTGTTAAAATACAAATTTTGTCTCAAAATGCATTGTGTACGCCATAAATTCGACTAAAAAATGATTTTAATTGCCTGATGAAAATCGCAAAGATTGGAAATGAGAAATAAATAAATGAATTGGTTTTGCCAATTATTGCTACTCTTTTGATAAGAATATTTATTTTTGGGCAAAATTAGAAGAATGGTACAAGAAGAATCAAACGCAAAAATAGACAAGCTAATTAAAGCCTTGGAAAAGGGTTTTAGTGGTGAAAAGATTGTAAAGTCATTAATGGACTTGCGAGAGGATGCCCTTAAAGATGAGGATCCGCTATTGGCAAAAGTTCTTCGATTGGCTTCAGAATATATCACGGAGGAAGAATGTTTTGACCATACTGTGGAAAAAGAAGAAAATGAAGAAGGGGAAGAGTTTTTAATAGAACCTGGAACTGATGCTGAGAATTTAACTTACTTAATGCACTTACTAAAAAGAGCAGACAATAAATTCAACCGTGAAGAAATTAAAGAAATGCGTACATTTTTAAAATTAAAACTGTACTAGAACAACTTTTATTTGGCACAAAAAGCCCCTCTGTTTTTCGAATTTCTTCGAAGACCTAGAGGGGCTTTTTTTATGCTTTAATATTTTTATGGATCAAGATGAATTGCTTAACAATTCATTCTTTAGCTCTTTTTAAACCTCGCTAACTGGTTTAGCAGAACGAATTGTCATCACCATATCTTCTATAATAGGTTTTAGAGCACCTTCGTCGTTGCTGCGCATCACATAGTTGTAACCGTCAATTATCACTTCACCAAAGCAATGATACGAGGCTTTGCCTCCTTGCCCTTCATGCAAAGTTCTTTTATACATAAAAAGAGCTGGTTCATCAACTAAATATTCAACATCAAAAATATTAACCAATTCTGTTAGGCGTTTTTTCTCTTCAGTTACTTTATTCATTTCCTTTCCAAAGTCTTCAATAATCAATTCAAATCTAGGACCAATAGTGATGGACCACAAATAATCTCCTTCATCATGAATAATCTTAGCGTCAATAGACGCACCTGTGGACGAAGCAACTGATGGAAGCATCATTTTCATATTTAATCCATGGGGGACCAATGAAATTTCGTTCATGTCAGAAAAATCCAATGTTGTAGTGTTCAACGAATCCGTACCATCCGGACCTTCTGTTGTCTCTGATCCACCACAACTTGTCATTAATAGTGGAAGAAACGCAAATAAAAGAACTATTTTTTTCATTAGTTACATATTTAAAATAAAGCAGAAATGAATAGTTTGAGGCATCATTCAATTCCCACTTAAATACACAAATTATCAATAATATTGGTTGCAATTGCAGATTAAACCCGTTTGTGCTCAGTGTTTTATCTTCAATAAAAAAGTGCTAAAAACCACGAAAATACAGTTGTTTGTAGTTTTCTAAAGGGTTATAGCATATACACAAAGTAAAGAAAAAAAATCTGTTCTGCTTAAACTTCAACAAGCAAAAACAAAAATTAGCTTTATCCGCTCTAATTGTTGACTTGATTTTAGTAACTTTAACTCCAGAGATTTTATCCGAAAAAATGAAGATATCCGTTTGTAGAAAAGCCCATTTTAATGCCGCACATAGATTGTACAATCCGAAATGGGATATGGCAAAAAATGATGCTGTATTTGGCAAATGTAACAACCCGAATTTTCATGGTCACAATTATACATTAGAGGTGTGGGTAAAAGGGGATATCAATCCTGAAACAGGTATGGTAATTGACCTGAAACTACTTAAAAACTTGATTAAAGCTGAAATTGAGGAGCGTTTTGATCATAAAAATTTGAACCTTGATACGGAAGAGTTTAAAACACTTAACCCTACAGCGGAAAACATTTGCTGCACGATTTGGGAAATTTTACGCCAAAAAATTGACGCGGCCTTAGAACTTCGTGTAAGATTGTATGAAACAGAGCGCAATGTTGTTGAATGTGACGGTGCTTAAACCCAGCACTAAAGAAAAGTTCTAATCAAAGAATTCGTAATCGGACAGTTTTAAGATAGTTACCAAATTGGTTGCCACATCTCTTGTAATAATCGCTTCAATTAGCAAATTATCTTGAGAATATACAATTTGGTTTTCCGACAAGTAGATCTTTTTCTTATAATAATGTTGGGCCAATACATTTGAATGCTCGTCATACTCATACACCCACTTTGAAGTGTAGGTGCTCATGACATGTTTTACAATTATTTTTTCCTTGACACGTCCTAACTCATCATAAGCGTACGTTGTATTGGTAAAACTAGCTCCCATTTTCATGCGTGCCTCCTGCCGAATCAAATAGCCATTTTCCTCATAATAAAAAAACTCTTCTTGATAAATGCGACCAGCATTGTTATAATAGATTTTTTTATAATCCTGGCCCTCCATTTCTACATATTCAAATTTTTCAATTGAAATGCTGAAGCTTTTCTCTAATTCAAAATTCGCTGCATCACCAATTTTGTTAAAATCTCGTCTGTATTCTTTTTCTAAAATGCGCCCACGTTCGTCATAACTATAATGATAGGAATGAAAACCGTCATGATCAGATTTTCGTAAAATATTTAACTGACCTTGTTCATTATAACCGTAAATGCTAATTAGAGTGTCGCCATACTGGGTTCGATAATCTTGAATAAGCTGCCCTTTTTCATTAAACTCATAGTAATAAACATCTTTAGATTGTCGAATAATATCCAATGTTGCCTTGGTTGAATAATAGCCTTTAATAGTTTTGATTTTATTTCTTTGTACAAAAGCCTCATTAAAATAAGGTACCTCTCCAAATGTTTTACCCTCAATATTATCCAACATCTGACCATTTACAGAGAGGAACGAGAAAAAACAAAAGAAATATAACACTTTCATCATGAGTACAAAAAAACCTGTTTTTTATAAAATAATTGCATGAATATTAATTTTTAGTCCACAATTAATTGATGAAAACATAACAATATCCGAACCAAGTCATTGATTTGGAATCAAATTTGATATTTTTGTGTCTATGAGCGTAAAGAAATTAATATTCCTATTGGTTTGTTTCATGTATGTTTCTGGCATTTATGCTGGAGCGACAGAAGACAAGCATTACAAAACGGAAAATGTTATTGTTTTAGTGATGGACGGACCGCGCTATAGCGAGACTTGGGGAGATTCTACGCATCAATATATTCCAAGAATGGCCAATGATATGGCACAACATGGGGTTGTTTATACTGGGTTCAGAAATAATGGCCCAACTTATACGGCAGCTGGACATACAGCAATTACTACTGGAAAGTATCAACGTATTGACAATACAGGTCGTGAATATCCAAAACAACCTTCCATTTTTCAATATTGGCTTAAAGCAACAGGAAAAAAAAGAACTGCCGCATATGTAATTTCGAGTAAAGATAAGTTGGCCTTATTGACCAATTGTAAAAATAAAAAATGGCGCGATCAATATCGTCCTTATTCGGATTGTGGCATAAATGGTTTTCAAACTGGTTATAGACGAGATTTAGAAACTTATGACAATAGCATTGCAATCTTAAAGAAGGATAAGCCGAATTTGGTGTTGATTAATTTTAGACAACCTGATTCATGGGGACATGCTGGAAACTGGGAAAAATATTTGTCAAGCATGAAAAAAACAGATGAGTATATCTATAATATATTTCGATACATTCAGTTGGATGAAAATTACAAAGGCAAGACGACCATTTTTGTAACCAATGACCATGGTAGGCATTTAGATGGAAGAAAAGATGGATTTATTTCACACGGCGACGGTTGTGAAGGATGTAGAAAGATCAATTGTTGGGCATACGGACCAGATTTTAAGCGTGGAGTAATCACGGATGTTTCAAGAGAATTAATTGACATTCCCGCAACAATTGCAGAATTACTTGGGTTCAAAATGCATAAGACAGATGGAGAAGTAATGAAGGAGCTTTTTATTAAATGCTAAAATTTGCGTGATGCCCAAAACCACAGTTAAAATTATTGGATTTATATTTTGTATGATACTGTTAACCAATTGCAAAAAAGAAGGTTGCATTGATGAAATGGCCTTAAATTATGATCCCAAAGCAAAAGTGACAGACTTTTCCTGTATCTATGCCGGAGATCCATATATTGGAACGTACGAAATTACAGATTCACTCTATTTGCCCACGTTAACTGAAATTTCAACAATTTATCAAAAAGTAAATCTAATTGGAACAAATTCAGACACGCTTTACTTAACTGATTATCGCAATACGAATTATGAATTATTTATTGTGATGGCCGGAGAATCATTTACTGTTCCAGAACAAGAAATTTGGGAAGACCAACTGGTTTCTGGAAGTGGTTTATTCCGTAATGATTCACTTTTTTATCTAATTACCGGGCCTGATTACAACAATAGAGGAAACGGAGGGAAATTCTAATTTCGATTCTTTTACGCTAGCGCTATTATTCCTCCAAATAAATGCGTTGAACCCGTGATGATATTCCGCTTATAATTTCATAAGGAATCGTTTCCAACGTACTGCTCATTTGGAAAACGCTGTTTTCTTCTCCGAATAGTTCTACTTCATCTCCAACTTGAATAGGATCATTTCCTAAATCAATCATGCAGGAATCCATACAGATATTACTAATGATTTTGTACTTTTTATCGCCAATTTGAACAGCCCAATGTCCATTTCCAAGCCCTCTTCTTAAACCGTCGGAATAGCCAACTGGAATAATTCCAATGGCAGTATCTTTATCTGCTATAAAACTGCGGCCATAACCAACACTTTCGCCAGTCTTAATTTTTCTAATTTGCGAAACTTGCGATTGCAGAACCAATACATTTTCAAACCCTAATTGCTTATTGTCTTCCATTAATCCAAACAAACCAATACCCAAACGCACCATGTCAAAATGTGTGGCAGGATGGTTAAAGGCACCTGCAGAATTAGCTAAATGCTGCATAAATGAATAACCCAATTCTGTTTGCATTAATGCAGTAATTTCGCCAAATTTCGCTATTTGATTTCGCGTATATTCTTCTTCATTGGATGCGTCTGCCACTGAAAGGTGCGAAAATACGGAGCGCACATACACTTCAGGTTGTGTATTAAGCATGGCAAATAAATCGTTCAATTCCGCTTCGCGAAAACCGAGCCGATTCATTCCAGTATCCAACTTAATGTGTACAGGAAAATTAGCGCGGCGTTTTAAAATTAATTGATGAATGAAGGCATTGAGTAAATCCAATGAATAGATACTTGGCTCCAGGTCAAAATCAATCATATCTTCAAAAGCCGCTGGTTCCGGATTCATGACTAAAATTGGTAAGGTTATGCCTCCTTTTCGTAAGGTTACGCCTTCATCAGCATATGCTACTCCAAAATGACTTACGTTTTCTTTCTCTAGAAATTTCGCTACTTCCAAAATTCCACCGCCGTATGATTGAGCCTTAACCATGGCCAAAATTTTAGTGGATGAACTTAACTTTTCTCTAAAACGATTTAAGTTGTTTCGCATTGCGGCCAAGTTTACCAAAAGGCGGGTAATGTGCTTTTTTTCTGTATAATGATTCACAACTGTTTCTAGATGGCAACTTCGAACTCCAGTAAACAGCACCGCTTGATTCTCAATTTGAAGCGGTCTTTCAAAAAAGTCGGCAACCGTCTCATATTGTTCAGCTATAAAGTCAAATGCGTTGGCAACACCCTTTGGTCCTATATAAACGACAGTATCAATTTTTATTTGGGCAATAAATTTTTGCAAGGCATGCAAGAGTGTTGTTTCAGCATTAATTTGATTCGAGTTTTCAGCTAAAAAAATGGTGCGCTTTTTTCCTTCAGCATTCACATTTAAAAATTGCACAGCAATTTCTAATGATTTTGCATCCAAATTATACGCGTCATTAATCAACAGGTTATTTGCTTTGCCGTTAATTTTTTCTAGGCGCATTGATATTACTGGTAAATGCAAAAGCCCTTCACGAATCGTTGCTATGTCTAAACCAAAAGTTTGCGCGGCTAATGTTACTAAGGCAGCATTTGAAACGGCACCCTTCCCTTGAAATGGTGTTTTTAGAACGGCCTCATTATCGTCCCTAATAAGACTAAATTGAGTATCATTCGGCACTATTTCAACTTTTTGAATGATGGATTCTTTATGAACTTGTATCGAATCGCCTTGTTTTTCAATCAATTGATTCACTTGCTTAAAAAGCAGGTATTTTTCCTTGCGTTTTAAAACCTCAGGATTATCACCTTCAAATCCACTATTGTGTGCATCTCCAATTCCAGTGAATATTCCAGTTGTTGGCTGAATCATTTTTTCAAGCGCAACCATTTCACCAGGTTGAGAGATTCCTGCTTCAAAAATCCCCAATTCATCTGTTTCATCCATTTCTAAAACTGACAACGCTACTCCAATTTGGCTATTATAGCTTTTTGGACTGCGTACAATTTTAAACTTGTCTTTTAATAAATGATACAACCATTCTTTAACGGTAGTTTTGCCATTGCTGCCTGTAATTCCGATAACCGGAATATCAAATTTTGATCGGTGATGGGCAGCAATTTCTTGTAAGGCTAGTACAGCGTTTTTTACGAGTATTTGATTAATACTCGTATTGTCAAGGCGTATTTCTGTTAAAACAACGTTTCCATTTTTTTGTAGAAAATCAGTAATATATGCCGCACCGCTGGTTTTGTTTCCTTTCAGAATTACAAATAGGCTGTGTTGCGAAATTGACGGAGATCTACTGTCAATAACAATATTATGAATTTTATCCGTCTGAAATCCTTGATTTGATTCAATAAAATCCGCATTAGTAATTGAACGGATTGTCTTTATTGAAAGATCTAAATTCACCCTTCCTTTAGTTCATTATAACAACTGCGGCAAAGTGGAACGTATTTATCTTTTTCTCCTAAAACAACAATCCCACTATCTTTAGATACACGGTGAGAATGACGTGCTCTACCTGAGCAAAAAGTACAAACCGAATTTAATTTCACTACTTCATCAGCCATTGTCAACAGTTCTGGCATTGATCCAAATGGTACGCCTCTATAATCCATATCCAATCCAGCCATTATAATAGACTTACCTTGACTAGCAATGATATTACATACACCAACTATAGAAGAATCAAAAAACTGAACTTCATCTATGGCTACAACATCTGCATTGTGGAAAAGATCTAAAATTTCTGCAGGTTTACCCACATTTATAGCTTCGTTTTCATCTTTATCATGAGAAACAATTGCTTCTTCAGCATAACGGTCATCCAGTTTTGGCTTAAACACCACTACTTTTTTACCATCCGCTTGATAAGCAGCTATTGATTTGATTAGCGACTTTGTTTTCCCAGAAAACATTGGTCCGCATATTACTTTGATTTTGGCGTTAGACACTCTCGGACTAAAGGAAAAATGTCCAGAGATGTTAACATCATGTTTTTGAGAAATTTTCAATTTGATAGCGTTTTGCTATCAAATATAGGTTTAATTTTATCCGAATGTTGAAATTGTGAATAAGTTATAGAAAATGGGTAAAACATCTTATAAAAACACCGAAGAATTAATTAAGGAAATAGCAGAAAACGTTGCTGCACTTCAAAAAGGCGAACTGGGATTAGAGGAACTTAACCGTTTGGTAGACAGCGGCAAGGACCTGTTTGAACAATTGGTGATTTTGCGCTATAAAGCCTTTGACAAGTACGGAACACCCGAAAAAGCTGTTTCAGAGAAAATTGTTGAAAAAGAAATCGCAGTAGAAAAAATTGAGGTCAAGGAAGCGGTTGAAGAAGTAGCTGAAGAAACGCCTTTTGACTTTACGGGGTTTTCAACTGAAAAAGAGGAAGAAGAGCAGCCGAGTTTCGATTTTACGTTGGAGGAAGAAAAACCAGCCGTAGAGAAGCCCGTTGTAGAAAAACCTGTTGAAGCCGAAGTAAAGAATGAAGCGAATGATTTCGAAGACAAGATCGCTGAAAGTGTTCAAGCTGATGAGGACTATGATGATGGCGCCAGTAGCAATTCACTAAATGAAAGTTTAAAACAAGAGGCCCTTTCGCTTCGAAAAAAATTGCAGAACTCTCCTGTTGCCGATATCAAAGCACATATAAGTATTGCCAAAAAATTCGAGTATATTTCGATTATGTTTGAGGGTGACTCAGCCGAATATGATGAAGCAATTGACTTTCTAAATACTTGTGCCACTGGTAATGATGCCCGTTTGAAATTGAACGAATTAACAACGAATCATACTTGGGACTTAGAAAACAAATCAATCATTAATTTTATTGAGTTAGTGGAAAGACGTTATCTTTAAAAAAAGAGGCCGAATGAAAAAATTGCTATTGTGTATTGGATTAATCACTTTCCAAATGAGTGTTTCATTTGCCCAGCAATCCTATGCAAAAATTATTGTTGATTCATTGTGCAGTGAACATTATGACGGACGCGGTTATGTCAATCAAGGCGACAATAGGGCAGCTGACTTTATTATACGAGAACTGAAAAAAATTGGTGTGTCTCCCTTCAAAAAAAAACCGTTTGAACAGCCTTACCGACTCAATGTTAATACGTTTCCATATCCTGTTGAGGTCATTTTAGGAAATGACACGCTTGTAGCAGGTGCTGATTATTTAATTAACCCCAATTCGGGAAGTGCCCAAGGTGAATTTGAATTGGTTGAAATAAATAGCGGAAATTTACAATCGACTTTTAATGGTGTGGCTGATTTAAGTCTCCAGTCAACTGCACAAAAAATATTTGCCTTTAATTTTACCGATATTGAGGATGCTAAAAAGCGAAACGAAATAAAAGTTTTTGCTTACAAAGCCATGAATTACTTCCCCGTCATTTGGGTTGAAAAAAACAAACAAATGTATAGCGTCGGAAGACGTGAATTCAATTATCCACTCATCTCAATTGATTCGGCCAATTATTTCGCCGCAGAAACTGTAAAATTAAAGATTAATAATGCTTATAAACCACAGTATTTAACCAAAAATGTAATTGGCTTTATACCCGGAAAGAAGAAAAGAAAATATATCGTGCTTTCTGCGCATTATGATCATTTAGGACGTATGGGAACAGAAGCCATGTTTCCTGGCGCAAATGATAATGCTAGCGGTGTTGCAATGTTGCTTTCAATGGCAAAATATTTCATGGCAAACAAGCCTGAATATTCAATCGTGCTTTGCTTCTTTAGTGGCGAAGAAGCCGGTTTGGAAGGATCAAAATATTTTGTTCAACATCCCTATATTAAGCTCAAGCGAATAAAGTTTGTTTTGAACGTTGATATTATGGGAGGCGCCGAGGACGGAATCACACTAGTAAATGGCACGGAACATGAAGATGCCTTCAATACTATGGTCAACATTAATTCAGAAAAAAAATACCTAAACCTTATCAAAAAAAGAGGCCCAACTGCGAATTCAGATCACTACTTCTTTTCGCAATCAGGGATCCCTGCATTCTTCATCTACTCAATGGGTAAGGTTAAAAATTATCATGATATTTATGATACGGCTGAAAATACTCCTTTGAATAAATTTGACGACGTTCAAGCCTTGCTAATTGACTTTATTAAGACGTTGTAATTTTAACGAAAATAAACTCTTTCGTTAAAAAAAGAAGCTATGGCAAAGGCGCGTTTCACAAAATCAAATTGAAAATTAGAGTTCCTAAGATCGGTGCCGATAAGACCTCATCAATCAGCCCTCCTCCAACCCTCTGTTATCACTAGGTTTTAATACTTAATTTATCCCCTTTTTTCTCTCTTCCTCAATCGTTTAATTTTATCACTGAATCACCGCTAGGTTTAACTATTGCCTTTAAGTAGTCGGTATTTTCATTTTTTTTCGTAATTTCATAAAAATTTTTTCCATTAAAGTTATGAAACAATACTACAATTTAAAGAGAAGTATTTTTGCATCACTTGCCCTTTTTGGGTTAAGTTTGATAGCAAATACTGCTCATGCTCAGCTGTATTCATTCAGCTCGCATACATTCACCAATGCGGGTGCAGAGGGAAGAACAGGACCACTATTAGGCGACTGTGTGGCTGAATATACTGGCGGTGGCGCTGCGTGGGCAAGTGACCCTACGTTTTTTAATATGTCAACGCAAGGAATTCAAGAATGGACAGTTCCTCTATCTGCCGATTATGAATTCGAAGTTGGCGGTGCCCAAGGTGGTTACCACGCTTATACAGTTGATCCCGAAGATGGTGGATTAGGTGCTGTTTTAACAGGGACCCATGCACTAATTGAAGGAGACATAGTTTATATTATTGTTGGACAAGTAGGCGAACCATCTCAAGCAGGTGGCGGTGGATCTGAAGATAATGCCGCACCAGGTGGTGGAGGTGGATCTTTTGTTTATATGTTAGGTGACATAGAGCCATTGATGGCTGCTGGCGCCGGTGGTGCAGGCGCAAGCCCAGGAAGTTATACAAACAAAAATGCTACTACAGCAACAAACGGACAAAATACACAAGGTCTTTCTAACGGAGGAATCGGTGGAAACGGCGGACGTAACAACAACGGTGGTTGTAGTTGGTGGGCCGGAGCAGGTGCTGGTTGGTTGACCAACGGTACTGGTGGTAATAAAGGTACATTATATGATTATACCCCTGGTGGTAACGGTGCACAAGGTGGTCGTAGACCAGCTGAAGGTGCTTTAGGTGGAATTCGTTGGAATGACGGATTTGACGAAGGTGGTGACGGTGGATTTGGCGGCGGCGGCGGCGGCGGTTCTGATAATATGAATGGCGGCGCAGGCGGCGGATATTCTGGCGGCGGTGGCGGTCGTGGATGTGAAATTAGCCCTGGTGGCGGTGGATCGTTCAACGGCGGAATCGATCAAACCAATGTTGTATCAAATACAGGACATGGTTATATTACTGTTACTTTATTATGTAACCCACTAGTTTTAGATATCCCAGTAACGGGTGTTTGTGATGGTGATTTATTATATCTTTCTGCTATATCTGCTACAGGTGGAACAGTTACTTGGTCTGATGGTGTTACTGATGGTTTAGATTTTTCTCCACCTCCAGGAACAACTACCACTTATACAGCTACAAGTACATCTGCTGATGATTGTCCTTTCTCAATTGACATTCACTCATCTCCAATTCCAGTTATTACTGCAATGTCTAGTGATCCTTCGGCATGTGAAGGTGCTGTGATTACATTATGGGGTGAAGGTGGTTTAGCTGAAGGTCCTGGTGACGAAGTTTATGTTTGGACTGGAACAGGAGATATTACTCCAGAAGATAGTGTTGCTTTCCCTGCTGAGGACGGAACAATTACTTATACTGTAATTGGAACATATTTAGGTTGTGAAGGACCTCCTTCTGAAGTTACTTTAGTTGGTGCTCCTCAACCAGATGTTTCTGGTATTGCTGATCCTGAGCAACTTTGTTTAGGTGATTCTTATACATTGACTGGTGCAAGTGATTTCGCATCTTCTTATGATTGGGGCGGCGGAACACCTGATGGTGGAACTATAACACCTGGATCTGCTGGAACATTCATTCACTTTGTGGTTGGTATATCTGATGCTGGTTGTACTGATACTGCATTTGTAACTGTTCTTGTAAATGAAAACCCAATTGTTGATGCTGGATCTGATATCACTGTTTGTGAAGGTGACGAAGTAACTTTATCAGGTTCTGGAGCAATTGATTACACATGGTCTCCAGCTATTACTGACGGAGATGCATTTACTCCTGACGCTGGAATCACAACTTACACAGTAACTGGAACTGACGCTAACGATTGTTCTGATGATGATGACGTAGTAGTAACGGTAATTGAATTACCTTATGTTGCTAGTGCAGTTGTTGTAGATGAGTACTATGGTTATGACGGTTCAATTAACATCACCGTTGCAGGTGGTTCAGGTGACTATACTTATTCTTGGTCTCATGGTCCAACTACTGAAGATGTAACTGGATTAACTTCTGGTGTAATTTACACAGTTTCAATTGATGATATTACAATCGATCCAGGAATGTGTACTGCTACAGAATCATATAATTTAGTAAGATTCATTGGATTGGATGGCGAATCAATTTCTCAATTGGCTGCTTATCCTAACCCAACGACTGATCAATTAACTGTTACTTATAACGGTCAATTCAACTATGAAGTAACTACTTTATTAGGAGAAGTTGTAGCTGTTGGAAATGCAGTTGATCAAGAACAATTGTCTATGAAAGATTTAGCTAACGGTACTTATATCGTGAAAGTAACATCTGGAGATGACATTAGTTTTGTTCAAGTTGTAAAACAATAAACATTAACTCCTTTATTGGAGCTTAAAATATTAAAGGGTCGTCTAATTTTAGACGGCCCTTTTTTGTGTTTATATGCGCCGCTTTTGTTCCAACAACTTACACAAAAACTGTTAAGGTCATTCGCATAATCATAAGCTTAACTAAACGCATCCACCCATTCAATAAATCTTTCAATTATTCCCTTTTATCGGTCGATAATTGTCCTTTCGAATCATTATCTTTGCCTCACTCATTACAAAGAATAATGCTATGATTGGAAAACTAGAAAAACAACTGCAAGACGAACTCGCTGAAATTCGTAACGCTGGACTATATAAAGAAGAAAGAATTATAACCTCTCCGCAAGGAGCAGAAGTAACTGTTGATTCAGGAGATAATGTTATTATCATGTGTGCCAATAATTATTTAGGTTTATCTTCTCACCCAGCGGTTATTGAAGGTGCGAAAAAAGCTTTAGACTCTCATGGGTTTGGAATGTCATCTGTTCGATTCATTTGCGGAACGCAAGACATACACAAAACACTAGAACAAAAAATATCCGACTTTTTAGGAATGGAGGATACAATATTATATGCTGCCGCATTTGATGCAAACGGCGGTGTTTTCGAACCACTTTTCTCTAAAGAGGATGCCATAATATCTGATGAATTAAATCATGCTTCAATTATTGATGGTGTGCGTTTATGCAAAGCTGCCCGCTATCGTTATAAAAATTCTGACATGGCCGATTTGGAAGCGCAACTTATAGCTGCGCAAGCACAACGCAACAGAATTATTGTAACTGACGGTGTTTTCTCAATGGACGGTTATATTGCAAAACTGGATCAAATTTGTGATTTAGCAGAAAAATATGACGCGCTTGTTATGGTTGATGATTGTCATGCAACAGGATTTATTGGTAAAACTGGCCGTGGAACTCACGAACATAATGGAGTAATGGGCCGTGTAGATATTATTACTGGAACATTAGGTAAAGCTCTTGGTGGTGCAATGGGCGGCTTTACAGCTGCCAAAAAAGAAGTAATTGATATGTTAAGACAACGCTCTCGTCCTTACTTATTTTCAAATTCATTGGCGCCAAATATTGTAGGCGCATCTATTGCTGTTTTTGATTTATTAAGTGGCTCAACTGAACTGCGTGACAAGTTGGAAGAGAATGCTGCTTACTTTAAGGCAGGTGTAATAAAGGCAGGATTAGACGTTCGTGAAGGAAACTCACCAATTGTACCCGTAATGTTATACGACGCTAAAATCGCACAAGAATTTGCGAACAAATTACTGGACGAAGGTATTTACGCAATTGGTTTCTTTTATCCAGTTGTCCCTAAAGATTTAGCACGAATTCGTGTTCAACTTTCGGCAGCACATACAACCGAACAATTAGATAAGGCTATTGCTGCATTTGAAAAGGTTGGTAAAGAATTGGGCGTAATTAAATAATTCACTGATGCGCTTTTCGTTTATTTTTATCTGCTTATCACTGCTTGTCAGTTGCCAAGGCGATTCTGAAATTAAGGAAGTAGTAACTGGCGATTTAATGGAATTTGAACCCAGTCAATTGGAATTGGATGAAATTGCTTTGGTCGAACAACCACAAACGGTGCAGGACTTTTTCGCGGTAGATAATAACATGATTGGAGATGATTTTTGTTATAATTATACTTCAATCAGCCAGTTAATTTTATACGGAAACGATACGAATGAAGAATGGAAGCAGTTTGAAGTAAGTGATAATTACTTAACGGCATATCACAAGGAATGCGATGTTTTACTCGAGTTTATGACCTTTGAACTGGGCGGTGAGAAAAAAGCCTTTTTAAGTCAAATGAGCCAAAGCAAACAGCAGTTCGACTACCTCAAATGGAATTCAAAAACGGAACGTTGGAATAAGACAAGTCGATATCCGCAACCTTCTATGGGTGATTATTTTAAAAACTTGGATTGGGAAGCTACCGAATTAGTGTATGAATATGGTTCCGAGAACATCTATATAAACCCCAAGTCCGAAAGTGTAACTTATGAATTTTCTGAATGGGCCATGTTAATGAATATGGGCGAAAAACAACAATTAGAATTCAGCGAAAAGCCTGACTATCATTTCGAATTGAAAACCGCCGAAGATCAACTAGAATTAATTAGAGTTCCGATTTTTTCAGAAACCCAATCGAATCAAGCATTTTTAGTAGCTTATTCAGTCTTAGAATCTCCTAGGCCAACGTTTAAATCAAATTATGAAAACCTCCTATCGGCGTTAAAAATTGAAAATTTGCAACACCAACTTTTAATGCAAAATGCAGATAATTTTGAAGCCTATTTCCCATCAGATACATTTGATTTAAGTGCTACTCACAAAATTGATCCCACAGATGGTTTTTGGCTTTTTCAAAAAGGAAAAGAGCCACTTGTTTTACGCGGGTCTGAAGATATAGCACTTACAGTGTTCCGTGCAAGTGAATACTTCAAATCTGAAGTTGAATAAGCACTGTTAGACTATTCGGAATAATCGAACTCAAATTCAGAACAAATCATTGGTTTTAATTGTTCTTAAGAAAAAACACGATAAATTAGTAGTATGATTATTTTCGTTTTTATTGTACTTGCATTCATTTTCATGGAGTTTATGGCATGGTTTACACATAAATTCATCATGCATGGTTTACTATGGAAATTACACGAAGATCATCATCAACCTACTGGTAAAATTTTCCAGAAAAATGACTTATTCTTTTTGATTTTTGCTATCCCATCATGGTTAAATATCATGTTTGGTTTTATCAATCAAAATGACATTATGATTGGAATTGGATTCGGTATTGCAGTCTATGGATTAGCTTATTTCTTAATCCATGACATTTTAATTCACCGCCGAAAAAAGTGGTTCGACAAAACGGATAATCGTTATTTCAGAGCAGTGCGCAAAGCGCATAAGATTCACCACAAAAATCAGTATAAAGAGAAAGGCGCTTGTTTTGGAATGTTGCTCTTTCCAAGGAAGTATCTTTAGTCAAAATAAAATTACACTTTGACCATTTCGAATTGCCTCAACGAACTATTTTCGTTTTTGAGCGAAACCTATTTTGAATCCAACGATAGGCGTTGGGTAGTTTAAACTGTGATTTTTTGTTAAGGTCCAAATTCCTCCGCCCCTAAGCGGAAAATCACCACCATCAGGAATCTCAGAATTACTTCTAACCTGTATGGATCTTATACTTAAACCAGCATAAAAATCCAATACCAAACCACCGGGTTTAACTTTTTGAAAACCATACTTTAAATCTAAGTTAGTGTTTATGCGATTAAACAGCATTTCCGTATCTTGGAAATAAGCAAAGTCAGTTCCACCCCATTGCGTCGTGAAGGGCTCCATTCCAATTGCTACTTCATCTCTGATAATAAGATGTCTTACAGACAAGCCTAGGGCCAAATAACGATTAGTTTTAACAGGCATATAGATTCGTCCTTCTACTCTAACTTTATATCCTCCCATTCTATCATAACCACCAAGATCGTCATTGGTCATAAACTGAAAAAAGGTTGGAGCTACACCTAAGCCCACTTGAAATGCAAACCTTTCGCTCACCTTTACTTCAACATCTGTTCCAATAGTTGGTACAACAGAATAAATATCTAATGGACTAAATTTCCAATATTTTTGAGCCGTTTTTAATGAAAATGGAGCTTTTTGATCAGCCGCCGTTGAATCTGTCAATTGCGCATTTACGGCACAAAAGCAAAAAATAAGAAATGTACTTAGCAAATATCGCATGACTATTGGTGTGTATAAGTTGGAAAAAAGAGGAGACGACTTGCGCCTCCTCATGAATTATATTATTGTACGCTAATGAATGATCTTTCAACCAATTCAAGCGGATTTGTTGAATCAAATTGGTAAACACCTTGACGTGTTAATACCACTAAAAGATTCTCAGCTGCCGGAATGACATCAATTGCCTCAAGATCTTCTTTATGCATTACCAGTTCAATATTTTCTATATCTGTAATGTCATATACTTTTAATCCAGCATAACCATCACATACATAAACTAGGTTTTCATTTTCAGCAACAAAACCTACTCCATATGGGTTGATCAAATCTTCAGAAATCATTAAAATTGGATTTTCTAAATCAGAAATGTCAATAACATCCAATTGATTCAAGTTTCCATTACAAGGTGTTCCTCCTCTTAAGGTAGCAACTGCATAATTATCATTTGCCACAACTGGATCACAACTTGTAACGTGATCAATTTCAGAAACTGCTTCTGGACTTCTTGGATTCGTTACATCATAAATTCGAACACCGTTTTGCGTTCCAATAAATAAATGATCGTTTTGCGGGTAAATTGTTTCAATACCTACACCAAGGTTAATGGTCTCCAATAATTCTGGATTCGCTGCATCCGAAATATGGAATACTTTTAATGATTTATAATCTACCGTATAAAGGTAATTATCGATTATTGTGAATTGCGCCATTGAACCACCTAAACCGCTTGTAATTTGATTTTTTGTATCATTACTCCCGTCCAGGTTGTCGCTTTTTTCGCAACTCATAACTGCAGCGCTACATAGAGCTGCAAACATATATATTTTTAAGTTTTTCATTTGTCTAATTTTTTATTTTCAACTGTCTTTAAAATTGGATTAATTTCAATTACAGTATTATTTGAAACATTTAGGATCGGTCAATTGTGTCTTTTCCCATCCTACAACTAAGCCCTTGTCAGGATCTACGCATTCGAATGCACCAAATTCATCTGGAAATTGTTGTATTGGAAATACACCTTGAATTCTGTTCTTATATACTGGAGATGCAGGATTAGAAATGTCAACAATGATCATATCTGTAACATTGTCTGCATAAAGCATATTATTACTTACTGAAAAATCCATGTTGCCAGGAATAGCAATAAAAGAAACCTCTACAGGGCTACTTGTATTGGTATTATCGTAAATATGAATTCCTTTTGATTGATCGTTTACCAAGAGGTAATTTTCGTATAAGTAAATCCGACCAGGATTTTCTAAGGCTTCACTTGGTCTCACATCAATGCTTTCCAAATCTTGCGTAGTAGCATAAATTGGTTTGTATCCGTCAACAACTTCCGTTTCTTTGTTTTTTCCACAAGAAACCGCAAGCAGCACCGAAAAAGCCAAAGCCGTAGTTTTAATTACTGTTTTCATAATTTTGTATAGATTAGATTAATAATATCACGTGTTCAGTATTATACAACGCGGAATTTCTTATTTAATTATCTCAATAAATAAAATTTAAAAGATGAAATTCATCCATAAGTCGAATTCTTTATTCATCCCCCCTACTCAAATGTCAGTTTTGTGTATGAGTTCTGCGCAAAAGTGAAAAGTTTGCACAAAAAAACTGACCTCACTTAAGACTCTCACTCAATCTCATCTCAATAAGTTTTCTCGAATTAACTTTCGAAATCCCTTTTTTATCACTTTTTAATTTAATAAAAATCAAATGAAAAAGGCGTTTGAGAGATTAATAATTAATCTTAAAAAAATTGTAATCACGCTTACAATTACAACTTAGATTTCAATAAATTCATTAGTTTTGACCACCCTAAGTTAATGACAAAAGAAGCGTACAATAAATTATTTGAAGAATCATACAGTTCGCTGTGTAATTACGCCTATGCCATAATTAAAGATTATGACGAGGCAGAAGATATTGTGCAAGGCGTTTTTGTCAACTTTTGGAATAATGAAAAAAAAGCCGAGATTGAAGAAAAAGCCAAACAGTATTTGGTTCGCTCAGTAAAATTCAAGTGTATAGATTATCAGCGCAAAGAAATCGTCAAACGCAAATATGAAAAAGAAACATTGCATGTGCAGGATGCAATTGAGCAAGAACCTTTTGATGAAAATGCTGAGACAGGAATGAAAGATGCTTTAATGTTGGCCATTTCAGAATTACCTGAAAAAACGCGAGAAGTATTTATGCTCAGTAAATTGGACGGTTTGAGTTATAAAGAAATTGCAGCTCACTTCGATATCTCTCCTAAAACGGTAGAAAATCAAATGGGAAGAGCCTTTAGACATCTGCGTGAAAAGCTCCATGTATATAAAGCTTTGCTCATTTTTTTATTTATTTTACTAATTGAGTAGGGGGATACAGAGCATTGTGCGACAATAAGACAAATGAACGATATAAACGACATATTAGCAAAGCACTTTTCAGGTGAAGCCAATGCGGAAGAAACGCAATTGGTTGAAGAGTGGAAGGTGCAGCATGCGGAAGAATATGCCGTGATGTCTGAAGCATGGCAAACTGCGGATAAAAACTTATTAGAAGCGCTTGAATTCAAAACTTTTGACCATAAAGCAGCTTGGACTAAAGTAGATGAAAAATTAGTTGATGAGAAGGAAATCAAGGTTATTAAAATGCAATTTTATAAGCGTGTTGCTGCGGCATGCGCTGTTTTATTAGTAGGCTTTGCCGGATTTTGGTTATTAAATCATGGCCCAACGTTTAAAAATATTGCCAATACTGATAATGCGCCAAAAGAAATTTCATTGCCTGATGGGTCAACTGTTTGGTTGGCGGCCAATTCAACATTAGATTATCAAGAAGATTTTAAAAATGAACGAAACCTTGTTTTAGACGGTGAAGCATTTTTTGAAGTAGCGCGAGACGAAGCACATCCGTTTATTATTAGCACTAAATTTGGAGATATTGAAGTTTTAGGTACTGCTTTTAATGTAAATGTAACTGAAAAAGGAACTGAAGTTGGTGTAGATCATGGTCGTGTTGCGGTGAGCAATGAGAATGGTACAGAAGAATTAACTGTTGGAGAATTTGCTATAGCAACTACTGAAGGAGTTTCGGAAATTGCAACTACTGATGTGAATTTTGATTCATGGAAAACAGGTGATTTTGATTTTGACAATATGATGTTAAAAGATGTCGTTGCTTTATTAAACAAACACTATGCAACCAAAATTGAATTGGTTTCATCAGATAAAGGTGAGAATGAGGTGCTGAAAGGCACATTTGCTGAAGCACCAATCGAGGACATAATTGATTTTATTGTTTTAACTTGTCGTGTTGAAGCCGAATATGGCGACGACCTGATTCGATTAAAATAAATTTCTATGCGTCAACTTCTTCTAGGTTTATGTTTTCTCATATCGCCTTTTGTCTACAGTCAAACACTGCTGGATAAAGAAGTTACCATTAAGTTTCAAAAAATAAGTTTAGAAAAATGCCTGAATCAACTTGAAAAAGCTTCAGGCATTTCCTTTTCCTATAACTCCCGTCAAATTCATGCTGCCGACAAAAAAATAAATCTTGCATTTAATGATAAACCCTTGTCCCAAATATTGGATAAACTTTTGGCCGACACGAAATTACAATACAAAGAAATTGGAGATCAAATAACGGTTTATGCGTTGACCTCTACAAATAAAGTGGCCGTTATTAGTGGGCATGTACAAGATAAAAACTCTGGTGAAGAACTAATTGGAGCGCGTGTTGTTTTTCCTGAACACGGAATTGGAACGATTTCAAATTCATATGGTTATTACGCCATAGAAATACCAAAAGGTACCACTACAATGAAAGTGAGTTCAGTAGGTATGCTTACCCAAATTAATGAAATTGATGTTGAAAACGAAATTGTGCTGAACATTGGCTTAGCTGTGGATACACTTTTACTCAACGTGGTTGAAGTGGTTTCTAACAAGGTTGATGGCATTAGTGAGTTAGTTGATCTACCCAGTTTATCGCATACAATTATTACCCCAATGGCTATTTCAAAAGTTCCAGCGGCTAGTGGCGAACGTGATTTATTAAGGCACTTACAACAATTACCGGGCGTACAGCCTGCCAACGACGGTGGCGCTAACTTTGTGGTGCGCGGTTCTGGCACAGGTGGAAACTTAATATTAATGGATGAAATTCCGATTTATCATCCCACCCATTTATTAGGAATTTACTCAATAGTGAATACGGACGCTTTAAAATCCGCTACACTTTATAAAGACTTTATTCCTTTACAATATGGTGATAGAAGCGCCTCAGTATTGCAGATCCATACAAAAGACGGTGACTTAAATAAGCATCATTTTTCTGGCGGTTTCAGCGGCTTTATGGCACGTTTGAATGTAGAAGGGCCAATTGTCAAGAAAAAGGCCTCATTTTACACCTCAGGGCGTGTTTCAACGTTCCCAGGAGCATTGCTCGGTATTTTAGGGAGTCGAAGCTTAGGTAATCCAACATTTTACGACTTAAATGGTAAAGTAAACGTAAAATTGAATTCAAATAATCGCATTTATTTAACCGGTTATTTTGGCAGAGACGGGCTAACAGACAGCACTTCATTTTATCAATGGGGAAATTTGGCTGGAGCGTTCCGCTGGAATCATGTAATTAATACCAAAACGTTTTCTAATTTAAGTATTACGCATAGTGAATTCTCCTATGGTTTTTCTCGTTTAGATGATTATGAGGCCATAAGTTTTGGTCAAAGAGTGGTCACGGATAAAATTAATTACGACTTTACTTATTTTTTAAACAGTACGACCAAAATTAATTACGGCGTTTCGTCTGCGTTTTTGCGCACGCGCCGAGGAAAATTTAGCGAAGCAGAGGCGAATCTTTTCCTCCAGCGCCAGTCATTAGAAAATGGCGTTTACGCTTCCATTGAGAAAAAATTTAGTCCAAAATTTAATATTAAAGCTGGTGTTCGGCTGCCGTATTCCTTTCATATTGGAACAGGGGACACAACTTCATACCTCAATTCTGATTTAACAAAAACACAGGTTATTTATCAGAAAAATAAATTCTATGACTTTACTTTTTTTGCTGACCCCAGAATTGTGGGTACTTATAATTTAGATGAGAATAATGAATTCCAATTTGCGGCAATGGTTACCAGTCAAAACACTCATATTATTAATTACATCAACTATTTTTTACCCATTGAAATATGGACACCATCTACAGGTTATTTAAAACCAGAACGTAATTTCCAAGCCTCAGTAGGTTGGACAAACCGCTGGAAAGATATGCACACCTCTGTTATTGCTTATCATAAATATGTTGTTAATGTTTTAGATTATGCCTCCCCAATGTTTACTTCTTCAACAGATATTGAGAGTAATTTATTGGCTGGCACACTGCGCGTAAGTGGTTTAGAAATAATGATGAATTATAAATTTACAACATGGTACTCTGCATCCGTTTCTTATGCTTACCAGCATACGCGTCAAAAAATAGATGGAATTAACAATGATCTAGCCTATGTAGCACCAAGTGATCGGCCACATTATTTTTCTTTTAGCCAATTCTTTAATTTATCTAAAAAGTGGGTGATTACAACCAATTTCACTGCCCATACAGGAACAGCTATTACATTACCGAACGGTCAATTCGTAATAGATGGTACGGCTTTTCCTTTATATTCTTCTAACAGAAATACAGAGCGTTTGCCAACATTTAGAAGGGTTGACTTGGCTTTTAAACGTAATTTGGGCGTAAAGAAAAAGAAGAATCATTGGGATTTAACGTTCACCATTACTAATTTCTTTCTTCGTCACAATCCATCTGTGGCCTATGTTGAACAAACTCAAAACACACCTGGACAATTAGGAATTACAACGGTGGATTATTCGCCTCCTATGATTTCATTAAATCTAAACTTTAGATATTAATATGCGTTTTAAACTTTATATCATTTTCGTATTTTTAGTAGCTTTTTCTTGTACTAAACAGTATACGAACATTCAATTAACTACTCATACGGAGCAAAAAATTGTGGGTGAGGGTTATTTTACAGATTCATTAATGAAACACCAGTTTTTATTTACGGTTAGCAATAATTTAGGATCAACGGAATTGAATTATCCAAATGAAGTGGGTCTTTTAATAAAAACACCTGAAGGTATTCGTCATTTCTCTCGAATTGGTGATGGATTGTTTGAATCTGACGAAGCTTTTAAAGGGAATTATGGCGATAACTACACGGTCCAAATTTCATATAAAGGAGATGTGCACGAAGTTGAAACAATGATGCCGAGTCCAGTTGCAATTAACAAAGTTAATTATCAAGTCTTTGATTCTTTGGTCGATTATGATGAAAAAGGTGAAATAAGTATGAATATTAGTTCAGCCGTAGAGCAATACATGCAGTTTAAACTATATACAGGATTTACGAATGACTTTAATAGTGACACAACTTGGAATGAAACCCCTTTACCCGTTTATCGCATTGCGAAAATTAACGCAGGTGACAGCCTTAATACGCGCTTACCAATTGAAGATTACGATTCTTTCTACCTCAATGAAACTAGCTTAATAAAAATAAAGATGTCGATAATTTCAAATGACGTAGGTGAATACCTTTTACGTTTAAAAAATTATGTACAAAATGAATTGGCCAACAATCAATCTTATAACGCGCCTTTTTACTATACCAATGAGGCTTACGGATTAGGATATGGAGCTATCATAGATAGTATAACCCATCAGTTTTAATCTGTTTTTTTTTCACTATTGATGGCATAACGCAAGCCTACGCCTAAATAATTGCTCCAATTAATAACAGACTCTGGCACGCCAACATACTCTGTTAAAGGATCGATTACGTTAGTAGCCCCCATATAAATTGGAACGCCAAGATTACCCGAAATTGAGAAATTTAAAATAAAGCCTTTCCCCAATGGCGCGTCCATATTTAGGCTTAATCTCGCTGTAGGTGTAAAATAATGCCGTGTTATTTGAGCACTTAATAGTTCTTCATTTCCTTGAAAAAAAGCAGTATAACTTGTCTCTTCCCATACGCCCATGTTATTCAAAGCCCAATTTCTATTGACACGGTCTGATTGTATATTTTGATAGCCTAAATTCAAATCAAATCCGATAGAAAAAATTGAAATTCCTAAATTTCTTTCAAAGCCTAAACGCAGGTTTGTTGATGTAGTTTGATTGGAAAAATGACGCGTGCTAAATGTTGAATCAGCCATTTCATACAATTCGTAATTGGGCGACAATACATCTCCAGAACCACCTTGCGTTACACCAATTTTATACCGAAGCTTTTCATTAATTGGTTTTCGATACTCTATTCCGATTCTAAACTCTTCATCCGCAGCAATTACAATTCCTAAATCCCCCAGCGATTGGGCGTATGAAAAACAATTCGCACTGGTGAGTAAAATCAATAAAGCAAGTCTTTTAAATTCTAGCATATCTTCTTATCGTATTTCAATCATACGAAAAAAGAGCGAGATAGGTTGCGCCAATATTAAGTGCTTGAATGGAAAGTAAGTTCTAATTAGGCGGAGGCTGAACTTTATCTTTGAAAGTACCAATGATATACCTCAGCCCAACAGCTGCTGTAGTGCCAATGTCAAAATTAACCGGTGGCGATCCAATGGCGATTCTATTATGGTTAGTAACCTCTGTAGCTCCCATGTAAATTGGAATTCCAAAACGGGTTACAACAGAACAGTTAAAATAAAATGCATCAGAAATGGGCACATTTAAATTAAACGTAATCCGCATACTTGGCACAAAAAAATGTTGTTTAATGTTGGCATAATCCGGGTCTCCAACTACCATGACATTATTTGGTGAATTAGGAGGAATTTGAGAAGCGTTTGCCACAAAATTACCGCGAATCCAATTCCCGTCCTTATCTAATATTAAGGGTGAATTGAATTGTCTTTTTTCATGCCGTAAATAAGCTAAATTCAAATCTGCTCCAAGAGAAAACAAGGATTCCCCTAATTTTCTTTCGCCGCCTATTCGCACTTCCCATTGATTGTTACCCCGAAAAACTGTTTGCTGTACAACCACCGAATCTGATGCAGAAATTATTCCCGTAGAAATCCAACTATTTTGAAAGGTTCCGTGAGTAATACCAAATTTATAAGTGAGTTGTTCATTTTTTGGAAGGCGATATTCTATCCCATACCTCGACTCATCATTCAATGATAGAATAAAGCCCAAGTCAGCTTTTTCTTGCCCAAATAAACTGTAAATGGGCAAAAGAATAATAAAGGCGGTTATGTTGAATCTTAAAAATAGGGTCATATGGTTTTCTAATTTAGCCACGTTCCTTGTTACGACTTCCAAATATGTAACGCAAACCAATACCTAAATGCGTGTCAAAGTTGAAAATGGCCGGTGGAGTGCCTATAAAATTGCCCTCTGCGTCTTGTACTTGCGTAGCCCCCATATAAATTGGTAAGCCAAATGTTCCAGAAGCTGATAAATTCAATAAAAAGGCTTTTCCTAATGGAATGTTCATATTTAAACTAATCCTTGCTCCAGGTGATAAATAGTGACGTGTAATTCGTGAATTAGTAGGGTTATCGAAGGGTGTATAAATAGTTGGAGACGTGGAGTTACTACCCCAAGTGCCATCTCCTTGCAAATATTTAGCATTCGTGCGGTAAACAGAAGTTGATTGTCGATAATCAATACTTAAATCAGTTGCAATTGAAAACATTGAATTTCCAAATTGCCGCTCAGCTCCGAATCGAAGCCCTGTTTGATAGCTGTTTTTATAAAGATTACGTTCAAGTACAATTGAATCAGATACTGAAATAATTTGATTATTAGTACCCCAATAATAACTCCCTCTCTCGCCGTAGGTAGCTGCTATTCTAAAATGGTATTTCTCTCCAAATGGTTTGCGATATTCAAGTGCCGATTTATTGTAGCGAGATGATGAAATGATGAGACCAATGTCTCCTTTTTCTTGTGCAATACTTGGTACCAGAAAAAGCAGACCCATAAGGGTAATGGCGGTTTTCTTTAATGCGATCATTGAGTTTTGTTTGCTTTACAAAACGAATAGAATCGGACTTTAGTATATCTGTTCTCAACTCAATCCATTAAAAATGTATTTGAAAACACCTGTTTTTTACTGTAAATCAATACAATACAAAAGAAGACAGCTGACTATCTACAACCCTGCAACACTATCCTTAGTCAGCTAATCTTCTTTTAAATCCTTTATATCTTGCGGCCACTGACTATTGATAAATAGTTTTCGCGGCGTCAACCAATCTTAAAAATTCTGCACGATAACCATTGTTATCGGATCCCTTGCCTTCCTTTGCCAATTTTAAAACAGCATCAAAATTTAAGGTTCCTTTGAATTCAGATTCTCTTAAGAGCATTCCAAAGCCTGCAACTGCAGCAGAGAATTTATAATTATCAGATAGTTTGCTCCAATCCGTTACATTGTTTTTAAGATTGCGTTCAAGTAATTTACTTTGATCACCATCTGGCGCTTTATATCTGAATTTAACGGTTAATAGTTCACTGCCATATTTACGACTCTCGGTTGGGTTATCCTCTTGATAACGAAATGGATCAACTGTTGGAGTTGTGCTATCTCCCTCTCCTTTCATCATCACTTCATACAAAGCCGTAACTGAATGACCAGCGCCAATTTCTCCAGCATCTTTTTTATCGTCATTAAAATCTTCATCATTCAATAAGCGATTTTCATAACCGATTAATCGATACGATTCAACCAATGTAGGATTAAATTCAACCTGAATTTTTACATCCTTAGCAATTGTAACTAAGGTAGCCCCAATTTCAGTAACCAATACTTTTTTCGCTTCTAAAAGGTTATCGATATAGGCATAATTTCCATTTCCTTTATCTGCCAATGTTTCCATTTTCGAATCTTGAATATTTCCAGTTCCAAAACCTAAACAGGTTAAAAACACACCGGTTTTACGCTTCTCTTCAATCAAATCTTTCATAGCTGCATCAGAACTCATTCCGATATTAAAATCGCCATCTGTTGCTAAAATCACACGGTTATTTCCGCCTTGAATAAAATTTTCCGTTGCAACTTGATAGGCCAATTTAATCCCAGCGCCGCCAGCGGTTGATCCACCAGCATTTAATTTTTCTAATGCGGCCAAAATTTCTGTACTATTGTCTGCTGTGGTAGAATTTAGAACCACGCCTGCTGCTCCAGCATAAACTACAATTGCAATCCGATCACGGTCGCCCAGTTCATTCACCAACATTTTAAATGATTTTTTGAGCAATGGAAGTTTGTTCGGCTGATCCATTGATCCAGAAACATCTAATAAAAAAACCAAATTGCTGGCTGGTAAATTTCCTTTCTCAATTCGTTCTCCTTGCAATCCAATATGCACTAACTTATTATTATTCCAAGGGCAATCGCCAATTTCAGTTGTAATTGAAAATGGATCACCGTTAGTTGGATTGGGATAATCATAATGGAAATAGTTAATCAATTCTTCAACTCGTACGGCTCCTTTATCTGGCTTTTGTCCATTCAATAAAAAACGGCGCACGTTAGAGTAAGAGGCTGCATCAACATCTACAGAAAAAGTAGAAAGTGGATTTACACCGGTGAGTTTATACCCATTTTCTTCAATCGAATTGTAAGATTCTGTGTTGTGATAAACAGGTTCAGTATGATAATAACCTGACCCTATTCCACTCTTAAAGCTCCGATTTGATTTACTCGAAATTCCAAAGTGCATTGGTGCTAAATCCCTAGTCTCTTGCGCTTCCTCCATAACTTCAACCTCATTGATAACTTCGACCTCAGGCATTTCACTAATGAGTTCAGGATTAATCGTTTTGGTTTGTCCTAAGGTTAATAGTACAGCACTTTTTCGATATTTTTTATGATTGGTCTTATCAACTTTAAAATAATACGACCCTGTAGGAATATCCTTAAATTCATAATAACCCTTCGTATTCGTTTTAGTTGAACGGTTCACATTGGTTTTTTCATCCTTGATGGTGACTTGCGCATCAACAACAACAGCTCCCAAATCATCCTTTACGATTCCTTTTAAACTAATGCTTGATGTTTGTGAAAAACCTGTTACTGTAAATAACAGCAAGGCTAATATTAGGTTGAATTTTGTCAAAAAATAAGTGCGCTTCATAATGTCTGTTTTGCACTCTGTAAAACTGAAGGTTAGAAAGGTTCATTTTAAAATGAAAAAGCAAAAGGACATTTTGATGATGTTCAAATTTTACTCCCTTATTAACTTTACGATTCCATCACTACCACGAGCGCCTCCGTCATTGTCTTTCGCTCGTGCATTATAACTATAAAGCCCTGCAGGTAATTGGCGACCGTTTGCATCTTTACCGTACCATTTAAAACTTGGGTCTTCACTACTAAATACAAGGTCTCCTCGTTCGTCAAAAATGGTTATTGAAAAAGTTGCAAGATTAGTTTCAGAAACATTAAAATAGTCACTGTTTCGATCACCATTAGGGCTAAAAAGACTTGGAAATTTCAATCCCGTTATTTTTACCAGGTCAGCTTGATTCCCGTTATTAGCTACATCTGCGAGTATTTCATCATTGAAAACAACAGCTTCAGATAGCAATTGATCCACGGCCCCAGTTTCATTATTCACCCCCAAAGAGCATTTACAAGGAAAAACATAGCGCCGCGCTTTGTTTCGTAAGTTGCGTTTAGCACTGTTCTTGTTTTTACGATTCTGATCTTTATTTGCGTATTCTAAATAGTTGAGCTCATCTTGCATATTATTAATATTACCTAAGCTAGCTTTAATTTTGCCTTCCCATTCCGCTTTCGTAATTGGTAATAATTGCATGGCTGATGTGCCAGCTGCACCATCAATTTTGGAATAAAACATTCCTTTATTATTCCAAGCAATTCCGATTACTGAATAGCTTATTTTTTCATTCAATTTATACTCGAAACTACCTTGGTCGGATTTTAACTTTATATAAGAATTAAACTTGTTTGAAATGGCATAAACATTAAGACGATCATAATTGGAAGCATCATTTACAGTAACTGCCATTTTTGAATACTTAACTGCTGCTATTCGCCCATTTGCTCCTCTAATATTTGCGCTTTCGCGCATGCTACTCACTCTTATTAAGCAGTCTGCGTTTCTCCATCCCGTACGACGAATAATTGTTCGTAAAAATGGACGATTCGGATTGATTGGAGTTGTGGGTGTTTCAATTTTTTCTTCTATGGCATTAACGGCAACTGACTCGACAATTAAATTAGAAGTCGCAGTGTTATTAAAAACAACTGGGCGCGTTGAGCGGGGCCTTGGTTTTCGCAGACCTAATTGCCCATATACTTCACGCGTATTAAATTCAACTTCTTGTTTATTCAATCTGCGATTACTTTTTGTATTTCGATTTTGTGCTTCTTGATCTTTTCGAGTCATTTCAGCGTTTAATTTGTTTTCATCTGCCCAAAATTCTGCATTAGTTTTGGTAATTGCAGCTTGTAAAGCTTGTTTTTTAAGATCATAATATGCGTTTAATTTTTGTTGCGCGTTGGTTTTAACTGTCACCTGACCATGTCCTTTTAAAGCAAAGTTTGAAAA
This sequence comes from Crocinitomix sp., assembly GCA_047623705.1. Taxonomy (GTDB): domain Bacteria; phylum Bacteroidota; class Bacteroidia; order Flavobacteriales_D; family Crocinitomicaceae; genus Crocinitomix. The sequence continues at coordinate 99,456 of JBLHOW010000009.1, forward strand.
GGCCTCTCGATTGCTGCCGCTCAATCTTTTCATTGCCATTGAATCAATTGAACACAGGTTTTTATCTAGATTGTTAACGTATAATTCTAAGATGGAGTTATTGCAGGTTTGATGAATGAAGGGCATACGTGCCTCAAATTCTTTGGTGGCTAAGTTCGTATTGTTGAACTTACTATTCCAAATGGTTTTAACAGATGCTGGGTTGACGCCACATTCTGTGCAATCGTCAGTCGCTAATAGATCATTCAATCCACTAATTTTAATAACTTCATTTCGGTACTCTGGAGGGAGGCACGCCGTTTTACAAGCCATGTACCCATAATACAAATCGATTTCAAAATCTTTCTCAGATAGAATTTTGATCTTTTGAACGAATTTCGCTCTGTTTCCATGAAATGATTTTTCTGGAAAGCCATCATTATCAAATAATTTAGCCCCATACTCTATTGTTGACCCCATTAGCTTAAAATCTTTATCTAGATTTTTTCCATCATTAAAATCAAATTCCGTGGGCAAAGGGATTGCTCCATCAGGTTGAACTTGCGAATAAATATGCCAGCCATTTTGTTGATTCGCAATCATAGTTATTGTTGCCATATCTCCGGAATAAGAAACAGAAAAATTCCAGTTAATAACATCATCTATTGTATTTGGCATCTCATCTTGCGGAGCAAGTGGCATGAACATCAACGTTGGATTCAAAGTTGAAACATTATCACTATTAATCGCCTCTGGCCATTCTTCAATGCTTACAGTTGTATCTGAAAGTCCAATGAGAGGCCTATCATCCAATCCACATTCAGCCGCATAAGAATAATACAAACTGTCTTTAAACTGCTTATTCAAATAGCCCCACTCTTCCATCTTTGGTTCATATCCTTTGGGATAAAAATCTAATTCAGTAATCTCAACTGGCACTAAAGGTTTTGTAAATGGTTTCGGGTTTGTCCACAATAATTCACCCGCCTCATTCTCAATGCCCTCATATAATTGCATTCCTGTTTTATCAGGATTTGCAGGAATGTCAACCGTCAACTCTTTGCTCAAAGGAACACGCTCTCCATTAGCAAATGCATCAAAATAAAACATACCACCTGTTTCCAACTCTTCGCCATCAGCCGTCATGGTATTCAGTCCTGCATATAAAATATCTGCCGGGGTCAGTGCTTCTTGTATTAAAAATTCAACTTGCTCATTTTCTGTTCCAAAAGCATTTGCAGGTATAAAAACGATAATCCCTTCTTCGGATTCAATTACGGTATCTCTATCCGTTTTAATTTCAAATAATTCTTGATCCAAATAAGCATTTGCATCTGAACTTAAACTGTCATTTTCAGCAATAAAAATTGGCACAATTTCTTCAATTTCATTCTCGCCATTCGTCTCAATTGTTTGTTCACTATTTGCTAAAAAATTCCAAGCACCTTCTGTGTTATTTGTATAATAATATGCGGCAGCCGCAATTGCTCCAATAATGACAAGTGTAATTCCTGTGGCTTTCAAAAAACGTCGTGTACGGAATTTCCTTCTTGCTTTAATAGTATCACTCTTCAATCCCATTCGTTGGATTCCTTCTACTAAATTTTGTTGGAAATCAACCTCAGATTTTAATCCAGCATCCGCCGCAATTTTTGCGTCAAAAGCTGCCTTATCTGTTCCACTCAATTTATTCATGAGGTAGTTTTCTATTTGTTCTATTATTTCTAATTCTTTTCTCATGGCTAGTCGTTTTTAGGGTTAGATTCAATGGCAAGTGCCCGTGCATGTTCCATACACTTATACTTCTTTGTCTTTGCAGACTGTACCGTTTTGTACCCAAACTTTTTGGCTATTTTATCCATGGAAAAGTTCTTATAATAGAACGCTTCCAACATGTTCTTACATTTTTCTCCGAGTTTCGTTAATACTTGATCTATCGTTTTAAATTTCGCTTCTTTTTCAATCAACAATTCAATTTCAGCTTGATGTTCGTCTGTAAATTCCTTGGATGCCACTTCTGATAATCCATCCTCACCAGAGTTTTTTCGAACCTTCTTTTTTCGCAATTCATTACTCCACAAAAGTTTGCAGGTATTGATTAAAAATCCATCTACTTTTACAGGTGAATCGGCAGGCATATCCTGCACTTTTTTATACAAAACGATAAGGCCATCTTGAAAAATATCAAGCGCCTCTTCTTTTGATCCTGAGTTAATAAGAATGTGTTTTTCTACTTTAGGGAAGTATTTATACAAACGGGCAAAGGCGCGCTCTTGATTACCGCCTTGCAATTGTATAATTATTTTTGTGTTGTTCATTTTCGTTTCTTTCCCTAAGATGTAGCGAAGCGGAAAAGGTAACTATTTTATCTTCATTAATAATCAATATATTTGGTCAATAGCAAATCAAAACAATGAACCAGACTCAATTTGAAAACATAGTAGAATCAGACCATTACCTGAATATGTTGATTAATAAACAGACCTATGGTATAAAGGCGTCTATTAAAAAAACATCAACTATGACACCCGCGTTTATTGACTGGGTAAGCCCCAAATATTACGATTCGTTCAAAAATATATACGACCGAAATAAGGATAAAAACCCAATGACGGTAGCAGCTGTAGTTAACGAATGTTTTTTGGGTAAACCTGAAGTTCATGAAGCACTCGCATTATTGTTTATGTCAAATGTGGATCAAGCCTTAGCAGCTAGTACGAAATTTCATAAAACCGTAAGTATTCTAAAAGATGTTGCCCTTGAAGAGTTTCCTAAATTTAATACAGCTGTTGATGATTTAAGCTTTGCTGCCATTCGGTCAATTGATACAGTCGAAATAAGAAAAAAGCGGGAACAATTCGCTGAAAACCTACTGGCAACAATCAATTTATTGGATGTTAAGTCTAAAAGTCGATCACCAAAGGAATTTAAAGTTTACGAAAAACTGACAGCTATCTTGGAACGTATGAATTTAGATGGAGAGCAAAAAGAGCAAGTTGTGTCGCATGAAAAGATTGTAAATAAAAAAAATACTTGGTATATCATAGGGGTAGTATTATTCATTCTTTTTATCCTTATAAAATGGATGTTACGTTTTTCACGTTAAGCAGATAGTTTAGATTTCCTCTTATATTTAAAGTCAAAAATCCAACGCACATATGCATCCCAATCAATTTGAAACATTTGTTCTCGAGAATAAAGACCTTGACCTGCTTATTAATAAACAAAACTTCGGCGTATTGTCATCCATTAAAAAAACAGATGAAATGACCCCTGAATTCATTGATTGGATTAGTCCAAAATACTATGACGCTTTTGTTAAGGTTTATAAAAAACATTATTTGGACAAAAGAGGCGTGGTATATTCCTTATTTCGGACTAGTTTTTTAGCTAACCAAGTAACACTCGAAAAGATAAGCAACATTGTTGTTAAGCGTTTAAATTATATTTTGGAACGGACTAAGGAATTTCATGACAGTATTTCGATCAACCCGAATAACTGTAGTGCGGCAAGACCAAATTTAGATTTCCCTCTTGACCGCGAGGCTACCGCTATTTTTGAAAATTTCAAATCGCAAATCGTTGAGGAAAAAAAAGTCGAATACAGGAAAGATTTAATGGCTATTGCCAAAATTCTGAAACAGTTTACACAACGGAAAAATGAAATTGAATTTGGAGTGTACATGCTAGTATGTACCGAAGTTGTCAAGTTGAATTTAACTCCTGAGCAAAAACGTGAATTGGAGGCGGATGCGAACCAAATAAAATTGAGTGGAAGAGCAGTTTGGCCCATACTGGGAAGTGTAATCGTTTTGATAATAATAATGTTAAGATGTGCCGGTAGTATTTAACAGCATTACTTTACTTCGCTCCCAACTTTTGAAAAGAAAACTTCAATCCTACCATGAAATAACGCGCCAAAGTTGCTGTGCGTTGCTGCTCATAATAGTTCAAAAAATAATTCTGATTAATTCCCGAATTTTGATTCAATAGATCATAGACAGCAACGTAAGCTTGCAATTTTTTTGATTTCAATAAGTTTCTAGCCATTGAAGCATTAATAATAATTTGCTCATTATTTGTTTCAAACGAAGGATAAAAGTAATGCTTGGCATCTGCCTTAAATTCCCATTTATCTTTTAGTTTAACCGTAAGATCTCCCGAATAATTCCAACTAAAAAAATCACTATTGAGCATTTCATTTTCAGGATAAACGCTTTTCGAATAAGTCATTTCCACTCCTGCTTTAATATTGATGATCTTCTTTTTGGTGTTTTCAATAATTAACCTCGAATTATTATAGAGCGAAGTATAAGAATTAGGTGCCCCATTCAATTTTAATTGTCCTTTTGAAATAGTGGCATTATTGGTAATACTAAATTTAGTTTTGATTGGACTCAAGTTCGTACCAAAAGAAGTGTAGGCGTTTAACCGATCCTCATTGCCATTATTCTCAGGTGTAAATAGTCGATTAAAGTTTTCATCTATTTCTTGCGAATAATTGATTTTATTTTCGACACGTGAGGCCCCAAATCGCAGCATTAAATTTGTAAAATTGAACTGATTAAAGAGGTTATACTCAATATATAGGTCATGTTCGTATTCTGGAATCAAGTTTATATTTCCAACCACAATCTCTGCAGGATTTGTATTGTCAGGAATAGCTTGCAATTGTGTGATTTGTGGCGCTCGGACATTGGTTCTATAGTCCACTCTAAATTCAGACGATTTATTCACGTCCCATTGCAGTCTAAAAAATGGCAAAGCATAATTATATACTTGATTCTCTTCAAATAAATCGTCACTTAACAGGTTTAAGTTGGAATAAGCTAAACCAACTGTGGTTTTCAATTTTTTGGAAAGGAATTTATGGCGGAGTTCACCCATATTTTCAATATTAGCATAAGTGGCATTGCCAGAAAATAAGGGATTCAAAATCAATTCATCTGGCGAAATTTCGTCACTTACATTTTTATCTCGGAAGAAATTTTTACGATTGTGCTGCACTTCTGCTTGCAATAAATGTTTTTTACTCAATGGTTCAGAATACATCCAATTAGTTGAGATATTGCCATTTTTTTGACTGCTATTTTGATTCTGAATGGTTTGCGAAACAACAGGCCCTGGTAGATAAAGGATGTTTTCATAAGTCAAGTTCGTCAACCCAGTTTTATTACTAATACCATAGCCAATACCACCGCCAGTATACCTTCCCTTTTTCGCAAATTTTTTCCGGTAATCTGCAGCAATATTCAAATTATAATCAAGGCCATTTTGATCTAAATTGGTCATGTATGTGTTTTTCAAATTTTGGTCCCGGTCAAAACTCAAGAGGTCATTTGAATTCTCATACTTCGCATTGGTCCAATTCCCATTCAGGTCTACATTTAAAAAATGAGAAGAATCAAATTCTTGTTTATAATGGATGGTTCCACGACTGTTCAAAGTGGCGCTATTTTGCAAAATGGCTTCTTGAGAAAACACACTTGAATCTTGAAAAAAAGTTGTTCTATCCACTGATCGATCAAAGGATTTATCAAACGTATTGAAGAAAAAACTTGAAGATAAGGTGGCTTTTTGGGATGGTTTATAATTTAAATTAAGCCCCGTTGCATTCGTATTCAAAAAACCTGTGTTTTGTCCATTGCTAATTGGTAAACCATTGTCACCACCTATATTAATTGAACCTGATCCATCCATCAAGTTTTGAATACCACCCATAAATGAGACGTAATCATTAATTGAAAAACCAGTTTCATTCACATTATTAGAAAGCCCAATTCCTGAAATTTGCCATTTCCCTTTAAAATAATGGATATTCCCTTTTAATTTATAACGGTTTTGAGCCTCTAATCCTTCGGCCTCAGGATTTAGTCCCGCGCCATAAGCTGCCTCTAAATTTCCAAAATAACCTCTTTTTCGATCTTCTTTTAATTTCAAATTTATGGTTGTCGACTCATTCCCATCATCTACTCCTGTAAAGGTGGCCATGTCAGATGCTTTTTCAAAAACCTGTACACGATCAACTGCGTCTGCCGGCAAATTTTTTGTTGCAATGGTCGGGTCACCCCCAAAAAATTCCTCTCCATCAACCAAAATTTTCTCTACTGTTTTACCCTGTACTTTTATACTTCCGTCTGGTTGCACCTCAACACCGGGTAATTGAGCCAATAAACTTTCTACTACATCATGTTCCCCCGTTTCAAAAGCACGCGAGTCATATTCAATCGTATCTCCTTTTATCCGAATTGGAATATACTCGGTCGAAACCGTGACTACATCCAACATTAAGGGTTGCAATTTAATCTCCCCAATCGCTGTATCTGAAGATGACGCTGTAGTGCTAAATAATAATTCATAGGGTTGATTTCCGTATGAATTGGCCTTGAATAAATAGGCGTTTGGTTTTACATTTTTCAATACAAAATTTCCTAGATTATCCGTTACAGCAAACGTTTTTAAAATAGAATCTTGCTGCCCCATTAGCATAACAGTAGCGCCAGGAATTGGATTAGCGATTGAGTCGGTTACTTTGCCAAAAACATTGATTGATTGAGCAAAAGTACTTGAGCCAATTAGAAATATAAGGATAAACAGAATGCGTCTCATGTGAGAATTTTAGGTTAAAAAAATGAATTTGAAATGAAATTAATCCCTAGTTAGTAATCATAATTACACCACCTTCTCCGCCGTATTGTTCTTGCATTTCTTGCATCTTTTTTCGTTCCAACTGCTCAAATTCTTCCGCAGTAATTTCTTTCCCTTTTGTAGGCGCTTTAATTTCTTTTTTCCCTATTTCACGTTTATCAATATCCGTAGCTGTAATTTGGAAATTTCCATGATTCATGCTTATATGAACAATTAAACCAGGCAAACCTGCAAAACCTGCAGGGCCAGTAGAAACTGGAATTGCAGACGTAAACCATGCCGTGACGGTATCTTGCTCGGTTATTAACTCAGCTTTTTGACACACTAGGCCAGAATGCATTTGTTGCTCATCTGTTACGCGCCAATCTGAAGATTTTAGTGTGTCTCTAATCAAAAATATTTTCCCCATTAAATCACGTTGTTCAACAATAATTCCGTTGGCAATATCCGTATAGACTTTTTCTTCTGGGGCGTCCATTTCAATCTTAATTTGCATATTTCCATCTCCTTCTTCAATAATTTCATCCGCCTTTTCATCTGACACGTTTGTGTAAAACGATTCTGCGTCTGTAAATAATAGCACATTATTCATTTCTTGAAATTCTGGAATCATTTGCTTAATCATTTCCGAATTTTCATCATCTGGCAATTCGGCATGCAAATTAATTTTTGTAGTGTACTTCACCTCTCCGTGGTTTTGCGCAAATGCTAAACCTGTGAATAATAAATTGATCAGTATAATTCCTATTTTCATCTGTTTATTTTTTTTACAAAGATCAATAAATAGAAAGGGGCCTTAGGTTAAAGGTGCGTTAATGGGAGGTTAAAAAAGGTTAACGAATACTGTCCATAGTCATTCTAAAATTAGTCACTCCTTCGAAGAAAACTTATTTTACAGTTGGAGTAGCAGTATTATTCATCAATTTAAAAATTCAATGTCCAATTTATAGATGATAGAGAAGTCTTTTCAACAAAACCGCCAGAATTGACGAAGACAAGAAAAGTGATGCTATCAAAACAAAAAAGACTGCCCACCTATGGCGGACAGTCTTCTTCATTAAAATTAAGTTCGACTATGGTAACGCGTTGATCGCAGCAATTAACGCTGCCTCAGTTGTTGGCGTAAATCCACCAATAACTTCAATGTGTCCGTTTACGATAGTTGCTCCTTGAATTGCGTATTCAAGTGAACCTCCAATATTGGTTACAGCAACAAAGTGACAATCTAAACCAATACAAATTTGTCCATAATGCTCAGTAAACATATCAACAGATGAATCCCACATGTCGAAGTTTGCTAAACGACCTGGATCACCATCATAAGAAAGATAAACTTCTGTATTTGTTGGATTGTGACCTGCAGGTACCTCAACAAAAATATCCGTTTTAGCACATGGATCTGACGCCCATTTGTCAATATTACTCCAACCCCATTCACCAGGTAGAATATCATAACCAGTAACGTAATCACCTTCAGCTCCTTCTCCCTCACGTTCTTCAACATCCATTGCCGGATCATCTGCAACTACCCACAAAAGGTCATCTCCAGGGACATCTGCTTCAACAAATTTGATCATGTCATAATCTGCAACATCAGTTGGAACTTCAACGCGCAATGCACCATTCAATTCAACTTCTTGTCCGCCAATTGTTGCTTTAACAAAAATTTCACCACCTGAAATTAATGCATCAATAGCTGTACCGTCCTCAGTAACACCGCTTGTTGCTTTATCCAATAAAATCATATCTGCTTTATTGAACACCTCAATTAATGTGATTCTCACTTCACCTTCAACTCTATCGCCGTCTGAGTTACGCCAATCGCCATCCGCAGAAGATAGTGTTGTTCCACCATCACCAACTACGGTAAAAGGAGCATTTGCCTCAACACCAAACGTTTGTGTTCTGCTTTCTGTCATATCACTATAAAAGGCTGCAAATTCACCTTCCTTTTCTCTTCCAGTCATATCTAAGTAGGCACCCACTTCATCAAAGGCGAAACTTCGATTATTTACAACTTCATCAATAGGAGCATTTGACGTCTCCTCTTTATCGCAAGAAATAAATGCCATGGCACATAATCCTAAAACGAACATACTTTTCATTTTCATAATTTTATTTTTTTTGGTTAATTAATGAGAAGCAATATTAGAGAGATATTAGGACAAAGAAAATCGGTGTTTTAACCCTGCGTAGCTTTAATACGAACATAGACTTACGCCTTTAATCGGATATGAAAAACGCCGTATTACTTGAATAAATGAATCCATTAACCAGTAATTAAACGGACTATATTCTGAGATTATATTATTAACAAAAACAATCTTCATTGTTTTGAATTTAACGCATTAAACGAATCTAAGGGCGAATAGAAAATTGAACGGATGAAACAAACTCATTTAACTACGTTGAGATACCTAGAAATTTAGATGAGAAATAGTTTCATCTCATATTATAATACGAGATGAACTAGGCAAGGGTTTGGAAAAATCAAATAGGCAAATCAGAACAAGTATTTGCCTATTTGATTATAATTATTAAGCTTTTACCATTTTCGTTTTAAAGGCACCAATAATTAAAATGATAAGCGAAATAGCAATACAAAGTATCCCAATTAATCCTATTGGAAAAACCTCTTCGGCAGCACCCATGGCACCTTTAATCATTAAACCAAGTGGTAAAATAATTGACCCCATTGCTGTATAAGAACAAATTTTCTTCCATTTTTCCGTGAGAGTTAAGTGATTGAGAATTATTCCAACGAAAAGGTTAAAAAAACACATGAAATTTCCATGCGAATGTCCTTCTCTTAAATAAAACCTAGCTAAACCAAGTACATGATTTCCTTCGTTGACACTATAATCGTTGAATGTTCCACCTAATGCCATTCCGCCTACTGCCGCTGAAATAAAAAGCATGGTAAATCCAAATCTAATGTTTGCAATTCTTAAGTTCATAATTCAAGTATATTTCTTCAAATATAATTAAATTATGCAACTATCGGGTTGCCTATAAATTTTAATCCATTAGTTTTTAAGCTATTCACTCAATGCCGAAATACATTTCTCCCGAATTTTCCAAAGATCATTTGGACTCATTCCATTTTCAAAAGAATAGGCCACCATTTGTGCTCTATGCCAATTTACTTTGTACTCATCAATTTGGTCTGGTTTTATTTCGACCTCTAACTGCAATGTTTTTTCAAAAGACTCAGATCCTTTTTCTAAACCCGTTAAATCTCGAACTTCACCATTGATTTTTAAAAAGGTATGCGCCTCTGGAATCGATTCTAAATTTGCTTCTTTCAGAATTGCACCAACCCCAGGATTCGTTTTTTCAGACATTAAAAAGAGACCCAAACAAAGTATTACATTATCCCAACTGTTTTCAAGCGCTACGGCTTTAACCAATGCGTTTTTCGTACTACAAGTTCCTCTTTCTTCATCCAGTACCAAGCGATATTCACTTCGGTCAGAATTTCGACCATAGGGCAATTGTTCCACCCACTCAATAAAACTTAAAAAGGAAATAATTCCACGATCAACACATTCGTTGGATAATGGGCCATTTTCGGCGGCAATCATTAAATGTGCTAAAGCTGTCATGTCAGATTTTAACTATAAGGGAATATTACCGTGTTTCTTTTTCGGTAATGTTGCCACTTTATTTTTGAGCATATCAAAGGCTCGAATTAATTTTTTACGTGTCAATGCTGGTTCAATCACCTCATCAATGAATCCGTGCGCTGTGGCATTATATGGATTTGCAAAAAGATCAGCATATTCCGCTTCCTTTTCAGCCAGTTTGGCTTGCGGATCAGCAGCTTCTTTAATTTCTTTACGGAAAATGATTTCTGCTGCACCCTTTGCTCCCATTACAGCAATTTCTGCAGTTGGCCAAGCAAAATTCATATCTGCACCAATGTGTTTAGAGTTCATTACATCATAAGCACCTCCGTAGGCCTTACGTGTAATTACCGTTATGCGCGGCACAGTTGCTTCGCAAAACGCATATAATAATTTGGCGCCATTGTTAATGATTCCGTTCCACTCTTGCTCAGTTCCAGGTAAGAATCCCGGTACATCCTCTAATACCATTAATGGAATATTAAATGCGTCGCAAAAACGAACAAATCGACCTGCTTTATTTGAAGAATTGCTGTCTAAAACACCCGCTAAAAATGCAGGTTGATTGGCAACAATTCCAATACTTTTTCCAGCCAAAAATGCAAATCCTATGACAATATTCTCGGCATAACTTTCTTGCACTTCATAAAACGACCCTTTGTCAACCAGCTCATTAATAACTTCTTTAATATCGTAAGGTTGATTTGGATTGTCAGGAATAATTGAATTTAAATCTATTCTCGTTTCGTCCGTTTTTTCATACGGGTAACGCGGCGATTCTTCTTCGCAATTTTGCGGTAAGTAGGATAATAATTTTTTAATATCGTTAATGCATTTCAAATCATTTTCAACAGAAAAATGAGCAACACCAGATTTTTGCGAATGCGTAGAAGCACCACCCAATTCTTCTGAAGTCACTTCTTCATGCGTTACTGTTTTGACAACATTTGGTCCTGTCACAAACATGAAGGATGAATCTTGCACCATATAAATAAAGTCTGTCAAGGCTGGCGAATAAACTGCACCACCGGCGCAGGGCCCCATAATGGCAGAAATTTGAGGAACAACTCCAGAAGCCATTGTATTACGATAAAAAATATCAGCATAACCGCCTAAGGAAACTACACCTTCTTGAATTCTTGCTCCACCCGAATCATTTAATCCGATCATTGGAATTCCATTTTGAAGAGACAGATCCATGATCCGTACAATTTTCTTGGCATGTATCTCAGCCAATGACCCACCAAAAACAGTGAAATCTTGGGAAAAAACATAAATTGGTCTTCCATGAACAGTTCCATAACCTGTTACAACTCCGTCGCCCAAAAACTTTTGTTTTTCTAAACCGAAATTTGTTGAACGGTGCGTTGTGAGCATTCCAATTTCCTCAAAACTATCATCATCTAACAATAATTGAACACGTTCTCGAGCAGTTAATTTCCCCTTACCGTGTTGAGATTCAATCCGTTTTGCGCCTCCGCCTTTTACAGCTTCTTCTTTCTTGGAATTTAGTATATCTAATTTTGATGCCATTCGCCAATTTTTTATCGAAATCTAAGTTAGTGTTATTTTTCTAATCCTTATTTTTGAAAACTGCCATAATATCGAGTACCTTGTGTTTTTATGGGTAAAATAATTGTTCTTTTATTCGTTTGTCTAAGTCTTTTTTCGAGTTGTAAAAAAAAGAGCATTAACTGCGATCGTGTTTGCACTTATGCAGAGTCAAAACTCTTTAATTTTGGTTTTGAGGATGTTGAGTTAATCCAATCGGGAAATACTGCAGGCATAATTGGTCTTGATTCCGGATATCCAGATTTGAATAATTGGGATAGCTGGCTTCAAGGGGAAAACGAATATGGATCGTTAAATATTCTCTATGAAGATGGTAATCTTAGTGAACGGATTGCGGAATTAGTAACTGACCCCGAAAATCCAGACAATACAGTTCTGCACTTTGATATTAAAAGTCCAAACGTTTATGAGGGGGATTCACCTGTAAAAGCAAGAACGCAAATGCAATTGCACAATACAACTTGCATTAAAGAATATTATCAAAAAGTAGATCTATATTTTCCATCCGAATTGGCTTTATTGTCCGATTATTCTGAACAGATTTATTGGCTATCCATCTTTGAATTGTGGAATAATGCGAATTGGACCAAGGAAAAATATCCTTTCCGAATTACGTTGGGTTTGCAAAAAGACGAAGGTATTGGGAATTCAATTTATTTTGATGTTGAGGCGCAGTCGGTAACAAAATTTGGAAAATTCAAAAACGTTTGGTCAGAAGTTAATACGAATTTTGAAGTGCCCTTTGGTCAATGGATGACATTAGAAATCTACATCCTTGAAGGAAATGAAACAAATGGAAAATTTTATTCCGCCGTAACTCCTTATGGAGAAAGTAAACAAGTACTATTTGAAATTGATAATACTACGCAACACCCAAAAGAAAAATGCGCTGATGGTTTTACTCACATCCATCCCTTAAAATGGTATACATCTGACAAAATTGTAAATTACATGAAGGATAATGGAGAAAGTTTAGCCATTTACTGGGACAATTGGGAAGTTTGGGTTAATAAAGCGCCATAAGTTCTAAGCTTAATAAAACGGCATGTTGTTTAGTCCAAAATTATAGTAAAATTTTGCGGGGCGAATTGTTTGTGGATTATCATCATCATGCAAATACGGTTTGTCATCAATTGTGAACATTGGTATATGTGCAGGTTTGCGTTTTACCAATTTATCTGGAAAAAAAGGCTGATCGTGTATAAATTCGTTTTGCATAACGTTGCGAATTTTTTCGCTATTTATACCAATGTTCAGTCCTACCATTTGATTGTAGGGCAGCCACTGCTTTACATCCACACTTAAAATTCCAAGGGAGGCGTTTCTAGTTTGACTGGCCTCATCTTGATAATAACCAAAGCGCGACCACTTTTTTGATCCTTCATTTACAATAACTGCACAATGCGAATAATCATGCGTCCACAACAAGGCATTCATGCCAACCTTTGTGTTATTATGCCTAAGCTCAAAACGGAATGCCCCTGTTCTAAACCGATCCTGTTGCCGAATAATATTTCCAAAAAGATCATTCTCCGTTATGATATTCACTTTCCAGAAATTGACATTGATAATTCCCGTAGATTGGCTCGTTCCTAATCGATCCCAATAGCGCATAAACGTATAACCTGCAGAATAGTATCGCAACGTATTATTCTCTGTTAGTCCAATAAAATTATTCGTATCCAAAACATCCTTACCAAATCCTAATTGAAAACCATTTCCCCATTGAAATTCAATTGATTTTTGCTGCAATCCCAATGATTTAAAATTGTAGTAAATATTGAGTGCACTGTTGACTTGCACAAAATCATAATTGAGATAAGCAGCTGTCCGCAAGCCCAAGCGATTGGTCTCTGATCCAAATGAAAATGCAAGACCTACTGTATAACCATATCTTAAATCTTGCGCGTTAGAATACCCACTTGAAAAAATTAATACGAAGATTAGTATCTTTTTGTGCATTTTACCGTTTCAAATATAAAGGGTGTTAGGAAATATTTGACTGTAGAAATCTACGAATTAAAGTTGGTATAATTTCTGTAACCTTTGGTATAAATAGAACTATATTTGACACATGCGTATTGTATTTAGCCTGCTTTTTTTATTAAACATCATTTTGGTGAATGGGCAAATTACGGCCGAAAAAAAGGCACATAACTTTGGTGATCTTTACCCCAATGCGCAAACCTACATTGATATTAAGTTTACAAATCACTCCGATAAAAAGCATTTTTTATTGACTATTGATAAGCCGCGTGATGTCTATTATATTTTTTCAGGCAAAACACTTTTACCCGATAGTTCAATCACTATTCGTTTAAAAATTAATGACGGCAAAAAAGGAAAATTTAATGAAGAAGTGGACATTTATTTCAGTGATTCAAACAATCCTACAACAATTCGATTATCTGGAAATGTGAAAGAAGTAGCATCAAATCCCTTAACGGGTTGCCCCGAATTCAGCAATGATCCTCCTAAAAATAATCGTACAGAATTTGCAATCACAATTAAAGTAATTGATTCCTTAACGCGCGAACCTATTCGGCGCTCAAAAGTTTATATAGTTCAAAACAATACTTTAATTGGTGAGTACTTTACCAATAAAGAAGGCATTATTCACCGCTCTGTTCCAATGGGCTATTATTTTTTAATGGCCGAAAAAGAGGCTTATAAAAACAATTATAAAGAAGGCTATCTCAACTTTCAGCGCAACTATGTTGAAATTGAATTGCAGCAACCTCCGCGAGACGAAGATCCGCCGGATTTGATTGTTGATGTACCAGACGATCCGGAAGAACCAGAAATTGTGATTGACTTAAATGAAGATCCACCCATAGAGGTAGTGATTGTGGAGGAGGAAATTGATACCGTGCCTGAAGTGGCCATTGAAGAACCAGAAATTATAGACAATAGAACCTTGGCTGAATTACCTGATTCAATCTTTGACAAAGCACATTTTAAAGCCAATAATATCACCTTTATTTTGGATGTTTCTAGCTCAATGAATTCATCTGGTAAGTTGGATTTATTAAAAGAATCTATGACGGAATTAGTATCCATATTACGTCCAGAAGATATTATTTCGGTGATTAAGTATTCTTCAAACGTAGGCGTAATGATTGAAGGATTAAGTGGAGATGACAAAGAAAAAATTAATGAACGTGTAGCAGAATTGCGCACGAGTAGTTCAACTGCTGGTGGTGATGCCATTCAAGTGGCTTATCGCATGAGCAGAAAGGTTTACTCACCCGAGCGAAATAATATCGTAATTATGATCACAGATGGCGCCTTTAATAAAGGGAGTAAAACTTATTTAGAAACCATTGAGCAAAATTATAAGGACCGTGGAATCATCTTTTCCGTAGTCGGTATTAAAACATCCGAATATGTGATCACGCATATGGATAAAGTGGTTGGCAAAGGTGGCGGGAGTTTCATTCAAGTTAGAAACTCTGTTGATGCCAAGACGAAAATCATTCAAGAAATTAAACGGACTTCTTTTCGGGAACGGTAGTTGTTTTTGCTCTTTGTATCTTGCCGAAACAATAAGGTATTATTATGAATAAGCAATTGAGCAAACATCAAAAGAAACAGCACTATATAAAAATCTATTTAGTGGATGATAAAGGCACAAACCTTACGAATTTTGATGGAGTTATTCTTTCTCAAAACTCAAAATTTATATTAATGATGGTTTTTGCAGATTTATACTATGACGGTTATGTCGTCTTTCGCAAATCGGATGTTTCAGAAATCAGACGTTCAAAAAACGAACAATTTATTCATAAAATCCTTTTAAAAGAGGGTGTACTAACAGCGGCAATAGATAGTTATACTGGCATTCGCTTAAATACCATGGAAAAAATGTTCAAAGAATTAAAAAAACGGCAAGTTCCTGTTATTGTTGAACAACTTTATAGATCAAAGGATCTTTTTCAAATAGGTCCAATACATTCAACCACTAAAAAAATGGTTCGTATTGATCATTTCAATTCTCATGGTATATATGACTTGAAACCCGCTGTTTCGAAATACAAAGACATAACTTATTTTAGAGTTGACGACAATTATTCTATTCTTTACCATAAATATTCAAAGCATTTAGATTAAGGACTCAATGAGTACAATAATAGAAACAGATCGCATCATTTTAAGAAGATTCAATCTCACTGATTTTGAAGCCGTTTATGAATTCAACTCTGATACAGAGGTGATAAAATATACGGGTGATCCAATGCTCAAAAGTTTGGATGAAGCGAAAGAATTGATTAAAAACGTTTGGCTTTCGGACTATGAAAAGTGTGGATATGGCAGGTGGGCAACTATTTATAAACCTGACAATAAAATTATTGGTTTTGCAGGTTTAAAGTATTTGCCAGAGATGGCTGAAACGGACCTTGGTTTTCGCTTTTTGCCGCAATATTGGAACAAAGGTATAGCTACTGAAATTTCGCCAGAAATTCTCGAATACGGTTTCAATAAATTAAACCTAAAACGGATTATTGCCATTGCCGAGCAAGAGAATATTGGCTCTAATAAGGTCCTCGAAAAAATTGGAATGCAACATTATAAAATTGCCGATTATGAGGGAGATGGAATTCCGTACAATTGGTATAAAGTTGAAGTGAAATCTTGAGTTTCAAAATAGTATGGCTTAAAAAAATCAGCAAAAATCTGCGTTAGGCCTTGGCCAAAGGCCTCTGCCGACGGGGAATCAGCGTTCTATTAATTAAGCCTATCTTATTAATTCAGCTAGATTTTTAGTATTCAATAAAGCAAAATTAGTCAATGGAACGCGGATGGCGCTGATCGGGCTGATAATCGCTGATTTTTTTAAATTAAGTAACAGTCAAATTCAACGTTTCACCCATCAAGCCACTTGCCCAAGACTCAAACACTAAACTCTTTTTTACTATATTTATTCAACCCTTTAATAGATTTAAACCAAAAACAACCAATTATGAATCCTATTATTAGAAATATTTTAGCCGTTATATTAGGCCTTGGAATTGGCGGGTTTGTCAATATGAGTTTAATAAATGTAGGGTATAGTGTCACTCCAATTCCTGGTTTTGATCCGACTGATCCAGAGGCTATGGAGACATTGGCAACAGTTTATAAGAATTTGGACTTTAAATTTTACGTTTTTCCATTTTTAGCGCATGCTGTTGGAACATTGGTTGGTGCAATCGTGGCAGGATTAATTGCTGCCAATCATAAAATGAAATTTGCCACTGCCATAGGTTGCGTTTTCTTGCTTGGTGGAATTATGGTCAATTTTATGATTGCTGGCCCCGTATGGTTTATTGCAGCTGATATTATTTTGGCCTATATCCCAATGGGATGGCTTGGCGGAAAAATTGCGTTAAAATTTATGAAAGATTCACCTTCCGCTAATGAAATGAATTAAGCAAGGTTCAAAACGCAATACTTTTAGGCATTATTTTTGATCTATTTTGAATCATGAAAAACATCACCGTTCCATTAATACTATTTGGGCTATTGATCCTAGGCACAGCGTTTGGGCAAGCTGATTCGAATACAATAGTTTGGGGAGATCACTCCTTAGAATGGAAAGATTTTTCTGGGCCAATTGATCAAAGTTCTGGACATATCGCTTCAACCCGCAGTCAGTTAAGAGCGCCAAACTCATGGAATTCTGATTCTTTAACAATCGTTATTACTGCAGAATTCATTAAAAATAAGTCTTGGGTAATAGGTTCCCCGTCTGACAATTTGTTGCAACACGAACAGCTACATTTTGACATTACGGAGTATCATGCGCGGCTTTTTAGAAAAACAATGGCCAGCTACCGTTTCAAATCGTATGACACAGTTCCAGCAGAAGTTACCGCATTATTTAATGAACGCTTCAAAATATACCAAGCCATGCAAGAAAAGTATGATAAAGCAACCAATCACTCTAAAAATTATAAAGCGCAAGTCGAATGGAATTTAAAAGTAGCTGGACTTCTAGAAATTACAAATGATTATAAAGCGCATACTTGCAACGTTTATATTGGTTATTTAAAGTAAACGCAAAAACGGCATATTCATAAAATAAGCACCCCGTTTTATCAAATTTTAGTCCCGTTTAGTTGACTATAAATCCCATTCAAGTTTGGCATCTTGACTTGCCACAGAATAGCTCAATTGCAAAACGTTTGAAGTAATAGAAACCGCCGTTGTTCCTGGGTTTAAAGGGATCGACGGAGTTGCTCCGTTTATTCCATACTTAACTAATGTATTGCCTCTTGGATCAAATTTCAATACAATAGTTGCAGGATAACTTGAGGGAGATATTATTGCATCACCTGTAGTTCCGGCGTTTAAAATTAATGCTGATTTAGTCATAATAAATTGTGTTAGGTTAGTTAATAGTGTCTTTCTACACAACAAATCTCATCAAATCATTTTCTTGCCACAAGGGCTCAACTACTCGTATTTATAAAACAGGTTGATTAACGTAATCAATTGATATTCAATAATTATTTAGCGTCATAGCGTCAATAACACCAAACTATCTGCCTTAAATTGTATATATTTGATTACTGAATTGTAAAACACAATGTGCGGAATGAAAAAAAATGTTCATCTCATATTAATATTGCTCTTTATCATTTCTGGTTGCAGAAAAGATGACTTGCCTAAACCACCTTGGGATCCGTATCCATATGATAATTCAGGGACCGTCTTTTTTTCAGGTAAAGTTTTGGACGGCGAAACCCTCGAACCCGTATCTAGTGCTATTGTGAAAATATTTCCGAGCTCTATTGTTACACTACCTGACACAACAGACATTGACGGTAATTATAATACTTCTTATTTTTATTTTGGAAATGATTACGGAGAACCTGATGTTTATCCTGGAAATATAGAAATTTATGTCTTGAATGATTTAATTTGGGGCTCCACTCCTACAGCGGATTTACCGTATCCAAAAAATGGTGATACCATTTTCGCAGACGTGTTAGTTTACCCAAATGAACCATTAATTAATGATTTAGAAATAACAACAACACCAACTAATACTGACACGTGGACAGTCTTAAACAATAGTAGCTTAACAGGTAGCATTACCTATGGCGGAGAGGCCTGCGAAATTTATGAAACGTATTGGAGTTTAAAAGATCGGTTTGGAAATGTTCGCGGTGGTACGCGTGAGGACCCCTCGATCTTATGGAATACAACAGTTTCAGGTATTCATACGATTAAATGCACTGCGCGCAACCGAATTAGAGAAGGAGCTACAGGTTATAGGTCAGTAACAATTGACACATCTATTTATGTAAAGCAAAGATATCCGGCAGTTTATGGGTTTACAGAAGCAGAACATGAGGAACTAAGAAATAAATTTCTTGGCGATTGGTCGGCGCACTGTCTCGCAACATATACTAAAGAATGGAACGCTGAATTTAGTTTTGATTCAACTTTACATTATGCCGCAGAGGTAACCGAAAATATTATTGGTACTACAACTTCGGTATTTGACAATGGAAATGATGCTGAAGGATTCAATGAAAAACGTTTTTTAATAGATTCGGTTGACGTGGATGGAATTGCCTTTGGATATGCTAACTTTAAACATAGTTCTGGCTCAATTATCCCCTATAAATTTATCGATCTTTATTTTTCTGAAGATGAGGAAGAACTTTATTTCAAAATCAAACCCGGGGGAATAGATTCTCCTACTCATATTCAATACACCCTTTCTCGCTAAGAAGCTTAGTTGGTTAAGAAATGATTGAAAAATTACAAAATACTGACCTAGCGACTGCAATGAAAATGAAAGCAGTTTTCCAAGTTTCCTATGCTATAGAAGCTAAATTGCTCAACGCAGTTGACTTTCCTCCACTCAAAAGGAAAATTGAAGGATATACCAATTCCGAAAATACTTTTTTCGGATTTTTAGTTGATGATCAAATAGCTGGAGTTATTGAAATAGCTACAAAAGACACTGCAATCCATATCCAAAGTTTAGTGGTTGATCCGCAATTTTTTAGACGAGGTATTGCGAAAAAATTGATTGGGCATATTTTGCAGGATTATGATGCGAAAATTATTACTGTCGAAACTGGCGCAGCCAACGAACCTGCATCTCGGCTTTATGAAAAAAGTGGATTCGTAGAAATTAGGCAGTATGATACGGACCATGGTATTCGGAAAGTGTGCTTTGAAATGAGAAGGGGTTAAATCCTAAATTCCAACTATTAAGGCTGATCTGTTTATTTATCAATAAACGAATCCTGTGAATAAACAATTCCTGGTCATTTTCCTTCTTTTCCCAATTAGTTGCGAAGAAATTAATGCAGATATATTTGAAGTCAGTTCGGATCGAATTGCCATTTCAGATGATCAAGCAATAACTTATGTACTAACCTATTCAAATGACACGGCTTATACTGAATTTACGGATGGCTTAGAATTAAGCCTAGATTCTGTTTATTTAGAAAAGTCTTCTTACGCAAAAAAATCATACGAATGCAACATAGGTTTTGATTCCTATTTTACCGTTTTTGATCAATTAAGCATTGACTCTAGTTGGACACTTGAATCGCATTATCGGCATTTTGGTGATGCAGGACGAATTTTATTGCTGGGATTTGAATCAGGAAATGCGCTTAGTGAAAAATTGCAACATAGATTATATGGAACCTTTGAGCGCTATAATGATTATGCACTCTCAAAAGAATTAATGGAGTATGAATCTGAAATAGATGCTGCTGACGGAATCCATATTTCTCATACGAAAATGGGCTATTTTCAATTTGCCCTATTTAACCTGATTGGAACCAATTATTGCAATTTTTGGCATTCTCACTATGGCGATTTATCTGTTATTACATCAAGAGAACAATTATTAGAGCTCACCGATTTAGAGAATAATCTTTACTATCGTTTTTCTGAAGATGAAAAAGCTGATATTCTTGAAATTAAATCAGAACCAATTGTAGAATTATACGAAGATAGCGCAACGGTGAGTCTGTTTCTGTTGGGCCCTTGGAGTGTGTTTACAAGGTACACTTATTCCATTTCGAAAAGTTGGCCACATCAGCAAAACATCATTGGTATTGACACACTCATGAATTATAATTGCGGCATTTTGTTTTAAAATAAACAAGTACTATCGCACAATCTTATTGCGATCAAGCAGTTCATCATTCACATAAATTGAATAAACATAGGTACCAGAAGGAACCGTAATCCCTTCCCATTTTTTAATATAATTCCCTGGCGCTAAATAGCCTTGATTAAACTCTTGCACTAGTTGCCCGTTTATATTATGAATCTGAATTCTTGTATCTCCAGCCGTTCTGACCGTATAGCCAATAAAAAGAAATTCAGCAAACGGATTTGGCCAAGCTCTTGACATTTTTTCTGGTGGTTCAATCGCTTCTTGATCTGCTAAACCAGGCCAGCATGTACCAGGAACATTTGCATCCATCCAAATGGAGCGCTGTTCTATATATGATTTGAGAAAATTTAAATCTTCTTCATACGTATCGCCAACAAATCCGTTCCAGTTCACATAAACACCAATTATTTCCCATCTTTCAAAATTTCTAATTCTTCCTTCTTCAATATAAATTGCAACTGAATCAATAAAGTTATTGATCGAATCTGTATGCAAAGGCCCTTCTCTCAAAGTTGACCATCTGCATTGCAAGCCATCAGAATAGTCGTCATCTTCCAACATTTTTTCCCACCAAAAAGGAATTGAAGAGGAAAACCAAGGGCCGCAAACTTCATCAAATTCATATTGCCAACCCGTTATGGTCTCGGCATCACAATAATCAGCATTGCCATAAGATAAATTGAAATCCCACATAGGACCAGCGCGTAATAAACCACCCCAAACATCATCCCTGTCTTTGTGCAAGAATGAACTTGAGCGATAACCATCTACGGTGCGCCCTAATTCTTGCAAAATGAAGAAATCGTAAAAGGTAACCTTATCAATTAACGCATGATAACCTAGCTCAGGATCTGCGAAATCATCTCCCCAAATGGCGTCTTCAAATTGAGAGACAACGCTTTGAATATATGTTTTTTGAACTAATAATAATTCGTCTGGTGCTGGATCATGATACTGAAAAAGGACTTCTTCATTATAGTCAGATGGCCACGTATCAGCTATTGAACCTGTTGTTTTATCGACCTTAATAACATAACCGCCTGTAATATCAACACCACTTATATCTCCGTCATTCAAGGTTGCAATGTCAACCCTATCGTCGTCTCGCTTGATTTTTTCCATCATCATGTACAAGCCACGGTAATCGTCATTAATAACCAACTCGCAATAAACCGCCCTTGGCGCATAGTTTCCCATAGCTCTAGACAAGTAAAATGTGAGCATATTTCTGATGCACGTTTTATCAGGAAAAGGACCATATAAAATCCAATCGTTTTCTACTGGCATTCCTAAAATGGAAACATTATTATTTTCTCCCAAATCGGTTTGCGTTTCTAATCCATAACTCTTTTTAGGATATTGTTGTGAAGTAGAACCTCTTATTTCAATAGAAATGTTTCCGTCATAATCATTCAATGGGTCTGTAATATTATTGATAATCCCTGTTCCATTGTCTATGATTCCCATATGACAAACGATCCTTGGATCATCCCGAATCGTGTCGCCGGGAAGTGTTGTGATCAGAACAATAGGAAGGTTAGATTCTGTTAAAGTAACTTGGCTAAAGCTTTGTGTGGAAACCAATAAAAGAACAAAAAGGAGCTTATTCATGTTCTAATTTACGAAATTTTATGACCACTAGAAAGCTTGCTGCATTTACATTGAGCAAAATGTCGCCATTCAGTCAGGGTGATTTAAAAAGTTCCTTTTATCTTTAGTGTACACTTAAAATTAACCTTTGTGACGAATCAAAGAACTGAAACAACAACGCATATCCGTCCAATTACAGACGCCGAAAAAACCAAGATGCGCCGTGCACATTGGATGTTGCTTCCTGCAATTTTAATTCCTGCCTTTATTATTTGGGTGATTACATTATCAGATGAAATGCCCAATTCGGCAAAATACGCAGCCTATACAATTGGTATTGCGGTGTTTATTGTAATAGCTGCAAAGCAATACAAATTGGAAAAAGAACTGGGCAATGGCGAAGCAGAAGTTATTCGTGGAATCTTGGAGGATAAATATAAATTTGGTGGGAAAAGAATGACAGGAAGTTCAGGTGCTGGTCGGTCAAGTAAATCAAAGAATAAAAGTCAGCCTACATTTATTTTGGTTTTTGCAGGTGAAAAGTATTGGGTGCAACCCAAAATTTATAAACAAGCAGAAAAAGGCGTGAATAGTGAAATGGTTTGGCTTCCTACTTCAAAATATGTGATTTCAATTGATAAAATATAGAATGAAGGAACCTGACCATTTTTACTTCAACCAAACCGAACCCAACAAAAGTTGTTTGTTGGCATTGCGCGATATCATTTTAGAACAAGATGAAAACCTTATTGCAACGGTTAAGTATGGGATGCCTTGCTTCTGTTATAAAAATAAAATGTGCTGTTATTTATGGACAGATAAAAAAACCAATGAGCCGTATGTGCTTTTTGTAGAAGGGAAACATTTAAGTCACTCTCAGTTGGAGACTGGTGACCGCGCTCGAATGAAAATTTTTCGCGTAAATCCGAATGAAGATATTCCAATTAAGACCCTAGAAGAAATACTAAACACAGCGCTGGAGTTATACCGAAATGGTACCATAAAAACGAAATAAATCGCCGCCTAATGATCAATGATTTAATTAAATACTTTGAAAAACTCATCCCACTTGGTCAAGAAGAGCGCAATTTTATAAGCGAAAACGTGCCGGTTAAAATGGTTCCTAAAAACACCTTATTACTCAAAGACGGGGATGTTTCAGGTGAGTTTTACTTTATGATTTCTGGCAGTGCTCGCTTATTTTATAATAGTAATACGGGTGAAAAAACCGCTTTCTTTTATTTCGAAAATAGTTTCGTGAGCTCTTATGAGAGTTTTACCAAACAAGTTCCTGCCAAGCATAATTTACAAGTAATGGAGGATTCAACAGTTGCTATTATCACTGCCGAAGTCGCCTACCAACTTGTTCAATTATATCCTGCATTCGATTTTTTAGCACGGACAATGATGGAAGAAGAACTGATCATGTGTCAAGAAATAATTTCCACTTTTATTACCCTAAGTGCCGAAGAACGCTATTTAAAATTAATTGAATCAAACGATCAAATTTTACAGCGAATTCCTCAACACCAATTAGCCACCTTTTTAGGTATTACTGCGGAGACTTTAAGTCGCATTCGTAAAAGAATTGTTTCCTAGCTCATTTCTTGACGAACGTCAATTGTTATCTTCTAATTTTCATTGTTAATTTGTTTCATATAAAAAACGACGTCATGAAAAGAATTTATTTAATGCTTACAATTATTGGAACTATACTCCCGAACATCTTCGTTCTCCGGGAATCTCTTCAATCGGGCAATTATTTACTCTATACGCACCCTTTTGACACTTTTAACGCCATGTTCGTTAATAATATCTCAGCGGCTTTTATTACCGATTTATTATTCATTGTTATCCTGTTTTTAGTTTGGTCATATGTTGAATCAAAAAAACTAGGAATTAAGACTGTTTTCTTGGTTTGGGGCTTTACTTTTGCCTTTGGAATTGCTGGTGGATTACCATTGTTCTTATATTTGAGAGAACGACAGTTAGAAAAAGCAAACAATGCCTCGTAAATATATAAATGCAACTATTTCCATTTTCATATAGTGAAACGATTGCCCCTCACAATTTAGAGCAATTCAAATTAGAATTGAAAAAAATCACTGTTGAAAAAAGGGATCATGAACGCGCACGCACAAAGTTTTATGGACAATTGAACGAAGAAGGATTTTTAATCGAGCCTAAACTGAATTACAAAAACTTTTGGCGACCGAGTATAAAAGGAATTTATGATTATGACAGAAATAATATTCGCGTAAAATTAGATGTGCCCAAACGCTGTTTTATAATATTGGGTGTTTGGTTAGGTATGTTGTTTATTGGAATACTCACCTCTGATGCCGAGAATAAAATATTTTTTGGGTCTCTTATTTCAATCGTAATCACGGTATTCTGGTATATCGCGGGTTATATATTCTACAGCATTGATATTGAAAAAACAAAAAAAACGATTGGCATTTTAAAAAACATGGCGGAACAAGACGATTATTAGATTTAAGCTAATTGATGAGTTTTCTTATACTCTAAATAAAAATCTATGCACTTCTGTACCCTTTCGTGCATACTCAGTTATAGGCTTATGCAACCCCTTAAATCATATCTTTTTTGCCTTTTATTGGGTTTGAGCCCGTCAGTTTTAGCGACTTATAATTGCGTTTTTTATGCCGTAATTGAAAACGCATTTGAAGTGAATAAAACACAGTTCGATTCTATTCAATTTACCCGCGTAAAGCAAAAAGTAAAACTCATGTCCGGCGATAAACCCGTTTGGATTGGACTGAATACAAAATCGCCAATTACACGATTAGAAATTGACTCCACATTAACTAAAATTAAGCGCAAATGGAATGGCGACAGTGTGGTTTTCATTAACGAATCAAACCTTTGGCAAACAATTACACCATCCAATTATAAGTCATTCATTGATACAACACATTACGTAACTCCAATTAAAACGAGTTGTTGGGGAGGTATGAACTGGATTTCGTGCAAAAACAAAATTAGGCGAAACAAAGCACAACTCGTATCCAAGGTAAAATCTGATCAATTTATTTGTGTTTATACTTATGATCAAAACAATCGGGTAAAATCGGCTAACATTAAATATCGAAAAAGAAAAATAATCTCTGAATCTACGCCCTGTTTTGCAGAATTCATTTACGACGCCACAGGGAAAATAATTGCCATTAAGACCAGGTCATGTTATTCAAATTCAATTGAGTTGGATTATTTTACAATTGCTTATTTTTAAACTTGATAGCAGCGCAATGAACCAACTTAAAACATACCTCCTCCTATTTCTCTTTATTATTCCTTACTGTGGACATTCGCAAATAACGTTGAAAGACATTCCGCCTAGTTTTAACCTATTTGAATTTCATCCAGACTCTACTTTAAAAACGGCTTGTCAAACCAAAAACAATCTGCTTAACGGTTGGGCAATTGAATTTGATGAGCAGGGTAACCCGTCAGGAATTGGGAAATATAAAAAGAACGTTAAAAAGGGAAAATGGCATTATTCAGATTGCGTGATTATTAAATATAAAGGAGGATGCTATACCGTATTTCCGCCACCTTATTGCGGAATTTCCGATATGCAAATACTAGAAAAATTTTATACCTTAGTGAAGAAACATTTGAATCATAAAAAATGAAGCTCATTTTAATTTTACTCTTTTGTTTTTCTGCCATTAATAGCAAAGCAATTTCTACAGACACAATAACAGTTTGGCATTTAGATTTTAATGGTTCCAACTATTTAGATGTATTTTCCTTTGACTTTTTGCCTCAATTAAATGTATCAAAAGACACCTTAACAAACGAAAGTACTTTTTCTATTCATCAAGCTGCAGGATGTTTTTGGTGCCAAGAATGTCCCCTCTATTTTGCAGTTTTCGATCAGAATGAAAAACTGGTTCAAATGGTCACTGCTGTTAATTCAAGAAAAGCACTAGAAATGAGTTTTCAAAAAATTTTAGCTTATTCTAATGAAACGGGAGAAAATAAATTTGATTTTTACTATTCACAAATTGGAAAACCTTCTTTAGAATCTGCAAGGCATGTTTTAAAGTTAACTTTGGTTGATTAATGAACAAGATTAAACATAGCATTCGTTTTGCTTTTTGCCTTTTTTTATTGGTGGGCTGTCACCATACAAAAAGTATTGCACCAATTGCAAATTCGCAAATTGCGTATATCACTATGGATAATACGCAAGTACTTTACCGAGGTTTTGACAGCATGTTCGAATATGATGCCCAATGTTCGAATGGATGCGAGACTTACCTTGAAGTGGAGGGAGGAACAATTCGCATATTAGCTTCAGATAACTCAAATTTAGCAGTACTCAAGGCTGATTCTTTATCTAAACAAGCCATTTTGAAAATGTATTGTGCATGCGATAAGGATACAACGCTACTTTTAACGAAGGAATACCCTATAAAGACAGTGCCGCATCCACAAGTT
>JBLHOW010000010.1:0-122294 GCA_047623705.1 Crocinitomix sp.
TGCACAAACAAAGCGAAATCAAAATAAAAACCTATAAAAAACAGAAGACCAGCAATCACGTGATTGCTGGTCTTCATTAATTATTTATCTTAGGACTAAATCTGTATCGTTTATTTAGGACTAGTCAATAATTCCATAGCTCAATTAAATCAAAAGCTTAGCTCCGCTGTTCCGCGTCCCCACAGCTATCAAGACTATCGCATTTACACACATACTAAAAACCCTCGTGGACACGCTGTAAAACCATATGGCCGACTTCAGCTGTCTCACGATAGAATCGTACGGCAGCGCACATAGACTAAAATTCCAAAACAATTGATCCGTTATTTGCGTTATTCGCAAATAACGATTTCCCTGTGCGTTATTCAATTATAAATCGGCCCATGTGTGCCGTAGATTTGTGGTGTAATAATTAAAACACCAATCATGAAAATTAAATTATTTATCACCCTACTAATAATGGGATTAAGCTTTACAAAAGCAAGTGCACAGACAATCGCCGTATCGGACTTTAGCGTATCTGGATTGCATGCAACACCAAAAATAGTTGCGAAACTAGCCCGTCTCGAACTCATTAAAACCAACAAATATGTTGTAATGGATGAATCAGACATGGATGAAGTATTAACCGAAAACGAAATGGATAATTGCTACGGCAAAAATTGTTTAGTTGAAATTGGAGAAAAACTAAACGTACCAATGGTGCTTTCAGGAACTGTAGATGGTTTAGGTAATAAAATTGTTATTAGTATTAAACTAATTGACGTCAAAACCAAATCCATTAAAAATTCACGCTCAATGGAATTCGATAATCAAGAAATTGAATTGCAACGTATGCTTGGCATCATCCTACAAGAAATGCATGAGATTACTCCAAATGCTGAAACAAAGAAAAGCCTTGCATTTAAAAACGAAGTCATTATCTCTAATAATGTTGGGAAAATGAACAACTCAGGCCCAAGAATGGGAGTTGCCTTTTTACATGAAAGTGATTTATATGACTTTTTTAGAAGAAGCGAAACACAAGGCGGACTTGGAATTACACCAGTAACAACGAATTTAGGTTACCAGCTTGAGGGACAGTATATTGGTACCGAAAACTTCTCTGCTTTAGCTGAAGTAATCTTTAATGTAAGTGGAATGGAGCAAGGTCAATTTCTACCAAGCCTTAGTATTCTTAATGGCTTTAGATTTGGAACACAAGGTTGGGAATTCGCCTTTGGACCAAGCTTCGGTTTTAGAAGAGAGTCACAAGGATTCTTTACAGAACAAGGCAAGAACCTTTTTGGAAGAGAAGCAGGAAGATATTGGTCAAAAAGTGATTTCTATAATCAAGGATATACGAATGATATTCTAGAGAGCGAAAATTACGAATTCACTGGAATACTGGATAAACGAGGAGATGTAAAAATCAATACAAATTGGTTAATGGCAGTTGGACGAACATTTAAAGCTGGCGCCTTAAACATTCCATTCAATGTGTATTACTCATATAATAAGTTTGGCGGGTCAATTGGAACTAGCGTTGGCTTTAACGTGACAAAAAGTAAGACAAACATTAACTAAAAAATCATGAAAGCTTTATTCATACTTCTATTTTTAGCTTCTGCGGCATTTGGACAAGAAAACCCTTGGAAAAATCAAGGAAAAGTAAACCCATGGGGCAACCAAACCAAAGAAGTGGAAAAGAAAGATTCTGTTCAAACAGCGGAAAGTCAACCTTTAATAGACTCCGTAAAGACTAGCACATTGCAACCTAAAAAAGATTCGGTTTCAGTAACAGTAG
The DNA here is from genome assembly GCA_047623705.1 of Crocinitomix sp. Taxonomy (GTDB): domain Bacteria; phylum Bacteroidota; class Bacteroidia; order Flavobacteriales_D; family Crocinitomicaceae; genus Crocinitomix. The sequence goes on from JBLHOW010000010.1 coordinate 1,787, forward strand.
TTCAATTTGAAATGAATCAACCTGCGCAAACGCAACAGCAATTAATTGAAGCTGCGCAAGACCAGGTTGCAAATGAATATAAAAGCGGAAATGATTTTGCGGTTGGTTTTACAACTGGACTTTTTATGAATGTGTTTGCGATTACTCCAGACATTATTTATGTCTTAGTTGATTCTAAACAAGAAAAAGCAATTCAATCAGAAATTGATACAGATTCAACCTATAGTAGTGTTGATGATGTAAAATTAAGAAGCAAAACTAGAAACACTGTAAAAGGTAAAAAATTCTTTGCCACAATAGGCGGAGCAGCAGTTGGATCACTCGTACAAATATTCGCTGTATTAGCAATTTATTCAGCATTTTAAAAAATAATATTATGAAAACTATAAAAACAAACCTATTTATTGCCTTACTATTATTATTCACAGGCAATTGCTTCGCTTCATCAATTGGAGTTGGGCCAATTAAAACCTTTGGCATTTTTGCTGAAACAGAAACTGCATCAACAATTGCAAGATTAGAACTTGTTAAACTAGAGAAGTACCAAGTATTGGACCGTTTCGACATGCAGGAAGTTGAAGATTACGAAGCTTATCAAGCTTGCTTTGGAAAATCATGCTTAATAGAATATGGTAAAAAATTAAACGTTGACTATATCCTTTCTGGGAATATTGACGGCCTAGGTAACAAAATTGTAATTACACTAAAATTAATTGATGTTAAAGCCGGAACAATTGTAAAAACAAATACTTCTGAATTTGATAATCAAGAAGTAGAGCTACAACGAATGATCGGAATTGTAATTCAAGAGATGCACGATATTGATGTTGATCCTACTTTGAAAAAGCAATTATCATTTAACAATGAAGTGATCACATCTAATAACGTAGGTAAAGTTAGTAACCGTGGACCAAGAATGGGCGTTGCTTATACAATTGGTACATTAAATGAATTTGCTCTACGTCCAGAATCACAGGGCGGTTTAGAAATTTCTCCTATCGTATCTAACTTAGGCTACCAATTTGAAGGTCAATATGTAGGGACAGAAAACTTCTCTGCTTTATTTGAAGGCATAATCAACTTTACAGGCTTAGAACAAGGTAAATTTATTCCAAGTTTTTCACTTTTAAACGGATTTCGATTTGGGAAACAAGGTTGGGAATTTGCATTCGGACCTTCATTCGGACTTTCAAAAACATCCGTTGGCTTTTTCACCAATGCAGACAAAAGTTTATTAGGAGAGGATGAAGCAAAATACTGGTCTCAAGATGAATACGAAGCTTCAGAATTTGCTGAAAACGCACCACATACTTATGGATATGAGTATACTCGAAATTTGGATGTAAGAGGTCGTCTAGACTTTAACACACGCTGGATAATGGCAATTGGCCGAACATTTCAATCAGGTGCCCTTAATATTCCAGTAAATGTATATTATTCATCTCAAAAAGGTGGCGGAATGGCAGGAGTTAGTGTTGGTTTTAACGTAACACGAAGTAAAAAGAATATTAACTAACACCCAAAACTACGGGAAAGTAAAGTGATTTACTTTAACCTGAGGGAAGAGCTTGATTGGTTGGCTCTTCCCTTTTTTCATGTCTTAAAACATGAGTTCGACTATAGCAAAATTAGGTTTTATGTGAATCACAAAAGGGCGTTATGCATCCAATAATTTGCATACCTTTAACCACTAATAAATTGCATATGGATATTTTCTCAACCCTCAAAACCGTTGTATTGTCACTTATTCTTTGTTTGACAATCGGCACAAGTACTGCTCAAGAATCAGATCTCTATTTAAAAAACGAAACACATACCTTTCTATCTGCTTTTGCAGCTTACAAAGCTATGGCAGAAGAACATCCTAAAACATGTCGTTTTCAACAATTCGGATCTTCCGATTATGGCATTCCTGTCCCCCTTTTTGTGCTCAATGAAAGCGGTGTATTCACTGCCGAAGAATTTGAAAACAAAAACGTGATATTGATTAATAATGCCATTCATCCAGGCGAACCTTGTGGTGTTGATGCATCCATAAAATTAGCGCAAGATTTACTAAAAAATGGTTTACCCAAAAATGTCATCATTGCCATTATTCCTATTTACAATATTGGTGGCGCTCACAATAGAAATTGTTGCAGCCGAGCAAATCAAAACGGCCCATTGGAATATGGCTTTAGAGGGAATTCAAAAAACTTGGACTTAAACCGTGACTTTATTAAAGCTGACAGTAAAAATACACTTGCGTTCTACAAAATCTTCCATTATTTAAACCCTTCCATTTTCATAGACACTCATACTTCAAACGGCGCAGATTATCAGCACACCATGACCTTAATTACAAGTCAGCTGAATAAAATGAACCCTGAATTGGCGGCCTATACGAAAGACAAACTCAATCCGCATTTGTTTAATAAAATGGAAGAAGGTAATTATCCAATGGTGCCTTATGTGCACTCCATAAAAGGCACACCTGATAACGGAATTTTAGACTATTTAGAGACACCGCGTTATTCAACAGGATACACAAACCTATTTAACACAATTAGCTATGTAACTGAGGCGCACATGTTAAAGACCTACGAAGAACGCGTAAAATCAACTTATCTTTTTTTAAATGAAATGATTACTTATGTAGACAAAAACCATAATGAATTAACGGAAGTGCGGAGTAAATCGCGCAAAGCAATGATTGAAACAAAGCGTTTTGCCTTGAATTGGAAACTGGACACAACACAATATGATACGATTCCGTTTTTAGGCTATACAGCGCAATATAAAAAGAGCAGAGTGACAGGCGTTGATCGTTTGTTCTACAACCGCGACATGCCGTTTAAAAAACACATTAAATATTATAATACCTATACCCCAACCTCGTTTGTTACGGTACCTGAATATTATATTATTCCACAAACATGGGATCTTGTTGTAGACCGTTTACGCGCCAATAATGTCCCAATTTACCAATTCAAAAAAGAAATTGATTTGATTGTTGAAATGTATGAGGTTTTGGATTATGACACGAAAAAATCACCCTATGAAGGGCATTATTTACATTCTAATATTCAAGTAAGCACCATCAAACAAAACGTGACTTACCGTAAAGGTGACTTTGTGGTTCCAGTTAAAAATGAAGCAATTCGATTTATCATTGAGACCTTAGAACCACGTGCACCAGACAGTTATTTTGCTTGGAATTACTTTGACGCCGTATTACAGCAAAAAGAATGGTTTTCTGCCTACGTATTTGAAGATGAAGCGGCTGAGATGCTGAATACTGATCCAGGTTTAAGAACAAACTTTGAATTTAAAAAATCGAATGATTCGGCCTTTGCAGCAAGTGCTTTTGCCCAGCTTTATTACATCTATAAAAAGTCACCGAACTACGAACAGTCCAATAATAAATACCCGATTACGCGACTTATGAAGTCTCTTGACCCTCAGTTATTGGAACCTTCTTTTTAATTTTTACTTGATCATTCTTTTTATAAAAGATCATTAGTAGCACAGGTAAGAAAAATAGATCTGCCACTAAAGCGAATAATAAGGTGCAGCTAATTAATAAACCTACGTAGAAAGTTCCCATAAAATCAGAGAACATCAATAATAAGAAACCAGAACATAAGATGAGTGTCGTTAAAATAATGGCTCTTCCTGTTGACATATAGGTGCGCTTTAAGGCATATAAAAACGGTTTACCTTTGTTTAATTCCAACTTTAATTTACTCATGAAATGGATAGTGTCATCCACTGCTATTCCAAACGAAATTGTGAAAATAATTGCAGTAGAAACTTTCAATTGAATTCCTGTATAACCTAAAATTGCTGCCAGCATAATTAATGGCAAAACGTTTGGTATTAAAGCGATAAGTACAATTTTAACTGATCGATATAAGAAGCCCATTATTAATGAAACAATCAATACAGCAAGTAATAAACCGCGTGTTAAATTGCTGGCTAAGCTACTCATGTTTCGATCTAAAACATGTCCTGTCCCAGTAAATTCGTAGGACAATAAATCTGTATTCATTTCGGTTTCAAAGAACTTTTCGAACCGTTCGGTTTTTTCATTGACGGCATATAAACCGATATCGCCTAACGTACTAGAAAATCGTGCATACTGTTTGGTTGAATCAACAAATAAGCGCAGCATGCCTGTTTTATCATATTTCTCAAACCTTTTAATATAACTCTCGGCATCTTTCTCTTCAGGAAAAACATAATAATCGGAGTTTCCAGCATGCTCAGTTCTATTGGCAATTTTTAAAATTTGCACAATAGATGCAGCTTGTTTAAGTCCGTAATCATTGACTAAAAAACTATCGAGTTTATTTAATTCTGTCAGCACCTCATAATCATACATTGAAGTCGCCTCTTTTTCAATTTTAACTGACATTTCAAAAGGACGTAGCCCCATAAACTCTTCGTCAAAATATTTATAATCTTGTCTCAATTGGCTACTCTCTTTTAAATCTTCCAGTAGAAAATAATTACTTTCAACCTTGGTTGCACCATAAATACTTACGGCTAACACCACAATAAATATGACACTGACTTTTTTATAATTGGCAAAAACCCATCTTAAACTTCTGTGTAAAACAGGATACCAGGTGTTTTTTGTAAAACTTGTTTCAACTATTTTTGGTGGTTTTGATAAAATGAGGATTGCCGGCAGCATAGTATACGCCAAGAAAAATGCAATCATTACACCTAAAGCAATGTAAATACCAAAATCATGGATTGGCTTCATTCCAACCGTTAAGAGTGTTAAAAACCCAATTGCGGTAGTAATTGAGGTTAATAAAGTGGCAAAACCAATTTCTCGGTAAGCCACTTTCACGGCAGTCAATTTATCTTTACCTAAACGCAACTCATCAAAATACTTCGTCACCAAATGAATTACATCAGACATAGCTACCACAAAAATGATAGAAGGCAATACTGTTAGCACCAAATTTATAGGTTGCCCAATTGTGCCCATGAACCCAACTATCCACAACATGGAAGTTGAAACAATTGCCAATGGAACCAATACACCCCAAATAGAACGGAACATGAATACCAAAAAGATCATGATCAAAATAAAAGACAGTCCAATGAAAAGAATGGTTTCAAACTGCATGGCTTCAATGTAAAAACCTAAACCAATTGCTCTACCGGCATATTTATAATCTTTATATTCATATTCAACCAACAAATCATCAATGCTTCCTTTGAGTACATCACACGCCTCTTTAGACAAATAAGGCGTATGCTTAATTAAGATCATCAAGGCTTGCGCATCATTTCTAATCATTAACCCCGCGAGTTCGGGCCTTTGAAATATTCGGGTAGAATCTGCCGTATATTGAGATGGATCCTCAATATTTATATAGGGACGCTTAAATACTTTAGGTGAAAATGACGCTTTGATATAATCCTCCATATGCGTCAAACTTTGTACTGATTCTACCAAACTATCTGCCGCCAACGCATCAACAAAACGTCTTGTTTTATCTAAAAATTCTTGTTCAAAAACAGATCCCTCATTCTCAAGCGCAATGAAAACAAAATCATTATCAGTTTCAAATCGTTCCCTATGCTCTGCAAGGAATTCAGTGGCAGGATCATCTTCAGCAAAAAAGGCCTCAAAATCGTAATCAAAGCCAATATTTTGGACGTGAAAAAGGAAAAATGCAGAGAAAAGAGAAAGTACTACAAGAACTATTCGAGAAATTTTTTTATATCTTACCAACCTAATTGACTATTTTTGCGTTTACAATTATAGATTTGACTTATCAAATCGAAAATTTTAGACAAATTTAAAACGAAATTTATGAAAACACCTTTACTTTTAATGGTAATTTCTGCTGGATTTTATGGATCAGCACAAACAATTAACCTTTCGGACACACTTTCGAGTGGTGATTCACAAACATATTATGTGTTGGATAGTAACGCGACTGCCTACGCAGATGTTACTGGTGCCGACGTAACATGGGATTATGGTAGCATTGGAGGATACGGGATTGCCCCGAATATCAACAGTGTAATTCCTGGTGAAACAAGTGATTTTGGAGATGACTTTCCAACTGCAGTTTATGCTGAAAACTTTGAAAATAGTATCAATACTTTCTTTACAAATGATCCTGGAGCAAGTGAAGTGATCGTAAGTGGTTTTGTATTTCAAGAATTATCAAACGATTTTATCATTAAATATGATATTGATCCGCTAATTTCTGCAAAGTTTCCAATGACATTGGGTACAACGTATGATGATGCTATTGATGGAACTGCTACTTTACCTTTAGCTGGTGATGTGGCTATTGCTGGATCAGCAACTGTTACAGTTGATGGAACGGGTACTTTAAAAATTGGAACATCTACTTATACTGATGTAATTCGTGTTCACACAATTGAGGTTTCTGAAGGAATTATTTTAGGTTCTCCTGCGGTTATTACACGTGAGAGCTATGTATACTATGATATTGCTGCTAATAACATGGCGATCTTTATCCATGGTAGTGTATTAGCTGAATTAGGTGCTGGTGGAGATTTTGGATTTACTGCGGTTTATTCAATTGATGAAATCACTGAAACTGTTGGAGTTGAAGAAACGGCTACTGAAAAATTAGATTTAACAGTATATCCAAATCCAGTAAATGGAAACTTCACAACTATTTCAACTGTTGAAGGAACTGAATCATTAACAATCTTAAACTCATTAGGACAAGTTGTTTCAACTTATAACAACCCTAGTACACAAGTAAAGGTTGATGTTTCTGATTTAAACACTGGCGTTTATTTCGTGCAAGCGATTAAAGGAAGTGCTACAAGAACTGAAAAATTCATTGTTAAGTAAACAAAGCGAATTAATCAAGATATTGGCGCTCGTCCCTTCATTGGGATGAGCGCTTTTTTTATGTTCCAAAATTGATTCTTCGGTTAAAATTTAACTAGTTTTGTAACGTGAAAGAAGAAGTTCAAAAAGCATTAGAGGTGATTAGAAATGGAGGAGTTATCCTCTATCCTACCGACACTATTTGGGGTTTAGGTTGCGATCCCAACAATGAAGCAGCACTTGAAAAACTCATGAACATTAAAAAACGTTCAAGTAATAAGAGTTTAATCATCCTTGTTAACAATGAGGGACTTTTGCAAAGGTATGTCAAAGAGATTCCGGATGTTTGTTATGATTTGATTGATTATTCTGAACGACCACTTACAATTGTTTATCCGAATGGGCAATATGTTTCAGAAAAAGTGCTTGGTCCGAACAAAAGTATTGCGATAAGAGTAACAAAAGACGCGTTTTGTATACAGTTGATTCAAAAACTTAAACATGGCTTAGTTTCAACCTCAGCCAATATTTCAAACGAGTCTTATCAAAACGATATTGATAAATTACCTGCGGACATTAAAAACAATGTTGATTATATTGTAAATTTACCGCTGAAAAATGACAAACAGCCACCTTCTCAAATCATTAGAATTGGAGCGGATAGCGAAGTCACAATAATTAGAAAATAACTTGAATTTAAAAGAACATATATCACATCAAATTTTTTCTGCGATTAGCGAAGTTGCTAGCGAGAAAGGTATTTCAGCATTTGTTATTGGAGGATTTGTACGCGATTTAATATTAGAACGACCATCAAAAGATATTGATGTAGTGGTTTTAGGAAGCGGTTTAGAAATGGCTGAATTTGTTGCAAAAAAACTCGGTGTTAGAAAAGTCGCTTATTACAAAAACTTCGGAACAGCCGCCTTTGTATTTGATGAGCTGGAGATTGAATTTGTAGGTGCCAGAAAAGAATCATACGAACGAAACTCTAGAAATCCAATTGTAGAAAATGGCACCTTGGAAGACGATCAAAACCGCCGTGACTTTACAATTAATGCCTTAGCCATAAGCTTAAGTAAAAGTTCTTTTGGTGAAGTTGTTGATCCATTTAACGGATTAGAAGATTTAAAAAAGAAAATCATTCGTACACCGCTCAATCCAGACACAACCTATTCAGATGATCCTTTGCGAATGTTACGCGCAATTCGCTTTTCGTCGCAATTGGGGTTCAAGATAGAAAACGATTCATTTGCTGCAATTAAACGAAACGCCAAGCGATTGGATATCATTTCGCAAGAGCGTACCACAGATGAATTGAACAAAATTATTTTATCCAATAAACCATCCAGAGGGTTTAAACAACTTTATGATACTGAATTATTGCACCAATTTTTCCCTGAGATGATTGCCTTGCACGGCGTGGAAATAATTGACAATAAAGGGCATAAAGACAACTTTTATCACACTTTAGAAGTATTGGATAATATTTCAGAAAACACTGACAGCTTATGGTTGCGCTGGGCAGCTATTTTGCATGACATTGCAAAACCTAATACAAAACGTTTTGATAAAACGGTTGGGTGGACTTTCCACGGACATGAAGAAATTGGCGCTCGAATGACCAGCAAAATTTTCAAACGTTTGAAACTTCCCTTGGATGCAAAAATGAAATATGTTGAAAAACTAGTTCGTTTGCATTTACGCCCAATTTCATTAGTCAATGGTAGCGTTACAGATACAGCCGTCCGTCGTCTTTTATTTGAGGCCGGAGACGATATTGATGACTTAATGACGCTTTGTAATGCAGATATTACGTCTAAAAATCAAATGAAGGTGCAAAAATACCGCCGTAATTTTGAAAATGTTCGCCGTAAGTTAAAGTCTGTTGAAGAGAAAGATAATATCCGTAATTTTCAACCACCAATTTCGGGAAAAGAGATCATGGATATTTTTCAAATGGAACCTTGTAAACAGGTAGGAATCCTCAAAAATGAAATTAAGGAAGCTATTTTGGAAGGTAAAATTCGGAACGATTATAACGACGCATATACGTTTATGTTAGAACAGGCTGAAGAGATGGGAATTGTAACAAAAAAACGCGGATAATCGCCCGCATCTCAACGTTTTCGTGTGGAAAACTAAAAAAAAATCCCTTTAAGCTCGCCCCATATTCAATTACCTTAGCTGATTAAGAAATAATTCCCCCATTATGATTGGAAGACTGATCAAGAAAAAATTAAACGCTAATAAACTCGCAAATGTCTTTGTAAACTCAATACTAGAGGCTACGGAAAATGGGTTTGATGATGTGCGTGCAATGATAAATGAAGATACCGCATTTGTCTCTAACCCAGAAGTGAGCGAGAAATCAATGGATAAATTTATATTGGTTATAATTGTGGGTAACCTGCGCTTTTTAGACAATTACTTTGAAGTGACGGAAGCAAAAGAAATTCGCACACAAATCGTACGGAAATTTGCAACTATTTACGAAATGGAAGAACATGAGTTTGAACAAGTCGTTCAAACATATGACACCTTCGTTTCTCGTGTCAATCATCCGTCTAAAAACACTTTATACGGAATGTCGAAAGCGGTTTTCCATAAGTTTCAATTAAATGATCATCAAGAGTCGTATTTCAAAAACATGCGCACTCCAAATCCATTATTCTTAAAAAGAATGGACGAAATTATGATGAACTTTTTATGGGATTGGGATGAATTTTTCAAGAAGCATAAAATGAGCTTTGCTCATTAGTAACTAGTCTTTAGTAGTTAGTTCGATTGTTGTTAGTTAACAATGAGTAAATCATTACATATTGAAAATGAATCTCGTAGACAAATTAACGAAGATTTAGGAGGCTCACGATTTATCAATATTCTGATTTATAATTATACATCATTAGTCCCTTTGAATGAAATTTTAGATCAATTTCAAATAAACATTTTAAGTCCTGATTGGGACTTGGATTCGAACTCAACAATTGAGGCTCGAGATCCAAACGAACTGTTTGAATGCTTTAAAATATTGAGTGATTTCATAAAATCAAACTACAACGAACTGCCTTTATCACATTGGGTTCAAAGCACTCCAAATTCATGGCAAGGAGCTAGTGAATATTTTAAATATAAAAATCGTGATTGCTACTTATTTGGATTACATAACTTAATCGAATGGCGAGAGTATGTTCAAATCGTTTGGTTTGAAGGAGAAAACAATAACGTTAAATATTTCGATTGGATAAAGGTTGACCCAATAATTAAATTAGGAGATTCCCAAACAATAATTAAAACAATGAATTGGGCTGAAGAATTCAGCCCGATTCTAAATATTCTGATGAACTTCTGCCAAAAAGCCATTCAAAACAACGAAAAAATAATTTGGACTATAGATAATTGATTATTGTACATTGAAAAATTGAACTCTTCGAAAAACTTAACAAGTCACATTGCCTATTGCCTTAAAACTAATGCCTCTTGATCAAAGACTACTATCAAATACTTGGACTTCCTGCTTATGCGAAGTATACAAAAATTGCTGAGCGCCATTATGATTTAACGGATATCTTCATAGATAATCGAACTAAAGTAGATCACAGCACCGTAGATTTTGAATTGCAAACAGAAGCTTTCTATTTATTGAAGAACCCTAAGCGAAAAGTACGTTACGACCGATTGCACGCCATAAAATTTGCCGATAAACCGATAAAGCATTCCAAGATTTTAAAAAAATGGAAGTTAGAGATTTCTGAAGAAATTACTGAAGCCGAAGCACTTGCGAAAGAATTAGCTCAATTAACAAACGCAGAATTGACTGACCGAAATGCCAAATTGACACCTAGAACTGCTTTATTAGGATTTTTCCGGAATGTTATTGGCTGGATTTTAAATTTATTTTCTTTCCTTCTACAGTTTTAAATCACTCATTTGACAAGGACAAAAAATTGCATTGGCTATTGGCTAAATGGACCCCATTATTAATTCAAAATGGTATAATCACAAACCTTTCGTTCAGTCCCCAACTCTTCGTGAATGCTAATAACGGATATTTTTTGTGAATCAAAAGTAAGTCTGAAAGCCCCCTGATACATCCAATAGCTTCCCGATCCTAAATGACGTGAAGTATTCACTTTAAAATTATAATCCCTATTCAATGGAGAATAACAAACCTCAATCGAGTTATCAGTAATTGCCTGAATATCTAAGTAGGTAGCGTCAATATTTTTATAACCTAAGCTATCCATTAAATCATACGAATAAAACAAACTATCTGGATGTCGCGTATCAAGGTCAAATTCAAGCATCAATGTAGCGTCATTGCTTTGACTAATTCTCATGTAAGTTAAATCACCTTTAACAAATGGATTAAAGAGTCCATTAGAATAGTCCGTATCAATTGAGGCTATTGTATTGAATTTAGAAAAAGTTATTTGCTCATCAGCATTGATCGATTGCAAGAGCAACAAACAAAACATTGACAAAAACAAATACCTAAACTTCATTATTAGTGCTTATTGAAAAATTGATCATTGCACGGAGTACATTGATAATTGAACATTTGCCTCTTTCCCAATTGCCTTATTACTAAAAACTAAATCAAAGATTCTGATCAATCACATAAATCATTGCAGCCATAGCTGCCGCGCCCAATTCCAATTCCCGCTTATTGACATTCTCGAAAACATCTGCTGCAGAATGGTGATAGTCGAAATAGCGCTGTGAGTTTACTGCCATGCCCAGTTGCAACATTTCAGGATAATAATCCCGTAATGGCCCAATGTCTACTCCACCGTAGCCAGGGTTAAACTTGAGTAAATCATAAGGCTTTAGTAATTCAGCAAATTGACGTACAAATTTAATTTGGTCCGCATTGCCAACTACATCAAACCCCATTGGCAAAAAACCGCCACGGTCTGTTTCAATCGCACAAATATGTTTTTCTTTATTCTCGGCAGCAATTTCAGCATAACTTTTTCCACCAAAATTTCCATTCTCCTCATTCATAAACAAGACACAACGCAACGTATGATTGGGTTGATAACCAAGTTCTTTTAAAATTCGCAAAGCTTCAACAGAATGTACAACTCCTGCCCCATCATCATGTGCGCCTTCTCCAACATCCCAAGAATCTAAATGTCCTCCAAAGGTTATGATTCTGTCATCCTCGTTCCCTGTCATTTCTCCAATAACGTTATATGACACAACGTCTGGGAAAAAGCGGCAATCCATTTCCATTTTTAAAGTTACTTTTCCTTTAGCTAACCATGCCACCAATTTATCCGCATCAACCGTACTCATAGCTGCACCTGGAACTGGTGATACATCCTTATCATAATGCATAGAACCTGTATGAGGATGCTCATCTGTTGATGAGGCCATTGAACGAATGACAACTGCTTTGGCATTTAATTTAGATGCGACATTTGTTCCTTCCCAGCGTTGATCAACGCAAGCTCCGTAAGCTTTAAAAGTTTGAATCATTTTTTGGTCAAATGGCCGATTAAAAAAGATGATCTTGCCATTTATTTGCTCGGCAGTCATATTTTCTAATTCTTCAATCGATTCTACTTTTAATACTTCACCTTCAATCAATCCATCTGTCCCAACGGAACCACCCAAGGCTAAAATATTGAGTTTGATAACATCTCCTGCTTCGTTTGTAATCCACCCAGCTTCTGTATTTCCACGCTCCCAATGCGGTACTTTTATTTTTTGTAAATAAACATGATCAAATCCATAATCTTCCATGAGGTTTTTACCCCATTCAATGGCCATTTCTGCCTCTGCAGATCCTGTTATTCGAGCGCCAATATCTTTACACAATGAACGTAAATTCTCATAAGAATGACCTTGTTCTAGTGCCATATCATAGATTTTACGAACAAAAAGGGAATCTTCGTTGGCAAAGCTAATTGTGCTGCTAATAATCGTGAGTGCGAGTAATAATCTTTTCATTGAAAATTTATTTATTCCTAAAGATAATGAAATAAAAAATTCACGCTGAATTTTGATGATGAATGGTTTGAAATTAGTTCCAAATGTTTTCAATATAATACACGCGGAAATCCTGAATTTTAATATTCCCTTTACCGCGATTCCATAGACTTATCTTTAGTTGGTCGTTTGGTAAAATGTAGGGAGGGATTTTAAATGCAAAATAAGTCGAGCTCATCTCAAAAGGCTGTAGCATTGTTTCTAAATCATGCCCAATCCACATGTTTTGATCACGGTGCTGGATAACTTCTCCATTGCGTTCTCCCGTCATACTGACTGTAAACTGGGCACAAATTCGCGATATAGCATCTACCTCTACTTTAAGGTATCCTTTGGCGTTAAAAGGAAGATCCTTTTTTGTAAACGATAATGTTGGTCCATAAGGATTAAGTGTATCCAAATCATAGGAGTATGCGTCCTTACCAATTTCATATAAATTAAATCGTTCATACTGCCAATCTCCAACATCAGGAAATTGTGCCACTTGCTGAATGCGACCAGGAAATTGAGGTTCCCCTTTTTTCATTAAAAAAACACTGCCGTTATTATATTGCTGATGATCCACCACTACTGGATAAATTTCCCTCACCGTTTCAAAAATATTAACCAAGGTCAAACGTGACGAATAGCCAATGACACAATACTCCTCATCACGCTTTAACAGTTCTTTGCGCAAACTATAATCAGCATCAAATTCAAGGTTCGTCCAATCGAAATCAATGGAATCTCCTCCCCATTCATTCACATAAAAGTTAATATAGTTTGGATTATTTAAATTATAAACGGTATAAATATTCTCGGCCCCATACTCCTTATTCCAGTCTGATATTTTAATGCCAGGTTCTTTGAATAGCGCATAATGCGCATTGCTATATAAGTTCTTTTCAACCAATGTTGAGCCAAGGCATATTGTCATCAGCGCCACTAGCAAAATATTCGTTTTAGGAATCTTACTCAAGACTACAGCTAGCAACAATAAGAAAAACGGAAATGCGAAAAGCATAACAGGGAATTTTAAAACTGGCGTTGAAATGTATGACAAAATATGTCCCACAAGGTAGATTCCGAAAAACCACAGAATGGGTAAGGCTAAGTTTCGTTTTGAAAAAGGAGTGCGATCTGTTTTTAAAACGAATCCAATTCCTAAAGCTACGCCCAAACAAACCACAATTATCCAAGAATCATTAAAAGCCTGATAAAGAAATTGCATTAACCAATCTGCCTCAGGCGGAGCCAACCATTGCAAACCGCCGACACTTAAATGGTATTGAGTAATAGAAAAATGCGGCAAAAACAATAAAATCCCTAACAAACCTGAAACGACATAGTATTTAAAATTGACTTTATTCAGAAATAAAAGCCCCGTAAACCCTATAAATGCAACAAAAAGGAAAGAAAAGTAATGAGTATACATGCCAAGGGCAAATAAAACTCCCAGTAAAATTGCATCTCGCCATCTTTTTTCTTCATTGAATAATACTTTGTAAAAATAAAGACCAACCAATAATGAAATTAACAAGCCAGGACTATAAGGCCGCGCAAACTCTGAATTCATTATGGGGAAATACAGCACTGTTAATAAACCAGCTGCAAGTAATCCCACCTTACGATTGAACCATTCTTTACCAATTAAAAAAAGCACCAATATTGCAGCAGTTCCAAAAAGCACAAAAGGAAAACGCATGCCCAATTCGCTTTTGCCCGCAACAATTGACCAAGCTTTCATGAAAACTTGAACTCCGGCGGGGTGCATATCATCATTTTGAACACCAAACTCTAATAAATCTGAAAAATTTGTATAGCGCAATCGACTGACAGCACTCAGTTCATCATTGGAATAGGAATGGGTAAATGAAATGGTAAAGCGCAGTGTAAATCCAATCAAAAGGATTAAAACAATATCAATATTACGCTTCCACCAGCTCATGTTATTCTAAAAGCCTTTGGCGCGCCACTTCATACATCATTATCCCTGCGGATACCGAAACATTTAAAGATTGAATCGATCCTATCATTGGAATTCTAGCCTTAATGTCTGCTTCTGCTAGTATTTTCATACTTACACCATCTTCCTCAGACCCCATAACAATTGCTAATGGAACTGTGAAATCAGCGTTGTATAAATTATTTTTCGTTTTTTCGGTACTTGCAGCAATTTGAACACCGCTTTCCTTTAGCATGTGAATGACTGAATTTAAATCCTTCACCTTACAAACTGGAATTTTATTCAGTGCTCCGGCAGATGTTTTAATGGCATCCGCTGTTACAGAAACACTGTCTTTGTCTGGTATAATGATCGCATGAACACCTATACATTCCGCTGTTCGCGCAATTGCACCAAAATTTCTAACATCCGTTATGCGATCTAAAATCACAAATAATGGCACTTCACCTTTATCATATAGTCGCTCCAAAATTGGATCAATTTCTTGATAACGAATCGGAGAAACCTGCGCAATCACACCTTGGTGATTTTTGCGTGTCATTTTGTTCAGTTTATAAATCGGAACAAACTGCAAATTGTAATTTTTATTCGCCAACTCCTCTTTCAACTCTTTAAACAGTTCTTTTTGCATGCCGCGTTGAATCAAAATTTTATTGATTGGACGCTCTGCTCTTATTGCTTCAATTACTGCTCTAACTCCAAATATGATGTCTTCATCATCTTCATGGTAGCTATCTTTATTGTTATACATGCCACAAAAATAATTAATCCCCGTTAGTGTTTGTCTATAAAGTTCGATTTCTGCGTTATACTTGCCAAAAAACTGTTCATTTACAAATGTAAACTCACTTTTTTTTGACTTCGCAAGCCTTGAACTCAACCTTTATAGTTCAAACACTTGGACTAATTTGGACATTTCTGAAGTTAGTGTTTGTCTTTAGAGTTCGATTTATGCGGTATGCTGATCCAGAAACGATTCGTAACAAACGTAAACTCACTTTTTTTTGACTTCGCAAGCCTTGAACTCAACCTTTATATTTCAAACACTTGGACTAATTTGGACATTTCTGAAGTTAGTGTTTGTCTTTAGAGTTCGATTTATGCGTTATGCTGATCCAGAAACGATTCGTTAACAAACGTAAACTCACATTTTTTTGACTTCGTAAGCCTTGAACTCAACCTTTATAGTTCAAACACTTGGACTAACTTGGACATTTCTGAAGTTAGTGTTTGTCTTTAGAGTTCGAATTATGCGTTATGCTGATCCAGAAACTAAACTCAATTCTTGGTCAGCAAGGTTACAAATACGCACTGTTTTCAAGTTACCGGCTCAAAAATTTAGATTCTACTTTACGCGCAAGTCTAGGTTTTACGAATGCAATGAAATATGATTTCAGAATTAAGAGGTAGTTCAATTCAGAAAGATTCTTTTCTTTCTCCTTAAAATGATCACAATAAGCCTGTAGATATCCTTTTGGAATTGATACTTTATCGACCTTTCGGTCATATTCATCCAAATCAGACTCGTAGGTTATTCCACAGTTGCTATCAGAATTTCCAAAGCTATGTCCAGCTAATGCAAAATCTAACAGTTGATCTGGGTTTCTCCAAGACTCAAAGGCATTTAGCGTTAATTCAAATTCAATATTATTGCGAACAATAGAAAAGGAAATTAATTCTTCTCCACTAGAGAGGAGTTTAATATTTTTAGAAACGGTTATAATTTTAACTAGATGTAATAAATAGCGCAAGCTATCTTACTGCATTCGCCCTCTGCATTCGTCTTGCAAAAAACAAATAGACAATTCCAACTAAACAGATAAGCGATAGTGTTAAAAATAGATTTAAAAAATTGGCAGGATCATTATTATAAATCTGTTGTGTTCCAAAATTACCAGCTGCAATACCTAATTCCAATGCGATAAACATTGTAGACATGCCTCTTCCTTTAAACGCTGGGTTAGCCAAGTCTGCAGTCCATGCAAATAATGCTGGAGAAGTTATTCCTGCAGCAATTCCAAAAACAATTCCGCTCATTAAAAATTGGGTCACCGTGGTGGATGTTCCAGTTAACAAGGCCCCAATTATTAATAAAACCAATCCAATATTTAAATTTCTATGTGCCCCGAATTTATCATAAAACTTACCTGAAACAAATCGAGTAATAACGGTAAAACCTAAATTAACGAGATAAAACATTCCTTTATTATCCATTCCTAAATGCGCGCTAAAATCTGGAACTACCATCATATAGGTACCCGAACACATGGCGACTAAAAACATAATAACAGTAGGATTTATAACCTCTGGCGCAAAAATTTCATTCCATTTAGGAATTATTTTAGAAGCAAGTGATTCTGTTGACTTATTAGCCCGAGCAATTTTATAAGGCACATTTTCCTCAGTCACAAAAAAGATCAACAAAAACGCAAATACTCCCATTAAAGCAGAAGTTAAAAAGAGACCATCCATCCCTATTGCTGCTTTGATTGGACTTCCCATTGCCAAACCTCCACTAAATCCTAAACTTATCGTGACGCCAAAAATCCCCATGGCTTCTCCCCGCTTCCCTTTTGGAACAATGTCTGCAATTAACGCCGTTACGCCAGTGGGCTGAAACCCTGTGCTAAAACCGTGAAAAAATCGTAAAACCAAAAATCCAGTCACGGTCAAAAAATAAGGATATAAAAAACAGATTAGAATACTGACTAAAATTCCGAAGTACATCACTGATTTTCGGCTAATATTATCAGCAATTTTACCACTAAATGGACGCGCAGCTGCTGCAGCTAAAGTCCACAAACCTAATATCATCCATTTTTTATCCGCGCCGCCTAAATCGGTCAAATATTCATTCAGTTCTGGCAGAATCATATTGAAACTTGCCATAAAAACCAACATATTCAAGCACAAAACCCAAAAAGCCCTAGGGTAGTCTTTTAAGTCCTCAAAATATGCACTGAATTTTGACATTCAGTAAAGCTAACGCTTATTGTTGGATCACTGTAAAGCGAAGCATAATATTCAACGAATATGCAAAAAAAATCCATTCATAAAATAATTCAAGCTGATGCTAAAAAATGCGTCGATTTATATCGAAAACCAAACTATCTTTAAAAAAAACAAGGTTATGAAAAAATTTAAAAACACAGAGATTAAGAAAAAATTTGAAAACAACACGATTAAGAACTTGAGTGTTATTATAGGCGGCAAGAAATCAAAAAACCGAACTGATTTCCAAGAGGAAAATGACATTATTTGGGGATAATCTATAAAAAAATTAAAAAAGGTCCTCAAAGACTTAATCTTTTGACAGCCCCTTTTCTACTGATTTATAAGCTAATTATTAAGTAATCATGCTGATCAAAAATGGAGCATAAAAAAACCGATCCACTTTAGGCGAATCGGTTAACACACTTATGATACAGAAACCAGTTTTACTCTGGCTTAGGTCTACATTTTTGATCACATTCCTTTTTTTTCGCATCTCTTTGAGCCTTGCGTTCGGCTATTCTATCTGCATGTAATTTCTTTTGTTCATCATTTAACACTTGATCAACTTTTGCCAAGTGTTCCTTGCGTTTAACTTTTGCCTCTGCTTTCAACGCTTTCATTTTGCGTTTGATATCTTCCATTTCTTGGATATGATATACATTGATCTTTTTAATCTCCTGTGCTTGATCTTCAGATAAATTTAAATTCTCCGTCATCTTCTCAGTTAATTTTTCCGCTTTTTGAATTGGAGACTTTTCAACTCGCTCATTTCTTTCTACCGGAACGTCCTGTGCAAATGAGGAATTTCCAACTACCATGCATCCAACTAATGCTACTAATGCTACTACCTTTTTCATTTTTAATATTTTTAAATGTTTATACCTCTCTGACTGTTTTATTTGAAAAAGGTTTAATCAGACTTATGATTAGATATTAAAAAGAGTAAAAAAAATCAACGCTAAAGGTCGACAAACATTAGAAACTGAATAATGTATTTATTAATAATAACGAAACATTAATTCAATTGTAAGTTCAAAAAAAGCATTATTCACCACAAAAAAAAACAACCTCAACTCATTACATCACAACAGATTAGGTACCATTGTTTTACACCATTAAATTAGGCTATCATATAATCTACTAATATGCTCAACCATTCCCCAACTAAATTCGTCTATAAATAAACACGCCCTATGAAATCAGTAATCTTAATTCTCGTCTCCTTTTTCTTTATTCAAATTTCCTATGGACAGGAGATTTGTGACAATGGTATTGATGATGACGGAGATGGCTTTGTAGACCTAAATGATGACGAATGTGATTGTGAAGGTTTTGGTGGAACTGTAGAAAGCTTAATTCCTAATCCTTCGTTTGAAGAAATGGATTGTTGTCCAAGTGGTATCAGTCAACTTGATTGCGCCAGCACATGGGTGCAGGCGTCTTCTGCAACCAGTGATTATTACAACAATTGCGATTTTATAGCAGTGGTTGATGAAGGAATTCCAGGCGCAGACACCGATTTACCTGGAGGTGGTGAAGGTTGGGTTGGATTTTGGTCAGCCACCGGATATAAAGAATATATCGGAACTTGTTTAGATGGTCCATTAGTAGGTGGAACAGAATACACATTGAATTTCTACACGGCATGGGCGCAAGGTGAACCTACATTAGAAATATCGTTATTTGGTTCGCCAACCTGTGCTGATCTACCTTGGATTGGTTCTGATTGCCCTATTGGATCTGGGTCTTGGGAATTATTGACTAGTATTTCAGTCACTTATCCAGAAGCTGGACCCTGGCAAGAGGTAACGGTAACATTTACCCCAACTGTAGATATGAATGCATTCGCTATAGGTGGGCCTTGTGGTACTATAGGAACGAATACATACGCCTATGTAGATAATTTGACCCTTATTGATAGCGAAAGTTTTTCAGATATTACAGAAACTGGTAGCTGGTGTGATGGCGATTTAATGTTAGAGGCTTCAACCGATACAACGGGTGGAGATTGGCAATGGTTTTTAGATGGCGTTGCATTGGACGGTGAAACGGATGCAACAATTGATGTAATGTTATATGGATTAGGCGAATACACAGCGGTTTATACTGTTGGAGATAATTGTTTGCGATCTGATCACCTTGCAGAAGATGACGAAGGCATTTCTGCCAATTTTGAATTTACGGCTGTATGTGTTGGTGAGGAAACTGATTTCACAAATACATCTGTTTATGGAGGTGGAATTGATCCGGATTGGGAATGGGACTTTGGAGATGCTGGAACATCTACTGATGAAAGCCCCGGTCATACATATGTAGCTGGCGGAACTTATATCGTTGAGCTAATCGCAATAAATGATGCTGGATGTAATGATACAATTGAAATTGAGGTTACAGTTGACCCGTCACCAGAAGCTAATTTTGAATTTGTTGTTGACGGTTTCTCATCACAAGATGGAAGCACAGGCGGTTGTATTGCAAGCCCTGTTCAATTTAACGACTTGTCTATTATTGCTGACCCTGGTGTAATCACTACATGGGATTGGGATTTTGGAGATGGAGCTGGATCAGACGAAGAAAATCCGGAACATGTTTATGGAACTCCGGGCACCTATACAATAACCTTAACTGTTGAAACTGAAAATGGCTGTTCATCTACCTTCGAATTAGATATTATAATGACGGACGGACTAACAATGGATATAATTTTTAATAATCCAACTTGTTATGGGTTTACAGATGGATCTGTAACAGTCAATATTCTTGGAGGCGCAGGTGATTTAACTTTTGAAATTACGGATGCAGATGATGAACTGCAAAATGAAGATAATTCTAATACGGCCAATACATTAGGTGAAGGTTGGTATTATATTAACGTTACTGATGGAACTGCTTGTTCTGGAATGGATTCAATCTATATTACACAACCTGGAGAATTAGACATTAGCATTACAGTGATTAATCCATTGTGCTTTGGTTTTGAAACGGGTACAGCTGAAGTTACAGAAGTGATTAATTATACAGGCGCAGATGATATGATTAGTTATATCTGGAGTCCAAACCCAGGAGGAAATAGTGGTCTTGGAGAAGATTCAACTTGGGCAATGGGTGCAGGAGAATATACTGTAACGATCAATGATGAAAATGGCTGTTCTAAAGTATTTGATTTTACGGTTACCGAACCAGACGAATTAGTATTTGCAGAGTTTGGATTTGAGCATGCCTATTGTCGTTTGCATGAATACCAAAGTGGTAACGGTGTTGTTTTTGGAGCTGCTGCTGGCGGAACTCCTGATTATACCTATCAATGGGTAAACTTGGACAATTTAGATAATTCTATCAACAGTACTTGGGGTGGTTTAAATCCTGGTAATTATGAATTAACTGCTACTGATGCTAACGGTTGTATTTTAAAAGAAACGTTGTTTTTAGATTCCTTAAATCCAATTGCCGCCTTTACAGTTAATTCGGCACAGTTAAATACCGATTGCCAAGGAACAGCAACGGTACAGGTTGAATTTGTGAATGCTTCAAGTAATTATGCCAACCCAAATAATCCTAGTGCGGACACTACATTCTTCTGGAACTTAGATGATCCTGCAGCAGATTGGCAAATTACACATAGCTTTTTCGAAACGTTTGACACCACTTATGGACCAAAAGGCCAAACATACTTAGTAGATGTTTGTTTAGTAGCAATCAATAAAAACGGCTGTACAGATACAGCTTGCAAAGTAGTTACGATTTATGAACCCATTACTTTTGATGATGTAAACATATTCTCGCCCAATGGCGACGGTATAAATGATAATTTCACCTTTGAATTTAAATCAGCTTCAATTTCAGAATTTACTTGTGTAATAGTTAATCGTTGGGGAATTGTAGTGCATGAAATGAATGATATTAATACTGGATGGGATGGCACCGACAGAAACGGAGATCCTTGTACTAATGGTGTTTACTTTTATAAATATGTCGCTATTGCAGATAATTTAACTGAAATCGTTGGTCAAGGGACGGTTCAATTGGTTGAATAATCAATAAAAATATTTTATAAGAAAGGCTGTCGAATTATTGACAGCCTTTTTTGTGTTCTTAACTTGCCAATATCTTCAATTTATAGTGAAAACCAGTATTTAAACTGAGGTTTTTCATCTTTTTACTTCATAACTTTCCACTGTTAACCAATCAATTAACAAAAGGAATAAGTGGAAAATCCTAAAAAGAGTACACACAACCAAAACTTATATATTATGAAAAATTTATTACTCGTATTTGCCTTACTTTGTGGAAGTTTAAGCTTTTCGCAAGGGGTAGTTGTTACCAATAATACGCAATGTGTAAAATATGTGCGCGCTGAATTTGTGATGCCACCTCCAGGATGCGCCACTTCTACCGCAAGCCCTTCAGGGTGGGTAGCATTAGCGCCCGGCGCAACTCTAAATTTTGGAGGAACACATATTTCTGGCACTGACAGACTTTTAAGAATAACTGTTACAAGTGGTCCACCTCCAACTTGTGTGATGATTGTATTAGACAATGTTCTGAACACTTGTTGGGCAGGTCCCGTTACTGGATCTGGCGTTGAATGTGGCTGCGAAGACGCGATCTTTTATGCGGATATAACGAATGACGGATATGACAACTTTCTGAACATACATTATTAAAAAGTTATAGATCAATTCGATTAAAAAAGAGGCCGTCTAGTAAGACGGTCTCTTTTCATTTCTATAAAACTGACTTATATCAGCCGTTAAGACAAGCAACTTTATTACATTTTTTATAACTTTGTACTTCATTAGTAACTTATCTTATTTATAGCATGCAACTGTATAATAAATTAAGTGCTGAGGAAAGAGCCGCTTTGATTGATAAAGCAGGAGAAGATCGTTTAACGATTTCTTTCTATCAGTACCATCAAATTAAAAACACAACAATTTTTCGCGATCATTTATTTTTGAATTGGGACCCAATGGGTGTTTTAGGCAGAATATATATTGCGGATGAAGGTATAAACGCCCAATTATCTATTTCAGCACAAAATTTCAACACCTTTAAAGCACATCTCGACAGCATTGAGTTTTTAAAAGATGTGCGCTTAAATGTTGCCGTTGAACAAGACAATAAATCCTTTCTTAAACTGAAAATTAAAATCAGAACTAAAATTGTAGCAGACGGTTTAAATGATGACACATTCGACGTTACCGATATAGGGGTGCATTTGAAAGCCAAAGAATTCAATGATATAATTGAACAAGACGACACCATTTTGATTGATATGCGCAATCATTATGAAAGTGAAATTGGACATTTTAAAAATGCAGATACTCCTGATGTGGATACGTTCAGAGATTCGTTGCCCATTATTACGGAAAGTATAAAAGGACATGAAGCTGATCGTAATATTGTAATGTATTGCACAGGAGGTATTCGTTGTGAAAAAGCCAGTGCATATTTTAAGCATCAAGGTTTCAAAAATGTTTTTCAGTTAGAAGGGGGAATCATTAACTATGCACGCCAAGTTGAGGATGAAGCTTTAGAGAATAAATTTTTAGGTAAGAACTTTGTTTTTGATCACCGAAAAAGTGAACGCATCAGCGAAGATGTCGTTTCCAATTGTCATCAATGCGGAGAAGCGTGCGACACACATGTGAACTGCGCCAATGAAGCGTGTCATTTATTGTTCATTCAGTGTGATAGTTGCAACACAAAAATGGACGAATGTTGTTCTATTGATTGTAAAGAAGTTAATGCATTACCACATGCAGAACAAAAAGAGTTAAGAAAGGGGACACATGCGAGTAATAAGATCTTTAAAAAGGGACGATCGGAAGTTTTAAAGTTTAAAAAATGACAAATCCTCGCGTAATATTTTTTCGGAAATAATTGCAAAAAATTCCTTAGAAAAAACGCTTATCTTTGTATAATTAGGATTCTAAATCCTTCTTTAGACAGTACATAAAGAAGGTTTATTTTGAAAAATATGTAATATGGAT
Organism: Crocinitomix sp.; assembly: GCA_047623705.1. Taxonomy (GTDB): domain Bacteria; phylum Bacteroidota; class Bacteroidia; order Flavobacteriales_D; family Crocinitomicaceae; genus Crocinitomix. Next base: position 25,536 of record JBLHOW010000010.1, read on the forward strand.
AAATTCGAAAAAGCATTTAACGATATTATTGAGAAAGACCTCAAGGTAGAGCCAAGAGATTGGATGCCCGAAAAATATCGGAAAACACTCATACGCCAGGTGTCTCAACACGCACATTCTGAGATAATTGGAATGCAACCTGAGGGGAACTGGTTATTACGCGCACCTTCATTAAGAGCCAAGCAAGTTTTATTGGCTAAAATTCAAGATGAAGCCGGACATGGTTTATACTTATATAGTGTTGCTGAAACTTTAGGGATCACACGACAGGAAATGAATGCTCAATTGCATTCAGGTGAAGCTAAATACTCAAGCATTTTTAACTACCCAACATTAACTTGGGCAGATATGGGAGCTGTGGGATGGTTAGTGGATGGTTCTGCAATTGTGAACCAAGTTTCTTTACAAAGAACATCTTATGGCCCATATGCCAGAGGAATGGTTAGAATTTGTAAAGAAGAAAGCTTTCACCAACGCCAAGGATATGAAATCATGGTCCAAATGGCATTTGGAACGCCGGATCAAAAAGCTATGGCACAAGATGCATTGAATCGTTTTTGGGAACCTTCATTAATGATGTTTGGGCCGCATGACGCTGATTCGGTGCATAAAGGACAATCAATGGCTTGGAAAATTAAACGGGAATCAAATGACCATTTGCGTCAACGTTTTATTGATCGAACTGTACCGCAAGCTGAGTATTTAGGCTTAACAATTCCAGATCCAAATATCAAGTGGAATGAAGAAACTGGTCATTATGATCATAGTCCTTTTAACTGGGATGAATTTTGGAATGTTGTGAATGGAAACGGTCCTTGTAACCAGGAACGTTTAGATCACCATAAAAAAGCGCTCAGCGACAATGCTTGGGTGCGAGAAGCAGCTGCAGCTTATGCAGCCAAAACAGAAACTGTAGTAGCATAATTCCTCTTTTGCCAAGGCTACGAGGATAAAAAATAATTAGAAATGGAATCAGGAGATAAAGTTTGGGAAGTATTTGTACAAAAGAAACCCGGTTTAGCATTCAAACACGTTGGAAACTGCCATGCTTATGATAAAAAAATGGCAATTCAAAATGCACGTGATTTATATACACGAAGAGGTGAAGGTCGCGCATTATGGGTAGTACCTAAAGACGCAATCGTATCGGTACCCTTAGATGATTCTGATGCATTTTTCGATCCGGGAGATGACAAAGCATACAGACATGCTACTTTTTACAAAACTCCAGATGGTGTACACCATCTTTAAAAAATCATTCAAATGGATTTAACCATTCAAAATAACGAAGCTAAATTTTTAGTTCGTTTAGCAGATACTTCTTTAATTCTAGGGCAACGTCTTGCAGAGATGTGTAGTAAAGGACCTTTTTTAGAAGAAGATATAGCCTTGTCAAACATTTCTCTTGACCTTTTTGGACGTGCAGAGGAAATGTACAAAATCATTTGTGAAATTGAAGGCAATGCATTTACGCCAGATGATTTGGTCTACCGAAGAAACGAACGTGAGTATTTCAATATTAAATTAGTTGAACAGCCAAACGAAGATTTTGCTTGGGTAATTGTTCGCCAATTTTTACATGATGTATACGTACAAGAGGTATATACACAACTTTTAGATTCTGATAATTCAGAGGTTGTTGGATTAGCGCAAAAAGTATTGAAAGAAGTACGCTATAGCTATATTCATTCTAAAGATTGGATGGAAAGATTAGGCCTTGGTACTGAAGAAAGTAATACTCGAATGCAATCGGCACTTGACCATCAATTAAAATATATCGAAGAAATTTTTGCCTTTGATGAGTTGGACAAAACATATTTAGCCGACAGCGACAAATTAAGAACGGTTTGGGATAATGATGTGAATGCAACATTGGCCGCATGTAATTTAGAGCGTAAAGAAATTATGCCCTTAACAATGCGCGATTTTAGAGACGGTTTTCACAGTGAACATATTGGGCATCTTTTAAGCATAATGCAATATTTGCCGCGTGCTTATCCGGATGCAAAGTGGTGATCTCAATACATCCTTACTTTTTGTAAGGCAAAAAATTAAGGACACTCGATCTGACGTTGCTAAAACCGAACATTCACTTGAACTGATGTCTTTGTAAATAGCTTATTGCACATAAAATTGAATTTACCAACTGAAAATATCGACCTTTGGGAAATCTTAGAACAAGTTCCTGATCCTGAAATCCCAGCAATTAATTTGGTGGAACTGGGTGTTATTCGTGCAGTTGAAAGATTAACAGATAACAATTTAAAAATCACGATTACTCCAACCTATACAGGTTGTCCAGCCAAGAAATTATTTGAGGATTTAATTTTAGAAGAATTAGCGAAGCACGGTTATAAAACCGTAGAAATAATTTCAAAATTAAACCCAGCTTGGACAACTGATTGGCTTTCGGAAGAAACAAGAGAGAAATTGATGAAAGATGGTATATCTCCACCAACTGCCGGAGATCGTGTTATCACTTGTCCTGTTTGTAAATCAACAGGCGCAAAATTACTCAGTCAATTTGGCTCCACACCTTGCCAATCATTATATAGCTGTAATGCCTGTAAAGAGCCATTCAACTATTTTAAGTGTCATTGATTTTTTAGGCAATACTGTCATCCTGAACGTGACGAAGGACAATAGGCAATTTTAATTTTATTCGGGCGTTTGACTATAAACCGATATTAATTTTATGCTATCTAAAAACGAGTTGAATGACTAAACGAAAGTTTTTTTTATTTGCGGTGAGTTTTTTAGTCTTTTGGGTCATATTCCCGATTGTTCGAAGTTTTTTTAATTTAGAGTTTGCCACGAATGATGTGAAATCGGCATATTCCACGTTTTTAATATTTGCTGTTCCAATTGCTATTTTATGTACACTTTCAGGAACTTTAAAAATAGACGAAAGCCAGTTTATTCATAATGGAAAAATTGCAGCTACATCAATAACCGCAATTTTCGTATTAATGATTCTTATTTTCGCCATGGCCTTTGATATGTGTGGAACCACTGATCATGAATTACTGTACGAACATAAAAATGATGCAAACACCAGAATTATTGTACGTTCATTTGGATGCGGAGCTTATGACAGTGACCCTACCGTTAAAGATGTCTACAAAGTAAATTATTTCACACCCTTCTTGCTTCATTCGGTTAAAATTGATACGAATGAAATGGATAAAAGTAATTGGACAAAATTTATTACCGAATAATTCACAGTCTTTCTTGCCGTTGTATGAATTCAACAATGACCTAAACTCATTGAATGCCATTACGACCCCTTTGTATCACTCTGCTAATTTGTATAAATGCGATTGCACATCCTAATGTAAAAGACTCCCTTGCGAGAATTTTAAAATAAAGAACGACTAGATATGAGTCATTTACACTTAGTATTTGGTTCTAAGTAAAGGTGAGGTAGATTAGGTATATTTGAGGCTATTACATTAGAATAGAGAAAATTGATAATTAAAAAACATGAATTACATAGTTTTTGACCTAGAAGCAACCTGTTGGGATCAATATGATAAAAGTCCGAATGAAACAATCGAAATTGGCGCCGTGCTTGTGAACGACCAAAAGGAAATTGTTTCAGAGTTTATGACTTTTGTGAAGCCCATTAAATATCCAAAATTAAGTGATTTTTGTACTGAACTCACTTCTATTCAGCAAAGTGATGTAGAGAATGCACCTTATTTTAATGCCGCCATTGAGGATTTTAAAAAGTGGTGCGCTTTTGGTGACCAAGAATACGTTTTATGTTCGTGGGGTTTTTATGATAAAAAACAATTTGAATCTGATAGTGAAGTTCATGGCTTAAGCTCAGATTGGGTAAATAATCATATTAGCATAAAACATCAATATGGAAAATTCAAAAAACTAAAACGCGCCGTAGGGATGCAAAAAGCATTAAAACTGGAGGGTTTTAAACTAGACGGCACGCACCATAGAGGCATTGATGACGCTAGAAATATTGCCAAAATTTTCATTAAATATTTTGACGAGTGGAAGTTTTAACAATAAAAAAAGGCCCTATTTAAGAATCAAGTAATTCTACGCAATGCATATTATGGGTTAACTTTTGTGCGTGATATTTGAATAAGAAAGAAAAAATAAAAGATCCGAATGGCGTTTATAATCCTGTACGAATAGGCAAAAAACACAAAGCACTATAGCTAAGAAAAAATTAATAATTCTAATAGTGACCAATGACTAAAAAGACTATTGCCACCTACTCAAAAGCTATTGCCTATTGATAATTAAAGCTACTTCAAAAGTTCTTTCCTAAGGTCTTCAGAAAACTTAAGTAATTTAGAATACTCTGGCAATTGCGCAAGCCTTAGTTGGTCATTAAAAATAAGAATCGCTTCACCATTACTTTCAATATGATCAATGTCACTGTTCTCAATCAAAGCTCTCAATCCTTCGGTTAAAAATGCCGCCATTTCGCTTTGATCATTCACCTTAACCTTATATTCCTTGGAGAAATCCATGTATAAAGTATAATCAATATCTTTATGTTCAGGGATATTTAAATGTTTATCCAAAAAGCCTTTTTTCTCAATTATAAATTTTGGGATTTTGAACGGAACTTTAATCATTTCCAATGTAATCTTATATTCCTCTGCCGCAAAGAAGGCTCCTTCAGCAAATGTAACATCAGAGATTTCCCATGTAATATTTTTATCACTTCCCGTAATGCGATTCGATTTATATTCAATTGGCCGTGACTTAAAGAAGTAGAATGATTCAAAATAAACATCCTGCACCGATTCTTGCTCATAGTTCCATCCATGTTCTTCGGCACGTTGTTCTAGTCTAACTTCCCTAGCAGTTAATTTATGAGAAGATTTACTAGTCAGAATTTTCATGGCTAACTTGTGATTTGAAGATGAAACGTGTTGTTCTAACCCTTCAATAATCACTTCTCCTCCATGCGATTCATGCATCCTTTGAAATTCGTATACCATTTCCATAATGGATAAATCTACTAACCTTGCTTCAGAAAAATCTACCTTAACTTTTGTTCCTACCGGAATTTGACTGATCAGTTTATCGATATTTAATGAACCTAAAAAGTTTGCAATTCCTTTTATTTTCAGCTCATATGAACCATCCTTTTTGTCAAAAATATTTGAACCAGAATTAAAAACCATCCTAAAAAAGGCAACAAATGAGACCTTGGCCATTAAATAGTGAACGATTAATGCCAACAAAAGGCCTCCAAAAATTCCAATTAGTAAATCTGTAAAAATAGTAATGACTAATGTTCCAACAAAAAAGATCAATTGCTCGATTCCCTGTTTATATACTTGTTTAAATACTTTTGGAGAAGCCAGTTTAAAGCCCGTATACACTAATAAAATGGCCAAGGCAGCTAAAGGTACCTGTTGAATAAATGGCGCTAATAAGAAAATGAAAAGCACGAGTAAAATTCCATGGTAAAGATTTGACCATTTTGTTTTCGCATGATTATGAACGTTAACTGTACTTCTAACAATCACCGTTATTATAGGCAATCCACCAAGCGCCCCTGAGGCCATTGTACTCAATCCTATTCCAATCAAATCTTTATTTAAATCGGTTCTTCTTTTATAAGGATCCAATTTATCCACAGCCTTACTGCTCGCTAACGATTCAATACTGGCAACCATGGTGATAGACAAAACAGCAATCCAAAAAGGAAACGTACCAATTATAGAAAAATTGGGGTGCGCTATCGCATCCAACAGATTATCAGGAATGCTCACCAACAAATCTGGGCCGACATCATAACTTTTACCGAAAAAATCTAAACTATGTGCATCAAAAAAATTAAATGCGTAAACTAAAGGAATTGATAATAATAGCACCCAGATTGGGGCTGGTATAAAGTGAAAAAACTTGTAGCTTATTTTAGAATGAAAGATTAACAACAACAATCCTAAAAGTGAAATCCCTGCCACAAAAGGGTTGATATTATTGGCATGTTTAACTACCCCAATTAGATCATCAATGATTTTTGTAGAGGCCACTTCTGTTCCTAAGGCCAAATGAATTTGTTTGGCAAATATAATAACTCCAATTGCAGCTAATATTCCTCGAATAATCGTAGGGTGAAAAATGTCTGCAAGTCGCCCTAATTTTAGTAAACCCAATATAACTTGAAGCGCACCAGAGACCACAATTGCAGCTAAAACGTAATTCAATGCTTGTCCACTCCCGTCATCCAAAGCCAAAATAGAACCCAAAATCACTGCTATCAATCCAGCCGCGGGTCCATTTATTGCCACAAAACTTCCTCTAAAAAATGTGGTAACAATACCACCTATAGCCGCTGATAGTATTCCAGCCATTGGCGGAACACCTGAAGCTAAAGCAATACCCAATGCCAATGGTAAAGCAACCAAAGCAACACTGACTGCTGCTAACATGTCACTTTGCCAATTTTCTACTAAGCCTTTAAGACCCGTCTTTGGGATAATTTGCATAATTCTAAACGTGATTTTCTTAAGCAGCTCCAGATTAGAGCGTTTGCAAAATAGGCATTTTTTTTTATAAAGAGCGTAATCAAAAATGTTAGCCTAAAGCTTAGCGCCTGTCTTAGGTTTTAATTACTATTTTTAGTCCGACATGTTCGAAATAGAAAGAAAAAATAAAAGATCTGAATGGGTTTTTATGATTCTCAGTGGAGTCTTTCTAGGTTCACTGACAATGCTAAACATTTTAGGTATTACTAAATTTATAGCCTTAGACTTTGAATTATTTGGAACAGAAATTCCTTTTCCAATTGCGGTGGGTGTGCTCGCCTATCCCATCACGTTTTTATGTACAGATTTTATAAGCGAACTCTACGGGAAAAAGCGTGCCAATATGGTAGTTTGGGTTGGTTTGATTCTAAACTTATGGGTGCTTTTTATTGTATGGTTAGGTGGCGAACTTCCGCCTGGACCAGAATTAGATGTTGCTGGAAATATTATTCCAAACACGAATGGAGCCGTGTTTTATGAGATCCGACTTGCAACTTTTGCAGCAACCACGGCAAGTATGATTTCCTATATTGCAGCCCAGTTTATTGATGTTCAAATTTTTCATTATTTAAAAAAATTGACCAAGGGTAAAAAATTGTGGTTACGAAATAATGGTTCCACGTTAATTAGTCAAATGGTAGATTCTGTTGCTGTGATTTTAATTACACATTATTATGCCAATGGTTTACCGAAAGATGAATATGGCGCCTTAACCGAACCATTACTCTATTTTGTATTTGCCAGTTATACCTTTAAGTTAGTTACGGCTTTGGTGGATACCATTCCGTTTTATTTTGGAGTAAAATATTTGACTAAGTATATTAATGGAGGAAAAGTCGCTCTTAAAGAAAATTGAAATTGACAACAAACATATCACTTATTATACTTGTTTTATTACTTGGGAAAGTAAGTATTGCGCAAGAAACTCATACAGATTTAAACCTGCAAAGGGACGTAAAAAAAGTATTGAAAATTGGATCATCCATATCGAAGGAATGGCCAACTGATACTGCAATCTATATTTTTAATCATAATGGCACACTTGTAGAGCAGACAGATGCTCATACACTAGAAATGGCATGTACTTATGTTAAAACATATGATGTTAGCGGCAATATAATATTCAGAAAATGCACAGGTTGCTCACAAGCAAAAAAATGGATAAACACCTATAATGAAAAAGGCTTTTTAGTTAAAACAGAGATTCCATTTGATCGACAAACGACAACATTCAGCTATGATGAAAATGATCGATTGACTAGAATTGAACGCGTAGATAGTTCAGATTTACGGGGTTCAACTTTCATGATTGAAACAACTTTTCAATATGATAAGAGGAACAATATGATCGAAAAAAAAATCTACCATGCAGAGCATATGAAAGACAGTCTTCTAATAAAATCAAAAGAAAACAATACCTATTTCGATTCTAACAATATTGTTTCAAAAGAAGAGGTCATCTTTAAATTTGACGGGGCACACACAACTTTTTCAACCTACAATTATGACGAATCTGGAAATTTAAGTTCGCTTAAAGTCACTTATGATGACCGTTCAACGGAATCAATTACAGCTTACATATTCGAACAAGGACGACTTAAATCTGAAATCAGTGACCTCACATTTCTGGAAAAAAGACAGCTGAAATCATATAAAAAAGAGACGCATTACGACCGTTACGGCAACATTACTAAATATATTGACTTTACTGTTTCACAACATTATACCTACCAATACGATACAAGCGGTAACTGGATTGAAAAAATAACATTCAATGAAGGAATTCCGCTTGTAAAAACTATCCGGCAAATTACCTACTTCGACTAAAATCAACCGTGGCCTATTGATAAGTGCTCGAACTTTGGGTTAAAATCAACTCATAAGTTTTTAACTTTATCGCGTAGTTCGTTTTAAAACGGATCAAACAATATAATTTCATGATTCAAACCAACGTCAATCTTCAACCTCACAATACATTTGGATTAGCGAGTAATGCAGCCAATTTTGCAAACTTTAATAGTCTTGTTGAATTGAAGGAATTGTTGCAACACAACCAAACTGCAGGACATGAATTACTCATTTTGGGTGGTGGAAGTAATATTCTACTCACGCAAGATTTTAATGGCTTGGTTCTTAAAAACGACTTGAAGGGAATTGAGATTATTGCAGAGGATGGAAACGACTGTCTTGTGAAAGCAAACGCAGGAGAAAACTGGCATGACTTTGTTCTTTATGCGATTGAACACAACTTGGGTGGAATTGAAAACTTGTCATTGATACCAGGTAGTGTTGGTGCCTCACCTATGCAAAACATTGGTGCATACGGTGTTGAAATAAAGGATGTTTTTCATGAATTGGAAGCGTTAAATATTGAAACATTGGTTGTTGAGAAATTTGATACTCAGCAATGTAGTTTTGGATACCGCGAAAGTGTTTTCAAAAGAACTTTAAAAGGCAAATACGTTATTCTAAATATGACCTTGCGCCTCACAAAAAATCATCAACTTAATACTTCTTACGGAGCAATTGAAAAGCAATTGGCGGAAATGAACATTCCCAATCCGACGATCAAAAATGTGAGTGATGCGGTAATTACAATTCGTCAATCTAAATTACCTGACCCTAAAAAGATTGGTAATTCGGGCAGTTTTTTCAAAAACCCTGTCATTGGAAAAGTCCAATTTGACGCTTTAAAGGCGAAATTCCCAACTATTGCCCACTACCCTATTGATGAAAACCATATTAAATTGGCGGCAGGTTGGTTAATCGATAATGCAGGATGGAAAGGAAAAACGATTGATAATTACGGCGTCCATAAGGATCAAGCACTTGTTTTAGTGAACTACGGCGGTGCTATAGGTCGCGATATTTATAATTTATCGCAAGAAATATTAGAATCCATTAGCAGTATTTATGGCGTGGATTTGGAGCGTGAAGTCAATATCATATAAACATGAATTTCGTCATTTGGAGTAGTCCAGCATATTGATAAAACATCTTTTTCTTTCATCTAGGTAATCGCACCGCATTCTCGTCTTCGTCATTTCTGGCGGTATTGTCGAAAACAACTCACTATCAACTACAAATTGGACATTGATTATTTTTATACGGTGACCCATGATTATATTTAGGGTATATTCAGAACACCACTACTAACAGATTTTTTCCTTTTGTCATTGCAACAAAAGAAAGAAAAATTCTAGCCGCCGGCGGCTAACTCGTACGGGCATATTTTTTTGATGGCTTTACTCTCCTAGACCCTGAAAAGATCCAGTTCGTTGCTATTCACCAAAAAAATTAACACTTATCAAATTAGTGATCCTATTCGAACTGTAAAATTAATTCTATTCGAAAGAGTTCATTTATGCTACCAACCACCGAATTTTGTCAGTATGAAAAAAGAAGATACAATGTGAAAATAGGTCAGCAAAAGCATATTCTTGCCAAATTTAATCTCCCTTTTAACATTAGTTGACTCATTGCCGAAAACAGGTGCATATTGATAATATGCAGCCTTTTCTCTCATAATAGGTAATCGCACTGCTTTTAATCACTCAAGTGTTAATACCTATAAGGATCAGTCTAATTAATAGTAATATTGATAGCACACTGAGACTATTCTGTCTTTTTTTATGCGTTAACCAATTCTAAAAACCACTTCATTATGGCAACTAATACCATTAATTTTGATCCTATTATTGCACAAGAAGGTCCAAACCCATTAACAATTACGATTACAAAATCGCGTTGTTATATATACGGCATTTCAGAAAATGCAACTAGCATACTCTATTTTAACGATAATAATACACAGGCTAGTTTTTCGATTGATTCTGGATCATGCCAATACTATTATATTACGGCAAAAATTTTGTCTTACAAGATCAATGATGTAGCATATGATGTGGCGGAAGGTGTTGTAATTGAATTTGTAAATGTATATAACGCAAGTGATGCTGTTGTTAATATGAATCCTGCTCAAACGCCATTAACTGCCTACGCATTTCACCAGTTTATTTCGTACGAAAACTTGACAACATACGGTGATTTCACAATTGCCGGAACGGATCGACAAATAGGATTAGCAATGGGTATGAAGTTGAATTTCATGAATACTGCGGGTGACGTTTCAGCTGTTATTAGTAGTTCTCCCAACGCAATGCAAACAAATAGTTGGGCACTGTGGGGTTCTTTAACGAACCTATTAGTAAATGCCATAAATCCTGATATTTCGAATTATGATACATTTTTGTCTGAAACTGAGGCTACAGGAACATCTTATTTTAAAGGATTCTACAACTTAGTTGATAATCAATTTTTATCAACACCATCAGAAGAAGAAGAAGAAGAAGAAGGAGAAGGAGGCAGTACTGAGAACTTATATACTTTAGGTGAGAATCAACCTATTTACTACTCTCCCTATTTACAAAACTTGGACTTACCTGAAGGTGAATCTCCTGTTCCAAACAATTGGAGTTTGGCGATAAAAGTACACAGTAGTGGCGCAGATAATTTTATCATTGCCGGAGCTGCCTATATCGTTTTTGATAAAAATGATCGGGGTTGGTTAACAACAAATGTAGTTGCGGGTACACCAAATTCATCAACTTTCTGTGTAGTTCTTGAACCAGATGGTTCTCCCGCTACATTTTCTCCTGTCGTTGGCGGAGGACTTTTAGGAGTTGGATTTGGCGTTATGGTAAATCCAACAAAAGACAACATCTTTTTTGGGAATTTTGGTTGGGGACCTACCGAATGTAATCCGCATGTTGGAAGCATCTCCAGATTTGATCTAGAAGGAAATCCAATTAGTCCATCTAGTGGCTACACAAAGGGCCCCTCTCGCGTTCAAGGATTAAACTTTGACAATGACGGAAACCTTTGGGTTACTTCTTGGGGAAGTCAAGAACCATTCGCACCGGCAAATGTCGTTTATCCTTTTGAAAATAAGCCAAGTGCAATTGTAGTTTATCTTTGGGATGCAGCCAAAAATGAACTAGATTATGATAATCCTATTGTTCAAAATATTGCAACAGAAGAGGATTACTATCTGGCTACTTTTGATGTGGCGCTTCATCCAACCAACGGTTGCATGTATGTATCTTGTGCAGGAACATCAGGCAAAGGACTTTCAGGTGTCTATAAATGTCAACTAGAAGGTAGAGCAATCACTTTTACAAAATCATGGAATAACGATACTGACCCAGTTCATGCCAGAACTTATGAGGGACTACGCCAAATTAATTTTGACAGTTTGGGCAATGTCTATGTAGGCTGCATTGCCACACATAAAAGTCGCGTTGCCAAATTGGACGAAAACTTAATTTATCAGGATAGTTATCGTGATAAGATTAACCGCCCTTGGTCAGTAACAATTGATAATAAAAATACAATTTTTGCTGGAAATTTTGGCACCGAATTGCTCAATAATGAGTCAGGAGAACATCCGACATATGCACAATTACCTTACAGAACGACTGGAGTAACTGTTATGAAAACTACAGGAAACGGAATCTATGGTGAAGCGAATATGCTGACATTACCAACTGGAGGAGATGAAGTAATGTTGGCAAACGGTTTTTCGCTTTATGGTGATGTGAAGACATTTACGGATCCGAATAACAAAACCAAATTTAAAATTTATCAGCCACAATGTTTTATTCCATTGATGCGAATTACATCCTCTACTATAGATGGTGCAGGTAATTTATGGGTAATGAACAATTGGAAACCTTCTGCAACAATTGACCTCTTGGAAAACCCGGGTGGTGACGGAGTTGTGATTTTCTTAGGTGTAGCAAGCCCTGCCGATTAAGTTGGTTAGCATATAAATAGATGCAAGGCCGTTTTGCAATTTTGCAAATGGGTTTTGCAAGCTTATTTCTTTGCTGTTTTTGAGCGTTTCGCATCTTTGTTTCAGTTACGAACGTGCTACTTTTTATAGTAGCCATAAATTCATTTTATGTTAAGATTATCTCTTTTAATGCTCTTATTTATTTCAGCAATTGGATATGGACAAACCAAACGCATTGCTTTTAAAAGTCATAGCGGAAATCCTGCTTACTTCACTTACGAGGGTGAAGGAAATTTTGGTCTAATGGAACCTCCATCTCGCTTAGATAGCATTGTCAAAATCAATGACTCAACTGTTGTTCAATTCCACAATACAATGGATGGGCCTTATTATTACGACACCTTACTGAATAATCCTTTTTGGAATCAACCCAACTTAAATGTAGATAGCCTCAAAAAGGATAATTACATGTATCAGAATACAACTTTTATAGGTTTTGCTGCCAAAAAGAAATCCAAAAATCAAGTTCAAGTCGTAAAACAATTTCCTAAAAAAAGGAAACGCAATAAAAACACAAATAGCTTAACGTTGATTCGTGCTTCTAAGCAATTTCACCTTTAAACTTTTATGTAATTTAACGGAATGAAGCAAAGCTTTTTAAAATCACATACGAATCGTACACTTTTACTGTTCGTAATTAGCTTTATTTTAACGCTTCCGTTTCCTTATCATTTTATACCAGCTATTGGAGAGGTTATACTCCCAATTTTGGAAAGTTTTAACGGCAATTTTATTCAAAATTCAACTGGCGTTTTTCAACCTGACTCTTGGGTGATGATTTCAACAACCTTAACACTCCTTTTGATCAGCTCATCCATTGCTACTCTTTGGATGCTTATGCGAAAAGGAACTATTGATCGCATTCACTTTTGGCTGTATCGTATTTCGGCCTACTACCTTTCACTCACTTTATTAATTTATGGCTGCAATAAAGTTTTTAAGTACCAATTTTTTTTCCCCGAACCCAATACGATTTTTACTCCTTTAGGACAATTAAGTCCTGACATTTTGTATTGGAGTAGCATGGGAACGTCTTATAGTTATAACGTTTTTGCGGGACTTATTGAGCTTATTCCAGCTTTGCTACTACTTTTCCGGAAAACTAGAATGCTGGGCGCCCTAATTGCGCTCGCTGTTCTTATTAATGTCATGATGATTAATATTGGATTTGGGATTGAAGTGAAAATTTATACCGGATTTTTAATTCTTTTGTCTCTCCTACTTTTGCAACCACATTTCAAACGGTTTTATAGCTTTTTCATTAACAATGCAGCAGTTTCACCTCTTGCAGAAAGCGCAGAACCAACCTCAAAATATTATAAAAAAGCGCGTCTATTTATTAAGATTATTTTAATCGGTTTTCTTCTGTTAGAATCATTTGGTCCCTATTGTATTAAAGCACAATTTAACGGTGATGCCGAACCTAAAGTCTATATGCACGGTGCTTATGCCCTTTCCGATAATCCACTTAACATTGAACGTATTTTCATTCATAGTAAGGGTTATTTCATTCTTCAAGATGAGGCGGATGCCTTTTCGGATTATGAAATGACATGGAATCAAGACATTCTTACATTGACGGATTATAAAGCTGAAACATGTCAATTAAATCTTGTGCGCCATAAAAACGGCACTTTTCGGTTGAGTGGATTCTTTTTCAAAACCTATGTCGTTTGGAATTTTGAAAAGATTGATTTGGAGAGTTTGGCAATTTTTGAAGGGCAATGAGCAATACATGCTTAATTTAATGGCTTCTCGATAATATTTTTACCTGTGTCAAAAATCACCCAATAGCTATCTGGACAAATGAATGGGCTTAAAAATCATTTATTCCTGCTTAACTCGCGAGAAAAATCGGCGATTAACGAAAGCCGAAGTATTGGGGAGATTCGTCTGTCATGGTTTCGAACTAGTGCACGTTGAAAACAATATAGACGGTTTTTTATACTTCGTGGTTAAAAAAGTCAGTGAGGGAGTGAAAGGGCAAATGTCAAGCTATGGCCCCGTTTACAAAATGCCTCGAATTGGAAAAAATGGAAAATTGATTCATGTCTATAAATTCAGAACAATGCATCCTTATTCTGAATATTTACAAGATTATATTTTAAGAAACAACGGTTATGGCCCCAATGGCAAGCCTGCAAACGATTTCAGACTTACCTCGTGGGGCAAAGTAATGCGTAAATATTGGTTAGACGAGATTCCTCAACTGCTTAATGTGATCAAAGGAGATATGAAGTTGCTTGGTGTAAGACCTGTTAGCAAACGTTATTTCGAAGATATTCCAGCGCATATTCAGGATTTAAGATCTACGCAAAAACCAGGTTGTATTTCTCCTTATGTTGCATTGAATAAGCCAAACGCTAAAGATGATGTGCTTTTTGCTGAAGAAATTTATTTACGATTTAGTAAAAGAAAAAAACATGGCGCTGATAGCTCACTGATGTATTTAGCGGTTAAAAACATTCTTTTTAAAGGAATTCGAAGTGCTTAGTTCAACTCAGAATTCTTACGCATAGGTTATTTCAAAATCTATTTGATCGTTCGGGCATTGAGCTTAAGACGTTGATGATTAATGCATATGGTATTGAAACAATTGCACTTTTCAATAATTTGTTAAAGCTTCTAGTCTTAATTATTGCTTTACAAACTTTGAAAGGGAGTAGCTACTTTTTATATCTTTCAATTCAAGGATATAAGTTCCATTTTGTAAAGCAGACACGTCAATATTTTGATAATAACTTGTGACATTTGTTGCTAAAACTTGTTCGCCCAATAAATTATAAACGACAATTTCAATGGCTTCGTTCAAATTTAACTCTGCCGGAATTTCAACTGTCAATGACTGTGCAACAGGATTAGGATAAAACTCCAATTGCTTATTTTCAATCGAAACTTCAGCGACACTCACGTCTTCATATAAATTTTCACATTGAATGGCATAACCAATTGCCAAATTATTATAAACCTCATTATTATAATCCTCCATTCCATTTGGGTAACCAATTGGCGGCCAAGATGAGTAGAATTCGAAATAGGGTAATGCTTCATCCAAATAATAACTTTCATCAATTAAATCGTCTGTGTCCTCTGGTTTCGTTTCTCCACGGTGGTTATTTCCATATTTGAAATGATCCTCGCCTTCAAAACCATATAAACCCAATAAGAACCCTTCGTTCGGAATTTCATTTCCAATAAAATTCTGACTATCAGAAGCCGGGGAATTATTCATAAAGATGCCGTATAACTCTGCCCTATTTCTAAAAAACGTATTGTACGGCCCGTTGATACCGTGCGAATGATCTACAACAATACTTTGAATAATATTCCCCTCAAATAAATTAGCATAAACATAATTCCCATGCAATACAGCATCACCAGCGGCATTATTTGGAACGGATTCCCAATAGGCATTTTTAGAGTAATTATAGGCAAATACATTACCATTTGCTCCAGCTTGTAAAAGCATTGAATGCCTCAAATGATCAAATATATTGTCTTGAATCAAACATTCGTTTGTCGTTAATTCGCATACCACACCATACGCTCTTCCGCCACCACCATAATCATGTCCATCATAAAAATAGCTTCCACGAATTTCAATATTACTTGAAAAATCTATACGTACATGTGCAAAATTGGTCAGTTCACTCTCCACACATTTCACTAAACAATTGGCAGCATAAATAAAATGAATATTACTTGCTGGTCCTGTCCCAACGTCCAATCGTTTTAACTTCATATGTTGCACAGCAACATTTTCTCTCATATTCATCCTTATAATAAAAGGTTCATCAAGGGCATCATAATTTCTCCGAAACTGACTCTCAAACTCAATTTGATCTCCTGTTATTTCCGCAATTTTCAGAATTTGCCCTGTATTATATTCTCCCCAATCATTAAACACATTGTCCAAATCATAATCTTTAATTTGCACCCAATCCCCTACTTCAAAAGAATCCACTTCCGCTACTTCAATAATTTTTTCTCCTTTAATAATGGAACCAACAATTGACGAATTGGCAGCAGGTGAGGTTGAACCAGCCACACGAATCATATGCGTATTCCCTCCGCCTAAATCAAACTCTAGCAAGGTAGAATCAGCACCAAGGCCATTTAAAATATAATTGGACGGTACATAAATAGTCGTATCAAAATAGAAAACTCCATTTGGGAAATTAACCTGAACGGTGTCTCCCATATTATCTGCAATTATGCCTTCCATCACTGCATTGTTAATAAAAGCACCATCTCCTATTCCTCCAGCTTCAACAAAATCAATCACCACATTGGGCGCTGGAATTTCATTTTTTAATCCAGCAACAGACCAATCTACTGCCCTCTCTGCCGGTAAAACCTGGGCGCTAAGTTGACCGCTAACCAAGAGTAAAACTATTATAATTCCCTTTACTCTCATTGTTGTATTGCTTTAGCGAAATAATCCATTAAGTTTTTATTGGCTAAGTATACTTCCATTGTTTTTTCCAATAAATCTTCCGATTCAATGATTTCTGGTTCGAACTGAGTAAACCAATAAAACTGCTTGTTGAAAATTAAAGGGGTATGTTCACCTTCTTCTCTAAATTCCTTTGGAATGATTTTATTTTTATCTCCTCTCAACTCACCAAAAGTTGCTACGAATTTTTTATCGTTTACCAATTTATCGAATGCTTTGGGATTTGCAACGATTGAATCTCGAATGCCATATAATTGTTCTTTGTCTGGCTGAAAAACACCTCCGTAAATTCTGACATGTTCTGGACCCAACTCAATATATAGACCTGGAAAAGCTTTATCCTTTCTTCCTTTTGGCGATATGATTGCAGAACGATTCAATTTATAAGGTTCTTTGTTTTTTGAGAAGCGAACGTCTCTATTAATTCTGAAAATCGCTTCTTTATAAGTGATTTCGATATTTTTATCGTGCTCTTGAATGGCAGCAATCAAGTCTGTAATGAATACCTCAAATGCTTTTTTAATGTTGGTTTCGTATCGCTTCCGATTCACATCAAACCAATCTTTATGATTATTACCAGCAAGTTCTTTAAAAAAATTTAAGTAATCGGGACTAAAATAGATCATTGGTTCGTGTTGTGTTAATTTGGATTGATGGTTCTTAGGTATTATAAAGCTATCAATTTTTTGAGAACAATCGCTTTGTTCACTTGTTCTCGATACGATTTTAGTTTTTTGGATGTTGTGTGAGGAGGGGTGATTTGTTGGAGTTTTGTACGGAAATAGCTGGTTTTCGGGAAATTGTGTGGGGAAGTTTTGTGAGAGATGGTGCGGGAAGATTGTGCAGAGAAGTGGTTTAATGCAGGTGTTTTTGATTTTGGAATTTCAGAATTGAATATCTGGCGGCTAAGGACTAGTGACTAAAGACTTTTTTCATTGACAATTGTTTTATACCTTTGGACGGTAATAATAAGCATAGCGCTAAAGCGGCAAAAAAAATTAAGATAAAATGAGTCAAGTTAGTATAGAAAGTATTGAAGCGGCAATCAAAAAAATTGATGGTTTAAGTGATGATGCGTTGGATAAAAAAATCGAAACATTTACATTAAAGCAACAAAATTTGGTTAATTATTTGTTGCAAGCTGGCTTAGAATATGAAAACGACGATTTAAACATGTTCGCGATTTATTATTTCGCCATTGTTTATGAAGCATTTGAGCATGCTGGAATTACACTAAAGGAAATTTCAGAAGATGATATTGACAACTTCCAAGATCCGTTTATATTAGCTTTAGACGCGATTTACAAGGATGAGGATTATACGCCAATGCAAGATTTAATTCAGCAGCATCATTTATCGCAATTTATGATGAATGAAATTGAAGCTGTAGATGAGGATGGTGAGGCACTTTCGGAAGAAACAAAAACGCAATTATTTATTGTAAGTTCAGGTATGATTGGTCTTTTGAATGTAGCGACGGCAGCTGCAGTTTGATAATTGATGATTTGATGGATTCTCGATATGATGGGCTACTTGAAGTGACGGGTTTGATGTAAAAACAATAATCATTTCGCACTGTAAAACTATTGTTTATTAACAAGAAAATAATTTCTAAAAAAAATTGACTAACAAGGAAATAGTAGATCAAATGATGGCTGGAGATGAGATGAGCCAATGGTTGGGAATTCAAGTCTTGGATTATGCTGTTGGAAATGTCGTTTGCGAAATGACGGTACGCCAAGAAATGGTGAACGGCTTTAATATTGCCCACGGCGGTATCACTTATTCTTTAGCGGACAGTGCCTTGGCTTTTTCAATTAATGCGCACGGTATTCAATCTGTTTCAGTTGAAACTTCTATTTCACATGTAAAACCTGTAAAGGTTGGAGATGTACTGACAACTGCAACAAAAGAGGTTTCTGTCTCGAATAAAATTGGCGTTTTAACGACTGAAGTTTACAATCAAGATAAAGTTTTAGTTGCGGCGTTTAAGGGAACGGTTTACCGCACAGGTAAGGCTTGGACTTAAACTATTTCATTTTACCCCAATACTTTTGATCGACAAAATAAGCCAGAACAGTCCCCAAAGCATAGGCCAATATATCCAACCAATCGAAAGTGCTACCTAGAATTACACGCGCAATTCCATTGTTTTCTAAACCCAATAATTCGGCCAGTTGAAAAAACTGTAAGACTTCAATGCCTACGGCAAATATGAAAACACCAAGAGCGACTGCAAATGCCTTGGCTTTTAAAACTGCTCTAAAACTAAAATAGAGCAAAACCACAACTAATAAATCACCAATGAACGGCCGAATAAATTGATCATGCACAAATAATGCGATCACTATTTCAATTAATAAAATAACAAATGCAATAAGGGCATATTTCCAATTCCAGCGCATGATTATAAAAGTACTGTTATTTAGTCGAACATATCGATCAAGAAAAATTCCAACGCATTGAATAAAAATTGCGTTATTTAATTAAATCCTAATAACATGCGTCTTACATTTCTACTTATATTTCTTTCGTCTTACGGTTTTTCTCAAAATAATGTTTCCTTTGGATACACTCCTGTATTTGATCAAAAGATCGAATCTATTAGTGCCGACGGTAATCAAGTAAGTGGAGAATGGTTAACTTATAAGCTTTCTTTAATCAATCAATTCCATATCTCTTTTTCCAACGAAAAGGATCGCATATATTATACAGCAGGCCTTAATCTTTCTTTCAAAAGAAATAACGAAATTGATTATAGTCGTGAATACTCATCTGGAGGAGGATCCAGCCCTTATAACTATACAGGTTATTTCAATTCTGAATCGTACAGTTTCAGGTATACCGGATTACGTTTAGCAATGGGATTAGTTCATGGAGAAAACGCATGGTCACTTAGAGTGGGTACATTATTGCGCGCAGAAATACTCACACACCACAATACCTCAAACTCTGTAGCATCCTCAAAAGACATTTATTGGAATAGCACGAATGAAACAGGACCTACAGCCGCAGATTTTCCAAGAGCATATTTAAGATCCCAACTTTTGCGATTTGGGCTTGAAGCTAAGCCTAGGTATAAATTAAATAATGTTCCACTTTTTATAGAATTACAAACAACTATTGGAGCACATTTAATTTCAAGTGCAGAAGCGTTTTCTTATAGAACAGGTGATCCATTAAAGAATAAATTATTTTACGAAGTGGGGTTCTCTGTTGGCTATTTATTCAACTAAAAAGGGAACAATGAATAAATCACTGTCCCCTTTTTAAATCTATTCTTATTTGCTAAGTGCTATAACTTCTTCGTCACAACCCAAACTCCGGTTTTAACTAAAACTTCTGCAGCTTTATATTTCAACTCTTTCGTTTCTCCAGTTTGCATATTTCTAATTTCAACCTTATCGTTTCGGCCAATTTTAGGTTCTACTTTAACCACTGGTTGACGCTTAGGACGTTGTTGCGGATTACCTGAATTTTGCGAAGCTTGCTTGAAGCCTTCACTTCCTTTAAATTCTTGCTGACGCGTTTGCTCTTGCGCATTTTTAAATGCTCCACCTGAACGTTCAAATGCGCTTTCCTTTGTTGCCACCTGTTGCTCTGGAGCTTGGCGCGGCACATCTGCTTTTGATAAGAATGAAACAACATCTTTGCTCATTACTCCCATCATGTCTTGGAATAAATTGTATGATTCCTTTTTATAAATTACCAAAGGATCTTTTTGCTCAATTGACGCATGCTGCACAGATGTTCTTAATTCATCCATTTTACGCAAATGCTCTTTCCATT
Organism: Crocinitomix sp.; assembly: GCA_047623705.1. Taxonomy (GTDB): domain Bacteria; phylum Bacteroidota; class Bacteroidia; order Flavobacteriales_D; family Crocinitomicaceae; genus Crocinitomix. The sequence continues at coordinate 46,150 of JBLHOW010000010.1, forward strand.
GATTATCGATAAACCCAAGGGTAATCATTTTTTCAATTTGCTTTTTAAAAATTCTTCCTCCAGATTTTTTTCCTTCTTCCAAATTAAGGACTACTCGCAATGATTTTATACCATCAGTAACGGGTAACATCATATTTTCATAACGATCACCTTCATCCTCTAATACACGAGAAATAATCGGTTTCGCCATGTCAATTAATCGTTCTGATTTTCCTTCATAAGCCGTCATGGCTTTATCAAAAATATCATCAATTAAATTTCCAGGATTCGTTCCTTGAAAATCTTCACGCGAAATAGGCGATTCAATTTTTAAGTACTGGATTAAATCTAATTCAAAAGCATCAAAATCTTTATTAGGGAAATGTTGATTTACAACTTCCTCGGCAACGTCATAGAACATGTTTGAAACATCCAATTCTAAACGTTCTCCATATAATGCATTTTTTCTTTTTCTATAAATCGCGTTACGTTGAACGTTCATTACATCATCATATTCTAACAATCTTTTACGCACACCAAAAGCATTTTCTTCTACTTTCTTTTGTGCTCGTTCAATTGATTTTGTAATCATTGAATGTTGAATTACCTCTCCATCTTTATAGCCCATACGGTCCATAATTTTGGCAATTCTTTCTGATCCAAATTTACGCATTAACTGATCCTCTAATGAAACAAAGAATTGCGAAGATCCTGGATCTCCTTGACGACCAGCACGACCTCTTAACTGTCTATCCACTCGTCTTGAATCATGGCGTTCAGTACCTACAATTGCTAATCCACCTGCGGCCAATACTTCTGGTGATAACTTAATATCCGTTCCACGACCAGCCATGTTGGTTGCAATTGTTACGCGGCCTGATTGACCTGCTTCTGCAACAATATCAGATTCTTTTTTATGTTGTTTGGCGTTTAAGACATTGTGCTCAATTTTTCGCATGGTTAACATACGACTTAACTTCTCTGAAATATCAACCGTTGTTGTACCAACCAAAACAGGGCGTCCTAAAGCAACTAGCCTTTGAACCTCTTCTATTACTGCGTTAATTTTCTCACGTTCTGTTCTGAAAACAAAATCTTGCTCATCATTTCTTACAATTGGTCTATTGGTTGGAATCACAACTACATCCAAATCATAAATATCCCAAAGTTCTTGTGCTTCCGTTTCAGCTGTACCTGTCATACCCGACAATTTATGGTACATTCTAAAGAAGTTCTGTAAAGTAATTGTAGCATACGTTTGTGTAGCAGCTTCAATTTTCACATTTTCTTTTGCTTCAATTGCTTGGTGTAATCCATCTGAATAACGACGTCCATCCATGATACGACCCGTTTGCTCATCTACAATCATCACCTTACCATCCATAATTACATATTCTACTTCTTTTTCAAAAAGAGAATAAGCTTTAAGTAATTGGTTAATGGTGTGGATTCGTTCAGATTTAACTTTAAAATCTTGAATTAAAGTTTCCTTTTGCTCTAACAAAGCACCGCGCTCCATATTTTCCTTCTCCAGTTCATTGATCTTTAAACCAATATCTGGCATCACAAAATAATCACGATCCTCTCCATCAGAAAGTAAATCAATTCCTTTTTCTGTTAGCTCAATTGTATTGTGCTTTTCATTGATAACGAAGTATAATTCCTTATCCGCCTTTGGCATTTCTCGTTCACGATCCTGCAAGTGGAAATTTTCGACTTTTTGCAATTGTGCTCGAATTCCTTCTTCACTCAAATACTTAATTAAGGCCTTGTTTTTAGGAAAACCTCTAAACGCACGCAACAACGACAATCCACCTTCAAATAAAGTCTCTTTATCAATTTCTCCGCTTTCTAATCCTTTCAGTTTTTTCTTAGAATCGATTAAAAACTCATTTACCAATTTCTTTTGTGCGTTAACAATTTTTTCAATTTTTGGTTTTAGATCATTGAATTCATGCACATCTCCGTTAGACATTGGACCTGAAATAATCAATGGTGTTCGGGCATCATCAATCAAAACTGAATCGACCTCATCAATAATTGCATAATGATGTTTTTGCTGTACAATATCATCTGGGCTTGAAGCCATATTGTCTCTCAAATAATCGAAACCAAACTCATTGTTAGTACCAAATGTTATATCTGCTCTATAGGCTGCTTTTCTTTCGTCAGAATTGGGTCTATGTCGATCAATACAATCTACAGATAAACCGTGAAATTGGTAAAGCGGTCCCATCCATTCGGAATCTCGTTTTGCCAAATAATCATTTACAGTAATCAAGTGAACTCCTTTACCTGACAATGCATTTAAATAAACAGGCAAAGTTGCTACCAATGTTTTTCCTTCTCCCGTTTGCATCTCTGCAACGTTACCTCTGTGCAATACTGTTCCACCATATAATTGCACGTCGTAGTGAATCATATTCCATGTTATGTCAGTACCAAATGCACTCCAAGTAGTTTCCCAAGCGGCTTGGTCGCCATCAATAGAGATATTATCTTTTGTTTTGGCCAATTCTTTATCGAAATCCGTTGCAGTTACTTCAACCACATCATTTTCCGCAAAGCGTTTTGCTGTTTCTTTTATAACTGCAAATGCTTCGGGTAAAATCTCTTCCAATATGGCTTCAATTTCCTTATCTATTTCCAGTTTTAATTTATCCGCTTTTCCATAAAGATTTTCTTTCTCTTGGAAATCCATCCCTGGATTAGCATCTACTTTTTCGTTAATTGCTGTGATCTCATCTTCTGACGATTGCGTACGCGCTTTGATCAAACCTTTAAACTCTGCCGTTTTAGCACGTAATTCATCATTACTCAATGCGCCAATTTTAGCTTCAAAAGTTTTCACACGTTCTACGTATGGTTGATATATTTTATCATCCTTCTTCCCTTTGCTCCCTGCTAATTTCTTTAAAATTCCAAACATTTTATGCTTCTAAAATTATGAATCGCTAAAAATAGCGAGTTCTCGTGATTTATACCAATTTTACAGCGAAAATCGGTGGTGTTTTTTCAGATAAGTTGTCAGAAATCGTACCACTAAGAAAAAACAGCCATTCTGGCGCAATTTAAAATGTGAAGTTCCAGATTTGTCTGATTTTTTTGAATTTGAAAGGAAATCTATTTCGATTTATTGCCGTTATGGCGCACGGCGGATTATTTTCCACTAATTAATTGTACTGTTCCTTGTCCTTGAAAGGGCTCATTATTTATAAATGTACCGTTATAGGAATAAAAATAAACCCCATCCGAGCAAACCTTTCCATTAGCCGCATTTTTACCATCCCATTTATCTGTTATTGAATTGAACTGGAATACTTCAATTCCCCAACGATCTACTATAACGCATTCAAACGTTGCGACATTTTCCTGCGGAAAAAAGAAGGTATTATTGGCATCATCACCATTTGGTGAAAAGATATTGGGTGGACTAAAAGTGAAATCTTGAATTAAGTATGTTGTGACGATAATACTGTCACAACCAATGGATGAGACCAGAGTAAAAGTATCCAGCAAGGTTTCAAAAATTTCCACCTGTTCTCCATTTGACAAATAAACACTGCTTCCATAATCAACAAAGATGGTATCTTCATTAAAGCTATTTGGTTGCGAAGTTATTGTGGTCACAATTATACTATCGCAACCATTAATGGTTGACAATATTGAACTGTGTGTGTAATCGTTTACAACTATAATCTGTGTTCCGTCTGGTAAAGTATATAAAGAATCGACACATATTTGAATGTTTTGGACTCCCTCAAAGTTAGGATGAATGGTGATTTCATGTGTTGTAGAATCGGAACAATCAGATGAATTTAAGCCATAAAGCCTTACCTCATAAGTACCAGGTGAATCGAATATATGTGTGAACTCTTCTTCCGATCCAACCAAAACATTATCAATAGACCATTGAAAAGAAACAAATGTGCCATCAATTGTTGTAGCTAAGTTCACAAATTCAATTGGTTCACCGACGCATGCATCTAGCCATTCAAATTCAACCGTAGGGATATTCAAATCAGTCCCTAATTCAAAAAAAATTGTATCTTTTATTCCGCAGCCTAGTTGAATCTCCACCCAATGATCACCAGCGCACAACCCATAAATTGTGCTACTCGAATCTGTCGTATTTAAAAATTCTTCGCCTGAACTCCACCGATAATTAATCCCTCCACTATTCCCTACACAACCAGCCGTTGAAACCTCTACCGTAAATTCTCCATCACAGATATTGCAAGCTGTTACATCAACTTTATCGGTTATAAATTCTATGATTGGTAATTCAATTCCACAAGAGCTTTTATAAAGTTGTACAATGTAAGCATCAACTTCTCCTCCGTTTTCTTCCTGATGCGCACCCGGCGTTCCAAAACTAGCCGACGTAGTACCTGATACATATAGGTAGCACCCTCCAAAGACCAATTTATTCTCTTCTTCGTGAACTGAACCGAAATAGGAAGAACAATATAACTCCCCTGAAGGAGTGAATTGGGCCGCAAAGGCATTTTCTAATCCAATTAAGTCTGTTTGAATTGCACAATCAGAAATGGGGAAATTAGGGCTATAGGTATCTCCACAGATTGCTACATTTCCATTTTCTTTATCGAGATCAAGGTCAATTGCGTAATCATTTCCCTCTCCACCAAGATACGTGGACCAAATTCTTTCGCCGTCTAAAGTAAACTTTGCTAAATAAGCATCTCTTTTTAAATCATCTGCTCCTCCACGCAACATTTGGAACCCTTCATAGGCGATTCCGCTTGGACTCGTAGCATAACCAGTTAGATAAACCACATTTTCCGTATCTTCAATTGTAAGATCCGCACCAGTTTCTTGTAACTCCCCGCCAAAATAAGTACCCCAAACACGTTCACAGGATGACGTAAACTTAACTAAATAAGCATCTTTAACTCCTCCATTAGATTCTTGAAAGGCCCCTGGGGTGCTTATAGCACTTATACTTGTAGATGAGCCACATAGATATATATTTCCGTCGTCGTCGCCAAAAGTTGCTTCTCCATAATCCAATGCCGGCCCTCCATAATATGTCCCCCAAATTCGATCTCCATCTGAATTGAAGATGGCCAAAAAAGCATCTCCTGGTGCCCCTTCAGGCCCTCCTGCCTCTCCACCATATTCTGCTTGAAATGCCTCAAGCGAAGCAATACCAGTATCACTATTTGTATTCCCCGTTAACAATACAATTCCTGCTCCGTTGACACTTACATCTTTCCCATTCTCACCATTCTCTCCACCATAATAAGTTCCCCAGACACGCATACCTTCAGAAGTTAACTTGACTAAAAATGCATCTCCATAATTAAATAACCATGTTTCTACAATACCGCCGTGTTCATTCTGATGTCCTAAAAATGAAATCCCTTCCTCACTAAAAGTATTTCCAGCAAAATATACATTGTTATCTAAATCTGTTACAATAGAAGTGGCATCATCTCCCGCTTCTCCGCCGTAATAAGTTCCCCAAATTCGTTCTCCAAAAGGGTCAAATTTAACAACATAAGCATCACCTTCACCTATCAATACATTGATGAAACCATCTTCTGCAATTGCTGTAGGACTGTCTGTTAACCCCGTCATGAGTACATTATTATAACTATCCGTCGTGATGTCAGCCCCAATATCTAAACCTTCTCCGCCATAATTTGTAATCCAAGGGTCAATTATTAATTCATACTCAAGGTTGTACTGCCCAAGTTCATAAGTCACGACAAATGACTTATCAACTCTTTGCTTTATCTTATAAGCGGCATCCACTTCGATAGTATCTCCCTTAATAATTTGGTAAACTAATGGCATTGTCTCAGTCAAATCTCTAATCTGAGTTTCAATTAAGAGGCTTCCGTCTTTTTGTAAACTTAAATTATTCGCACCTGTCCAATTTATTTTAATTTGATCTGGATCCGCATTAGGTTCGACTCGAATGTCATATTTAAGCTCGCCATTTTCTCCTGTGTAATAGTGTGTGTTAATTCCCCTATAAAGATCTCTAAACTCAATTCCATCATACGTATTAACATGCGTTACACCCTCTGGACATTGCGGCAAATAGTAATTTAAATAAGCATTTGATTTACCGAACTTCTCAATAGTTATATTTTCAGATGTGTTTAAAAACGTCATACTCACTTGTTGAATATCTAAGCGAGATTTTCGCAAAAAAGCCAATTCCCAGTCTGTTTCACTATGATTTCCTAAACCTTCTTTTGAATGCTCTACTTCCTCCATTTTTTCATGCGCCTCATGCTTCACATCACTGAAGTTTGTCAGTACAAACGTGACTCCATTTTCTTTAAAAAAAATTCCTTTTCCTTCAACTTGATAAAGTACGTCAGGGCGTCTTTTAAAATCACGATCGGCAATTTGCCCTTGATTAGGAATAAATTTTAAACGACTATTATTTTGAGTAATACCATGATTGAAATGGATGCAAAATAAAATTGTTAGGAAGCCACTAAGGATTTTCATCTAGGGTTTAATCATTGGTTATAAGTTTGACCCAAAATAGGTATAAAGAGTTGAAAAAACACTAATTCCGAATCAATTGCACAGTTCCCTGTCCTTGAAAAGGCGCGTTACTTATAAATGTACCTTTATATGTGAAAAAATAAACGCCATCCGGGCAGGCCTTGCCGTTTGCTTCATTTTTACCGTCCCAATTGTCTGATATTGAATTAAAATGGAAAACCTCAATGCCCCAGCGGTTAACAATTACACATTCAAAAGTTAGCACATTTTCTTGTGGAAAATAGAAGGTGTTGTTAGCATTATCGCCATTGGGTGTGAAGATGTTTGGCGGATTAAATGAGATGTCATTCAGAAAATAGGTCGTAAAAATTATACTATCACACCCAGCCGCTCCTGTCAGAACTGAAGTATCTAAGTGCGTCTCTTCAATAAATCCTTTATCACCGTCCGGAAAATCGACCCAAGTTTCATAATCGACAAACAGTGTATCCGAACGTTCTATTTTTGGCAAAACATGAACAGTCGTTATTATTAAACTATCGCAACCAAAAATTGTGTTCAGCAGGACAGAATAAATTGTATCGTTCGAAATCACAATTTGATTACCATCCATAAAGGTCACGAGTGAGTCTTGACAAATTGTTATTTCATTATGCACGTCAAAGTTTGGATGAATAAGAATTTCATAACTTACAGAGTCTACGCAGCCATATGAATTTAAAACCACTAAGGAAACAACATACGTACCAGGACTATCAAACACATGTTCAAAGGTTTCCTCTGTTCCTACTTCGACAGCATCAATCAGCCATGAATAACTAATGATTGTACCAATATCTGTTGCGGATAAATTCGTAAAATTTACTGGTTTGTCAACGCATAAATTAGTCGCTGTAAAATCAGCGATTGGGACATTTAGTTCACTTCCGAATTCAAAGAAGAGGGTGTCCGCAACTCCACAACTTAATTCTACAAGCACCCAATAATCACCTGCACACAATCCTGAAATTGAACTCACCGTGTCTAAGGTGTTTTCAAATGTCATACCATTACACCAGGTATAATTAAGATATGAAACTAATCCTACACAACCTGCAGAAGAGACATGAACGGAAACCTCTCCATCACAATCCACACAGTCTTCAACATCATTTATAGTTGTAGTTAGAACTAATTCTGGCAGTTCAATTCCACAAGAACTTTTATAGACTTGTGCAAGATAGGCATCAAGTGCTCCTCCTCCATACTCTTCTTGATGTGCCCCATCTGTAGCAACTCCTACTGGTGATGTTCCTACAATATAAATGTAACATCCTCCAAAAGCACTTACGTTATTTTCTTCATGTGCAGCTCCAAAGAATGATGAGCAATATAAATCTCCAGAAGGAAGAAATTGTGTTACGAATGAATTTTCAAGCCCTATTAAGGTTTGTTGAAAAGCACAATCTGACACTGGAAAATCAGCACTATATGTATCACCACAAATAATAATATTATTATTTTCTGGATCAATATCTATAGATATGGCATAGTCGTCAGCTGCTCCGCCAAAATAAGTGGCCCACAACATTTCACCACTTGGATTAAATTTTGTCAAAAACGGATCATAATTTATAAAATCATCACCACCGCCATGGACCATTTGATATCCTTCATAGGATATATCTGCTAAACTGCGCGTTCTCCCTGTTATATAAACATTATTCAAACTATCAGTGACCACATCTTTTGCATCATCCAATCCCTCGCCACCAAAATAAGTACCCCATATGCGCTCACCTGCCGCGTTAAATTTGACAAAAAAAGCGTCACCTTCTAAATTTAATTCTTCTTGATATGAAAAAGGTGTACTAATGTTGTCAGCACTTACTGTATAACCTACTAAATAGACATTTTCATCTTGGTCCGAACCTACTCCATATCCCCAATCATTCATTTCTCCTCCGTAAAATGTAGCCCACAATCGATCTCCATCTTCGTTAAATTTGACTAAAAAAGCATCCATATCCCCACCACTTGCTAGCTGAAATCCGTCAGGACTTGCCATGCCTGTAGCGCTTGTTGTAGTTCCCGTAATATAAACACTTCCGTCTTCTCCTATAAACAATGCATTACCTTCTTCAGCATAATATTCACCATAATAAGTTGCCCATAAACGCTCACCAGACGCATTGAATTTCACTAAAAAGGCATCCTTTGTTCCTCCAATTTCTTCTTGAAAGCCTTCAAAGGAGATTCCATCCGGACTTCCCGTTGTGCCAACTACATATATATCCCCATCAGCAGAAATTTTAACGCCATTGCCATTATCGTTTGAAACCCCACCGTAATAGGTACCCCAAATTCTATCTCCAGTATCATTAAACTTGGTAGCAAACATGCCCATATATCCGGTAAGCACTTCGCTAAATCCATCTTGGTATATGCCGGTTAAGCTAGCCGTTAGTCCAACCATTACCACGTTTTCATCATCTGCATCTACCCCAAGTCCAGCATCAATTTGTGTTCCACCATAATTGGTTACCCATGGATCAATTACCAATTCGTAGTTGCTATCATATTTCCCCAAAATATATGAAACAAGAAATGCGTGATCTTTAAGGTTTTTTACGCGATAATTTGCACTGATAATTATAGTGTCTGCATTAATTATTTGATAGACCTTTGGCAGAGATTCATATACGTCTCGAATCTGCGTTTTGATCAAAAGCCTTCCGTCAGGTTGAACAGAAACATCATCCGCCCCTGTCCATTTGCACTTAATTTGATTTGGATTAGCCTGAGCCGTAATATGAATATCGTACTTTAATTCACCTGTTGAATTTCCATAATAATGCAGGTTTATACCTTTATACAAATTTAGAAGGTTCAATTGGTCGTACATAGGCACGCCTATGATTCCTTCCTGACATTGCGGTAAATAATAATTCAAATAATCTTCTGATTTTCCATGTGCCTCAACTTCGACAGTTGGGTTGGCTCTCAAAAAGGTCATACTAACCTGTTGCGTTTTAAGGGTTTCCTTTTCCAATAATTTGAACATCAAATTTAATTCATTTTCAACTCCAAGTCCTGCCTCTGACTCCTCAATTTTCTCAACTTTTTCATGAATCTCATGAGAGATATAATCTAAATTGGTCAACACAAATGTGAAGCCATCTTTTCTGAGAAACATTCCATTGCCTTCAACCTGAAAAAGTACATCTGATCTAGGCTCATAATTTCGATCAGCTATTTGGCCATGATTGGGAATAAATTTTAAACTGCTTTTATTTTGAGAATCTTGAGCATAACCATTCAATGAACACAGACATAGCAAAAGTGCAATAAAGCTGTAATGTAATTTCATGAATGGGTTTAAAATAGTTGGTTATTGTTAAGACGTAAGATAAACATAAAGGGTTGAAAAAAATCTAATTTCGAACCAATTGTACCGTCCCTTGTCCTTGGAATGATTCTAAACTTATAAAGGTCCCTTGATAAGAATAAAAATAAACACCATCCGGATAGACGACCCCTGTATTTCCATTTGTGCCATCCCATTTATCGTGTATTGAATTGAATTGGAATACGGCCACTCCCCAACGATTGGTGATTATACAATTAAACGCTTCAACGCCTGTACTTGGAAAATAAAATAAATTATTCGCTTCAGTATTATCCGGTGTAAAGATATTTGGTGCAATGAAGGATGTGTTTACAATTGGCGGATCAGGTGTATCAAACACAATTATTTTCGTCAAAATAGTACTGTCGCACAAAGCGGCGGATAGTAAAAACGAAGTATGTTCCGTGTCGGCATTTATTGTTTCGGTAGTTCCATCAGGATAAACATATAAATCTCCAGCGTTAAGATAAACCGTTACGGTAGAAAAATAGGGAGAAACAACCTCAATATTCACAGTAATTGTGCTATCGCAGCCTTGTTCACTTGTAAAATCTCCATCCCAATTGGTGTTGGCATTCACAATAACAGTGCTCCCATCAGGTAATTCATAGGTTTCACCTTCGCAAATTGCTGTATCGATTACCACTGCAATATTTGGGAAAACTTCCACTATTAGAATGAGCGAATCTAAACATTCACTGTCATTTTCAACAGTTAACTCAACCTCATAAGTTCCGGGTTCATCATACACGTGCACAGGTTCTTCAATGACAGAGGTTGCGTCATCTCCAAAATCCCAACTATTTGAAATTATATCTCCAAAAATAGTGAAGGACGTATTCGTGAATGACACTTCTTCTCCAACGCAAACATCTGCCATATTAAACTCCGCAGTTATGGAAGCCGTATTGTCAATATCAAAATAAAAAGTGTCTGGTTGATCGCAATTAATAATGACTTCGACCCAATATTCGCCCTCACAAATGCCACTAATAGTGCTTGTGGTTTCGGCGGTATACCACTCTTCAACCCCGTTACTCCATATATACGTTTTTAAGGCTTGAGGATGCAAACAAAAATCAGATAGATCAACTGTTGCACTTCCATTGCAAGGAGTGCAAGAAGTCACGTCCGTGCTTTCTGTGTCATAAGTTGTTAATTCGGGAATTGTTAATTCACAAGAGGCCAAATGAACACGCCCTAAAAAGGCATCAAATTCGTCTCCTCCATAAGTTGTTTGATGTGCGCCTAGCGTTGATATATTTCCTTGAGTTGAACCTGCTACATAAACCCAGCAATCTTTAACAGTAAGCACATTTTCTTCTTCGTGCAAGACTCCTAAATATGAGGAACAAAACAACTCACCATCTGGCAAGAATTGTGTAACAAACGCATTCATGTCACCAATCAATTCATTTTGCATAGCGCAAGTAGCTGTTGGATAGTCTTCACTTTCTGTTTGACCCGCAATAATAACATTATTGCTAATTTGATCCACATCTACACCAAAGGCGTAATCGATTTCGTCGCCGCCCACGTATGTAGCCCAAAGTTGATTACCGTCAGGATCGAATTTTGCCAAAAACGCATCTGTGATTCCTCCGTTATCTATTTGAAATGCACCTGGAGTAGCAGCACCTGTTGGCGAAGTGATTTTACCAGCCATGTATATATTTCCGATTGTATCCGCTGTTACGGCGTCTCCACGTTCCACCCAAAGCAGTCCAAAATAGGTCCCCCACAAACGTGTTCCGTCCTGTTGAAATTTCACTAAAAACGCATCCTGTCCTCCTGCAAAATCTTCTTGAAATGCTCCTGGAGTCGCAATTTGTTCAGCACTTGTCGTAACTCCACTTACTACTATATTTCCGAATTTATCACTCTCAACATCATGCATTAATTCTGCATTAATTCCACCATAATAAGTGGCCCATTCTCTATTTCCACCTGGATCAAACTTTACTAAAAAGCCATCAGCAAACCCTCCTGCATCCATTTGATGTCCGTCAAACGCTATTGCAGACTCACTAAAAGTATAGCCAACGATATAAGAATTATCATATATATCAACCCCAATATTCATTCCATAATCTTCTCCTGGTCCGCCGAAATAAGTCGCCCATAACCTGGCACCACTTGGATCAAATTTAGCGATATAGCTGTCAAAAAGTCCTCCCCCATAGTCAGGTTGAAAAGCACCTACTGTTGCAATTGATTCTGTATTTCCTGTTGCCCCACCTACATAGACGTTTCCATCTGAGTCGGTGGCAACACCATTACCTCTTTCTCGCAGTCCTGTGGCTCCACCATAATACGTTGCCCATAATCGCACTCCGTCTTCATTAAACTTCGCTAAAAAGCTATCAGATGATCCTCCGCCAAACACCATTTGAAATCCTGCCTCCGCAATTGCCGTTCCACTAAACGTTTCTCCTGACATTACAACGTTCCCTTCTGGATCTGTATCCACTTCTAGTCCATAATCAACTCCTTCTCCTCCAAAATTGGTCACCCATGGATCGATAATTAAACTAAAATTCGGGTTATAATCTGCCAAATCAAAACTTACAATTGTATTGCCATTATCTACATGTTCAAGGTGATATTTCGTATTTATGAAAAAAGTATCGTTTTGAATGATTTGATATACTTTAGGAATCGATTCATGAATAGCAGCTATTTGGTTTTCAATAATCAGTTCTCCTCTTTCAGAAAGGAAAACAGAATCCGCTCCTATCCATTCTAGTTGAATTTGAGAAGGATCAGCAAAAGGTCTTACAATAAAATCATACTTTAATCCATCCACACTAGGTCTTGAAAAAGCCAAATCAATTCCGTCATAAATTTCTTTGTAGTTAACCAGTTGAAAAGCACGAACATCTAAAATCCCATCTCTGCAATGTGACATATAATAATTTGAATAGTCACCTGATTCCCCTATTTTTTGGATGGTTGAATTTTGATAAGCGTTTAAAAAATTCATATCCACTTGATGGACAGGGATATTGGCTTGCTGCCACAATTCAGCTTGTGCTTTTAATTCATCAATTTCGCTGAAAATTTTGTCTTTAACTAAATCTTGTTCTAGCTCATCATTAATTCTCGATCGTACTTCGCTTTGATCTGAAAAGACATAGGAGATTCCTGTCTTTCGGAGAAAAACACTTTCTCCCGAAATTTGAAAAAGGACATCCGATCTAAACTGACCATTTCGATCTGCAATCTGTCCTTTATTTTCTATAAATTTTGATTCTTTATTTACTGCTGAGAAATCATTTACCTGCCCGATAATAATTTGGGTGTATCCGATTAGCGCAAACAGAGATATAAAAAAGCATGTTTTCATTAAAAGCGTTAAACAGTTGCAGCGTTGATACACCAAATAATTAAAAGTTGGTTTATCACTAACCATTCATTACTCCGAAGATACATGAAAAATGCGACTTTAAAATAAAAATGGCTCGCTAAAGCGAGCCATTAAATTTAAATTTTTAATATTCATCTTCGTTAAAGAAGAAGTCATCTTTGGTGGGATAATCCGGCCAAATCTCTTCGATACTTTCGTACGACTCTCCTTCATCTTCTATTTCTTGTAAATTCTCCGTTACCTCGAGGGGCGCTCCTGTTCTCATTGCAAAATCGATTAATTCATCTTTTGCAGCCGGCCAAGGCGCATCTTCTAAATATGAAGCTAATTCCAACGTCCAATACATACTCTTATAATTTCATTTTGGCGCAAAAGTAATTTTTTTAAGCTTACATCCAAGTTATTTATCATTTTTTTTTTAATTTTCTTCTACATTTTTGGTTTCCACGCGATTTCTTCTGCGCCCAATTCTGCCGTTACAAATCTGCCATAAACGAATAGATAATCACTCAATCGGTTTAAAAATGCCATAATTAAGGGATTCAATTCAGATTCCTCATTCAATTCAGTAACTATGCGCTCTGCACGGCGGCAAACACATCTTGTTATGTGACAAAATGAGACCGTTTCATGCCCACCAGGGAGCACAAAAAATTTCATTGGTTCCAATTTTGTTTCCATTTCATCTATGCTCAACTCCAATCTTGTCACATCTTCGTCTTTAATTTCAGGTAATTGCATTTTTCCTTTTTCAGGATCTGATGCCAACCAAGAACCAATTGTGAACAAACGATCTTGAATGAATATTAACTCTTCTTTAAACTGTTCACTCACTGATCGATCTCTCAATAAACCAAGATAAGAGTTGAGTTCGTCCACTGTTCCGTAGGCATCAATACGCAAGGCATATTTTGGCACACGTGTGCCTCCAATCAATCCTGTTTTACCTTTGTCTCCTTTTTTTGTATATACTTTCATTTTTAGATATTAGATCGCTACGCTGTTAGTACTTAGACCACTCACTTTGCCCGTTGTTAGACTTCGTTTTGACCAGTGTTTTTATTAGTGTTTGGGTCGCTGCGCTATTAGTACTCATAACACTCTCCGACTGAATCGGATCGGTGTTAGACGGCGTTTTGACCTGGTTTTAATTCCAATGTTTCTTGTTCTCATTTTCAATAATTACTAGTGACTAAAACTTCACCACAAAATCCTGTTTGCGCTGGGTTGGGCGTTTGCAAACTATGCCCATTCTAAACAAATCTATACTAACATTGATTCGTTTATCTGCTTTAATTTTCCCCCAGGCTAATTCCATTTCTGCACTCCAATAAATATCGTCCAATATAATAAACGTATCGTCATGGCTATTGTTCAAGGCAAATTCAAAATAGGCCATTGTCGGTTCTATTTGATGATTGCCGTCAATATAAATAAGGTCAAATGTTTTGTTTTCCTGATCAAGTTGCGCCAACGACTTTGTGAATTCACCTAATCTTGTTTCAATTTGCTGGTAGCCCAATGTTTTAAAATTTTCTTTGGCCAAATCCAACACTTCTTCGCAACCTTCTAAGGTTATAATCTTATTTGTATGTTTTGCCAAATAAGAAGTACCTATCCCTAAAGACGTACCGATTTCTAATACCTTACTGACTTTGTAAAACTGGCATAAACGCGCCAATAATCCGCCAAACTTTGAGTTTGTAGCGGCATGTTTTGCAATAGATTTTATTGTGCGCTCGGCTTGATTTCCTTTTTTTGAACCCGCTCCTAATTCATTAAAACAAATTTTCTTTTTAGACGATAATAAGGAAGATCGCAAGGTTTCAATATCTGCGTCAATTTCTGTCTTCGTTTTTTTTATGATTTCATTATAGAATTCAAATACGAACGGCGAATGAATACCGTGTGCATTAACACGTGCTTTTCGATATTTTAAATAGGCATTAAGCATGTTCTGACAAAGATAATAACCTGAGTTGATATTTTAGCGCTGTCTCTTTTTTTGTAGCCTAATTGAGCAATTAATTGAAGAAGATAAAACTTATATCTTTGACTTGCGTATTTATGTAAAGGAAATTGATCGAATGAGTTTAGTTGATAAAATAGAACGGCAAAAAGCAAAAATTGAAAAAGGCAATCCAAAAATTGAACTTTTAGGATCTTGCAGATCCAATAATGGGATTACAATTTTAAACGCCGAAGCAGTAAAAGACGCCATCAATCTGTACGACACCCGAGTAAATGAATTGGACATCAGTTTTTTTATTCCATCAAGTGGGTCTGGCTCACGGATGTTTGGCGCCGCATATGATTTCATCAAGAGTGAAAATCCTTGCGAAGAGACGATTGAATTTATTGAACATTTAATTAATAGCATTGAATCATTTGCCTTTTATAATAAATTACCGGAAGCAACAAAAGACGACCTTAAAACGGGTGCAATTAATATTGAGGAATTTTTAAAACTGATCTTAAATGAAACAGGTTTTAATTTCGGAAACCGACCAAAGGGCCTTATTCCATTTCACCGCTACGGGAATTTCATTATCAATCCTTTTCAAGAACATATCTTGCAAGGAGCTGAAATCGGTGGTGACAAGGCTAGATTTCATTTCACAATAAATGCTGGTTTTGCAGATCAAATTACGCATAGCATTAAAATTTTAAGAGAAATTACGGGAATCAATTTTTACTTCGATTTTTCAGTTCAAGACGAAGCTTCAAATTCAATTGCGTTTGCAGAGAATGGAGACGCACTTTATGATGACGGTGAATTAATAAGAAGACCAGCAGGTCATGGAACTTTAATTCAAAATTTAAATGCAGTAAATGCTGATTTAATTTTGATCAGAAATATAGATAATGTTCAACATCATGATCATGCTAAAAAGTCTGTTGATTCGAGAAAAATGTTGGCGGGTGCCTTGCTAGAATTTCAAGCGAAGGTGTTCGATATTTTACATAAAATTGAAAAGGGTGATTCGTATCATACGGAAGTAGCCGAATTAAATAACACCTATGATTTAAAGCTAACGACTGACGTTTTATCGGATGTTGAAAAAATTAAATCGATTTTAAACCGTCCTTCTAGAATTTGCGGCATGGTTCGTAATGAGGGACAACCTGGTGGTGGCCCATTTTGGGTGAAGGATGACAATGGGTCTCAAACACGCCAAATTGTTGAAAAATCACAAATTTCAGCAAAATCAAGTCAATTGACAATGCTGATTAAGTCTACCCACTTTAATCCAGTGGAGATTATTTGTGCTCCAAAAAATTATAAAGGTGAAAAGTTTGATTTGGAAGCCTTTAATGATGATTCGCAGTATTTTATTGTGAACAAAACCCACAAGGGTAAGTCTGTAAAATTTATTGAACAACCCGGCCTTTGGAATGGTGGAATGGCGAAATGGAATACTTTGTTTTACGAAATTGGGAACGATTGTTTTAGCCCGGTTAAAACGGTTTTAGATTTATTGAAACCATTGCACCGTAAAATTTAAATTTTAGAGTGTTCTGCCTGCTATTATGTAGTTAGCTGAAAAAAAAAATAATAAAGAGACAAATAGGCACACTTCACGTTTTGTGCTGCGTGCACCTCAGTGTTCCGTTTTCATATTCCAATATCAAATTATTGTCTAATGACTAAAAACTCTTGCCTTCTGCCTGAAAACTACTGATTTAACAATATTTAAGTTTCATTTGAAACAATAAGTACTTAACAAGCAACGTTCCTTTAGTTATTAATCAAAATTTAAAGGAAGTATGAAGCAATCGGTAATTTTCGTTTTGTTAGTCGCAATGTTATTGCCATTTTCAACATATGCAGAAAAGATTCAAGTAAATATTAAAGGTATTCGCAATTTAAAGGGAACCATTCGAATAGGTGTTTTTAAGGACAATGAAAGTTTTAAGCTGGAAGCGCCCTTTAAGACAATTGAAGTTACGAAAAGAGGCTTGTTTAAAGGAAGTCTCAACTGTACTTTTGACTTGCCAACCGGAGTTTTTGGCTTGGCCCTTTTGGACGACGAAAATAATAATGAAGTAATGGATAAAAGTTTTTTTGGAATCCCAGAAGAAGGTTTTGGCTTTTCAAATTATGAGCACTCAGGGCTTTTCGCTCCTGTTTTTAACGATTTTAAGTTTTTCGTGAAACAAGGGATAACAAAAGTCAAAATGAAACTTAAGTATATGTGAGGATAAGGTTTTAAACTCTAACGCTTACCTTTAAAATTTGAATACCCATTTTCTCCGATAGACTCCCAACCCTTATCAAAAAATAAGCTGTCTTCCTTAAAAATCAAGGTATAATGTGTGTTATCATTTTCCACCAAACTTTCGAGGACGATATTCTCTTGAATTTCTTTGCCGTGAAAGCTAAACACTTCTCCTATATATTTTATATAATGAATTGAAGCGCACTCTTCAAGTGACTCTACTAAAGCTCCCGCAATTTTTGTTGTTTCATTTATTTCACCTGTCCCAAATTCGTTGTGCTCAATTATCTCTCCTGTATAATCTCCCGCGTATTTAAACACAAATTCTTCCTCATCCTTATTACAGGAATTTCGGGAGAACACTGCTACTAATAAAGTAAAAACGAAACCATTCTTCCTACTATAACAAGCGTAAAAATGTACCTATTGCTTGGATATGATTCAGTATCGAATTTTAAGTTTCTGAAAATTTATTTTTCACTTTTGATAATTTTAAATTGCCTCCTGCCTAAACATCTAGAAACAAAAAAAGCTATCCTAAATAGGATCGATTATAGAATTTACCTAAGCTGGAAACCTTTTGAACAATGGTAAATATACTTGAAACACCATACTTACAATTATGAAAAAGTAAAGCATAAAAAAAGTCCAGACCCACCTAAGGCGGACTGGACTTTGTAATGTTTTTATTTCGTTTTTAATTATCCATTCATGGAAATCAAGAATTCTTCATTTGATAAGGTTCCTTTGATACGCTCTTTAACAAATTCCATTGCTTCAATTGGATTCATATCGGCTAAGTATTTACGTAAAATCCAGATACGTTGTAAGGCTTCTTTGCTCATCAACAAATCTTCACGTCTTGTTCCAGAACCAGTAATATCAATTGCTGGATAAATTCTACGGTTAGAAATTTTACGATCTAATTGAAGCTCCATATTACCAGTTCCTTTGAATTCCTCAAAGATAACCTCATCCATTTTAGATCCAGTTTCAGTTAATGCTGTTGCCAATATTGTTAAAGAACCACCGTTCTCTATTTTTCTTGCTGCTCCAAAGAAACGTTTTGGTTTGTGCAATGCGTTTGCATCTACACCACCAGAAAGTACTTTCCCTGACGCTGGTTGCACTGTATTATAAGCTCTTGCTAAACGTGTAATTGAATCCAATAAAATGACCACATCATGTCCACACTCAACCATTCGTTTTGCTTTTTCCAAAACGATATTTGCTAATTTAACGTGCTTATCTGCAGGCTCATCAAACGTAGAGGCAACAACCTCAGCATTTACTGAACGCGCCATGTCGGTTACTTCCTCAGGACGCTCATCAACTAATAATACAATTAAGTATACTTCAGGATGATTCGCCGCAATTGCATTTGCAACATCTTTTAATAAAACAGTTTTACCTGTTTTTGGTTGTGCAACAATCATCCCTCTTTGCCCCTTACCAATTGGCGCAAACAAATCCATGATTCGTGTTGAAATCGATTCGTTTTTATGTCCTGTTATATTAAATTTATCTTGTGGAAATAAGGGAGTTAAATATTCAAAAGGAACACGATCTCTAACGTAATTCGGCTCTCTTCCGTTTACACTATCAACACCAATTAATGGGAAATATTTTTCACCAGTTTTTGGTGGACGAATAGCTCCTTTAACAGTGTCTCCTTTTTTCAAACCATAACGCTTCACTTGGCTTTGAGAAACATATACGTCATCAGGAGATGGTAAGTAACTATAGTCAGATGATCTCAAGAAGCCATAGCCATCTTGCATCATATCTAATACACCTTCACTTATAATTAATCCGTCAAAATTATATCCGTAAAAATCTTCTTGCGATTTCTTGCGATTATTCGGGTTATTGTTACTGTTATTACTGTTACCGCTATTGCTGCTGCTGCTGCTGCTGCTGCTGCTGTTACCATTGCTGCTATTACCGCTGTTGCTGCTATTATTGTTATTATTTTGATTGCCGTTATTTCTATTCTGCTGATTCGCCCTATCTCGCGCAGATTGTTCCTGCGGATTTTGACGATTATCGTTCGTTTTTGGTTTTCTTCGGCGGTTTTGTTTGTCTTCTAATTTCTCCTCAGTCTTCCCCTCAGTCTTTTCCTCAGACTTTTCTTCGGGTTTCCCCTCAGATTTCGCTTCTGACTTTTCTTCAGATTTCGCTTCGACTACTTTTTCTGCCGGTTTTTTGTCCTCACGCTTCTTTTCTACAGGTTTCTCTTCTTCCTTTTTCTCCTCTTTCTCTGCCGGTTTTTCTTCAGTCGATTCAACGGATGCTTTTATCTCAGTTGAGAATAAATCGTCCGCACTTGGAACAGCCTTTTTACGTCTACGTTTTCGTTTAGGCGCGTCATCATTTGCTTCAGATTGATCTTCAGCTTTAGGCTGTGACTGAATCTTTTCAATGATTTCTTTCTTTTTCAAAGCGGCGGCACCTTCAATGCCTAAAGTTTTGGCTATCTCTCTTAATTCCGCTACTTTTTTAGCGTTTAGATCTGAAATGTCAGTCATAAATATTTTTTGATTCGATTTTTTCTTAGAATGAAAATTCGGTGTGTGAAATGTGAGAGGTGATTGAAATAATCTCTCTAGATTTAATGCAATGATACAAATATTAATTTAAAAACAGGCGCTAGTTCTCGATTTTATTATAAAAACTTGCTAACCTACAACTGTTCGTTAAGCCGATTCCAAACGAGATTAAAACCCATGAAAACACATATCTTTGTATTTCGACGTATAATCAAGGAGTTTTTTATAATAACGCCTTATTAAAACCATTTATTGTGACATTAATCAAATCTATTTCAGGCATCAGAGGTACTATTGGCGGAAAACCGGGCGAAGGTTTAACTCCAATAGATGCTACCAAATTTGCAGCAGCGTACGGCACTTGGGTCATTCAAAACAATCCCAATACGAAACCTACTATTATAATTGGACGAGATGCACGCATTTCTGGTCAGATGATATCGGACTTAGTAACGAACACCCTACAAGGTTTAGGAATTAATGTTATTGACCTTGGTTTATCCACTACTCCAACTGTTGAAGTTGCTGTTCCAATGGAAAACGCGCAAGGTGGCATTATCATTACTGCCAGTCATAACCCAAAACAATGGAATGCGTTAAAATTATTGAACGAAAAGGGTGAATTTATTTCAGATGTTGAAGGCAAAACAATTTTAAAACTTGCAGATGAGGCTGCTTTTAATTTTGCGGAAGTAGATGAATTAGGCACTGTCACTCAAAATGACACTTATTTAGCCAAACATATTGATGCTGTGCTAAACTTGTCGTTAGTGGATGCTGCTTTGGTTAAAGCCGCTAATTTTAAAATAGCTGTTGATGCGGTGAATTCGACAGGCGGAATATTTATACCAGCCTTACTTGAAGCACTTGGCGTTGAGACTATTTATAAATTGTATTGTGATCCAACTGGACATTTTCCACACAACCCAGAACCATTACCAGAAAATTTAACAGCAATTGCGGATAAAATTAAAGAAACTGGTGCAGATTTAGGAATTGTGGTTGATCCTGATGTAGATCGTTTAGCTTTTGTTTGCGAAGATGGATCAATGTTTGGAGAAGAATATACGCTTGTGGCTGTTGCTGATTATGTGTTACAAAACACCCCAGGAAATACGGTTTCTAATTTATCCTCAACGATTTCATTAAGAGAGGTGACTAACCGCTACGCTGGAAGTTCTTATGAGGCGGCGGCTGTGGGAGAAGTGAATGTTGTCAACAAAATGAAGGCGACTAATGCGGTGATTGGTGGTGAAGGAAACGGTGGTGTTATTTACCCCGAATTACATTACGGAAGAGATGCTTTAGTTGGTGTTGGTTTATTTTTGACGCAGTTAGCAAAAGCAAAAATGACCTGTTCTGAATTAAGAGCTACTTATCCCAACTATTTCATCTCAAAAAATAAGATTGAACTTTCTCCAAGTATGGATGTGGATGCTATTTTAGCTGCCGTACAAAAAGAATATGCGAACCAAGAGATTGATACCACAGATGGTGTTAAAATATATTTTGGCTCGGAATGGGCACATTTACGAAAAAGTAATACAGAACCAATTATTCGAATTTATTCAGAAAGTGAATCTGAAGACAAGGCGAATCAACTGGCTTTTGACATTATGAAAACCATCAAATCTCTCGCTTAAAACAGCTGTATACGTCACGCATTGAGCATTATACGACATGTGTTTGTTTCGGGCAATTGACTTTCAAGTAAGTTCTTTTTATTCCATCATGCTGTTCAATTATTTCCGATTCCCGCTATAGTTTTCAACACCTGTTAATAACTATGCCGCCCAGAAACCATGTCCTCTCTCGGAATTTAATTATTTTAATGCTCCAATTTAAAAGGTACCGAAGAATTGCTTGAACATAATTACTACGAGATTAGCCATACTGGCATGATTATTTCTTTGGACGAGCATAACAGACTACTGTTTTAGAAATTTAAACTATGAAAAAATTCACATTTACCTTATTACTTGCCGTAATAGGATGTAGCGGGTTTTCACAAATCGACGAATTAACTCCTGAAGAGAAATTCTACCGTGATTCCATCACCCATTTGAATGAATCCAATGCCTCAATCGAAGCCTCTCAACTGGCCTATAACGAAGGTATAGACCTTTTTAAACAAAAAAAATACAAGGCAGCTGCTGATAAATTTGCTGCTTCTATCACAAACGATCCTAAGTTTACGCCAGCATATTATAATAAAGCGGTTTCGGAAAACAGCATGGAAGATTATAAAGCAGCAATTAAATCAGTTGACGCTTTATTAGCTTTGAAACCAGCTTATGGAAAAGCTTTTTTTCAGCGCGCAAAAGCCTACCAAGGCTTGAACGATTATTTGAACGCGGAAAAGGATTATCAAAAAGCAATCGAGCTAAATCCTAAAAATGATAAAGCATACTATAATTTTGGAACACTAAAATTCATGCAGAAGGATTATTTCGCAGCAATTGCACAATTCTCAAAAGTAATTATGCTAAAGCCAGATGATGCCTATGCATTCAATGACAGAGGTTCATGCTATCGTATGTTAGAAAAATATACAGAGGCAGTAGCCGATTATGAAGAAGCGGCACGAAAAAATGAAAATTTGACCTTTGTCCTTAATAATATCGGAACAACACAAACAAAACTGAAAAAGTATCAAGAAGCTTTGGCTGCATTTAATCGTGCATTGAGTGTTGATGCCAAATTCTTTTTGGCTTATAATAATAGAGGTGTAACGCATATGAAAATGAATCGGATTGATGATGCTGTAAATGATTTTACAAAAGCAATTGAAATCAACGCCTCATACGCTCCGGCTTACAGTAACCGTTCTGGTGCATATTTCAAAAAAGGAGAATATGATAAAGCAAAAAAGGATGCAGATAAAGCTATACAACTCAATCCTAAATTTGCAGATGCCTATGTCAACAGAGGAAATGCAAGAGAAATGCTAAGAGATTTAGATGGAGCTTGTGTAGATTGGCATAAAGCGAGAGAATTAGGTTCTGAATTAGCGAAAAGATACCATTCAGGGAATTGTGCGAATTAAGATCAAAAATTGAGATAAAAAAATAGAAATGAAAAATTATTTAATAGTATTATTCCTATCCTTTACCGTTTTTTCTTTTGGTCAAGATGTAGAGTTTAGATCGGCTAATTTTAAGGACGATAAAGAAGGCTATAAAAAAGCGAAGGAACAAATGGAGCTTGGTACAGAGCAATGGGAACTAGGAAATGCGCAAGTGTTTGTAGTTAAAAGCCCAGAGCTTTTTTACATGAAAGCTTTAGAACATTTTGAAAAGGCTTATAAGTTTAACCCTAACAGTGCAGAGTTAAATTTTAAAATTGGTGTTTGTCACCTTCATTCAACACACAAGGTTGAAGCGATTCCATTCTTTAAAGATGCGTATAAAAGAAATCCATTGGTTGATCCTTTTATCAATTATTATATGGGGTTAGTAAATCAATTAGAAGGACAATTTAAAAAAGCCCTAACATTTTATACAACGTTTGAAACTGAGTATAGAAAAGCGGAAGATTTTGGGAAGTTTGTAAAACAACGTAAAAGCGAATGTAAATCGGCTTTAAAGCTTGTTGATGTTCCGATTCGTGCTTGGATTGATCACGTACCAGATTTATCATCTGAATTTGATGATTATGCACCATCTGTTACCATAGACGGTGAAGAAATTATTTTCACATCTAATCGCCCAAATAGTCATACACCAAATGAAGTTGGTGTTTATGATGATGATATTTACTCGGCGACTTTAGTGAATGGTGTTTGGCAAAATCCAACTGCTTTAAAGGGAAAAATTAATACTGAAGGGAACGACATTTCTAACAACTTATCTTATAATGGAACAAAAATGTTGATGAGTAAACAAAATGCTCAAGGTAATTCAGATATTTATGAGTCCTACTTAAAAGGTGACACATGGTCTGACCCAATCAGTTTTTCACGAGATATCAATTTTAAATCAAACGAGCGTTTTGCTTCGTATAACTTTAACGATAGAGCGATCTATTTTGCAAAGGATAAGCCAGGCGGAAAGAACGGTTATGACATTATGGTATCAGGTGTAAAGGTGAAGAGAGAGCGATCTTATGGATTACCTGTACAAGTATTAGATGTGAGTTCTCAATTCAATGATGGTCCAATTTATTTGCATCCGAATGGAAAAATAATGTATTTCGCCTCAGAAGGGTTCAACTCTATGGGTGGATATGACATATTCTATGCGAAGAAAATTAAAGGAGGCGGCTGGACGAAGCCTGTGAATATGGGTGCGCCAATTAACACACCATATGACGACTACTTTTTTGCAGCTACTGCAAATGGTAAATTCGCCTACATCTCGTCTAACAGAGCAGGCGGAAAAGGTGGATATGACATTTACAAGGTAACATTTTGGGGCGAAGAAAAATCACCGTCTCTGGCAACAGAAGATTATTTATTAGCTTCAGTAGCAAAACCAATCCAAGATCCAGAATTAGTTGGAGAAGTTCAAGTAACCAGTATGGCAGAGTTGACAGTATTCAAAGGTAAAACATTGGATGCAATCACCAAAAAAGCCGTGGAGGCAATCATAGAAATAACGGATAATACGAGCGGTGATATTGTTGAATCATTTACGACAAACAGCGCAACTGGTAAATTCTTAATCTCGCTAGAATCTGGCGGTAATTATGGTATTGCTGTAAAAGCTGACGGATACCTTTTCCATTCAGAAAATTTTGACATTCCAAAAGGAAGTGCATACAACTTAGTTAATAAAACAATTGAGCTGAAAAACATTAAAATTGGAAGTAAAATTGCCTTGAGAAACGTATTCTTTGATACAGGTAAATCAAATATCCGATCTGAATCAAATACAGAGCTAGACCGCTTGGTAAAATTGATGAAAGATGTGCCTGGTTTGAAAATTGAACTTTCGGGACATACTGATAATACCGGTTCTGCTCAAAATAATATCAAACTATCTCAAGCACGTGCTGAGGCTGTTGTAAGCTACCTAACAGGTAAAGGCATTGCAGCCAATCGATTAGTAGCTAAAGGTTATGGATCTGACAAAGCAGTTGACACAAATGCAACTGCTTCTGGAAGACAAAACAATAGAAGAACTGAATTTGAGATTACAGGTAATTAAAAAACAATAACCAACCCCCTATGGAAAACGACCTTTTTGCATTGCGAAAGGGTCGTTTTTTTATTTACTTAGCAGTTATTGTAAAAGGTCGTACAATTTTCTATAGGCTCTTAATGTGTGAAAATTACTCACGTCAACTTCTGTTCCGCTTATGCAAACTTGACTACACATAAAACAAATTTTTACGAGTCCTGTAATTTTATTTTTTTTTCGGAAAACCAAAATATCTCTGTACACTGCTTGACACATGAACATATCAGGAACTCCAGCATAACTCTTTTCTCGAAAAACGTCATCAAGTGCGCTATGTTTTTCTTGAGGAAGAACCGTTTTAATATAGTTAAAACCTTCAATAATTTCTATAAATGCTGTGTCTGAAAGTTTATAGTCCCAATGGTCACAATCAAACCTAGTGGCGTAAAACAATTGTTTCTCACGTGAGAGTTCATCATAATGATTTGCTTCATAGCCTTTAACATGGTCATTGACAAACGCTGTATCGCAATAATGCTCCACTTGATCAAAATCAAAATAATAAACCTTGAATTCGCCCCAATTATCTGATTTAGTTGAAGACGTACAACTTGCCAATAAAATGGCGCAAACGTAAAAAAGCCCTATGCAAATAGATCTCATAATCAATAGAAAATTCAGTCAATTTTAACGCTCATAACGAGTACGTCATCAATTTGCTCTTCGTCCCCAAGCCATTTATCAAATTCATTTTCGAGGATCAATTTTTGCTCGGTCAATGGCTTTTCAGCAATGCCCATTAATAATTCTCTGTATCTACGATAATTGAATTTTTTGCCTTTTGGCCCTCCAAACTGATCCGCATAACCATCTGTAAATACATAAATTTGATCGCCTTTTAGTAAATTAACAACATGGTTAGTATAAGGTTTTGTTTCATCTGAACTATGCCCTATAGGGTGCTTATCTCCTTTAATTTCCAATAGTACCATATCATCTGATTCTGAAATAACATGCATAGCTGGCTGTAATTCATTGGCATCAAAGACCGACTTATTTCTAAGCAAGTACAGTGGGTTTTTAGCACCCGCAAAAAACATTTGAGTACGATCATGATTGAATGCACACATGGCAATATCCATCCCATCTCGTATCATCTTACCATCAATTGTGCGACGCAGCGTTTTATTGACTCCTTTGCTTAAATATAGCAATGCTTCTCCAGGCGAATTCACTGCTGGTTCGGTCAGAGATTGACTCAATAAATTATTACCAACAATGCTCATAAAAGCACCAGGAACACCATGCCCTGTGCAATCTACCGCAGCAAATAAGACATATTTATCTTCACTTTTTACATTGGTCGAGTTGGTAGATTCTATAAAATAAAAATCGCCGCTTACTACATCTTTTGGCCGATAAAAAATAAATGCGTTCGGAATTAATTTGTTGACATGTTCATCAGAAGGGAGAATCGCTTCTTGAATTCGTTGTGCATATTTAATACTGCTTACAATCTCTTCGTTATTTTTAGCTAACTCTTCTTTTTGCAATTCAATCTCGGACGTTCTTTCTTTCACTTGAAGCTCTAATCGAACATTACTTTCGTCCATTACTGCATTCTTTTCTTTTAAAGATTTAAGGGCAGATAATTGCGCGACTTCCTTCTCTTTTTGCAATTTCCCGTACTTATTAGACATTGAAATACTGAGTACTACAAACTCTAAGGCCGAACTTATTTTCAAAGCACCTAAGGATATGATTTTATCTCCCACAACACTCATATTTCCTAAAATAAATACAACTCCACCAATAATCAAAATGATAAAGGCAATAGCAAAAAACATATCCACCTCTACTCCTTTTGTTTTCAGTCGAATAATCGCGTATGCCGCTAGTAAAACGCCAAACAAACTTGCGCCGTTGATAATCGGGAAAGATAATTCGTAAAGCGGACCTGGAATCAAAGACATGAGCATGATTAAACCAATCGCAAATCGACTAATTGAAAAAATTTTCCAGAGCGATTTACTGTGCTTCTTCAATTGTAAAAAATGATTCACATAAGTCAATAAAAACAATATCGTTAAACCAGCAAACACGAGTAAAACATGGCTGGTAAAATACCCCCCTTTTGGAAATAAATGATGGTGTGAATAACCGTCTAATGAAAATTGCAAGACCCCCTGAGAAAATGCATAGAGAATGTAAAAAAGAAAAGAACGATCTCTGAGAAACAGAAAAAAGAAAAAGTAAATAATGACGACCAAGGCAATCAATCCATAATAAAAACCATTCTTAAATTGATTTTTAAAGTCCTCCGCAAAAAAGCCCATGTGGTCGTGCACAATGATTGGAGCAAATAACAATTCACCGTCACTTTCTAACTTGACATAGAAGGTTTTTGATTCATTTTTCTCTAATGCTATTGGGAAAAGGTTTTTACGGTGTTCAATTTCCTTATCGTCATAGGCAAAATCATCTCCACTGATATAATGTTGCTCCACACCATCTGCTCCTACCTCAAAAAACTCTACTTTATTTGTAACAGTCCTTCCTGTTTCAAAAATAAAATTGCCATTTTCAGTGTGATTGGTTAATGTAAAACGCAGCCAAAATCTATTTGCCGTAAAATTAAAATCTGGTATGGATTGTCCGCTGGTTTCAAATGCCGTCTCCTTTAGTGTTAGCACAGTTGAAATATCCTCGTAAGAACCTTTGACGTCTTCAAAAAAAGCAACATTTTCGCCCAATGAAATGCCTAAATTTTCATCTGTTATAATAATTTCATTCGGATATTGACCGAAAGATGTTAAGGATTGAAATAAACAGACTATGAGAACTAGCGTGATGCGCATTCAATAAAGATAATTAAACTCTTTTAACATTGATTGCAGATAGATACGAATAAAACAACCGCTTAGATTTCTCTAAGCGGTTGTTTTATTAATACATTTTGATATTTAAAATTAAACGCGATAAAGAATTACAAGAAAAGAACCGTACATCCCCCATCCATACAATCTGCATCAGGACCAACTCCATTCCCTGAAATTGAATTTACGGATTGTACACCAGCAGCATCTGTTTGAACAGCTCCTGAGCAGTAAATAGCAGCTGAACCTCCCGCAACTATGGCCCAACTATTTGAATTCGTAATAGCGCAGTTATCAATTGCTAAACGGCCTCTTATATCTAACGTAGCATAATCATACGCCCAATAACTTCCTCCATCATTGAAATTCACATAGGTCATTTGGTTATTTGGATTATTAGATTTTATAATTATCCCACGCCAATAACCTGCAGAAGTAAATCTTCCTTGAATAGAGATTGGCTGAGATGCCGTTCCTAAGGCAGTCAAATAACCTGACTCCTCTACCTCTATCGAAGCGTCAGCCTCCATTAAGATATTTGATCCTGCACTTATTGTTAACCCCGCAGTAACATCCACATTGTCATGAATTAAAAGCGGTGTTGTTGTCGCTGCCCAAGTGGTATTATTGCTAATAGTGGCACCTCTCACATGAATAAAATCTTCTCCATTAGAAATATTGTAGTTAGAGGCTCCATCTATAGAACCTACTTGTGTCGCCAAAATATTCAATCCGGCCTTTGTGTTATTTGAAAAAGAATTGTTCGAAAAAATGGGAAAAGATGCACTCGCCTCTAAATACAATCCGTTTCCTTCACTGTTAGAAAAAGTAGAATTTTGAACAGATAATTTTGAAAGCCCATTAACATAAACGTTTGCATAATCCCATGCCCAATAACTACCGGCATCTGAAACGGTAACATAATCGAATTGATTATTCGGGTTATTAGAAAGAATTCCTATTCCTTCCCAATAACCTGGACTCGCAACATCTCCTTTAAAAATAATCGGATTTAGTGCCGTACCAACCGCAGTTAAAGAGCCCGTTTCTTGAATTTCCAAAGATGCCCCAGCGCACATAAATAAATTCACCCCAGCGGGGATTGTTAGTGCCGCAGTAACATTAATGTCGCCACAAACCTCAACACGCGCTGAATTCCATACGGTTGGTGCAGTAACGTCTTCAGTAACATAAAGAACCGAACCATCAATTATTGTTGTATCATCATCTACACCATCATAAGTACATGAGTTGTCATCATGATTTGCTTTATCATTATAATTATCCGCTACAGGATCTGTACAACCTTCTTTTTTACACCCTGTTGTTACCGCACTAATTCCGATCAAAGCAACTACTATGGCTCTTGTAAATTTCATGTTTTTCATTTTTATCAATTTTTATTTTGTTCTTTAATGACCAAAAAAAACAGAAGGTGACCAGTCGCACAAAGTTTTTTTTTATTTTTAACAAAAAAGAAACTTTCACAATACGGTTACCTATTCATTTTACACTTCATTAATTGAACAAAAAAGCTACAATACAGTCGATTAGAGATCAAGATGAAAGGGTTGTCCAGCGGATTTATGGTGAATTCAAGCCGAAATTTGTGAATTGGCTGAAAGGGAAGTATAAAATTGGTGAACAAGAAGCGTGCAGTGAAATTTACCAGCGCAGTTTTACTGTCTTGTTTTTTAATGTGAAACGTGGAAAATTAGATGATTTAGAGGCAACAATTGAAACCTATTTATTCGGAATTGGCAAAATGATTGTCCGCGAGTGGTGGCGAGAACAAAGCAGTGATAAAATTGCCATTGATGCAGATCCAGACCTGGCTTTTGGAACGATAGATTTGCTAGGAAACGCATTTGATGGAGACGAAGTTGATGATGCTAGAAAATTAAAACTAGCTTTTGAAATTAATAGCATGGGAGATCCTTGCAAAACCATATTAAAGCTTTTTTATTGGGAACAGAATAGTATGGAGGCGATTGCGACAAAAACGGGCTATAAAAATGAGCAAGGCGCTAAAAAGAAAAAATATTTATGCCTCGAAAAATTAAAAAAACAAATGCGACAATAAATGGACTTTAGCGCCGAACATATTGAATTATTTGATGCTTATCTTCAAGATGGGTTAAGTACTGAGGAACGCTCAAGTTTTGAGGAGAGGTTAATTAACGAACCTGCTTTTAAGACTGAATTTGAAGCCTTTCAAGGATTTGAGAAAGATTTAGTTGATGCAGAAGTTATTGCTTTTAAGGAGCAACTGAAGCAATGGGATAAAGCACCGATTGAAAAAGCAACAAAGCAAGGACGGATTATTCCAATTCGCTTTATTGCTTTGGCAGCTTCCATTCTGATTATTTTACTCGTTTCTGTACTTTACTTTGTTGGCCAACCTAATAATCAAGATTTGTTAGCAGCTAATTTTGAACCTTATGATAATATTTTAACCGTTAGAGGTGAAAAAGAAGATATAGATGAAGGTATGAGGCATTATGAAAAGAAGGAATATAGTGCCGCAATCACACTTTTCGAAAACTATCCTAAAAATGCAAGCGCTCAATTCTACAAAGGAGAAGCACATTTAGCCGTTA
Organism: Crocinitomix sp.; assembly: GCA_047623705.1. Classification (GTDB taxonomy): domain Bacteria; phylum Bacteroidota; class Bacteroidia; order Flavobacteriales_D; family Crocinitomicaceae; genus Crocinitomix. The sequence continues at coordinate 76,738 of JBLHOW010000010.1, forward strand.
ATGAATATGATGCTGCAATAAATTCTTTTCAACTGGTGATTACCTCTGATGGAATTTTTAAGGAAATTGCTGAATACCACTTAGCATTAGCCTATCTTGGAAAGGATGCTGTTCAAAAGTCCAAAGAAGCACTGTCGGAAATTCAAAAAGAGAGTGACTACTATTCCAATGCGCAAGAATTATTAGTTGAACTAGAATAATTTACGTCCTAAAACAAGTAGGACAATTACTAAACCTGTTCCAAATAAATACTTCCACCAAGAGGCGCTTCCTCCTTTTTCATAAAGGGGTTGATCGCTGCCATAAACCACATAATTCGCCCAAAAAAACGGTTGTTTTTTCAACTTATCAGCCTTACTTAAATAAGCAATTTTAGCACGTTGCATACTTTCTGATTTGCTCAAACCCAATTTTAAATTGGCGTAAAAGTCTACCATAATCTCTGACGAACTTTTATCCTGAGCACTCCACATGCTGCTTACTGTCGCTGGAACCCCTGCAAAATAAAATGCATTTGCCAAACTCACCAATCCTATCCCCTCTTCTATTTTCCCTTTTGCCGAATTACACGAACTCAACGTAACCATTTCACAATCAATTATCTGCGGAAAAATTTCATATGCATATAGTTTATTATCTACCGAATCATTTGTAGCCTCAAATAAAATATATGATTCATAAGGTTTTTCAAAATTTAAAACTGAATGCGTAGCCAAGTGCACCAGTTTTTTACCAGATGCATAATTCAAAAAGTTGGATTTACTTGCTTCTTTTTCTTTTAATGTTGTTGCACCGATTAATTCTCCAATTTGTTGCACCTCACCTTGCGCATTAAACAACTTCACCAAGGAGTCATTTCCATAATTACTCGGATAAAAACTTAAGACCTCATTATTTTCAAGTTTCTCCCGCTTTTCAGATATAATTGAAAAAATAGAACTCGTATATTGAAAATTGTAAGCATGAATTAAATACGCTTGGTCATCATCTATTAAAGCATCAAAACTCACAAAACTTAATTCATTGAGCGGGTAAATCAAAAGCTGATGGGTTTCTAAGTGATTTTCAACTGGAGCTATTAAATATTTATAAAGCAGGTTATTTAAATGTTTTTGCTTTTCAATTGCTTCAACTTCTGTTTGCAGTGCGGAATTGAGCTGATATGATTCTTCTATATTATTAACAAAGTCAGGTATAACTATCGCCTCGTAAAAAGCGGAGTCCTTATCTAATCCTATTATAAAAAGGGTTTCAATCTCATTCGCATAAAAATAAGTCAATAATGTAACAGAATGCTTGTTCAGATGTGAAGTAAGTACCCCACTATACTCTGAACTGTTCAATTTATACGCCTCTAATACTTTCTCTTTTTTATTCTTTTTTTTAATTTGAGCAAGCTCATTAGAAAGTTCATTAAATCGCTGATTAGAAGCTTTAATTTCACTTTCATATTCAGGAGATTGTCCATATTCCTCGATTTTTGAATTGATAAAAGTAATTTCGTTTTTTATCTCCTTTTCCCTTGCCCACATTTCTGAATTAACAGAATTTGAGACCCTTTCTTGATGTAGACGGCTTGATTGATAGGAATCTAAAATTCGAATAATTTCGATTACACCAGTGTCATTTGCACCATAATTATTAGACAATTCGGAGTATGTTTCTAAGAGGCTAACGATTTTCTCTTTTGGCTTTAGGATTATATTTCCTATTCGATCACCATCATTTTTTACGGTTAATTTTTCACCAATATTGAATCCTGTACAAATCCATTTAAAAGAGGCTTCAATTAATTCCTTCTCATTATTTACTTTATATAATTCTCTATATGCCGAACCAACTAAAAATATGTTTAAGAAAAAACTGCGCGTTACCATTTCTTTATTTTCATCTAGATAAGTCTCCATACTTTCTAGGTTATCATAAGCGCTAAATTGCTCTATGTGCTTTATAATAGACTCGAATTTCCCGGCCGCCTTCATAGCACGTAACTCAAAAAAAACAAAACGATCCAATGGCATTTCTGGCCGTATCTCCGTTTCATATAATTCACGTGCTTTTTTAGCCACAGCAATGGCTTCTTCGTGTTCACCTTTGCCAGTATGACAAACGGATTGCACACTCATAATACTGGCTCGCCAAAGGAATAAATTAGAATCTGATGAGGCTATATCTAAAGCTATATCCAAGTATTCACCCCCCTTATGAAAATCACCCGCCATAAGACTTTTGCCAAACATTGAATGATTATACTCGTACTGAGCTTGATTATAGGCTTCTTTGGAAACTCTGCCTTTCATTCCCCGAAGGAGATTTTCATATTGCGCTAAGTACTCCTCAGAAGCTTCTAACTTCCCTCTGCTTAACTCGTATAAAAACAATTTCCGATAACCATCAGTTAGGTTGATTAGATCTTCAGGTATAGTATTACTTTTATTTTTAATGATTTCCTCTAAAAATGCTTTGGATTGTAAGAGATAGGTCCGTGAATAATCTTGATCACCGTATTTTAGATTATACTCATCTGAAAGATCACTACAGATACCGGCCTTCTTTCTTAAATCTTCCGTTGAATTTTGAAATTCTAAAGCTGACAATTCAGACAATAGAGAATCAAGAATATCATTAGCAGCCCCAAATGATGCGAATGAAAACAGCAAGGATAGCGTTAAAAGAAAGCACCGCATATCGTCAATTTAATAGAACTTATTTAAACTTATAATCCCCTTGATGGATCAAGGGGATTATAATATATGACTCAGTTTTTTACTTATTATTGTCAATCACGTAATCCAATACTTTTTGCATTAAGTGAACGCGGTCTTTCCCACGAACATTGTGTTTGTGCATTGGATAAGGGAAAAAGTCCATTTGAATTCCTTCCTCAATAAAGGCCTTTACTAAGCTTAGGTTATGTTGCATTACCACAACATCATCCATAGTCCCATGAATTAATAATAAATCGCCTTTTAATTTGGCAACATGGTTCTTTAAGTTATTCGCTTTGTAGCCTTCCTCATTTTCTTTTGGTGTATCCATATAACGTTCACCGTACATTATTTCATAATAACTCCAATCTGTTACTGGACCACCTGCAACACCAACATTAAACACACCTGCTTCACGCAGCATTAATGAGGTTGTCATAAATCCTCCAAAACTCCAACCATGTACCGCTAAACGATTAGCATTAACAAATGGCAAAGATTTCAAGTGTTTTACACCTTCCATTTGGTCGGCCATTTCGGCTGTACCTAATTGGCGGTGAATTACGCTTTCAAATTCAAACCCACGATTGGCAGATCCTCGATTGTCTAATGTATACACTAAATAACCTTGTTCGGCCATCCAATACATCCATAAACTTGCGCTGCTTAACCATGAATTGGTAATCATTTGTGCATGTGGTCCTCCATAAACATATACCAATACGGGATATTTTTTCTTAGGATCGAAGTTGCTTGGTTTAATTAAACGGTAATTTAAATCTGTTTTACCGTCAGCAGCTTTAATGGTTCCAATTTCAGCTTTCCCCATTACAACGCCTTTATAAGGATTAGCTGCAACCAACACTTCTCTCAATAATTTCCCTTTTGAAAGGTCGTAAATTGATTCCTTGTTTGGAATATAGTTAGAAGACATTTTATCATACATCAATGTATAATCAGACGAAAACGAAACATTATGCGTGCCTTCACCTTCTGTTAATTGTGTTTGTTTACCCGATTTAAGTTCAACTTTATAACAATGTTGTTCCATAGAGCTTGGCCCCGTTCCTTGGAAATAAACATTACCAGCATCATCATGTCCAAGAATCTCTTGAACCACCCATTTATTTTTTGTCAATTGTCTCACTAAACTTCCTTGATCATCATAAAGATATAAGTTCATGAAACCATCACGTTCACTCATCCAAATAAACTCATTGTCATTTACAAAGTATACTGGGTGTTCTGGTTCAACCCATTTATCGCTTTTTTCTTCGAATAAAGTTTTTTCAATTGCACCTGTTTTAGTGTTGTATTTATTCAACTTCATGTGATTTTGACCACGGTTCACCTCAGCGATATAGAAATATTCATCTTTCGGTCCCCATCCAAAATTGGTTAAATAATCATCAGCCTTTCCGCTAGGTTTAACCGTAACAGATTCATTGGCGGCAACATTAAAAATGACAACTGCCGGTTTCTCACTTTTTTGACCTGCCATTGGATACTTAATTGATTTTAATGAACCTGTAGGAGTATCAATATTCAATAAAGGATAATTAGCAACGTACTTTTCATTTTTTTGGTAATAAGCCAACACTTGACCATTATTCGACCAAAAAGTTCCTTTTGTAATTCCAAATTCACTTCTAGCAATTGCTTGTCCAGAAACCACATCATCTTCTGTTTGGGAAACTGGAAATGATAAGCTTGAAACAAATAATTTATTATCTACTGTATACGCTAAACTGTTTGATGCGCTTGTGAAATCTGTTGCTTCAGATGAGCTAGGGAATGCAGCAATAGCTTCACCGGTTTTTTCTTTTAGTTTAATTAAAAAATATTGCTCTCCAATTGTCGTATAGAATGAATTTTCGTCTACCCACTCTTCTACATACGCACTGCGCGGTTCAGCACCAGTCATGGCTGCCAATTCTGCTGTGGTAATAATTGTACTTGTTTTATCGTTTTTAGCATTCCCCATTAAAAGGGTTTGATAATCTGCCGAAAGAAAGGAAAAGTTTTGTGTACCTGGAATCCAATTAACAGCAACTGTTCTGCTAGGATAAAATTTTCCGTATTGTTGCAATACAGCATCTTCAAGTGTTAATTCTTGCTGGGCCTGTGCAACGTTAGCTGTAGCGCCTATCAATAGGAATAAAAGTAATTTTTTCATATGTGTTTTTTAAAGAATCACAATACCTTAATCTTGAATAAATTGCGCTTCTAAATCATTTAAAATTGATTCGTAAAAATAGGAATAAAATCTGCTTTTTTAGCTGATTATTACATAAATGGTAGTATTCCCTTTACTGCAGTTCTATCCAAACTTCACACCAAAACTCAAGTTTATACATATGAAATTGAAAAAACCCATTTAAAACACACTACTTATAATGCTCTAAATGGGATTTTTTCCAAAAATTTAAACGTGTGTTATAACTTCAATGTAAGCCCTACTTTTGCCCAACCCATTGGATTTTTACCCGTTTCTAAAAAGGCGCCGAATCGATTTGAAAAATAATATCTAAAACCTGCAAAATATCCAAATCTCAATGTAGAATCAAAGGTCTTGCGCTCGTGTTGAACCTCTGTCCCTGTTTGGTCCCATTTTTCGGTTGTATTAATCCATAATAAACCAGTTGATACGCCAATATAAAAATCAAGCTTATCTGAATTGAATCCGCCTAATTTATCCTCTAACATATTCTTTAAAAAATCCAAATAATGAAACGAACCTCTAAAATTCACCGTTTTGTATTCATATTTATACAAATAATCACTTGAAGTAAAAAGGTTGTCTTTATAACGTCTTAAACCATACTCGGCCTCCAATCCAAAACTCAAATAATTGGTGCTGGCATATTCAAAATTAAGCGCAACTGGTGGCAAAATATTAACAACGTCCCAAGAATAGCCGTAGTCATACCAACCCAATGTTATGGATGGATTTATTAAAATATCTCCTTTTTCAATTGACAGAGCACTTTGAGCCACGGATGTGAATGACGCGGAAATTAGCAACAATAAAACAAGCGTGTTTTTCAAATAATTCATAACGTTTTTTCAATTAGTGCACCCAAATTTTAAAAGGTGACCAATCAAAAAAAGTATTTTATAAATTATTTGCCCTAAGCAGTTTGATGTCTACTGACAAATTCATCTAATGGCACAGCAAAATCATTCGGATTTGCATCAATCCAATTACAAACGGCATTGTATTCAGCTTCCTCAACATTAAAATCTAGAATCCCAAAGTTTTTGGCCATTCTTGGAATATTTACTGTAATTGAATTTGCCAAGGGGCCGTTTGTTGCTTGCCATGCTTGAACTGCTTCTAAAAACGTTAAGAAAGCGCCAAAAGAATGTCCTGCTGCAAAATTGCCGAGCTTATCTTTTACAAATTCCGTAATTCCAATTGCTTTCAAACCAGCGTCTAATTCTGCTTGCGCATCTGTTCCTGATTCACGCATTGGGCTAATAATATCAAGTGATTCAAATGGTCCATTTTCTAAAACGTATGCACCAATAGTCTCTTCAAAATTTATGAACTGCCCTTTGGTTCCCCCGTCACTAAAATGACCACTTGGAAAATTGCGTTCTGAACTATTGGTATCTCCAATTTTTTGCCATGGAAAAATAACAGGAATAGCCGTTGAAGCCATAAATAAATCAGAAGCCACCAGCCCACGTTGATTCGTCGATTCAAAATTATTGGCCCACTCTGTATTATGTTCATGATCAGACAAAGTCAAGACAAAAGATTCGAATGGTAAATCACCAAAGGTGCTCATATCAGCTTTAGCCAAAAACCCATTTAATGTTTCACGAAATGGACTCGTATTTAAAAGTGAAAGATGCAGACCACCGTGCTTATATATTTGATCATTTGTCAACTTCCATAATAGGTCTGCTTTATAATCAATGTCCCAACTCAATGGAGCATCATCTCTAAAACAAGAATTCAAGGCCAATAGATTGACTGACCCAGAACTAAATCCTGCTAAAATTGTGTCTTTTTGGGAGATGCGCATCCCTTTCTCTGATCTTAGCTTGTCAATGCAAGCTACTTCTTGCGAAATTCGGGCTGCTGCACCGGTTACCATTATTAAGTTTTTGTTATTGGTTTTCATAGATGTTAGATGTTAGATGTTAGATGTTAGATGTTAGATGTTAGATGTTAGATGTTAGATGTTAGATGTTAGATGTTAGATGTTAGATGTTAGTATATAAGAAAACTAGAACACTGAGGTGCAAGTATTGCGAAACTCGAGGTTTGGATAGTTTAGTATTAGGTACCATGTGTTAAGTTTTGCAATTTGGGATTTGATAATTAGGTTCTTGCTACAATATACAAATATCGCGCATGATTCATATTGAATTGGGCAGAATTAAATCAGATGTAAAAAGCATTCAATCTAATTTTTTTGGACGCATACAAGTTTAATTCTTGAATAAATCTTAACTTGTTCTTCAAACCTAACTGAACACAAAACAATAGCTTATGAAAATTGAAAACCTTGTTTTTGAAGGTGGTGGCGTAAAAGGCATTGCATATGCCGGAGCGCTTCAAGCCCTAGAAACTAAAAATATTTTGAAAGATGTAAAACGCGTCGCTGGCACTTCTGCCGGAGCCATTACCGCTGCACTAGTTAGTTTAAAGTATGATGCAGCTACCATTACTAAAGTGGTCAACAATACAGATTTTAAAACATTTGAAGACCATTGGAATCCATTAAAAATTGTTACAAAATACGGCTTGTATAAAGGCCAGGTCTTGCTTAATTTTATTGAAAAATTTTTTACGGATATTGGCTTACCTAACACCAGCACTTTCCAAGATTTAAAAGACAAAGGATATCACGATTTAAAATTATTTGCCTCAGATTTGAATTTGTCTGAAGCGCGAGAATTTTCGGTTGACACCACACCAAACGCCATTGTTGCAGAGGCCGTTCGTGCATCAATGTCTATTCCCATCTTTTTTCGGGCTTGGAAATTTTCCAATGGAATTCCGGATGAACATATTTATGTAGATGGTGGTGTTACCTATAATTATCCAATTACCTGTTTCGATAAGGACGGATCAAATCCACAAACAATTGGGTTTCATTTTGGGAAATTGAATGAGCCAAAAGAACCTTCAGATTTGGACTATGACCATATTGTTGATTATGTGAAAACGGTTTTTAATATGTTACTCGATTCACAAAAAATTGACTACGAAAAAGATGCCTCAGAGAAAGAAAGATCAGTAAATATAAATGATTTCGGAATTTCAGCTACCAATTTTTCATTGACAAAAGAAGAAAAGGATAAGCTTTACAATTCGGGTCAAGCAGCAACACTTAAGTTTCTAGATACTTATCTTTAGAAAAGTAACGGTAGAAACTCTAATCGTCTACTGACGGATTGTACAACACAAATTAACAGAATCCCAATTTGGGCAACATTCTGGCAAAGAATCTGCACTATATTTTGTAAATTGCTGCCAAATTAAATTAGACTTAATTTATGTCAGAGACGGCTACGGGAAAAAAGAAAAAGACAATAAAAACAAGTAAAAAAGACATTCGGCAAGCATTTGAATTAATGTGTACGGCCAAAACAATGGCTGAGAAGTACGAGGAAAACGCAAAAGTTACGGCAAAATACGTGCATGCAACTTCCCGCGGACACGAAGCCATTCAGCTGGCTGTTGGAATGCAATTAAAACCACAAGATTGGGTTTCACCATACTATAGAGATGATTCAATTCTATTAGGAATTGGAATGGAACCTTGGGAAATTATGTTGCAGGTTTTCGCCAAAAAGGATGATCCTTTTTCAGGCGGAAGAACTTATTATTGCCATCCAAGTCTAGATCGCGATAATATGCCAAAAATTCCACATCAATCTTCGGCAACAGGAATGCAAGCCATACCTACTACCGGAATTGCAATGGGGATTCAATATAAAGAAAAGCTAGGTTTAGCAGACGATTTTGGCGGAGATGATCCTGTCGTGGTTTGCTCATTGGGAGATGCGTCATGTACTGAGGGAGAAGTTTCCGAGGCATTTCAAATGGCTGCATTAAAGCAATTTCCAATCCTATATTTAGTTCAAGATAACGAGTGGGATATTTCTGCACATGCAGATGAAATTCGTGCACAAGATATTAGTCATTACGCTCAAGGTTTTAAAGGATTAGAAGTTGTTACCATTGACGGAACAGACTTTGAAACTTCTTTTCAAACCATTAAAAAAGTATTTGCGAAAATCAGAAAAGAAAGACGCCCTTTTTTAATACACGCGAAAGTTCCTTTACTAAATCACCATACTTCTGGTGTACGTATGGAATGGTATCGTGATGATTTAGAAGAAGCAGGTTTGCGCGATCCTTATCCGAAACTTAAAAACTTGGCCGTAAGTGCCGGGATTGCTGAAAGTGATTTAATTGCGATTGAAGCCGAAGTTAAAACCAAAGTCGATACAGATTTTGATAGAGCTTTTAATTCAGACGATCCCGATCCTTCTAGTTTAACAGATTTTTACTTTGCACCTACTCCAATTACAGAAGAACAAGGTGAACGTGAACCTGCAGGCAAAAAACCAACAGTAATGGTTGACAGTGCTTTGTTTGGAATTCGTGAAATACTCACAAAACACCCAGAAGCCTTGTTATACGGACAAGATGTTGGCGGAAGATTAGGTGGTGTATTTAGAGAAGCCGCAACTTTGGCACAACAATTTGGAGATGAGCGTGTATTCAATACACCAATTCAAGAAGCATTTATTATCGGAAGCACAGTAGGAATGTCAGCTGTAGGATTAAAACCTATCGTTGAAGTTCAATTTGCCGATTATATATGGCCTGGACTCAATCAACTTTTTACGGAAGTAAGTCGATCTTATTATTTATCGAATGGAAAATGGCCTGTGAGTGCAATTATCCGTGTGCCTATAGGCGCGTACGGAAGCGGTGGTCCTTATCATTCTTCCAGCGTTGAATCTATCGTTACCAATATTCGCGGAATTAAAGTGGCCTACCCTTCTACAGGAGCCGATTTAAAAGGATTAATGAAAGCTGCTTTCTATGATCCCAATCCAGTTGTTATGTTAGAACATAAAGGCTTGTATTGGAGTAAGATTAAAGGAACAGAAGGCGCCATTACCGTTGAACCAAGTGAAGACTATGTCATTCCATTTGGGAAAGCGCGTTTGGTTCAAGCAGCAGATGCTGATAAAATTGCAAGCGGTGAATCATTAGTAATCGTCACATATGGACGTGGTGTCTATTGGTCTATTGAAGCAGCTGAAAACTATCCTGGACAGGTTGAAATTATCGACCTTAGAACATTGAGTCCTTGGGATGAAGAAATGGTTTTTGCGGCAGTGAATAAACACAGCAAATGTTTATTAGTTACTGAAGAATCTATTGAGGCAACATTCACATTGAGCATTGCAGCTAAAATTCAAAAGAATTGCTTTAAGCAATTGGATGCACCAATAGAAGTTGTTGGTTCAGTTGACACACCAGCTATTCCGTTAAACTCTATTTTAGAATTTGAACTGTTGACCAATGCTACAAAAGTAGCGGTTGGGATTAAGACGGTTTTTGAGTTTTAAGTTGTTGATTTTTTATTGAGGCTCTATTTAATGCGTATTTCGACTTAAGCTTATTGTGTATTGATTTGCTTTTGTGGATTGCTCTATTTTAAATTATAGGTTGAATTTTTCACTATTTTAGTTGCACAATAACTATAATAACTTGCGCATTGCTGCGGTTATTGAAAAAGGAATAAAGTGAATATTCACTTTATTCAGATGTTATAGCCAATCAAAATAAATGAGGAATATAATCTATATAATATTATTATCAATATCTCTCAGTGGATGTCATTACGGAGTAAACTCCAAGACCTCTCAAATTGGCAATCTGAATGATAAGTGCTTAGATAAAAATGCTTGGAAAAAAATTACCGAATCACACTCCATTACAAAGATAAAAGACTCAACTTTTAGTGCCAAAGTTGATGATGTAAAAAATCATTTTATGAAACCTGAATACATCTTATACTTTGATGAAGCACCGAAAGAAATAATTGGTTGTGATTATTATTCTATTAGAGTTGTTTACAATCCTAATATATCTTCCCGAACACAAAATGGACTATCCCCTGGGTTGACGGACGTTGAACAAGTTCGTATTAGAAATAGGGTTCAAAAACTACTCATGGAACATCAATGTCCAGAGGGTAAATTAGAATCAATAGAGTGGATGAAAAGACCGGCTATTTTTAGTGAAGAATTCTATGAGTTATAAAAAAAGGCTATAACATCAAGTATACATCATATACCTTTTAATCGTCCTCAGATATATAAAAAATTTATATCTTCAACCTATTAAAAGGTATACGGCGCTATCGCTATGTATACTCCTACGTTATGTTTAATTGACCAGAATGGTAAAATACTTTCAAAATAAAAATACAGACGAAGAAATCAGATGGGACGCTGCTATCTACAGAACACATACCGAACTTATGATTGGTAGAGGAGGCAAAAACCATTGGCATAGAATAAATCCTGAAAGTGATTTAGACAAAAAGTATTTGAGCAGAAAAGACAAACCATGTTCGATATTATCTGATGAAAGTTTCATTCCTCCAGAAAATCAAGAATTAAAAGAAGACCACTTAATAGCAATTGAACAAGATGAAAAATCATTAAATCAATCCATTAAAAGTGTAGTTCAAGTTTTAGATTCGAAAACAGAAAATTGGTTACATGATGCAATCGTTAATTCAATTGTGGATTCAAACCAAATTTCTGTTGAAATCAGTCATTCAAGAGGAGGTCATATAATTGAATCATATTTCGATTTTAAGGATGCTGAATTTTTAGGTCATAGTGATCCTATGGCAATCAATGGAAGTGAAATCTATATGGTGAAAGTTTGGAGCTTGACTGAATCAAAAGGTCGACTGAATTTTATTCTGGCGGATAATTCTGAATTTCAGATTGATTTTGAAAGCTTTAAATACGCAGAAAAGAAAAAAACATAACACTGTGTAAAAATGCATTAAAACGAATTTTATACTCACCGTTATCTGCAATAGAACCCAACATATGAATAAAAAACACACATTACTTAGTTCAGCACTAATTATTTTAACATTTACTTTTTGTCTAAGTTCTTGTGGGCAAACTACCGAAGGCAAATTTGTATATCCGAATGGAAATTTACGTGATTTGAAACAAATTGATTCTTTATATAATCTATCATTAAATGTTTCAAAATCTGATAACTATTTTGAAACAGCACTTTTGTTTAGGAACGAATATGGATGGCAATTAAACAAGACAGATCAACTAGAATTGGATATACCCGAAATATTGAATAAAGAAGAATACAACCATGAGATGGCTTATTCAGAAATTTTCAATCCTCAAAGAAGTGATCCCAGCAAGTGGGTAGGATATATTGAAGTCTGCAACGATTTATTATCAAATTTCAATAAAGGCACTTCAGAATACAGAGAAGTTTTAGCAATCAAATCGCTGCTGACTTTTCTTACAAATAAGAATGATTTGGCTCTAGAGGTGCTTCCAGAACTTTTAAGTGAACTAACTAAAAATTCTGACAATTATTTTTTCATGTTATGGCAATACGGTATGTCACAATCAAGAGGGGGTGACGAATTAGCAGCCATTATTACTTTCGAAAAGGGATATGAAAAAGGAGTTAGCGCACCAAATCACTCAGAATTTGCTATGGCTTTAATGAATTTGTATTCGATACATGAGAAATATGACAAGATTATCAGCCAAAAAGACTTCATATTGAAGGACACATCTGGAAATTTACTTTATTTTCTTGGTGAGGCTTATTTTAGAAGTGGGGATAACATTATAGCATTAGATTATTTTGATGATTTTATGTCTCACTTTAAAGAAACAGAGCGTCAGCCTTACCTAATTATTGAGAATGGCTACGTTATTAATCCAGTGCGTCCCCAACACCTTTTAGTTTTGGCTGAATTTTATTCAGGAATTTATATAGAAAAGTCATGTAAATGTTACAGCTACATTCAAAAAATACTTTCACAGCCCAAGAATGACCTATTCTATCAAAAACAATTATCTGCTATTGAAGACACAGTTGAAAAAGCTGAATTCAAAAAGAATCATGAAGAATATCAGAATTCTTTAGACGAAATATTGAAAAAAGCGAATGTCTCACTGAAGAAATGTAATTAAAACAGCAAATAACAAAAAATAAAATGCAGTAAAGCTGTTGGCCAAAAATGACTAATTTTAATCAAACCTTAGCAGTAATTAATTATCATGATGAAATTTTTCCGTTCTAAGAAAAAAAGTCCCAATCTTCCAAAGAGATATTGGACGTTAAACGAACTTTCAGAGAAGGAACGAAGTGAGATGATTTCAAAAACCTTATATGATAATATCAAAAGCTCCGAATTCAAAAAGAGTATCACCAAGTATCTCACACCTAAATTAAGAGTATTAGGGTTTAGTGGTAGTGGTTTTAATTTCAATAAAATATCAGGAAATTACGTTCACACGATACAACTCAACGGCAGCAAATATGGTGGTGAAGGTTATATTGAAATTGGCGTACACCTTGACTTTTTACCTGATAGTGTCCAATTACCAATTGACAAAAAAAAAATTAAGTCCATAGACTGCTTTACTAGACATTCTCTTCTCCTTGAAAACGGGAAACAAATGGTTGATTATGGCGCTAATGAGTCGGAAACTAAAGAATCAATCGAATTGATTCATAAAATGATTATACAGGATGCTATACCATATTTCAATTTATTTAACGGTTTCCCCTCCCCTTTCGACAAAATTTCATTAAGTGATTTAAAGAATCATAATTCAGAATTCGATAACTATCAATTATCCCTAGATTCAATGTTAACTACCCTTCATTTAGCCAGAATTAAATTCTGGATGGGATTAAAAGATGAAGCCATTAAATTTGCGGAATATGGGAAAACTCAAGTTGATGGCAAAAGAGGCTCGGGTTTGATTATTTATTTCGACAAAATAATTCATGGTGATAGTAACTTTTCTCTAAACCAAGAAGAAAAGAAAACCGTTGAACTTGAATGGAATCAAACAACAAAAAGAATATTCGGAGAATGATACTGCTGTCTAAAACATCTTATGCATTGTGAAAAATTCAGATTTAATTCTTTGTGATTTAAACAACGGAAAAGCAAAAGAGATAATAAAACGAGATTTGAACTCTTCTTATTCAATTACTTCTAATTTATTAAAGTATGAATTTAATGAAATATCTTGTAAAAAAATATAAATAACTAACGCCAACACCGCTTGTTTAATTAACCAAAACGCATGAAATACAAGTATCCCCTCTTAGTCTTAGCATTCACTGTTGTTTCCTGTATAAGTACAGAAACGGAATATAAGGTTGAGGAGAATTATAAGACTGACAGCAGTACAACTAAAATCGTTACAACCTACAACAGCAATAGTCAAACTGTTGATCAAACCACAACAACTTTTACAACTTCGAATAATCCTCTTAAAGATAAAAATATCTTAAAAGTTGTCAATGGTTTGGATTGCGATTCAATTACTATCAATCGAATTTATGGTGATGATTATCCTAACAGAGTTATGTTTGGGGAGCATATTTCAATGGACTTCTATAACGTCAATGGAGTGTCTGACAACTACGTGTTTAGAACAATTATTGTCTCAAACTCTGGAGACACAATTGACAATTACTTTTCAGAAAACACTCTAATTCAATTAGAAGAAAATTCTTCATTTAATGTCATCAAAATTCCTTATCAAGTTCGCGCACCGCTCTTTGATGGTTTTCCCCCTGAAGGCAAATACAAATGGACAACTCAAATAATTGACACAGTAAGTCACGACACACTTCAAGGTTCATACACCATTGCAATTTGCTCAATGTTCAACCTATCTGTGATTGGAAAATTTGAACGGAGCCAAATCTGTGTTTATGATTTAAAACAAAATGACATCATGGTTCATGATACACTTTCAAAAAAAGGAGAATATGCCTTCGTCATTTATGGATTCGGTGATTATGAATCAAAAGATGATAAGGCATTTTTAGGTATTAAAATGAAAATGTGCAATAGCGATAATGAATATCTATATAACTGGATTGAACCTAATGCAAGGAGGCCTAAGGGGATTCAGATCGACGAAATAGCTGATTCACTTGTCATACCTATTAAAATGATTGATTCTGAAAATTATACAGACCGAACTACCTTCTATGTAAAGATTTGGGACAATAACGGATATTACCATCTGGAATTGAGTTACAGATTCTTTGTCAGAGAAAACTACTCCTAACACAAAATAAAAATCACAGCAACACTGTTTGGTAGAAATGCTTATTTTTATTTAAACACTAACAACTATTACTATGAGACTTTCAATAATGTGTTTTTTGGTTTTTGGAGTTTCACAAATTTTGTGGACGCAAACTAATATAGTTATTTCGGCGCAAAATAGACTTTACAAAGATTTAGACAAAGCAATGGAAAATCCTGATAGCGTCTATCATCTTAATTTGTCTTTCCAAAGCCTTCAGGTTTTCCCTACTGATTTATTCCTCTTTAAAAACTTAGAAACCGTAAACCTTTCATTTAATCATTTAACAGAGTTACCAGATAATATTGGTCAACTTAAGGGGCTCAAAAGAATTAATTTAAGAGGGAATCTTATTGAAGAATTACCGAACTCCTTTTCAAGTCTCACCAACTTAGAAAATCTTGAGCTTGCTCAAAATCCAATCAGCATATTCCCAACTCAAATAAGGCACCTTAACAATTTGACAACTTTGAACTTCTCATTTTGTTCAATTTTACATCTCCCGGAATTTATTGGAAATCTTACAAAACTGGAAAACTTAAATCTAACTAAGAATCTGCTCGACACATTACCGTCCTCTTTCACAAAACTCCAATTTCTCAAGACATTGAATCTTGGATCAAATCGATTTTATTGCATTCCAGAAGAAGTTTGCGCCTTACAAAACTTAGAATATCTAGACATAATGATAAATCAAATTGTCAGTATTCCGAACAGTATTTCTAATCTTAAAAAATTAAAAACCTTACTGATCGGTTCGAATAGACTTAACGCAATTAATATCTCGCTATTTGAAATTAAGAGCTTGGAATTGCTAGACCTGTCTTATAACAATCCGTTGACCATTATTCCTGAATCCATTGCTCAATTGGAAAACTTGAAAACTATTGATATTGTTGGCACACTTTTGACCGAAGAAAGGAAGCTGTCCTTAATCAAGTTATTGCCGAATTGTGAAGTCATTCAGAAAAACTAAAGTCATAATTATTAGCTCATTACTTTATGCTTGGCGCCTTCACATTAATTTAAGCATTACAAATGCAAACCTATTTCAGCTTCAAATCAACCAAAAAACGAAGTGATTGAATAATGTGAAAAAGAAGATTTAGTAGCAGAGCTTGACTATGAAAACTGCGTACAACCATCTAATTTTCATTAATTTTTCTAACTTACAGTAAGGAACGTTTAGCCAATCCTTGTGTACGGTTAATTAAAGTAAAGAAATGTGAATTTTGAAGAAATAATTCAAGACGCCTATCAGAAAGTAAAAAGTTTAGAAGACAAAGGAGAAACAGCGTCTTACATTCCCGAACTAGCGCTTGTCGATTCAGGGAAATTTGGAGTGCACATATCGACAATTGATAAGATCAATTTTGGTATAGGAAATTGTTACGACAAATTCTCTATTCAGAGTATTGCTAAAGTACTATCACTAAGTTTGGCCTATAGTATACTTGGTGGTGAGATATGGAACAGAGTCGGTGTAGAACCTTCTGGTACGCCATTTAATTCCCTTGTCCAACTTGAAGCTGATAAAGGTATACCTAGAAATCCATTTTTGAATGCTGGAGCAATCGTAATATCAGATATTCTTCTAAGCAATTTAGATAATCCGAAACAAGATTTTTTAGACTATGTCCGAAGCATCTCTAATAATACAACATTGGAGTATTCAAGTAAAATAGCAGAATCAGAGAAAGCTGTAGGATATAGAAACGTAGCCTTATGCAATTTTATTAAATCATTTGGAAACATTGAAAATGAACCGTCAGATGTTCTTGATTTCTATTTTGATCTTTGCTCACTTGAAATGAGTTGCAAAGAACTTTCAGAATTGTTCCTGTTCCTAGCCAACAATGGTCAAGGAATTCACAACCACAATTCAATTCTGAATGAAAGTCGATCAAAAAGAATAAATGCCTTAATGCAAACCTGTGGGTTTTATGACGAATCTGGAGAATTCGCCTTTAAAGTTGGACTTCCTGGAAAAAGCGGAGTTGGCGGAGGAATTATTGCAATTCATCCTGATCAATATGCAATTGCTGTATGGAGTCCTAAATTGAATCAAAAAGGAAATTCATATAAAGGGATGAAATTTTTAGAAGAGTTTACAACACAATCTAAATTGTCAATATTTTGAAATGAAAACCACATACATTAAGTTTTAAAAGAAAAGTTTATCATTAATTAAATGATTACCGCTGATAGTGAACGCCTCGTAAACATACACCGAATAAAATCTTACATTTGCCGTTACAATACTGCATTATGGAAGAGATATACGTTAATAGAGAAATAAGAGAGACGCTAATTGATTTAGCCGTGAAAAATAAAACAGTTACCTATTCAAGGTTGAATACCAGTTCAGATTCAGGGTATGATTTTCGAGAACCTGAGGAACGAGAAAGTTTTGCTGAGGATATTGAAGCCATTTCACTTAGTGAAGTAAAAAATGGAAGACCTCCTTTAGGTGCTGTGGTTGTTTATAAAAGTGGATCGGTTAGTAAACCAATACTAGAAAGCCTTTATAATATGTGCGAGGAGCCTTATGGTTTATCGCCAGAAACAACAAAGCCTAATTCCAAGTTTTTAAAAGAATTACAAGCTAAATGTCATGAATATTGGAAGATCATAGAGAATTACAGGGAATTTGGCCCAAAGAAATGGTAAAAGCTTATTAATTCAAATGCAAGGGGCTACTCGACGTTTCAATTTAGTGGGATTCTTAGAATCTTGAGGATAGGGTTCGGAATAAACTTCATTCAATAAAATGATTGGTTTTGATTTGTCGCTACTATTTCCTATTGCTACAAACTGGATAAAACTGAATGCAGCAAATTAAGATTGTAGTTATTTACTTTTTGATGAGAAGGCATCCAACCTAATAAAAATCGCGTAAAATCTGCGCAGGCAATAGGATACATATTTCTCCATTCGGCCTCCAATTCTTTGAAATCAAAAATGAATGCGCCAGCTTCAGTCCGACTATCGTCGAAAGCTTTTTGTAATTCTGAAAAATAGAAATTCAGTAACTCGTCTTGATATTCTTCACATTCTGAACTTGAAAGACAACTTCCCAAAAAGTAAGCAACATCTTTCATTCCACAACCACCCCCAACATATTGAAAATCTACCGCAGCTATCGTTTCACCATTTTCGGAAAAGCAAAAATTAGCGAGTTTCGCATCTCCATGAACAATCGTTTGAAAGTTGCATTGGTTTAATAATTCATCAATTAAATGTGCTTTTGACTTTAATTCTTGTTGTTCAATTTTTTCAAATTCATCTGGTCGCGTTTTCAAATTCCAGTACGTTCCTATATCCCACAAACCGGTAGGCTTTTGATTTAAGAATGTCATATGAAAATTTGCCAACCATTTCAAACAAACTTTAACTTCTGACAAATCAAGTTGCTGTTTTCGCAAAGGAAAGTTCGCATTCAAATCCTCCAAAATAATCCATTGATCTTTCCCTTCAGAAAATGATCCAATAAATTTTGGAACGCGACAATCATTCGTACAAAATTGATTCCATTTTTCGTACCAATGTGTTTCAACTTCATACGACTTCACCTTTCGATTATGCGCATAATCGGTATTCCATCCTCTTGGATGCTCACTTCTTTGATTTAGAGATATAAACTTAACCACAACAGTATTAAGCAATGAATCATCCAATTGATAACGAGAAATTTTGCCATAACCGCTCCACAAAGATTGAATGACCTCAATTTCTTTGCAAGCTGAAGATTTTGTGATTTTTAAAAGATATTCCTTGAAATCTGGATTCATGAGATATTCAATCTAGTGATTATGACTGTGGAACAAAAGTAATACTAATTCATTAAATTTTGATTCGTAGAAAATGAGTGTATTTTTCTTTTTCTCTCATTAAGTGTTATAGCGTAAGGATAAACAAGGTTGACTGAAATTCTAAATAATGAGGCCTTTGAATATTTGTATGAACCCACATTAGTTCATACAATTGAAGTTGAATTCTTGTTTATTTTATCATTAACTTTATTTCTATTAAAAAAGAATAAACACATTGGAGTTTATTCGGATGTAGGCATTAACACAAAGAATGAATCACATAAATAAAATAAGAGCGGAAATAAAGACCTTTTTTGATCCGAAAGGATTAGAAAAGGAAAGTGAAGAAAGCTTTGAATCACCCAATGGAAAATATCGATTAGAGACATCTAATTATTGGCAAGACAAAGAAGATGTGAATTGGGACGTAACCAAGGTTGAAATTTATAATAACAAATCGCAAGAGAAGATTTTTGATTTTTTTGGAAATGATGGTCGTTTTTTTCACCAATGGTTGAACAAAAATGGAGTTGAATTCCTAATATGTGCAGAAGATTTATTTGGAGGACAAACAGTGATTGATTTGACAAATAGGAGAATGGAAAGTTTTTCTCCTGATGAAGATGGCTTTATATGGACAAACTTTCATTTATCACCTGATGGAAAAACATTAGCCACTATTGGTTGTTATTGGGCTTGCCCCTATCTTATCAAAATATATGATTTTCAGGAACCTTTAATTTTGCCATTAACAGAATTAAATGAAATAGAACTTTTAGATGCAGATGAAATAATAACTGGATGGCTGGATAATGAAACCCTTAAAATGAAAGGAATAAAAAGAGAAAAGGAAATGGAAAAATTCCAAGATGGTAGCTTCAGAATGAAAACGATCAATGAAACTCCAATTGAAAGAAAAATAAAAGCACTAAAACACAACAATGTATCATAACTATCTATTAGGATGGCAAGGCTTTTTATACCAAACTGTTAGTTACATTCGGACAAATCAAAAAAACTGAAACATCAATAACCATCTAAATCAGACGATTATATCACTATGAATAAAAAACCAGAACTTGATATAAAAGGCTTTGCAGTTGTAACTGAAGTTTATGACACTACGGAAATTGCTCAATTGAGAAACATTCTTGACGCCTATTGTTCGCAATTAGATCAGTCCAAACCTGTTCATGCTATTAGACGAGCTATTGAAAAAATACCTGAATTGAATTTAATCCTTTGGAATGAGAATATCAAAAATCTAATTTCAGATATTGGAGGACCAGATTATTTCTTGACCAAAGCAATTTATTTTGACAAACCAGAAGAATCTAACTGGTTTGTAGGTTATCATCAAGACCTTAGTATTTCGGTTAGCGAAAAACACGATTTGAATAACTATAAAAATTGGACAAAAAAAGAAGGACAGATAGGTGTTCAACCTCCTTATGAAATACTCGAAAATATTCTGACATTGCGCGTGCATTTAGATGATACAAACAAAAATAACGGGGCCTTGAAACTAATACCTTCGTCTCATAAGTGGGGTATAAAAAGAATTCAAGAAGTCTCTACTGAGACCGAGGAGATTTGCAATGTTCCCACAGGTGCCGTCATGTTGATGAAACCACTTACTTTCCATGCTTCAAGTCGCTCTAAGGATCAAAAAAGGAGACGCGTGCTCCATCTTGAATTCAGTAATATTGAATTGGAAACGCCACTACAGTGGAATGAAAAATTGGTAGTTTGAGAAACTATTTAAGTGCAAATCTCATATAATAGTTCATCAATTCTTACAACAAAATCAATGAAAAGCTAATTGGGGAAATTTCATTTTGAAACGTAACCTAAATTACGTATATTTGTTATATGATAAATTATATTATCAAATGATAAAAACAAATGAGACATCTACGGAGCACTACAAAAAATTAGTTGCAGTACTTGGTAAACGCTATATTAAAACCAATATTGAAAGTCCTTTCGACTTTATACATATTGCTTCCAAAGGAGTGAATGCACTGGTAATTAAAAACTTCCGTGACTATTTCAATATTTCTCGTGATGATACAGCCTTGATGTTAAACGTCTCCTCACCTACTATCTATAGATGGATTAGAGACAATAAAAGTTTAGAACGTAATCTATCAGTTCAATTATTCGAATTGACGGACCTTTTTCTTTATGGCTCCGAGATATTTAGCGGCAAGGAAAACTTTATAAAATGGTTGAATCTTCCTAACACTGCTTTGGGAGGCTTAGAACCGCAGCAATTAGTTGAAATTCCTGGTGGAATATCAAAAGTAAAGGATGTTCTTGGTCGCATTGAACACGGTGTATACAGCTAATCCAAATGATCGTCTACCGCATTACAAGTCATAAGTTTTCAAGTGACATTTCAGGAACCGGAGCAGCCTTGTATGGCGGCAGATGGAATAAAAAAGGATCGTCGATCCTCTATACAGGTGAATCTAAAGATATTGCGCTTTTAGAAACAGTTGTCCATACACCGCCAATGCTTGTGCCGAACTTGGATATAGTGACGCTAGAAATTCCGGACGATTCTATTTCTGAACTAACCATTAGCGATCTTCCTATCAACTGGATGGACTACCCAGCCCCTTCCATTTTAGCAGAACTTGCTGAACAGTGGATTCTCGAAAATAAAACCATTGCACTAAAAGTTCCCAGTTGTATTATTCATAGTTCACACAACTATCTTTTGAATTGTCGCCATCCAGATTTCAATTCTAAAGTTAAAGTAATGGAACTTATAAACTTTCATTTTGACTCAAGGTTAAGTTTATAGAGAACTTTTTTTGTGTTATTGCCAACGTAATAAAGTATTGACAAGGTGCTCAAACATTTTTATTGCACTTTAAGATAACATTCCACCTGCTTTTTCGTTAATTGTGCAGACCTACATTCACAACCTATGCTAAAAAGATATAAACTACCATTGTTACTTGCATTACTTCTTTGTTTGGAAGGCATCATTTATTTATGGGCAGCTTGGACTGTTGAAGATCCGGACTTTATCTTTGAAAAATGCACGCGTAATTCAGGCAGAGTTTCTGCAGCACTTAATCTGATGGTTTTAATCATGGTGGGTTATTACGGACTAAAAAAAATGTATGCGGACAACAAACTAAAGAATACATTTTGGAAGTTAATGACTTTGTTTGCAGTCAATCACATCATCCATTTTTTCTATATTTTCAATAATTTTAAAAGCAAAGAAGTGGAACTCGTACTTTCTGAAAACAAGCATGGTATAATTACGTTTATTTTCATTTTGCTATTCCCGATCATTCTATGGGCCTTTAAAAATTTAAATAAGGTGCTTTATTGGGCAATAATCCTGCACCTTTTCAACGTCACATCTTTCATGATTAAAACATTTTATGGCAAAATAAAACCGGAAAAGCCAGCCTATCTTCATCAAATGGGAATCGCTATAATGGGGATTATATTGATTTATATTTTATATCGCGTTGTCCGTGAACACAGGTCGAAGGCTAATTTGAATTAAAAATCTAAAATTTAAATCGGATTCCTCTAATTGAATCAAATGCCTCAATTTATGTCAATTGTTTCATGTAAGTATGATTAATAGCACCTATTAAAAAACACGAAGCAATTATCTTTGCGTGAAAGTTTCCAAATAGATCCTATAGCATGCTTGAATTTAGACCACTGAATCATTTATCCGTCCATTTAGATCGTTTGATCAAAGGGCGCTTATGGCTTAAAGTCATTATAGGGCTTGTTTTAGGGGCAGGATTGGGTATTCTATTTAATCCTTCAACCGGCATACTTTCTGAGGAAAGTAGTTTAAGTTTAGCGGAATGGTTCGACCTTCCTGGACAAATTTTTATGCGCCTAGTTCAAATGATCATGATTCCATTGATCTTTACATCAATAATTTCAGGAATCGTTAGCAACTCCTCAGAGAATTTGAAAAAATTTGGTTTACGTTTATTACTGTACTTCGTTTTTACAACAGCAGTGGCCATAATTATTGGCTTAACGGTAACACTAATTTTGAAACCCGGACAGTATATTTTCAAGCACGGTGGATTTCCAAATAGCAGTGAAATAATTGCCTCCAGCCAACCGGTCAACCTTTTGGAGAATATTCCAACTACTATTTCTAATTTGATCCCTAACAACCCGCTAGAAGCCATACTAACGGGAGAAATGTTAGGTGTTGTCATTTTCACAATTATAATTGGCGTTGCCATTACCCAATTGCAAGCAAAAACCGCAGGTCCAATAATTCGTTTTTCCGAAGCGGTTCAAAAAATTTGCATGATCGTCGTTTCATGGGCCATGCGATTAGTGCCTTTCGCCGTTTTTGGTTTAATGGCCGCCTTATTATCCCGAACTGGCGCTGAAATATTTCTTGGTTTGGGATATTATATCGTTGTCGTCATTTTTGGGCTAATGATCTTAATGACCTTCTATTTAGTGCTAATTTATTTGCTCACGAAAAGAAGTCCATTGGCGTTTTTACGATCCATAAAAGAACCACAATTATTGGCGTTTTCAACTGCTAGTTCTGCAGCCGTTATGCCATTATCAATGAAAACGGCAGATGAAAAACTAGGCGTATCATCTAATATTAGCGATTTTGTTATTCCAGTTGGTGCAACAATTAATATGGATGGTACTGCTTTATTTCAATGTGTGACGACTTTATTTATGGCGCAAGCCTATGGCATTGAACTGACCATTATGAACCTGCTATTAATTACATTCACAGTTGTAGCAGCATCTATTGGTACACCAGCCATTCCAGGTGGAGGTGTTATTATCTTGGCATCTGTATTGTCTAGCGCTGGAATTCCAATTGATGGTTTGATCATTATTATTGGAATTGACCGAATACTAGGAATGTTTAGAACGGCCGTAAATGTAACAGGAGACTTGACGGCTTGTCTCATTTTTAATAAATTTTATGGGACTAAATTTAACAGTAATACAGTTTATAATAAAATGGAAGGGAAACCGTTAGAAC
Organism: Crocinitomix sp.; assembly: GCA_047623705.1. Taxonomy (GTDB): domain Bacteria; phylum Bacteroidota; class Bacteroidia; order Flavobacteriales_D; family Crocinitomicaceae; genus Crocinitomix. Next base: position 100,671 of record JBLHOW010000010.1, read on the forward strand.
CTGAAGCATGAAAAATATTATTTACATAGCTACACTTCTAATCCTATCCACTTCATTTACACCAAAGGATAAAATTCATATATGGTTTCCATCTGAAATTGGAATTCTTCAGAATTGCGACAATGATGAAGTCAAAGTCTTATGTGAATTAAGAACAAATTCTAAAAAAAAGATTAAAGTTCATTCTCCTAATTTTGGTAATAACGATTTCACATTGATGACCAATAATGGTAAAGAGCTTAATGTAACTGACACCCTTTACTTCAATGAAAAAAATCCTTTAGAACTTGTATTAGTATATAAAATTGAGGCACTCAAAAAACAGAACAGTTTCAGCTTTAAAACCGATCATGAAGATTATTTGCAAAATACAATTCAACTCAATTATGGAAAATATTCAATAACAACTGAAACTATCCAAGCAGGAAATGAACAGGTTTTAAACCTTTCAGAAACATGTAATGACTCGCTCACTGTTCACTTTCCATACGGCAGAACTGTTTCCAGTGTCAGCTTATATAAAGATTCTTTAAGAAGTGCAGCACCTCATAAATCTATTTCGTATGGAATATTGGACGAAATAAACTACTTAAAATTCTCCAAAGCGGATATTGGCAGTTATTTTGTCAGTTTTGGATCTTGTCATTGGGGAAATGAATTTCGCCTAACTATCCAATAAAAGACCGACCAATCCTTTACAGGACTTTTGTTCAGGTATTCGCTCTATCAATTTGAATAAATGATTATTGCAATATCAGTTTTTATTCTTCGATTAATCAAATGAAAAGAACACCTCCAGAAAAAGGCACAAAAAAGACAGTAGCGGACCTCCTAACAACCTCACTTCGAATCAATCAATCGTAACTGCGGCCTAAATAATGTTATTTTTGAGGCCTAAAACAAAGCACAAATTGCGGTAATAAAATAAAGAGTAATGAATGAATTCTCTGGTTATGAGAAAATGCCAACTAGTTTAAAAAAGGTAGGGCTAGATGACAATGATTTTTCTAGATTAGAAAAATTTAAATGGGTTGTTACGGAAAAAATTCATGGTGCTAACTTCAGTTTTAGCTATGAAAATGGAACTTTAAAATATGCGAAAAGAAAAGCGTATTTAAATTGGGAGGACGATTTTTTCGGTTTCCAGCTGGTTGTTAACCAAATTGAGGATAATATCATTCGCTTATTTGAAGACATTAGTTCCCAGATTATCGCAAACAAAATTATTGTTTATGGCGAATTATTTGGAGGTAAATATCCGCATCCAGATGTTGAAGAAAACTCCAAAGTTCAAGCAATTCAAACGGGCGTATATTATTCTCCAACTATCAACTTTTGTGCTTTTGATATAGCAATTGAGGCGGATTCAACTAAATCCTATCTCGACTTTGAAACAGCAATTAACTATTTTGAAAAACATAAAATATTTCACATAAAACCATTATTGGTGGGCAAATTTGCTGATGCGTTAAACTTTAATACGCGAATAAAATCAACAATTCCAAAAGAACTAGGTTTACCTGAATTAAATGAAAACTTAATTGAAGGTGTGGTCATTAAACTTTATAATCAGATGGATTCAGAAGACCTTTCGGTTAGACCTATTGTTAAGCTGAAGAACAAAGAATTTGATGAGGAAAAGAAATTTCATCAAGCCGAAAAATGGATGTACGTTCCAAATGTCACGTCAAAATCAGAAGATTTATCTTTTATTCTAGACGAACTTAGAAATTACATTACTGTGAGCAGATTAGAAAGCGCAATTTCAAAAATTGGGGCACTAAACTTTGATAAACAAGAAAGAGTTACAGCTATTAAATCAGAATTTTTAAGAGATACTTTAGTTGATTTTAATGAAAACAATACTGATCTTTTACTTGAATTATCTTCGGAAGAAAATGACTGGTTAAATGAACGTGTGCAATCAGAAATTAATAAAGTTGTGAGTTCAGTTAAAAAGTAATAATGCGCCAAAAATGTCTCTAAAAGAAAGCGATTTATTCAGTATGCTCGTCCGACTTCAATCTATCGTCTATCGGTAATTTTATAAATTCAATCACTTCCACTTTTCCAAAATATTTGTATAAAGGGTTAAGAATAAAATTATGCTCCATACCAACAATAGTTGAGGGTACTTTTAACGCAAAAAAATCACGACTCCTCGCAAGTTTCGTAAATATTCCTGTGGTTTTAGACGAATAAGGATATTGTTTCCAATGCTCGGGAAGTTTCTTTAAATTTTCAATAATAAATGTGTCAGGTATTTGAATTTTAGCAACCAAAATTTCTTTTGGTAAAGTTGCTATATTATCTGTGTGGACATAATATTCTAACAAGGCAAGTGATATGTTTTCTGAACAATACACGGCTCTAGATCCAATTTCATTCCATCTACCCCCTACTTTTTCGGCACCAAGCCCAGATAAAGTTGAATCCTTATATTTAACATTAGCTAATCTGTAAACAAACATTAGCTATAAACGTTATACTGGATTCTTATAATCTCGTTTTCAACCATTTTAAAGCCAAAGCTACTGTCTAGTAATTCAAATGGCGGTTTACCACCTAATGCCCTAGACGGTGACATTAACCAAGTTTTAAATGCGTCTTTCGTGTCGAAAACTTCATAGCCCAAACCGTATAACTTGGCTAATTCATAGATTCTTTCTGAAGTTTCTTTGCCATATACAGTTTTCTTTTGCATGCTACTAATTGAACCTGGTAAAATATATTCTAACTCTTTTTCTGTGGCCCCTATATTATATATTAAATGTTTCCAATCAGACTTTTTTACGCCATTTCGAATTTGACCAATTAGCTGTAAATGATACCCCGGTGCGCTCTTTGAATTGTCGACGACCCATGCCGGCGAATACTTTGACGCCTTGCTTTCGCCATAAGCTATTGCAGGTTCAGATGCTCCTTTTTTGGTGTCCTTGAGGGTGTGTCTTTTTGCCATAATTGTATTTTTACACTTACATATACGTAAATATACAACTTTGTTACGGGTTTTCAACTATTTACACCAAAAAAAGACCCTCTTTAACGACTATTTTTAAATAGTTATTTAATTAAAAGGTGTTTGGATTTAAGGAGCTATCAAGTCCCGAATTAAGTTTTTCGTTTTTGGAAATTGATCCTTGAAAAAATAGTATATTTGAATTCACACCTACAACCCTTTATTTAATGAATAAAAAAATTGATTTGAGATGAAAAAAATACTGCTGGTTGGCCTTTTATTAATAAACTTTATCGCCGTGCAAACTTATGCACAGTGCGACGGAACACATTTGCTTTGCAAAAAACAACTTTCTAAAGAAGACAAAAAATCCGGTTGGAATGTCAACAAACAATCTGAAAGTTTATCCGTAGAAAAAAGCGAAGAATTCGAAATGTTTGTCACAGCCTATAAAGGATTAGAATATCGCCTTTCAGTTTGTACAGATATTGATGGCGGAACTGCTGTTCCTTTTCAATTGTCACAAGACATGATGGTCACTGTTACCGACTCAAGCGGAAATACCAAAATTGAAAAGCAACGTAAAGTTATTTTTGATAATGCAGCGGACCACACAGAACTCTATGTTCTTTTTAGAAGTAATAAAACTGAAAAGTTCTACTTGACTATTGGCGTACCCTCTACTGGGAAAAGCGCCAGCAAAAAGTTAAAGAACACAGATTTAGTTTGCCTTGGCGTGTTATTAGAACACCGAAAGACTAAAACATCTGCACTTTAGAATTTTCTATCTTCCTTTAAATTAATGAGCCTGTTTAAACAAATTGACGCAAAACTAGAACAGTTATCTAATAAACTTGGAGCCAATTTAACCAAGGACAGACCTGAATATCCAGAAGCGCTAAGAACCTTTGAAGAACGAAGAATTGACTGGGAAGATTCTGGAATCTTAAAAGCGATCATTATTCAACCTACTTTCAAAATTAGCGGAGTCGACTCAAAAATTTGGAACTTTATAAATTTCGCATGGTATTACGATAAAGAAGCGGTTGGGAAAAAACAATGGATGAAAATATGGGTAGAAAAAAAGAAATTTTCTATTATTGAATCAAATATCGACGACTTGTTATTTCAATCGGAACAAACTCTCCTAAACATTGTAATGGCCGATTTGAAATGAATCTTAAAAGCACAATGGAGGAAATAAAAAAATTACATTCAAAGAAAAGGAATTTGATCTACTCGCCCAAAAACTTTCTCCTTTCAGCTAAAAAAAATGACATTTGTGAACATGTCGACAGGATTAGTCAATATATGGGCTCCATTAATTCGGAAATGCTAAGACAATATTATTTGAAAGACGGAAATCTGACGAGGCGCTAAATCACCAAATACTGCACAACCTCAAACTTTTCTCATAATAAGTGTAACCGCTTTCAAACAAATTGCGACTAATGTAATAAACAGTAAATTTAAAATTATGGAACACCTATCACATCTCTTGATACCCATTGCAGGATGCGCAATGATTTTTGGAATAGTCTATGTTATTATAACAGCACACAATCGAGAAAGTATGGCTATGATTGAAGCAGGCATGAATCCTAGAGCGCCAAAAACAAATCGACATTCGAGATTGAGAATTGCTTTATTACTTTTTATGGTACCAATCGGGATTTTGATCGGAAATTTAATCCATAAAATGTTTGGTATGGACGCAGAACCAGCAGCTGTTGTATTTGCTTTTCTTTTTGGAGGATTAGCCTTGACAACTACCTATTTTATAGAAGATGCTCGAATGCGGAAATTTGGTGAAGAAGAGTAAGCCATTCATTCGTGAAAAATCAAGAAATATTACATATAATTTCGCAAATCAAAGCAGGTGATGCCAATGCTTTTGCACAATTAGTGGATGCCCACAAAGACATGGTTTATTCCTTGTGTTTGAAGATGTGCAACTCAACTGAAAATGCAGAAGAAATTGCGCAAGATTCATTTGTTAAGGCTTACCAAGGATTACATAAATTCCAAGGTAAAGCGAAATTTTCAACGTGGTTATATCAAATCACATACTATACCTGCATTAATTTTTTGAGGAAAAATAAGCTCGTTACAACTGACGTTCCATTGGAAAACTTTGAAGATAGCACGTCCGAAATATTGGATCAAATTCAACAAACTGAACGCAGCGACTACATTTCAAAAGCAATGACTTATTTAACACCTATTGAGCGAGCACTTATCACTTTTTATTATTTAGAAGAACGCTCAACCAAGGAAATTTCGATTATCACTAAGATGTCAATGGCTAATGTGAAGGTAAAACTGCACCGCACCCGCAAAAAGCTTTATGGAAAGCTGGAGTTTTTATTAAAAAATGAGGTAAATTCGTTAGTAGATTAATCCTATTGGCGCAAAACTATAGATTATGGAGAAGGAAGATCAACGATTAAAAAACGTACTACAAGAGGGACATGAACATGATTCACCGTCTTTGAGCTTCACAGCCAATGTATTGCGCAAAGTTGAGGCAAAACGCGCCGCCAAATTGAAGCCAATAATAGGTAAATGGGCTTGGCTTTTGATTACCCTATTTTTGGTTGGCCTAATTTCCATTACAGTTATGTCTAACTGGGCATCCTTATCTTCAAAAACAATTGCTGCACTGATTCCGCACATCAAATTAGGATTGACAATTATTCTAATGAGTGGGGTTTTTATCATAATTGATGAATTTTTTCTTCGCAAAAGAAAAGCAAACGCCTAGCTCGTAATTAAAGCATATGAAGATCAAAAAAGCCATTGCTCTAGATACTGAACTTATTTTTTTGCTATTAAAATCAGTTGCGGCTCATATGCGCGAACAAGGCATAATGCAATGGAATGACAACTATCCTACAATAGAACATGTTATAGCAGATATAGTTGCTGAAAACGTCTATTTAGGAATGGAGGATGACACGTTATTAGGCGTCATTTCAATTGATGCCAATCAAAGTCCCGAATATGCGGAAATACCTTGGCAGTATACAGATGGAAAAGTACTAGTAGTTCATAGATTAGCCGTTTCACCAACTGCTCAAAAAAAAGGCGTTGGTAGACAATTAATGGACTTTGCGCTGAATAAAGCAATTGAAGAAGGTTATTCTTCTATCCGGTTAGATGCCTACAGCCAAAACCAACGCACTTTAAGCTTTTATGAAAAGCGAGGCTATGAAAAACGTGGTGAAATTTATTTCCCGTATCGAGAGGAATCGTTTAATTGTTATGAAAAAAATGTTAGAATGGGAATAGGTAATTGACCAATGGTTTAGTGATAATATTCCAAACACTAAATACCTATTGCCTAAATCAAATAAACGTCCCTGCCGCTTTTAACTTCGGCTTCCAATACGTAGACTTTTCAATTTCTGTGATGATAACGCCTTTACTTGTTGAGGCATGCACCATAATTAAATTCTCTCCTTTTTGATTAATCACTAAACCGACATGCGAAATGTTTTTGCCTGATGAGAAGAACAATAAATCTCCGCGAAAAGCATCATTCAATTTCACCTTTTTTGAACCGTTTAATTGTGCCGAAGCCGTGCGAGGGATTAGCAAACCATATTTTTTATGCACATATCCAACTAAGCCAGAACAATCAAATCCTTTTGGACTGGTGCCCGCCCAAGTATATTTTACACCCACTAAAGATTTTGCATAAACTACCATTCTTTCACGAATGCTACTATTACCAGAATTGTTATTTGTGTTCGTATTTGTTGCCCCTCCATCTGTAACCACAACTGTGTCATCCTTATCATGCCGATCAATTTCCACGTCTGGTTTCGCCTTAATTCCTTTTAATTCATTTAATCGAAACGATTGAATTTGATCCGCCGAACCGTTTAAGCGCAACTTTTTAAACTTTGTTTCCAAATCAACCAAATAGGTTTTTAAACTTGCAATCTCATGATAATGTGCTGCCAAATAATCTTTTATGTTCTCATTATCCATAAAATCCTTATAGGCGATTACCGCTTCATTAATCGCATAATCATGTCGATCAAACCATTGATCATCATTCGATAAACGGAATAATGCCAAAGACTTATAAAAAGACGGTAGCCCACTATAATCATAGGCTGGCATTGCAATTAACTTGGAAGATTTACGCAATACTTTCGTATAATAAGCTTGATCGTAAAGAATTTCTAACTGATCAATTTTCTTATCCTGACTCATTCCGAGAAAAGAACAGAAAACAAAGCCGATTAAAAATAGGTATCTCATATTGCAAATTTAGAGCGAAAAAAGCCTGATTCCCTTTAAAATCAGAACATGTATCCACAACTTTTTGTTAATTCTATATATAGATAAAATCATGCCAACTCTAATTTGTCTTACTTTTGTAGATTACGGTGCGCAGAAAGCGTTCACGATCCAACAAAATTTAGGCTGTTTTGAAATATTACATAATAGCGGGAGAAGCTTCGGGCGATTTGCACGGAAGCAATTTATTAAAGGCTTTAAAAGCAAAGGATCCACAGGCTCAAATTCGTTTTTGGGGAGGTGATCAAATGCAAGCAATAGCAGGAAAACCTGTTAAACACATCAAAGATTTAGCCTTTATGGGATTTGTAGAAGTTGTTGCGAATTTACGCACCATTCTTTCTAATATTTCATTTTGCAAGAAAGACATTTTGGAATTCGCTCCAGATAAACTAATCTTGATTGATTATCCCGGTTTTAATTTACGAATAGCGGATTTCGCTACCAAAAATAAGATTGAAGTACATTATTATATCTCACCTCAAATTTGGGCATGGAAACAAAATCGCGTACATAAAATTAAGCGCACTGTAAACAAAATGTATTGCATTTTACCATTTGAACAGGCTTTTTACAAAAAGTTCGATATGGATGTTCATTATGTAGGACATCCTTTGGTGGACGCGATTCAAAACTTTAAAGAAACAGCAGTATCAATATCTGAATTTCAAACTGAATTTGCGCTAAATGGCCATCCAATTATGGCATTATTACCAGGAAGCCGTTTACAAGAAATTAAAACCAAATTACCCATAATGCTTGAAGCCGCGAAGGGCTATCAAGATATGGAAATATTAATTGGAGGAGCACCAAATATTCCAGAAAAATTCTATTTAGATTTAGCCAAAAACATTCCAATAAAAGTCATTCCAAATCGGACTTATGATTTATTGAACCAAGCCCATTTAGCTATGGTTACTTCTGGAACGGCCACATTAGAAACGGCTTTATTTAAAGTACCACAAGTAGTTTGTTATAAAGGCAATCCCATTTCTGTAAGCATTGCACGAAAATTAATTAAAGTAGATTATATCTCTTTAGTTAACTTAATAATGGGCAGAGAAGTGGTGAAAGAATTAATTCAAAAAGAGCTAACAGCAAAACAAATCAACGCGGTACTTTTACCCATGCAGGCTAACGATAATGAGGCGCGTAAAAAACTTATTGCTGAATACAACGAGCTAGAAACATTGCTCGGTGGTGGCGGCGCTTCTGATAAAACTGCATCATTATTGGTAGGGAATACATAATATGCGAAATCTGATCTATATCCTACTTGCCATTTTTTCCTTTAAAGGGATGGCGCAAGAATTGGATATTGGCGTGATGCGTGATTATACTTTAGGAACAATCGAAGTTTCTTATCTCAAAGGAAATTATGAGGTAATTGGAGACACCAATTTAATCACTAACATTTGGAAAGGACAATCGCTTTTAATAAAACGGAGCGGAGATAAAATCAAGGTTGTAAAAGCGGATAAAACCATTGGTTTTTATGATAGTTTGACTGTTCGATCCATGACGATTGACAATAGTTTAAAACTACAGTGTTTAGCACCAGCCTCTAAAAAAACTCGGCGGTATATGGATGACTTCATCCTCATACCAGAAGGTGACAATGCATTGAAACTTATTAATCGTGTTGAAATGAAGAATTACTTAGGCGGTGTAATTGAAAGTGAAGGCGGCGGCGGTAAACATTTGGAGTATTATAAAGTTCAGGCGATTTTGAGTCGCACCTATGTTTTAGGACATTTAAAAAAGCATAGGAAAGAAGGCTTTCAACTGTGCGACCGCGTGCATTGCCAAGCTTATCACAATATGCTGATTCACACACCGCGTATAACAGAGGCTGTAGAAGCGACGCGTGGTGTAGTGATGCTCAATAAATCCTTAAAATTGGCACAAGGCTTTTACTTTGCAAACTGCGGAGGACAAACCAGCGAATCTGATTTTGTTTGGAATGAGTCCGTATCGCATTGTAAAAGTATTATTGATACATTCTGCATTAAATCAAGACAAGCCAATTGGACGAAGGAAATTAATGCGAATGAATGGAAAAATTATTTAGTCAGTCATTTTGGCTATCCTGTTGACGATCCAGTATTAGGACCAATGATGTTTAACTTTTCGCAACCTACACGAAAAGCCTTTTATCAATATCCACAATTAGGTATTCCTTTAAGAGATTTGCGTATCAAATTCCGCTTAAAATCAACCTGGTTTTCTTGTAAGAAAGTTGGAGACAAAGTTGTGCTAACGGGCAAAGGTTTTGGACATGGTGTTGGCGTATGTCAGGAAGGTGCTATGGGAATGGCTCGGAATGGATTCACTGCCGATCAAATTTTAAACTTTTATTTTACGGACATCCACTTAATGAATTATTTCAATTGGAGCTTTTATAAACAAATAGAAAACGACGATTTACCTAGTTTTTAATCCAATACATTTGCTTTAATCGCTTCCACCACCTCAGGGTTTAACAAAGTTGAAATATCACCCAAATTATCCATGTCACCGCAGGCAATTTTTCTTAAAATTCGGCGCATAATTTTACCCGAACGTGTTTTAGGTAAACCATGTGTAAATTGAATCTTATCCAACTTTGCAATTGGCCCAATTAAATCTGCAATGAGTTGATTGATTTCCTTTTTGAGATCGTCCTCACTTTTGGATAACCCCTCTCCTTTCAAGGTAACATAGCCATACAATGCACTTCCTTTAATGTCATGTGGAAAACCTACGATAGCAGACTCTGCAACAAATGGATGTTCATCAATCGCATCCTCAATTGGTGCGGTTCCTAAATTATGTCCCGAAACAATTATGACATCATCTACTCTTCCCGTAATTCTGTACAGGCCATTTTCATCTCTCAAGGCGCCATCTCCTGTAAAATAACTCCCAGGGAAAGCCGAGAAGTAAGTCTCCCGATAGCGATCATGGTTGCCCCATATGGTACGCGCCATTGAGGGCCACGGATGTTTTATACACAAGCTACCTTCCTGCTTATTTCCTTCTAGTTCAACTCCATCCTTACCAAACAATGCAGGCTGAATTCCTGGTAATGGCAAAGTAGCATAAGTTGGTTTTGTTTCCGTCACATTTGGAATGGGGGAAATTAAAATTCCGCCTGTTTCTGTTTGCCACCACGTATCTACAATTGGGCACTTTTGCTTTCCAATATGATCATTATACCAATGCCATGCTTCTTCATTTATAGGCTCACCAACGGTTCCTAATACTTTTAATGAGGATAAATCATTCCCATTTACGTTATCTAAACTTTCTTTCGCCAAGGCTCGAATGGCTGTTGGCGCCGTGTAAAACTGACTGACTTTGTGCTTCTCAACAATCTCCCAAAACCGACCACATGTTGGATAACTCGGCGTTCCTTCAAACATGACTGTGGTTGCTCCATTCGCTAAAGGGCCGTACACGATATAACTGTGCCCTGTAATCCATCCAATATCTGCTGTACACCAATACACATCAGCCTCTTCATATTGAAAGACGTTTTTAAATGTATAGGCCGAATAAACCATATAACCTGCGGTTGTATGCACCATTCCTTTCGGCATTCCTGTAGAACCAGAAGTATATAAAATGAATAAAGGATCTTCAGCGTCCATTACTTCTGGTTTACAAATTGGAGATGCGGCATCCAATTCAGGTTGCAACCATTTATCGCGTTCACTATTTAGTTGAATGTTAGAACCAATTCGTTTGGCAACTAAAACTGTTTCAACGACGGGGCATTCTCGTAAAGCCTCATCAACAATCCCTTTCAAATCAATAGTTTTATCACCACGGAAAGATCCATCTGAAGTGACGACCATTTTACAATCACTATCATTAATCCGTGTAGCCAAAGCTGTTGAAGAAAACCCTGCAAAAACTACAGAATGAATGGCACCAATTCGGGCGCAAGCCAAAACCGAAACGGCCAATTCTGGAATCATAGGCAAATAAATACAAACCCGATCTCCCTTTCCTATTCCATTGCTTTTTAAAACATTCGCAAAGCGATTTACGCGATCGGACAATTCATTATAAGTAATATGTAAAGCCGCTTCATCTGGATCATTTGGCTCAAATAAAATGGCCGTTTTATTGCCTCTTGTTTCCAAGTGTCGATCGATACAGTTTTCGGTAATATTCAATTGAGCGCCCTCAAACCATTTGACCTCAGGCTTTGCAAAATCCCACTCTAAAACCTTGTCCCATTTCTTATACCAAACAAAATTTTCGGAAGCAATCCCATCCCAAAATAAGGCTGGATCATCAACAGATTTTTGATAGGTACTGTTATAGTTTGCAAGGCTTTTAATTTGGTAGTCGCTCATGATGTGAAAATTTTTGCTCCTTAAATATAAGCACTTGGAATGAAATTAGCCATATCTAGAATACGAGGTCTTATTGATTCGCTCAGAAGATCATGATGACTTAGCCTAAGTGTCATTCAATTTCACATTAATTGTTTTTTGATAACAAAACCTAAAACTATCTAAAAATCAGCCTATTGAAATCAAAAACAACATTGATTCTTATCTAAAATCACTATATTACTATCAATATTAACCTAAACAAAATACAATGAAAACGAATACAGTAAAGTGGTCGCTATTCGCGATTGCATCAGTAATGCTATTTGCATGTATCAAAGATGATGTAAAAGAAGAAGTAACGACGGATAAAATTGAGCTTAACAGTCCTACCGAATTTCCTGCACAGTTAAAAGACAATAGTCACATGGACAAATTGGATATGACTGACTACGAATATGATGATGCGAAAGACTTGGCCGCAGATTCTGGTTGCGGAGGTGCAGTAGATGCAAGAGCTGCAGATGATGAATTAGGCTTACCTTTCGAGTGTTGCAAAATTAACTCCTTAACATATTATGGACCGCCAAGTTGGCCAGCACAAGTAGTACATTACATAAGTGGGCCAAATGCTTGGGAAGCGACGGATTGGTTGTTGCGCTTTACACTGATTGATAATACAACTGGAGATGTGGTATTTGACTTTTTCACGAATGATAATAGCTATGACTTACGCTTAAGATGCAGTGATTCTTATCCTGGAGCAGTATTCTTAGGATCGATTGGTACATTATGTCCAAATGATTATACCTACACATTGAGTAGATATTACGAATGGTTAGATAGCGGAATTTTATACAAATGCTGCTCTAAATCAATGGATGTTAACCTACCCGTTAATCCAGCTTTGCCTGCATGTGGCTAAACAAATAATTAAATGAATTAGGCCGGGTGAATTACTCGGCCTTTTTTTGTGAACTGTTTCTATCTTTTCAGCCCCTCAACAGAATGCATTCCCTCTAATTTGTATTTCTCAATTGCATCATTCCAAAAGCTAATCATACCTGAATCCATTGGGGCCTTTCTTCTATTTCCTTTTATTTCCCCATCAACAAATCCCAAATCATTAAATTCAACTGGTGCAGACGCCCCTAAAATGTCAACCACATCAAACGTTACTCCAGATAGGTCGTAATTTTCTTGAGCCTCGAATGTAAATATGTAAAATTCCTTGAATTGTGTCAATCACCTGCGTAATTTCTACTTGTTTTTCGGACATCAGATTACCCAACTAAATATAACTATAAATTGTATAAAACTTCCCCGCAACAACCATCTATTTCGCTAGATTATACATGAATATGTCTCATTTGTACATTTCATTAGTCCTGATAACTTTGTAAGTTTGTGTTGAACTAAAATATTTCATGATGGAAAACAGAAGAAAATTTTTAAGAAACGTAGGATTAACTTCATTATCTTTTGGATTGTTGCCGAGTCTAACCAAAGCTTCTAATTCAAAAGCACCTTTCTTACCTGTTCCTCCACCATGCGACATAACTACACTCGATTATTATGGAGAAGGACCGTTTTATACGGCAGGAACTCCATCCCTAACTGACGGATACCTTTTAGCACCAATTAGCGAACCAGGCGAACGATTAATTATAAGTGGTGTTGTTCGAACCTTAGATTGTACAGAGATTATTCGAGATGCTGTAATAGATATTTGGCAGGCAGATGATAGCGGTGATTATGATAATACAGGCTATCATTTAAGAGGTCAGACAACATCTAATATATCTGGGATTTATATGTTTGAAACCATTAAACCTGGGAAATATTTGAATGGAGCATCATACCGTCCTTCTCATATTCATATAAAGGTTACTGCACCTGGTTTTTCAACATTCACAACGCAAATTTATTTCGAAGGAGATGACTCAATACCAGGAGATGCTGCCGCTTCCATTACAAGTGGGACATATGATGCAACGAATAGAATAATTGAACTAACAACTAATGTTGATGAGAAATTAGAAGGAAATTGGGATATTGTAATAGACGGTGATGGAATTGACAATACAGGAATAGACAGTTTGCATATTGAACATGGAATGATTTACGGAGCAAGTCCAAATCCTTTCTCTGACACATTAGAGATAAAGTATGGTGTTTTTACAGCGTCTGTCGTTAGTATTTCAGTTACAGATCTTCAAGGGCGCGTTGTGGCAGAAATAACAGAAGAAAATCATGCCGCAGATAAATATACAGCTGTATGGAATCCAAAGAAAGAATTGCCTAATGGGGTCTATTTCGTTTTGATCAAAATAAATGGCTTGCAGGTTCATCATTTAAAAGTTGTTCGGAATGCAAGTTCTTATTAAGAATCTCAGTTATTAAACGTTGGTATTTTACAAATTGTCAATAGTAGAAATCGAAACGCAAAAAGCTGTTTTCAGCACTCAAATTGTTATGCAGTAAAAGTTAAGCTGTAGTTTTCTCTTTCAATTGTACTTCTTCAATTTTTGCTTTTTCTACAGTGGGGATTAATACTTTAGAGGTATAGTCACCGCTATGTATCTCAAAACAGATGGCTGTAATCTTGTCATCCTCCATTTCAAAAGTCAAGGTTCGTTCCATACTCCAGCCCATAAATCTAAATTCACCTTTAGCTATCGAAATCAAAGAAAAGATTGGTATATCGTTTATAAAAAATATAAGATTCTGGTCAACTAAGGTTATTCTCCCATAGCTCTCTCCAGGAATGCCGTCGTCGAATTCAAAAACCCCCTTTATCAGACCGGCAGAAATAAGAAAATCACATTCAAATTTTGCTAGTTCCTCTTGAGGAATTGATGTTCCCAATTGATGTCTCAAAATATTTTTCTCTCCTATTTCGCTTAAAACCTCTTCCGAAAATAAAGACAATAATTCATCACAAATACAAACGTCAATAATTAGATGCACTCTTGGTGTTGTTCCATTATTTATGACACTATGCGCGCTCGAAAAATCGCCATACCATAATTCACCTTCGGACCATTGTTTTAATTCTCCGCCTATGCTCATTTTAACATTATCATTCGAAATGATAGGAACATGGAGCCGAACATGACCATATCTAAAAGCTAAATATGTATCACTGTGTTCGTGAATTTGTTCACCAGGATAGAGAACCGATAATCTTACTGTTCTAACATATTCTCCAAATCGGTCTATAATACTTTTGATATAAGGGGCTTTAGCCATATATTTTGTATCGCTATATTCTGACAAACTAGGACCGCCCGGATCAGTTCGATTATCATCTCCCCCAACAGATCGCAAACTTATAATTTTCCAATTCCCTTCATGATAAGTTGTGGTTGTCAGCCCAGGAACCCCAATTGTTGAAAAAGGTTTTTGCGTATTCCATCCCAATTCAACTATTTGATCTAACTCTTTCTTAAGGGTCTCTTTATCCAATTCAAGCGGAAGGAGAATATGATTATAATTGGGCATAATATTCATTTTAACACATAACATCTGAATAAAAGACCGTCTCTCATTCAGTATAGGGTATAGTCCACCATAATCATTCTAAAATAGTCGTCAACGCACAATTATGTGAGTCGTCAATAAACAATAATATGAAATCAGTTTTGGGCAGATAATCTATCAGCTAAAATAGAAATAAATCGATATAAATCCATCTTTTTAATCCTGATTCTATCAATTTATTTAAAACCACTGGCAAAAACCACTGTATTAAATGGTTCTCATTTATTTAGTATTTTTACTTTATAAAATCCTAAAAATCTAATTATGTCGGATGAAAGAAACTCTCGTAGAAATGTACTACAACCCGGAATAAGTATTTCCAGTCGAAACAGTACCAATGGAACACTAGGATTGATCGTGTTTGATAGGAAAAACAACCATGCACCATGTATTTTAAGTAATTGGCATGTCTTAGCAGCTCGAAAACCAAAAAGCTTTGGTTGGTCATTGAAACCAGGAGCTGTTGTCTATCAACCCGGCAAAATAAAAGGTGGAAAGAAACGGAAAAACGTAGTTGCGAAACTAGTACGATCTTCACTTCTGTTGGATTGCGCAATTTCGCGAATTATTGAACGAGAATTCACGTTGGATATATTTGAATCAGGTATAACCATCACCTCCACGCGCCTACCGGTTGTTGGAGATTTTGTTGAAAAATCAGGTACCCGAAGTGGCGTCACTCAAGCTAAGGTGAAAAGTGTTGAAGGCGATTGGGTTCACTTAGAACCTGTGGAAAAAGGAAATCCGGGAGGGATTGAAATCAGTAAATCAGGTGATTCTGGTTCGGTTTGGTATGACCCCGAAACGGGCGAAGGATTATTATTACACAGCGAAGGCGATTCAGATGACAACGTACATATTGAAACGGCTAGCGGACTGATACTTCAAAAGGTGCTTGATGAGCTAGATGTTTCTTTGCAGCCTAAGGAAGGTTAATTATTACTTAACTCTTCATTAGCTATCGCTATTCGATTTTGTTTTAATTAATAGAGTCAAGTTATAACAACGTTTCTACAGGTTTTATTCGTGGTTGAAATTTGTTTTTAATCAATTTCTATAAAAGGGATAAACACCATTTCGTTGGACTCAAAGACCGACGGCATACAGAAATTCACAATGAACTGTACCATCCGATCGTATTGAGCACGTTTTATATTGACTCGTTTGTGAGACCTGCATCCATCTCTTTTAATGAAAGATAATCTTTATCGCCCTTCCATTTATCGATATAAGGATTGTAATCGCATTCTGCTTTACGATAACGAGCTCCATCCTGACCGACGACAACCATTTCGCTGTCATTACACATGTAACGAAATCCACATTCTCGACAAATTTCGATCGTATCTTTCTTAAAGTCCCAATGTACAGGTCTATTCTCTTTAATTTGCTCAATTATTTGTGAACGCGATAATTTATCAATGTGCATGATTTATTTTTATTTTGACATGTTTGAGATGTATATATCTACTGGAGGCATATCGAAGTAAGTTCTCAAAATATCCATTTGAATTTTGTTGTAGTTATTTTTTTTTGCTGTGTATATAATTACCCCATCCTTTTCAGTATGTTCTAGTTGACTTCCGAAATACTGGTAACCATTTTGTGCCAGAGAGATTCTGTCAAGCAAAAAAGCGCAATGACTTGGGTTAATATTATTGAAATAAAGTTCATTTAACATGAGCGAAAGACTTTTCATTTGAAAATCAACTTGCTTTGAATGTTGAGCAATTAAAAACGCAGCTGACTCTCCCTGTTTACCTGTTTCCAAAAACCCAGGCCATTTGCCCAATGAATCGATAATGAATTCGAGATAATTAGCATTTAAAACATCCGTTTCAAGTTGTTGATTCCAGTCTTCTTCTGTCGATTTTTGACCACGCTCTTGCTGATCCAGCTGTTTTAAAACCGTCAAACTGTCCATAATTCCTTGATGAAACGCGAATTTATCGGCATTTATGAAACGGTATGAATTCATTTTAACTCTATTCAAACTTAAGTCTGTTGTGTCAAATTTTAATATTTCCAAAATTTCAGTATCTCTATAAATGGTGTTTACATGCCAATATCGCTTCCCATGCAAAATTGATTTTTCAATATACTTATATGCCATGCTCTTATTCTTAAGATGGAAATAGCTTAATGCAATAAGCTCATCTTTAATATTAGTAGCTAATAGTGGATTTTCATTATTTTTCAACTCATTAATAAGTAGTTCATAATTTTCATGTTCATAAATAGAATCAATTCGTAAGATATCATCCAAGTATTTTGAATAGTCATCCGCTCCAAATAATTGAATAGAAGCTATTACAAAATAAATGCTAAAAATTAATTTCTCCAAGTTCATTGATTTCTATACGTTGATGTGAATAAACATTATGTTTTAACGCCTCATTGAAAAACAAAGGGTTAATTATGAAGTCATTTTTAGAGATTTTTGTGCTAAAACTAAAGTTATCAAATAAGTTGCAATGCGGCATTTTATCTCTTAAGTCACTATTGCCAATCTCTTCCGCATAAATTGAAGCAATCCGTTTCGATTGTCTTATTTTCTCAGCTAAATCGAGCGTTAAATTAATTTTTCCATAATAAAAAACAGAAACGGTTTCAAACGATCTGTTAGTAATCGATTCTATGATGATATCAATGGCGATCTCAAATTCCATTTCCTTCACATGAAAGTTAATCGTCGTAGATCCTAAGCCGCTGATTTTTTCAGTTGCAGATTTAACGTTGTAATTTTGGGTATTAGAAAAGTGAACATTTGCTGTTGAAATGTGTCCGGGATATGAAAAGTCTTCATCCCATTCAGAGAATTCAGTTGAAAGCTTGTTTTCTGATATCAACAAGTAATCTTCTCCTCCCAGCATTTCTATTAAACTACTAAACCCCTCACCAACCTCAACTTCGTAATCAACAACGTCTTTATGGTTGTATTGCAAGAGTAATTCGGCTAACATGTTTGGAATTTTCTTATACCTTAATCTATATAAATCATATATCACTGAGGTCTTGTGACCACTAACAATTTTACAATTTGAAAAAAGTGAGTATACCATCTATTTACTTTTTTTATCTGAAATAACCTTAATACCTGATTTGAATGTGAACCCAGGGCAAATTATTTGTCCATCTAACTCTTCAGAATATTCTCTTAAAGTTAATTTTGCCCCTAAAATTCTCGCATTTGTATAATGCCTTACAAACCAAGGGTAGCTTTCCTTTTGGGTAATGTTAATTTTTTCGTCGTTCGTATCTTTCATGGTTATCTTTTAGTATTTCGGCGACTTTACGCTCAATATTATAATTGTTAGGGGTAGAAGTCATTCCAAATTGACCAACAGGATTAATTTCCAAAAAGTAATATTCCCCGTTGTTATCTACCATAAAGTCAATCGATCCAAAGTTGAGGTTCATTTTTTTCATAAGTTTATCGACCCCTATACTTATTTCTTCCGGAACATTAATTGCACACAATCGATTTGGAAAGTCAATGTTATAAACTCTAAAATCTATTTTGGTTTCTTCACTCTGTTGGGACAATATTGCCATAGAATAAATCGTCCCCTCCAAGTACACCATTCGTACTTCAAACTTTTTTTCAATATTCTTTTGAAAAAGACTGGCGTAAAAAATGTCTGCAGATTCGTTGATTTCTTCTCTACTTATTTCAACCGTTCGGGACATGTAAGTATTCCCATTATTGTCCTTTACTTTTGTTACTTCAAATAATGGTTTAGTAATAATGGATTTATGTTTTCTATAAAACAATTCTAATTCACTTTTATGCTTTGTTACAAGTGTCGGAGGAATTTTAAGTCCAGCTTGCTGCGCCTTTTTTAAAACACTGAGTTTATTAGGGCTAGAGGAAGATGGATGATTTAACCAATAACGGTCATTTAATTCTTCATTCAAGTAATTATATATAACGCGTGCTTCATTATAGCCAATAGTAAGAAGATCTGCATCAACAATTGGATCTTCATGCTCGAAAACGATATTTTTCGGATTTTTCCTATACCATACTGCACTTATTCCTTCAGTTTTTAATGAAAAATTAAAACCATCACTGTTGCCGTCGTCTTGAGATAAAAAATACGTTGAAATATCCTGAAACTTGTTTATTCTTAAAAAAGGAACCTCCAAATAATTTAGCCATTTTACAACTTCATTTGTCGAGTGATCTTCTTCGAAACTATAAATTAAAATCATATTATATAAAATCAATAAGGGTTGCCGTTAAAAAACGACAACCCCTTTTATTTATCGAATTACTATCTTCTTCCTACTGCTTCAGTCGGATCATCTGGCTCATTGTTACAATCATCAGCAGTTCCGTCTCCATTTGAATCAGAACATTCATCCGTTTTACTCCAAGTTTCAATAATTCCTCTTCCGCCACGAATGTTGTCCATCTTTCCGTTTGCAATTACTGAATCAGAACATTCTTTCATTAATTTTTCAATTTTCATGTCTTGTTTTATTTTTTGCCTACTCTATTATTTTAACACCAAATACCCCCTTTTCAGCACACGATAGTATAAAAATCAATTTGTACATATTCTGTCAAATAAAATACAACTATGGATATGTGACAGCACATCCATGTAATAATTGTTGATTTTTTGGGTTAACTTTTTAACTACTTATAATAGTAGTTATAATAAATTTAAGTTAACAGGTATATTTCAGAATTGGTAGCTACTAATTCATAAGTGGTCGTTTAAGGGGTCTGTCGCATCTGTTATCCACTTCATTAACATCTTGAAAAAGTAGAAACACACAAAGCAATACATACTGTTAATCAAAGATTTAACCGTTAATTAAAATCAATCGAACGCATAACTTTGACAAATGAGACAGAACCCGAATATCAAATGTTCAGATACTTTTTCAACTTCTCTACACTTGCGCCTCTTGGCTATGTCAAGTTTTCTGCAAGATCCATGTACGCACGAAAAGAATCACTTTCTTGATAATCAATACTATAGATCAAATAATAAAGAATCATTACCGAATCATAAGTGATGAAAAATAAACACATTTCTTTAATTAGGTTTCAGACTTAAAAACCACTTACACTAGCGAAATACTACGGGCTATCCCAAACCCAATAAAAAATGCGAGAACAATTTAATTTTTTCATCATGAATAAGAGTAATAAATCAAAAAGCATTCAAATTATTAGCGAGAAGACAAAAAACAAAGGCGCCTTTTTAGATTTGAATAAAATTAAGGGAGGAAATAATAGCGCTACAACTTTTATTGTCGAAGACTACATTGATGGGGCCTAGTTTCACAATCCATTAATATTAGTAAAAGAGAAACGTATAGACGAAAACCTGTCCAAAGAACAGGTCTGTATAGACTTAGATATTTATATGTCTACAAGGAATAGATGAGAAGAAAACATGATACAGCCTAAAGAGGAGAGTGTTGTTAAGTTAAAAAGGTATCTTAACTTACTCTCCCGTTTAATGTAGTAGATCTAAGTGAATTGAGCTATGCTATTTCAGCAAGGAACTCAAAAGATAATGAAATAACCCTGCTTACTTTCGTAAAGTTTCAGCAAAGTAAAGTCAGAATAAAAAAGAGTAAAAAAAGGCTAAACCTGTTCCTTTTCGTCAAATAGGAATTAAAAGGATATGAAAAAGTTATTACTATTGATATTATTGACCCCATATTTTGGGTTTTCCCAATCCCTTCACCAATTGACGCCAGGAGAAATCACTCTACTAAACATTTCCAAAATTAGTGCTCATAAAAAAAAAATTCATGTGGAATTTAATTTTAATGGTGCCGGTTTTGTCGGTCGTACCAACATTATTTCCGGTTTACCTTACTCAAAAGATCAAAGCGACACGACATATACTTCTTCAGGAAAAGTGAAAACAGTTAAAACAAATTGCTTTAGCTATATCATGACCAACAATTTCTATTATTCCGACACTTTAGTCGATAACGTTCATATTGAACTTCTAAAGTTCATAGATTTCTACCGTGACGGAGAGTTCGATCAAAAGGTAGAGTTCAATTACCAATATGATTTAAAACCAATTAAAGAAACGTACAAAAAACTAATTGGAACCTGGACGGTCTGTTATAGCTTTTCTTCTAAGTTTTGGTCTTATAATACGGATATAGACTCTTTGCTATTCACTCGCGGAAAGCAGTCATGTATTTGGAGAAAAGGAAAGTACTCTAACACTCATATCTTGTATTTAAATAATGATGATTCCTTTAGCTATGAACCCCAACTTTACGGTAAAAAAAGAAAGATTGGAATAGAATACTTTAAACCATGTTGGATGTGGACTTATGATGTGTATGGTTTTAGCATTGGGTATATAAAAGGGCTTCCAGCAATGTATGGAAAAACACGATTTGTTGATTCGAATAATTTTTGGTTAATTTTTGAAAAGAAGGAAGAGTAAAAAGACTTGCCCGTACAAATGGTTAATATATTACAATAAGTTCAGCAAC
>JBLHOW010000011.1:0-119416 GCA_047623705.1 Crocinitomix sp.
GTACGAAGAACCCCGACGATCTTTCAGATGTCGGGGTTTTTTAGTCATTTAAAGCACCTTGAGAGAGCTTCCAGGTCTCGAAAGTAGAAGAACCCCGACCTTAGAAATCGGGGTTCTTTGTTTTTTGGAAAGCGCGACTATGGCAGATGTTTATGTTTTATATTCTAATACTATCGATAAATACTATATCGGTAGTGCAATAAATGCCGAAGATAGGTTAATAGAGCATTTATCTGACTCCTATGAAAACTCATACACAAGCAAGGCCAAAGACTGGATTATTTATGTTAAAATCACAAATTTGGAGTATGCCACTGCTAGAGAAATTGAAGTGCACATTAAGAAAATGAAATCCAAAGCATATATCAAAAATTTGGAACAGTATCCAGAAATGATTCAAAAATTAATTCAAAAATTCGCGGGTTCATCCCGATAGCTATCGGGACCCGCCTCGAGTACGAAGAACCCCGACGATCTTTCAGATGTCGGGGTTTTTTAGTCATTTAAAGCACCTTGAGAGAGCTTCCAGGTCTCGAAAGTAGAAGAACCCCGACCTTAGAAATCGGGGTTCTTTGTTTTTTGCCAATCATTAGCAAAAAGTTGAGGAATCATTTAACTATTCTAACGACTAGAAATCAAAAGGGATCAAGTCCAAATATTGGGGAGCAGAGTAAAACGTGAAAGTTTTACTCTCCAAAATGACTTCGTCAGGTAATCAAACTTACAAATTAATATATAATCTTTTAATGAAACTCTTGTACTTTTTGCTCGAACAAAAAGTACCAAAAAGTTCTCCTAGCAGGCTTAACACAAAGGGCGCATTCTCAAATCATTTTTCACTGCCAACATTATAAGTGCGGTTGGGTGATCTCCCTGCCCCGCAAAGGGAACTTCCCGATCTTTCTAATAATATGCTTTGATAAAAGCAATTCTCCGACGAACGCCTGTAAATTTTTCAACTCTTATTCGAAGTTTTGCAAAAATCAAAGTCGTGTATTTAGACTATGAGTATATTATGAACTTCTAATCCCTCCCCACTTTTGGGACTGATCCATCAAAAAGACTCCCAAGAACTCATCTCAAAGAGAATTAGACAGACCAAATAGAAATACATTTAATGAAGCCGTTAAAAAGCGTTATATTAGATATCTATATAACCTAACTAACTATGATTAATGTAACAGATTACGGAGCAGTGGCTGATTGGATAAATGATACAAGCCCTGGTACAAATAATGAAGCGGCATTTGAAGCAGCAATAACGGCTGCAAATGCAGTCGGTGATGAAATATATTTCCCTCCTGGAAATTATTGGTTGGATAAACCCATTTATAAGACAGGATTAAAAAATCTACGTTTTCAAGGCCCTGGAGCCATTATAATATGTAGAGGCTCAGATAGTGTGCCTAATGTAAATGGCACTGGAGGAGGTTTCACTTTAGAAGGCGACTATTTAACAATTGAAGGACTCACCTTCCAAGGTTGGGCTGAAGCCATTGGAGTAACAGGCCCTTATAATTATGGCCGACTTGTACAATTAGCAGGAAATTATAATCGGGTTCAAAATTGCAATTTTCATGACGGTAATGGCGGAGCGATACAGATTACAGGTAATTATAATATAATCTCTCACAATTTTTTTGAAAAATGCAATAATTATCCGGTAGAATATGCCGACTACGGAGCAATTCAAGTGACTGGCAGTAGTGAATACAATACCATTTCAGAAAACAAAATTGTTGATCAATTTTATTCTGGTGTGTGTGCTTATGGCAACCAAGTCCAATATCTCGATATTTTAAATAACTATATCCGATCCAATTCTTCTGATATGGCAATTGATCACAGCATGGGGCTTTACTTTTTGGAAGGTGCTAATCGAAACTTAAAAATTATCGGTAATACGATAGAAAAAGTGGATGCTGAGGGAATCGTCATTCAAAGTATGGATAGTGCGCCAGCTTCAACGTGTATGATTTCGAATAATGTCATTCGTGATTTTGACTATATCGGTATCTCTTTTGAGTGTGCAACTAATAATAGCGGAACTACTTTCTCCGATTTTACAGTAACAGATAACTTGATCGAAAGTACTTCGGCAGCACCGAAATATGCTTATCATATTTGGTTAGATCGTGTTGCGGACAGCATTATTGCTAATAATAAATGTATTGGATACAATAAATTGGGTACCTCAATTGGAATGAACAATTCATGCCCCAGAAATCAAATATCTGACAATCAAATTAAAGGAGTGTCAAATGGTATTTCATTTTACAGTCCAGATGGAACCTTAAAGGACAACCATATTTATAATTGTACGACAGGACTAACCTTGGCATATTGCTATGGGGCGAGTATTCTTGGAAATTTTATTAAAACCTGTGATACGGGAATTACATATGGTATTAATTCATCTCCATTACACATTGTTAATAATTCAATTGTCAATTGTACAAGCAACTACAGTGGAACTGTTGCACCAGAAGTGTTAACTTTTAGTGGCGTTGCTGCAGATGGATCTTATAGCAGCTTTGTGAATACAGGCTCACTCTCTAATGGAAATGCCTCCGTTACTTTTTATAATATTTATGATGGCGATCGATTTTTAGTTCTTCCTGCCAACCAGTCTGGCAATGGACAAGGTTCTATGTATGTTTCATTAATAGATGTGGCAAACAACATTGTGAAGGTAAAATCAACTGACAACTCTGATGACCGCGATTTTATTTTAATAAAAATGGTATCTGGAGGCTAATAAAGACCAGAAACAGATACCTAACTCGCTTTGTTGTTAATTTGAATGGAAATTGATGTTCCAGTTCCTACTTCGCTTTTAATGTTTAGTTCTGCGTTGATTAGTCGGCACCGTTCTTCCAAGTTCATTAATCCTGATCCTTTGGCTTGTTGCTTGGTATCGAATCCAACACCATTGTCTTCTATTTTCAAGGTTGTTTGATTTTGGTTTGAATGGAGTTGCACATGAACTTCTGTAGCTTGGGCATGATTGAGAATATTATTTAAAATTTCTTGAATCATGCGGTAAACGAAAATTTGTTTTTCAAGGGCTAAGTCTACCGCTTCAAAGTTATGCTTGAAGTAAATTTTAAATTGCCCCATATTTTGGTAGCGGTGAAAATCTATCTCAGCCATTTTTATTAATCCAAAGCGGTTTAGATTCTCACCTTTTAAACTAACAGACAGATCTTTGATGTCAGCGATCAGATTTTTTAATAAGTCTACCGAATCATTCATCAACAATTCGTTATCCGGTTCTTTTTCAATATTTAACCTTGAAAGGTTCATTTTAATTAAGGCTGCAATTTGGCCTAAATTATCGTGGAGTTCACGGGAGACATTTCCAAGGGTTTGTTCTTTAATTTCAATTTCTGTTCTTAGTAGGGCTTGTTTAAAAGCATCTCGTTCTTGCTGGAAATTGCGTTGTTTTTTTCGGTAAAGGATGATGAAATAAATTACGAAAACTATGATCATCCCCATTAATAATGTGGACGCAACAACCGGAATTAATACGTTTTCATCATTCATCCGTTTCTTTTGAATTCAGAAAAATAGCAATAAAAAAGAAGATGTACATGGCAAAATTTGCATAACGCAATAGATCATATACCCATCTATTATCCTCAATTTTATAAATAAACTTGAAAAAAGCAAAAATGAAAAATGTAACACCCCAAAACACAAAATTCCCAGAATTCAGCCAAAAAGTGGATTGTTTATAAATTGCGATTTTTCGAGAATCGAAGAGCAAACTCACATAAGTTAAAAACACAAAAATAACGATTTGAAATGCTGTTATAATTAATCCATTGCTCGGAAAATCATACAAACTCTCTAAAAATATTAGGTTTAAAATCGATAAGAGAAAGGCAATCCCAGTTGACAGCAAAATAATATTTAAATAACGTTTATTTTGCTTCAAAAGATGATAATAAATCAATCCATTAAACAACACCCCGACAATAATAAAAACTTGCATGACAGGAAAGTTCGTTCCGATCGCGCTAACTAAATATTTGTTGCTCAATTCTGAAATCAATACCAACAAAACCCATATAGTTAAGAGTTTAATTGGGTTGCTAAGGCTCCGAAAAAAAAGAAATCCGTATCCAGCGGTGATTGCTAATATGATGTAAAAGGTTATAAACAAGAAACTTCCGTTTTGCGTTGAATAGATATTAAATATAATGATTTTATGAATAAGGTGAGCTATTATTTAGCTCACCTTAGAATAATTAACTAGGTCATAAAATTATCATAAGCATCACATCCAGCTGGACAAGGGCTGAAATATTCTTGGATGGATCCGACTATCTCACCACGAGAGTTTATTCGAACTAAAGCAAATGTTAAATGATGTTTATTTAATTGTCTGCCAATATGATCCTCATATTTGATTAATGGGACGAAAATAAAATAGTCAGAACCGTTACCAATCCATAATTCCAGATCGGATAATTCATCATGTGAAATATTGAGTGCTTTCAATTTATTGTTCGAATTAAACGGCAAGTCGACATATAAAGGGTTCTGTTCAGCAAAAAAACAATACATCAAAAACCCTTGATAAAATTTATAAGGGACCATTGTACTAACTCCTCCTTCGACTGCGACTTGGTTGAATTCTGTCTCCTTTATATTTTCCAAATTGAATGATTCTAAATTTATTTTCCCCAAATACTTAGCGATTTTTGTGAAAACACCAATCCTTCCCTCGTAGGGTGCTTTATTTGAAATATAAAGTCCTGTTCGATCCACGTTACCGTTGCTCTGTACACCTGCTAATACTAAGGATAAAGTATGACTTGGTGATTGGCCATCCAAAGCCAGCATTGCAATTATTCCTTTGCCATCACTTTCTGCTCCTGCCATATTCTGTAGTTCTAATCTCGTGAAAATATGTCCATAGTGGTATTCACCATTTATATCAATATGCTGATTCCCACACAGATTTCTATAATAAGACAATTTTTGCTTCGCATTCTTTTCACTAATTAAAGTTGCCATAATAAAATAAGTTTTAAAGATTAATAATACCCTAATCTAAGACCTCAATTCCTGAAAACCAAATAACAATCTGATTTACAGGATTAAACCTACACGAAACACAGGGAACACTCCCCAATGAATAGGTTGAAAAACCTACCGAGATATGAATAAACATTAGTCAATGGAACGCAGATTAAGCTGATGAGCCCTGTTTTTTTTAGCCCAACACCAATAAAAACTCAATAAAATGTGAGAAAGCAAAATTTATTTAAAAACGAAACTAACAAATAAGAGAACTAGCCCCCTACTCCTCAATCCCCTCTAAATCCATCAAGAAAGCATATTCTAAAGCCACTTCTTTATAACGCTCAAATCTACCAGAAGCGCCACCATGGCCAACTTCCATATTGCAACGCATTAACAATTTATTGTCATCCGTTTTAAGGTCACGCAATTTTGCAATCCACTTCGCTGGTTCCCAATATTGCACTTGACTGTCCCAATAACCAGTTGTGATTAATAGGTTTGGATAGTCTTTTGCTTCAACATTATCATAGGGTGAATATGATTTGATATAATCATAATATTCTTTGACTTTTGGATTTCCCCATTCGTCAAATTCACCCGTTGTTAATGGAATAGTTTCGTCTAACATTGTATTGATAACGTCAACAAAAGGAACGGCTGCAATGACTCCATTCCAAAGTTCAGGTTCCATATTGACAATTGCTCCCATTAACAGACCGCCAGCACTTCCGCCTTGCGCATATAAATGTTCTGACGAGGTATACTTATTCTCTACTAAAAATTTACCACAGTCAATAAAATCGTTGAAGGTGTTTTTCTTCTTAAGTAGTTTACCATCTTCATACCATTGGCGTCCCATTTCTTGTCCCCCTCGTATATGTGCAATTGCAAAGGCAAATCCACGATCTAATAAACTTAAGCGAACTGAACTAAAGCTAGCATCCATTGAATAGCCATATGAACCGTAAGCGTATAATAATAGTGGCGCGTTTCCATCTTTTTTATAACCGTTTTTATAAACTATAGAAACCGGAACCTGTGTTCCGTCACGACCTTCTGCAAAAATTCGCTCTGAAGTATAATTCGCAGCATCAAATTGACCGCCGAGTACTTCTTGTTGCTTCATTAATTCCTTAGATTTATCAGTCATGTTATAGTCATACACTGTATTAGGTGTTGTTAAGGAAGTGTAGCCAAATCTTAAAACATCTGTATCAAATTCAGGGTTACCGTAAGTATATGCCATATAAGCCGGATCATTAAATTCCATATAATGTTCTGATCCGTCTGCCCAATTCATGATTCTAATTTGTGTCAATCCAGCCTCACGTTCGGTAACGACAAGTTGATTTTTGAAAATATCAATTCCTTCTAATAAAACATCTGAACGGTGTGGAATTACTTCTTCCCAATTCTCTTTACCTGTATTATTTACAGGTGTCTTCATTAATCGGAAATTTTTGGCTTCTAAATTGGTTGTGATATAAAAGTCGTCCTGATAATGGTCTACTCCATATTCTAAATCGCGTTCACGTGGCTGAATGATTTGCCAATCACCTGTTGGATTATTGGCATCTAAAAAACGGTATTCAGTTGATAGTGTTTGCGAGGAACCAATCATTAAATAAGCGCTAGATTTTGTCTTATATACAAAACAAGAGAAGGTTTCATCCTTTTCTTCGAACACCAATTTATCTTGATCGGAATTCGTTCCTAGTGTATGGCTAAAGATTTGATTTGACCTTAATGTTACAGGATCTTTCTTCGTATAAAAAATTGTTTTATTGTCATTTGCCCAAGTGATTCCACCAGAAGTATTTTCAATTACATCTGATAATAACTCACCCGTTTCTAAGCTTTTAACATTGATTGTATATTGTCTTCTCGAAACTAAATCTGTACTATAGGCCAACAATTTATTATCTTCACTTACAGTTGCTCCACCAATGGCAAAATAGCTTTGATCTTTACCCATTTCTGGACCATTTAGCATGATTTGCTCCTCACCTGTAACGTCATCAGCAATAGGTTTTCTGCAACGTAAGGCATAATCCTCTCCTTCTTCAAAACGATTATAGTAAGAATATCCATTTTTAGTAACCGGCACAGATTCATCATCTTGCTTAATTCTACTGACAATTTCATCATATAAAACCGTTTGCAAGGGTTCAGTATGTTTCATTACCTCATCCAAATATGAGTTTTCAGCGACTAAATAATCCAACACTTTTTGCGTGTTTACATCTGCTACTTCTGCCTCTTTTTCTTCGTCAGACAAGCGCATCCAAAAGTAATTATCTTTCAAAGTGTCGCCATGAGTGATAATTAATTTTTCAATTTTATCTGCAATGGGTGGGGTCGGATTATGGTTGTTCATTTCTTCTGTTTCTGAATTTGATCCGCACGCAACCATAAATGCAGTTGCGGCGATTACTGGAATAATATTTTTCATATTGATAAATGATTGTAATTTCTTGGGTTCCATAAAATTAATGAAATCTATTTCTTTAGATCAATTCGTCTAAAGAAATTTAAAAGACAGTATTACTTATCTTCATTTGTTTGCAGTGTCAGACTATTATACTCCATCTTGGTATTTGTTTCTAAGTATTTTAAGGCATCCTCAATTGAAAGAAAAAAGTTATCCTCTCCTATTTCACTTCTAAGTTTAGTCCGGCGCATTACATCTCTGACAGGCCCCCTAACACTCGTCATTAAAAAACGGATATTATGTTTTTTATAATCAGCTACAAGATCAAAGATAGCATGGACGGCGGTAGAATCCATACCGTTAATTCCACTGGCATCTAATATTACTGCTTTTAGATTTTCTCTTTTTTCTTCTAGCTTTTTCAATTTATCTTGAAAATACCTCGTGTTGGCAAAAAATAGCTGTGCATCAAAACGAACAATTAAAACTTCATCTTCTGTATTAATATGCTCAAATCGTTCAACATTCAAATATTTTCTGCTTTTTTCATCCAATCCTAATTCCGCAATATGCGGATAGGATACTCGAATCAATAAACCTACAATTGAAACTCCTACCCCAACCATTATCCCTTCTTCAACACCAAGTGTTAATGTAGCAATTGCGGTAATCATAAACATTGCAAAATCTCGACGATCGGTTTTCCAGAGATGTTTGGCTTCTTTAAAATCTATTAATCCGAAAACAGCTACAATAATAATGGATGCTAGAATGGCATTGGGCAAATAGTAAAAATAAGGAGTTAAAAAAAGTAAGGTTAAAATAACAACTGCCGCACTTATGATTCCTGCTAGGTTGGTTTTGGCGCCCGATTGGTCATTCACGGCACTTCGCGCAAATCCACCCATTGTAGGGAAGGCTTGAAAAAACGAAGCACCAATATTAGCAATTCCTAAAGCAACCAATTCTTGACTCGCGTCAATTTCATAATTTTTATGCTTTTTTTGGATGGATTTGGCGACTGCAATAGATTCAGTAAAACCAATTAACGCAATTGTGAGTGCAATCGGAATTAAACTTGTTATAGCATCATAACTAACCGTTGGCACTGCAAATGATGGCAAACCATCTGGCACTGCTCCAACAATTGAAACACCATAAGGAGCAGCATCTAATCCGAGTAAATAACCAACGCCCATCCCTAATAAAACCACTACTAATGGGAAAGGAATTTTCTTACTTATTTTTTTTAATATGATAATAACTGCAATGCCTCCTAAACCAACGGCCAGTGTATATTTATTGATTTCTCCAAATTGCAAATAAATATTATGGACTGTTTCATGTACCTTACCCCGGGGAATACTAAGGCCGAGAATATGCTTCATTTGACTGAATGCAATATAGATTGCTGCTGCCGAAATAAACCCAGAAAGGACAGGGTGCGACAAAAAGTTGACTATAAAGCCCACCTTAAAAAGTCCCATTAAAAGCTGGAAAACCCCAATCATTAATGAAAGTAGAATAGCCAATCCTAAAAAATTATCTGATCCAATTTCAGCTAAGGTGCCAACTCCACTTGCAATTAGTAAGGAAACCACAGCAACAGGACCAACAGCCAATTGTCTAGAAGTACCAAAAATGGCATATAAAATTAAAGGAACAGTGGCCGCATACAAACCATAAATTGGTTTTAAGCCTGCAAGCATTGCATACGCCATACCCTGTGGAATGAGCATAACACCTACGGTGATACCTGCACTTAAATCACCAGAAAGATTCTTTTTTTTATAATTGGGTAACCAATCTAAAATAGGAATGAATTTTTTCATTGATGCGTTAGTTGTTTCTTGCTGCTGCCCAAATCTAATCTAATAACCTGAGAAATAAAAGTTCATTCAATAATTAGTCAAAAAATATATTTCGAATATTCGCTATGTGATTTTTACTACCGTCAAATAGGACATTAGTATGTCATTACTCAGTTATAATTCTTTTTTTAAAATTAAAATCCGTAGGCGTTAATTCTAACAGAATTAAACCAATTGTAAATATTTTAGTCTAAAAGGTTATATTAGTCAATTCAGTACAAAAGTCCGTTGATATAATTTTCGATACGGCAGCATAATAAACTTATAAAACGATTTTTTTACATTTATAACAAAAAACCCCTGCCTGTTTTATGTCTAAATTTAAAAATAAATTTCATTGTACTTTTCGAATATTAAGATGCTTTTGCGTTATTCTATTAACGTTTTTTTATTTTAATACTGACGTTGTCGCGCAAAACACTGATTCAAGTCTTGTTTTTCAGAAATTGGCAAAAGACGATATTATACCTTTCAAACCACAAAAACAACTGAAAGT
Organism: Crocinitomix sp.; assembly: GCA_047623705.1. Lineage (GTDB taxonomy): Bacteria > Bacteroidota > Bacteroidia > Flavobacteriales_D > Crocinitomicaceae > Crocinitomix. The sequence continues at coordinate 9,833 of JBLHOW010000011.1, forward strand.
ATACGCTGCGGGTCGAATCATGGAGGATCAGAAAAATATTCCTCGTGTAATTTATGTTATTACCAAAGAGCAAATCGCGCTTGAAGGCTATTCGACTTTAGTGGATATTCTAAAAAACATTCCAGGATACAGGGTTTCACAGCCAGGAACCGCTCAATTAGGCGAGACCTTCACAAACAGGGGGATGTTAGGCAATGTTTATACCAAAATTTTGATCAACGGACTACCCGTAAACCCAAGTGGTGCGCCAGGAATGCCTATCGGATCTCAGTTACCAATTCAACAAGCCGAGCGTATTGAAATTATCGTTGATCCTTCATCTACATTATATGGATCAGATGCTATGGCAGGCGTAATTAATATTGTATTACCTGAAATATACAGACCTGTAGCCGTAAGTTCGAATGTTCGAATTGGGTCAAACGGACTGACCGAAATTAATACATCCATTGGCGGGAAGTTTGGGAAAAATAAGAATGTATTTACCTATAACTTATACGGAACCAATAAATATGTGGCCGACTATAAAATTGACCAGGAACAATTTATAGTGGATTCAACGGCCCAAAGTTCGCCTTATTATGTAGGTGAGGAAGATGATCCGAGCAAACCCGAAATCCGAGCTATTCCGCATCAAAGTAGTTTAATTGGATTAAGGGCAACTTATCGGGGGTTCACGTTTAATGGTAATGTAATGTCTCGACAAGATCACTCGGCTTTAGGAGCACACCCTAGTCGTATTAGTTATGCCAACCCTGGCTCCTATTTTGGTGAAAACATTTACCATGGTGCCTTGCAGTACAATAAAAACATTAATGATAATTGGGCTGTAATTGTTAATGCGACTGCGCTTTTGTATGAAATGGATGAAAGTTCGTCCTATATAGGCGTCAACCACAATCTTTCGAATGGGGTCAATTATATGTATGCCGAATCAATGGATTTAAAACTTGAACCAATTGTACGTTATAGTAAAAAACGAATTACGGTATTGGCTGGTGGACTATTATCAAATTCTTCTGGATTAAATTTTCAAAATTTTATGTTGCGCCCCTATGTTGAAGACAATCAATTTATAATCGATAGCATGGGGAATAAACTGGTTTCAAACTCTGTGGTAGAAGGAGATGAAATTGATTCCGTTTTCAGATTTGATGATTTTAATTTTAACGCCCTTTCATTGTTTTCTCAATTATTTTATAAAGGAGATAAATTAAACATTTTAGCAGGATTTCGATATGAAAGCCGATCGGATGTTAGTGAAATATTAGAGTCCGACACGAATAATTTTAACACGGGAATTAACGCATTGAATACTAGTGTTACAGCTTTTAATCCAAGTATTGCTGTCCTATATCACATTACAAAAAAAATAACTGTGCGCGGATCATATACCCATGCTTTCCAAACACCTGGGCCGTATTATCAAAGTAATAATTATAGAAGTCAAGAAGTTATGGGAGGACCTGGCGTGCCGCCTACTACCACGCCATTTAAGCGTTTCACAATATTCCATAACCCAGAATACTTGAGGACCGTAAGCCTTGGAGCTACTTATTATTTTGAAAAAAACTCTGGAAATGTGTCCGCTTCTTACTTTCGAAATAATTTAACGAATAGTCTTTTTACGGAAATTCAGCAACAGGTTGATACCCTTCCCGCCCCACCAAATGGATATAATATTGGATATTATAACAGAAATAGTGAATCTACTCTGAATGGTTTTCAATTGTCTTATTTCAAAGAGTTTAGAAATTTCTTTATAGACGCACATGGCGCCTATTATATTGGACATGAAGAAATTGAAGACATTGATGAAATTAAGTCTTACCGTTCTGTTCCGACATATGAATTAAAATGTAATCTTAAAGCACGCATATTTAAAAAAAATGCGCTTGGACTTAATTTTCAATTCTATGGTCCTTTTGTGAACCATGTCATTTTTGCTAAGGGTGAACTTATTAAAGCAGAAACGGGTGCATCTTCTAATCTTGATGTCTATTTTAATCGTGAATTCGGAAAAAACCTTACAGCAACATTCAAAGTAAACAATGTCTTAAACACTGTTAATAAAGGAATATTTACCAATTGGTTGGATGGATATGACTTTAATTATGTACCACAACTTCAACGTTGGTTTTTTATTCATCTTAACTATCATTTGAATTAATTAATGCTACGGTTATTAATCGCACATATTATTTTATTGTCTACTTGGTCCGCATTCGGCCAGGAAATTTACAGCATTGATCAAAATCAAATGAACAGTGTTTATGTTGATAGTATATTGTCTCCGGATAATTTATCTCAATCAGAAAAGCCTTTATACCAAGTAAACAAAGCAATTCATATTGCAGAAAGTATTACTTACTCAGAGGGTGTTCAAAAAGGATATCGTTATTTAATTGAATATTATAAGCAGCAAGAAGATTTTCCGTTGGAATTAAGGAATTTACTCCTTTATGCAAATTATCTGGAGGAAATCAATGAAGTAGATGCATTACGAGATCAGCTCTACAAAATTGGAAACATCTACTATACCTATGAACTTAACGAGAAAGCCTTAGAGAATTATTTGAAATCCGATAATCTTATCGCACAAAATACAAATACTGTTTTCGAAATTAAATTGGACAAACAAATTTGCTTAACCCAAATGCGTTTAGAGAAATACACTGAAGCGGATCAAAATTTATCTGAATTAAAGACAAGAGCCGAGCAGCTTAATGATTCAAATACGGAGCTTTGGGCCTTGCAACAAAAAGGTCGCATTAAACACCAGCTCAAAAATTTCGAAGCCGAATTAAAAATTAATAAAGAAATTGTTGATCTCGCCGATAAAAAAGGACTCGAACAAGAAAAAATCACGGCAATCAATAATTTAGCATACACCTATCGCTATCTGAAGCGATATGATGAAGCCATTGAATATTTAAGACCACTATTAACTGATAAAGGAACAGAAACGGATGCCTTTATCTATCAAAACATTGCTATACTTTACCAAAACGAACAAGATCTGCCTCAAGCAAAAGAAAATTTTTTGAAAGCACTTCAGATCCATAAGAAAAACAAAAACTACTATTACCAATCTTACCTTTTGGATTTTATTGCCTTAATGAATTATCAGGAATCCGATTTTCACAATGCCTTAATTTATAATGAAAAATCAATCGAATTAGCGAAAAAGCATGAAGTTGGTGATGTGTATCAATCGGGATATTATACACGGGCATTAATTGATCAGGGACTTTATGAATATGAAGACGCCTTAATGCATATGAATCGCCACTTAGTGATCAAAGATTCACTACAAACGATTAAAGATCGTAGTCAATCTAAAATTGAGCTCCAACAATTATTTTTGGATCGAACAGAAGAGGAAGTTCAATTACATTTTGTCAGCCAAGAAATTAAAGATTTAGAAATTCAACGTTTGATGGCCGAACGAGATGCAGATGAAGAACGTTTAAAACGATTCGAATCTGACTCTCTATTAACGCATCAGCAGGTTATTACCCAAGCGTTAAAATTAAAGGAGATTAGGAATCAATTAGAATTGCAAAAGCAAGCATTATCGCTAAAAGAAAGTGAAAATGAAGTGCGTATGTTAGCTGAGCAAAAGGAAAAACAAGCACTTGAACTTGAATTGGAAAAAATTGAGCGTCAAAAACAAGAGAAAAATCTTTTGCTGGAAAAAAAGAATGGTGAAATTCTTAAATTTGAATTAAATGAAAGAGCCGCATTTACGAGAAACCTCATCTACTTTCTAATTGGCCTACTTTTTATTATTTTCTTAATCATTTTGTTTTATTTAAACCTGCGCAAACGAAAACGCGAAATTGACGCACAACGAATATTGATTGCCGCCGAAAAAGATAAAGCAGACAAACTACTCTTGAATATTTTGCCAATTTCGGTAGCGGAGGAGCTAAAAGAAAAAGGAAAATCAATTCCAAGGCATTACGAAGTAATCAGCATTATTTTTACTGATTTTGCGGGCTTCACAAAGATTTCGGAGAAACTTTCACCCGTTCAATTGGTGGAAAAATTAGATGAGATTTTTCTTCAATTCGATTTAATTGTCGAGAAATACGGATTGAATCGAATTAAAACAATTGGTGATGCCTACATGTGTGCAGCAGGACTGCCAGAAGCAGATCCAAAACACGCTGAAAATGCTGTAAGAGCAGCAATGGAAATGCGAGATTTTGTAGATATATTCAATACCAAATTACCACCGAAAGCACCCAAGTGGAATATTCGTATAGGTATAAACACAGGGCCGGTTGTTGCTGGCGTAGTTGGTATAAGAAAATTTGCTTACGATATTTGGGGAGATGCAGTTAATGTTGCTGCTCGGATGGAAAGCAGTGGAGAAATAAGCAAAGTAAATATATCCGAATCGACCTATGAATTGGTGAAGAATAAAGTGAAAGCAAGTCACCGGGGAAAAATATATGCCAAAAATAAAGGAGATATTGATATGTACTTTATCGACGAAATAAATTAATTTAGAAGAGGAATTATTATCTAACAAACAATACACATACATGGAACCTACAATTTTAGTCCCAACAGATTTTTCAGATGCAGCAAACACAGCGTTAAGACATGCAATTCAAACCGCTTTATCTTCCAAAGCGAAATTAAATGTTGTTCATTTTTGTGCAAGTAAAGATGACATTGTTTCTGCAAAAAAAAAATTAACTGAATGGATTGAATCTATTGACAATGAAACCCCAATTAACGCGATTGTTCGTGTGGGTAGTTTTAAAGATATTTCTGACATGTCAAAAGAATCGGGAGCTGAATTAATATTTATGGGTACACATGGTGCAAAGGGCTTACAAAAAGTATTGGGATCTAATGCACTTAAATTAGTAACGAATAGCCAAATCCCTTATGTAATTGTCCAAAAAAACACAAAAATACCAGAGGATGGTGGGTTCAAAACCATATTGGCCACCGCTAGTCATAATCGTGAAAGCAAGCAAAAAATAAAAGCAGTTATCGCAATTGCTAAATATTTCAATTCCCATGTCATTTTATTGTACAAAGATGAAAAGGATGAAAGCTTAAGAATTGATACTGCTACGAATTTGGTTTTTATGAAAAAGCAGTTAGATCAGGCTGGAATCGCATATTCTATTAAATTAAGTAAAGGCAAAAACTTCAATGAAGATACGATTAACACATCTGTAAAATATAATGTGGATCTAATCACCATTATGAATATGCAAATGAACACAATTCTAGGAACTGGCTTATTAGGGCCAAATTATGAGCAAGAATTACTGATGAATAAGGAAAATATTCCAATCATGATTGTTAGTCCAACATTAAATAGTCTCCTAGGTAACGTAACAATGATGTAATCAACTCATTGTTGTGTTGACAATTTATTACTACTATTTTTTGGTGAATATAAAATTGTGCCCTGAAGTAAAAAGTAATTCTATTCTAAGAAACATACTGGATGTGATATTTATTTTTCAATGTTGCCCTGTCAAAATAGACAAATAGTTTCTCTTGTCAATAGGGGTAATTGCGAAGAAGGCCGATTATTTAGAAACCAAGGCTCCCAAATAATAACTGACCAAGTACGACTCTATGAAAAAAGGTTTCCCTCTTATTCTTGGAATATTTGCTTTTATAGGCGCAATTCCATTTGTAAATGCACAAACTGTCGAATTAAACTTTAACATTTCTGATGCACAAATTGTAAATTCAAAATTGAGCGGTTTCAATACAGGGCCAACATTTAATGAAATGTTTGAAGCTTCAAATAGTCCTGTTAGTATTGTTGATGCATGCGCGATTTTTCCACCACCATTTGATACATTTAATGACTTTAAGATTGTCTCATTTACACCGCAAGAAAATTTAGTTCAAAAAACCGCCAATATAAAACCATCAAGCATGCGTTTTCCTGGCGGTACAATTGCCAATTTTTACCACTTATATGAATATGAAGGTGGGAGTTATAATCCTGACGCACCGAATTTTTCAGCTGGATGTGGGACTCAAGATGTAGAAACGAGTATTTTATCTGGTGTTATTCGCGAGCAATTTTGCAAAAAAGACCCGCGTGTAATTTTAGATGATGCCGCGGCCAATCCCAATTACATTCGTGGCTTTGTAAATTATGTTTTGGCAGTTGAAGCCGAAGTGCATACCGCTGGTGATACAGATTATAAAATGGACGTAATTTATGTCCCGAATGTATTTACGCATTTTCAATTTAAATTTTTAGGCTCGGTTGTGAAAGAATCGCATCTTGAACCATCTGATCCAACAGATCATTTAAATATTGCTGATCCAAGTGCCCTTTTTGAACTCTATTATAAAGAAGTTATTGACGCTTTGGATTATTTAATTGCCAATGATATTAACGTGGTTGGGATTGAATTTGGAAATGAATTATTTTTTCCGTTCTATCAAACTGCAAATAGTAATGTGACACCTGGAACCTATATGGCATTGAGTGATATTTATAGCAAACGAATTGCCGCCGAATATCCCGAAATAAAATTTGCTGTACTTTCTGAGCCTTCAAATATCACATGGAATAACGCGGTTAAGGACTATTCTCCTGCGTTTTATGACGCGGTTGTTCTGCATGATTATTACACAAAAAACAATTGCATTAGCGAAGGAGCAACATGTCCAGATGGTTGTCCAGATGACTATGTAACTGACCGAACTTGCCGTTTTGATTGTGGTAAATGTTCTTTAGGTGATTATACACGTAACGAATTAAGTCCAGAATTTTCGCAGGCCTTAGAAGGATTTCCAACGGATACTAAATTATGGTTAACCGAATGGGGAATCATTTCTCCTGGCGCACATACAGGCAATAACTTAGATTATATGAACACCTTTTTGTACGCCAGTTTTGTTCAAGAACATTTAATGCAACAAATAGAATTTAATGCCGCGAATAATAATGCAATTGAATTTTCAACGCATCACAGAATTGGATATAAAAATAGATGGTCAGTTATTCAAACGAGATTGGGCCCTGATACCTCAGCGATTCAGTCGAACTTTTATACGTATCAATTTTTTGAACCCTTAGCACAAGCTTCTGAAGCGCTTTCATATCAAGGAATTGATATCCCAACTTTGGTGGATAGTAATACGGTGACAGTAAATAGTTTTCTTATCCAAAATGATGGAGAAAGCAATCCGCAAATTTTAATTTATTATAGTAATAAAACTACAAATACTTTACCGCTTGATGTGGCAGGATTTACCTCAACAATATTGGAAGGTAGTGCCTATACCATTAATGAACTGGCAAGTAGTTCATATTTAATAGCAGCAGATTCAACAGGACTATATTCGAGTTTTGGCATCACTAAGTTTAACGACATTTGGTATGACAATACCGACAATCCTTCATTAACGGTTATTGAAGATGCGCCACTTAACTTAAACACCTATGAAATTCCTGCTTTAAGCTTGGGGCTAATCAGGATAGATTTAGAAAAAATCATTGGAATAGTAGATCTTTCAACGGAATCTGGCTTTCAACTTTATCCAAATCCCGAAAGCGGTGAAATTCAACTTGTAATACCTCAAAACATACAACCAAAATCTATTCAAATTACCTCAATTACAGGAGATTTGATCGCTACGCTATCTGATATGGAGAAATCTAATTATACCTTTAATAGTGAGGCAATGGAGAGTGGGGTATATTTGGTTAAAATTATTCATGAGCAAGGAGAGTCAATATTGAAATTCATTAAACATTAGAACGAATACGATTGCGTTAATTCTCTTAAAAAAAGGCTTAAAAGATTAAAATATTTGATCATAAAGTCAAAAAAACTCGAATTTTATAAGTTAATTCCTTATTTTTGCTTTAATGTTGATTAGCCCAAATCCAAAGTGTCTCGTACATAATAGCATATACAAATTTGAACCTTGAATATGTCTAAAAAAATTGCAATTCTAGGATTAGGGTGGTTAGGGCTTCCACTTGCAAAGCATCTATTTGAAAAGGGCTTTGAAATGACTGGTAGCACAACTTCATCAGAAAAACTAATGCAATTGTTACAGTCGAGATTGGCTGTTCGGATCATCAAAATTACAAAGAACAACATTCAAGGAAATTGGAAGAATTTCATTCAAGACATTGATACGCTGATTATCAATATCCCACCCGGCAAAAAAGAGAACCTTACAGACAATTATGCACTACAAATGCAAGAAGTTGTCGATCGTTGTGCTTCAAATCTCAAGGTGATCTTTGTAAGTTCAACTTCGGTTTACGGAAACAATAATCAAAATGCAACAGAAGATTCGGTGACTACCCCAACGAAAGCCTCAGGTCAAGTTGTTTTGGATGCAGAAAAAGTAATTCAAACTCATTTTGGTGAAAACGCAGCTATTGTACGGTTTGCAGGTCTCTTTGGTCCTGATCGTCATCCAGGAAGATTTCTTAAAACAGGAACACCTTTGGCGAATCCTAATGGTAAAATTAATCTCATTCATTTAGAGGATTGTATCACCTTAATTGCTGCAATCATTGAACAAGATGCATATGGCCAAGTTTTTAATGGTTGTGCAGACGAGCATCCAACGCGTGCCGAATTTTATACTAAGGCTGCTTTTGCCTTGAGTATGGACTCACCTGCTTATGATGACAAACTTCCAGGGAAGAGCAAAATTGTGTCCAACGAAAAATCCAAATTAGATCTTGGAATGGTGTATAAATATGCACGTCCAGAAGATTTTTTTAACGATTAGAAGGTCTTATTGTCTTTACCTACCTCAAAACTCACATTCCTAAGCCAAAACTGAAATCATTCCCAAGCATTGAAAAGACCTTCCTCAACAATTTCCGTGTCATAATTTTCTTCATATCCATCTACCTCACCCGCATCAGAATCTCCTGATTGATTCAGAGAGTAAGTTTTAATATTGGAAGCACTAGAAAAGTTTGTCGAAATTCGTGTAAGCCCCCATGACGGTGGATCACTACCCTCAGAACATTCTGCCACAAGCATTGTGTTTTGTACTTCGTAATTATTTAATAGTGTTCCAAACACCAGTGATCCAGATGCAAAAGGACAAGCTTCATATGTGCTAAAAGTGATACTCCAAAGTAAGATTTTTCGCTCGCTATCAATTTCAATAAGACCTTCGACATAGCTATTCGAAACCTGCATCATTCCAATGTCCAAATTTTGGACATATTCATCATACGCTCCTTCAAATTTTAAGGAATCAATTTCACAAAACGTTTCGATTTGATAGATTGCATTATCAGTTGGAGCATTTTCTAAATACCCTTTGCTTAAATACCGCCCGTTTTCAAAACTAAGCGCTGTTCGATCTGACTTTTCTATAAAATCTATGGCATAAACAAAATTGGTATCCACAGCCATTGGCAATTGATAGGTCGTGTCTGCCTTGTCCAAAATTACTTGCAAATGCTCATTAATTTCAATCTGCGGTTCTTCGACTTCGACAATTGCAGTTGTGTCTATTAAAGCCACAGGCGATTGTATTTCGCTTTCCCCACTATTAGATTCGGTTTCCGCACCACAGGCTTGGATAAATATTGTTAATGCAATTGCGATAAAGGGGTAAGATTTCATTAATTCCGATTTTAATTCTCTACAATATAATAAACATTGAAAAAACAGACCAAGTTTGCTATGCTCGCATAATTTTAATAAATTAGTGAATTGTTAAAAATTAGATATGAAAAAAACATTACTTTTTGCTTCTTGCTTCATTTTCATGGCAGTAGGATATAGCCAAACCACAGTTTCTTCAAGTTTCGAATATGATGGAGCTGAACGTGAATATAAATTATACATTCCAGACATTCATGATGGATCACAACCTGCTCCACTTGTATTTAACTTGCATGGCTACGGATCAAATAATCTTGAGCAAGAAGTATATGGTGATTTTAGATCAATTGCAGATACAGCAAATTTTATAATAGTCCACCCAATGGGATTAACAGATGATTTAGGATCGACGCATTGGAATACGTTTGGAACTTCAAGTGTTGATGATGTTGGATTTTTATCTGCATTGATTGATACGATTTACGCTAATTACAATATTGACGGAAACCGCATTTATAGCACAGGAATGAGTAATGGGGGATTTATGAGCTATAAATTGGCTTGTTTATTGAGCGGAAGAATTGCAGCAATTGCATCTGTTACTGGATCTATGACTCCTGACGAATTTGACGCTTGCATTACTAACCACCCCATGCCGGTAATGGAAATTCATGGAACGGCAGACGGTACTGTACCTTATGAAGGAAATTTATTTTTCATGTCATCTGAGGACATTGTTAATCATTGGGTAGCCTTTAACGAATGTGATTCTGAACCAATTGTAACAGAGATTCCTGATACTGATCCGGATGATGGATGCACGGCAACACATTTTGTTTATGAAAATGGCTTATTAGGTAGTTCAGTTGAATTGTATAGAATAAATGACGGTGAGCATACTTGGCCAGGATCAACATATGGTGGAGTTGGAACCAATAATGACTTTAACGCTTCTGAAGAAATTTGGAGATTTTTTAGTAAATACACATTGAATCATTTAACAAGTGGTATTGAAACAAATACAACGCCTGTTGAATTCATTATGTATCCAAATCCATCCAATGAATCTGAAGTAACCTTATCATTTAAGGATAATGCGGAGAAAAAAGTTACGGTTCACAATTCTTTAGGTCAAGTTGTTTTAGAAACGACTGAAACTTCATCTACTGTACAATTGAACATTTCCGATAAAGGAATTTTCTTTGTGACGATAAATCAGGATGGAGCAATTCATACTGAGAAATTGGTACGCAATTAAGAGACCATCACTTTTTTACCAACTTGCCTTTTAGCAAGTCATAATCTTCTATCAGATTCCAACAAAAAAGCCCCTTATTTAGGTGATATGGTATTTGAATGCTATAGGAGTTTTCTATTGTTTGCTGCACAATCAGTTTACCGCTTAAATCATAAAGTTCGAATTGGGCATATTGGATCAATTGATTAAATACCAATGCGCCCGTTGTAGCGTTATAAAACCATTCTAAATTTGGCATTATATTGCTTGATATAGCAGCCGTATAATCTGTTTTAAGATCAAGCAATACCGGAAGGTGGTCAGACATGAAATAGAGTGCGCTTGAAACACTATCGGGCACAGAAGGATTATATGGTGAATTTATTGCGCCATTAAATCGGCCTCCGTCCTGTCCTAATGCTTGATAGGAACCTTCAATCATGTTTACACCATTTGTATTATCCAATACATCTGCAGTTGTAAAAATAAGATCAAAACGATCATCCATACCTCCGCCAGCACCATCTGTCAAAGCAGCAGTGCGGGTACTTTGCGTATGAATATTAGCATAAGCGCCATTATTATTCCAATCTCCAATACTACTAATCGGGTCGAGTAAAGCAACATCTCCCGTTTCACGGATAGCTAAACAACCCGATTCATTTCCTGAATAGAAATTAAAGTCGCCGCCAACAAAAATATTTTCTACATTAGAAAGGGTATTCAAATAGTATTTTAATACAATTGCTTGTTCTTTTCTTTGATTAAAAAAGCCAGAACCTGCCTTTAAATGTAATCCGTATAAGTTTAAGTAAATCGTATCTGAACTAGCTCCTAAACCTGGACTTTTATAATACAGGTGATACTCATTAATATCTCTTAAATCAGTCGGAATTTCTTCTTGACTGATAAAACCGAGCAAATCTGAATTATAAAAGAGCATATTATCGGTATACGGTCCATCAATATAAGTTGCGGCTTCGTATTTATCCTCACCCCAAACATTTAATGCATCATTTAAGATTAAGTCTGCTCCTTCGTTTGACTGCAATTCACATACCACCAAAATATCTGGTTGAGCATAGCCCATTATTTGACGCAGATCTTCTACCCTTTCAGGAGATTCATCTGGGAAATTAAGGAGGTTATAATACATCACCCTAATTGTATCCTGCGCAAAGACAGAACCCAATAAACTAAATACAAATCCAACACTTACAATCAATCGCAACATCTGGTACAAAGATAATTCTATTTTAGTGATAAAATTTCCACGAACTCAAAATTAGATTTCTTATTTTTAGAAATGAAACCCTAGCATAAAGCTGAAATCTAATTCTTGAACTAATGAATAAAATTTTATTCCTCCTTCTTCTTGCAATCCTTCCCTCGGCCTATGGACAAGTGATTAACGAGCTAAAAAAAGTACTTCCCTTCGAATTTATCGAATTGAACCAGGATGCTGTTTACTCCAATGAAGTAAGCGAAAAAGTTAAATTTGATTCCTCTTTAAGCCAGAAAGGTGATACCACCGGAATTCATAATACTCTTGAGTATTTAATGTTTCAAGATGAAATTTCAGATGCAAAGGAGTCTGAAATTTTAAAATTATTGCGTGTTGCTTGGGTTAGCAATCAGGAGTATGATCAATTTTGTGAATGGGTATTGGATTCACTTTATAAAGAAGCATTCTACGAAGATGAAAATACTTATTTTTCGGATGATCAGATTAATCAATTGCTTTCTCATGATAAATTTTACAAAGACATTAATGGACAGGACTCTGCCTCGTTTGATCCATCTAAGCGATTAAAAAATCGCAAATTATATCATTTCGACTATGGTTTTGATTGGCGGAAAAAATTATCATACGCCGATTATACACCTATAATAAATTGGTTTACCATAGCTCCGGCTGAACGTTTTTATAAGCGAAAGGCTATAGACGAACGGCAATGGTTTTTCCGAAAATCTAAATTGGATCAAGATTCCTTGCTTATAGCACGTGATCGAGAAATATGGGCTAAAAAGTCTGATCACCTATTTGACTATCACTATAATTTGGCGAATCATTATTATAGAGATAATTCATTTAAAGCTTCTCCAGTTCAAGGGATTTTAGGCAATCAGGCCAAAGCTTATTTAATATACTTAGAACTAAATTATCAGAAACTTATAGATGCAAAAAAATTACCTTATCGCATTCAACTCACTCTTCCAAATCAAGAAGATCTTTCTGAAGCATTTCCAGCTTATAAAGAAGAAGCAGCCCAACTAGAAATTAAAAAAGTTGACTTGACAAATCATTGGCGCATCACAAATAGAGCTTATTCAGGTTTTCTTGATGCCGTTAGAGATTCTTTGATTCGTGAGGCTCTTTATTCAGCTGAAGATCCAAGTGGAAATATTGAAATTGACTATGAGATAATGGCCGAAATGCTTAAACATCCTGCTATTTACTATGATGAAGCTAATATGGAGTGGATGGAGTTTGATCCGTCTCAACCAAATGTCAATCGTGAACTATTTCCATTTGATTCAGATTTTAAATGGACGAAAAAATTCACTCCTGAACAATATTTGACGCTAATTAGTCAGTTATTTATAGTTAACGGAAATTTATCTGATCTTAAATATGACAGATTTGACAAAGGGCAATTTGAGTACTTATACTATTGGCAAGACTTAAAAAGAAGAGCAAACGTCGGGGAGCTCATTTGGAATGCTCATGCTGGGGAATATCAACCCGTCAATGCACATGATATTAATTGGAGTACGAGATTTAAAGATTTTGGAAATGGCATAAGAAAGTCAGTGACATATTCTTATTCAATTCATTATGAAGTATTAAATGTGTACCCTGGAATTAATTGTGAGAGATGTAATGACGTATGCTATAATGAGCATGGCGACAGTTATAATACGCCAAAAAAAGAGCATTTAAGTAAATGTAATAAATGTGCAGATGATAATGAAAGTGCATCCAATGTAGATGAATACGATTTCGAAACTAACCCAGAAAAATTAGTTCAAGGATTAACTTATCCTCAAGCCTTAGCTTATTACAACTGGAAATTTTTAAACAAGACAGAATCCGTAGATTTTGACGAAATAATTTATGATGAATTGCTACCAAGCGAAGCTGAGTTTGAAAAAATTCAGGCAGGAGAGCAAATCATAAAGGCATCAGAAAAAATTATTTATCCTACCCCCCTATTTAGGTATGTTGTTCATGTCTATAATAAATAATCGGATTAAATTTCTTGAGGCATGATTTCCAAAGAGATAAGCTGAAACTATTCTGATAAAACTCAATTGTAATTTGAGTCAATTTTTCTATGCGTACATAATAAATTTTCGTAAATTTATGCATGAGAAAAAAAATTCTGTGGGTACTGCCCGCACTTCTTATCATTAATCAAGCTTGCGCACCATCCCGATTCGTTGAACCCTTAGAAAAGGGTGAAGTTAGTGTTGGGGGCACATTTGGCGGACCAGTGATTGATTTTGGCGGACCAATTCCAATGCCGATTTCGACAATTGAAGTTGGATATGGATATGATACCAACCTCACTATTTTTGGAGCCTTGCATACTACAGCAGCCGTATTTGGAAACCTTCAATTAGACGTTGGAATCTCCTATCAATTTTTAGAGCAGAAGAAATACATTCCGAATCTATCAATTATGCCTAGCTTTAATGTCATCTATAATTTTGAATATAAAAGCCTTAAGTTTTGGCCTGTACTAGACCTCAATGCATTCTGGAATTACGGTAAAAGAACAAATTACTTCTACGTTGGTGTCAACAATTATTTTGAATTAAATGGCAAAATGGCATTTGAGCAGGATCAGATTTCACCTTGGCTGTTCAGTCCACAATTTGGGCATGTTTTTAAAGGCAAACAAGAGAATTGGCAATTGACCACGGAATTCAAATTACTGGCACCTTATTTAAATAATGAAACCGCTTTTGTGCCTTATAAAAGTTTGTTGGGCACAAATGGAGCAACCGCATTTTTTGTTGGATGTAGATGGATTTTAGGTAAAAAAAATAAATAATGAAAAAGACTTTTATATATATTGTTGTTGGGATTTTGGTAGCGTCATGCACCAAGCCCAATTTGGATGCCTTGGCTTTTCCAAGCGAAAGACTTGATTCTTACCAATTCGAGAATTACGACGCAGGTACGAGTACCGTTCCAGCCATTTATGATGTAACACCTGATAACTATACTTTAGTGTCAATGACATCAACTGATGTTAGTACAGGAGATGAATACACCATTTACGGAGTATATATCGGTGAAATGGCGACAATGGCGAGTGATACTGTGATCATGTACTGCCACGGACAATCAAAACACATGGACGCCTATTGGCCAAGAACTAACTTATTGTCAAGCATAGGAGAGCAACACCAATATGGAGTGTTTATGATGGATTATAGAGGTTTTGGCATGTCAGAAGGCAATTCTACTGAACAAGGGTTATACGAAGACGTAGACGCAAGCATTGATTGGTTAATAGCTATGGGCGCAAAACCAGAGCAAACATTTTATTACGGTTATAGTTTAGGCTGTATACCCCTTATTGATCGTGCAGCATACCGAACTGACTTTAAACCATCCAAAATTATTTTAGAATCTCCCTTGGCTTCAGTTGATAACTTGGCGCATTCATCTTTAATCTTAAATGTTGACCCCAACTTTGTTTCAACTCTAGAATTTGAAAATGCTGAAAAAATTAAGGATGTGAGCATGCCGCTTTTATGGCTCCACGGTATTGATGATGATTATATCGAAATTAATAATGGGGAATTAATATATGAAAACCATTCAGGTTCATATAAAGAGGCCATTCGTGTTACAGGTGCTGGTCATGGAAATATACCTGGCATTTATGGTTACGAAAATTATCTCGTACACCTTGAGAACTACATTAAAATGTAGGGCTCAAATCTAAAAATGCACTATTCAATTAATTTAAAGGTCATATAACTTTGAATTGATTAATGAAAAGATGAAATTTGCTGGAGACTTCCACTGGAATAATGCAAGTAAATAACTCTGAAAATCCTGAACCAAAAAAATGGTATAAAAGCGAATGGCTTAAGCGCATTGGCGTTGTGGGATTTCTGTTCTTTTTAATTAAAGGATTGATTTGGCTGGCAATCTTTTTTGGTGTTTTTAAGTGGTTTGGGGAGTAAAAGTTAGTGGTTAGTCTTTTAAATCAAAATCTTAGATATTGCATTACGTTTTCAGAAATATGCAACTGAAGATTAGATCAAAAATAAGACATTAAGAGGACGAATTGGCAGCTACTCTTTTAAAAACCTTGTCAAATAAAACGCATAACCATCTGTAATTCCAACAATAGAATAAAGTCCATTCGCAAGGAGATTAACATCAAGCTCAATCGTATCTGATTTTTTATCGAGCGACTGAACAAAAACTAATTGGCCTGTCATATCGTACAATTTAAGTCCTTCAAAAGCAACTCTTCTATCAAAAGTCAAGACAATTTTGTCTGTTGTAGGATTAGGAAAACAGGACAACAGTTTAATAAAATTTTTATTAATTGAATTTTGCTCATTTATTCGACCGACCCAATTTGATGAGCAGGGATCACCCAAGGTACCACTCAAGTCAAAATTGGTGAGTATACCATTCCAATCTGCCACGGCATCAAAGGCTATGGTCTCCCCAAAATTTTCGTCACAAGGAACGCCTTGATTAAAATCATAGTACCTAATTAGGCCCGATTCATCACCCAGTAATTCTTCATTTTTATTGACATTAATTTGACTTTCAGTTCGTGCATAGTTCCAAATTCTGCATTCATCAATTCCACCATCAAAATTATAGGTTGGAGTGGCATAAGCATCAATTGTTTCAAATCGATTAGATCCAATTCGGAGCGGTCCTGAGCTTGTAATATTACCATCAAAATAGCCCGAAGACTCTAAAACACCATTTACTAACAAGCGGACATTATTTCCTTCTCTAACACAGCCAACATGAGTCCATTCGCCCAATCCGATAACCGAAGTAGAAAGCAATTGAACCGTATTAGACAAATCTTCACGAAGAAAGAATGAAAGCTGACCGCTAGTCGTAATAAAAATAGCGACATCATTACTTGACGGAGACGCACCGATAAGCTCTTTCTTATCAATTAAATCTTCACGAATATCAATCCTTTCACGAATGAATTTAAGCTCTAGGGTAAAATCTTCTGTAAAATTGAGATCCGCATTATGCGCCACTTGGACAAAATCATTATCTCCATCAAAGTTGAGGTGATTTAGTTGGGAGCTCGCGTTAAAAGCCATTAGAAAGCCAAAATATAGCGCTATTCGTTTCATAGTATCAAGGTTAAAGCTCTTAATATACGATATTTATGAAAGTCTGCAATTATCCCCAAGAGTTAGGAAAGCATGATCTTTTAAAAGGTTACTAATTAAGCGCGTACAAGAAGCGCGAGAAATGTTTAAAGATAAAAAAGCTAACCTCTCAAACTTATATCCAATCACTGGTATAACACCATCATTTTTCACTAAAAAACTTCCTTGATTTTTTCGTCCAAAACCCTGCCAATCACCTGGCGATTGTTCATGCCGTGTTTAATTTGGATCGAGAATTCATCAGTCATTTTTTACGGATACCTTTTAGGCTTGAAGTGAAGTCAAAATTCAATAAACTAGATTGGCGTTCTGAATAAAGATTATCAAAATCATACTGCGTCCAACCATATATCGCCGATTGCATCTCCTTGCCGGAAACGACTAAAACAGCTTCATAAGATAAACTGATAAAACTACCAGAAAGTGTTATTTATCATATTCACTTATGACAATTCAATGACACTATTCTACCCTTAAACCACGACTTTTGTGCAAAAATTTAGAGTATGTTACAGAGACTTAGTTTAATTTTAATATTCCTTTCATCAATAGCGTATGGTCAATCTTACCAAACAGTTCGTGGTACTATAAAAGAATCTTTTACTGAACGCGCGATTGAAGGTGTTATTGTAAAATTACTATCTGAAAATTTGACGTATAAACAAACGGTTTGTGACGCCCAAGGAAATTTTACTTTCACTGATGTTGAAATTGGGTTTTATGATATTCTATTTACGCATACAAACTATAAGTCATTTATCCAACCATCTATTGCTGTTACAGTTAGTAAGGAAACTGTTTTGAATATTGTAATGGAAAATAGCGCGAAAAAATTAGATGAAGTTGAAGTAAACTTCAATAAAGAAAGAGGTGTTCCAAATAACGAAATGGCAAACTCTAGTGTGTTTTCAATTCACCCAAATGATGCGAGAAGAATAGCAGGAGGTTTAGATGATCCTATTCGTGTCACTGGAACTTTACCTGGTGTTACTGCAGCAACTAGTTTTTCTGCCAACTTTGTTTCTATTAGAGGTAATTCTCCTAGAAGTTTAAAATATCAAATGGAAGGTGTTGAATTACCAAACCCAACTCACTTTGCTCGTATCGGAGGTTCTGGTGGAACGTTTACTATATTTAGTATGCAATTAATGGATAAATCTGACTTTTATACGGGTGCTTTCTCTGCAGAATTTGGAGATGCTTTAGGTGGTGTATTTGATGTTAAGTTTAAAAAAGGAAATTCTAAGCAACATGAAAGGACGTTTCAAATTGGTTCATTAGGAGCTGAATTTGGTTCAGAAGGACCCCTTTCAAAAAAGAATAACTCATCTTATGTCTTTAATTATAGATACGCAACCGTAGGTTTAGGAAGAATTGGAAATCCATCCTCTCCTACATATCAAGATTTATCATTTAATATTGATATCCCATTAGCAAAGTCAAAAGGGAAATTACAATTTTTTGCTATTGCAGGCACAAGTGACAGAACAAGATCAGCACTTAAAGACAGTGCTGACTGGAATGAAAGTCTTGACAGAACAACACTGTATTTAGCGTCTACAACAGCAACTGTGGGTGGAGTTTATAAAAAGTATATTGGTGCTAAATCTGTTTTTAAAGCGACAGTTGTAGGTAGTTACTCTAAGCAGTCAGACAACAAAGATTACATTCAAAATGACTTTTCAATTATCAATCAAAAGATTAATGAATACACGTCAATTCCTTTAACAGGTGCGTTATCATTCAAACATAAATTTGGTTTAAAACATAGTAATATTACAGGTTTAAGTTATAATACAACAGCTCATGCTTGGAGAGCTGAAAAATACAGCTTTAATCAAAACAAACAAATTGTGTTAATGGATGGTAGTGGTAGAAGTAACCTTTTGAAAGCATATACTCAATCTAAGTTTTCAATCACTGAAAAATTCAACATTTTAGCGGGTGTACACTTCTTAACTTATGATGTAACAAATCAGCAAACTATTGAACCAAGGTTAAGTTTTAATTATCAGTTAAATCCTAAACACAGCATATCTCTTTCTTCTGGAATGCATAGTCAAGTAGAGAATTATGCTACTTACCTATATGAAGAAACAAATTCAACTGGTGAAATAGTTAACCCTAATAAAAATTTAGGACTATCTAAAGCTATCCATTATATCGTAGGGTATAGAGGGAAAGTGTTTACAAATCACAGATTAAGAGTTGAAGCCTACTTTCAACAATTATATGACGTACCAGTAGATAGTTTCACTTTCTCTACAATTAACATTGAAGAGTTAAGTGATTTAAGAACGCTAACAAATTCTGGAACTGGTCAAAACTTTGGGATTGATGTTGGTTTTGAAAGATATACTGACAATGGCTTATACTACATTTTTAACTCTAGCGTTTGGAGATCTTTATACACAGCAGGTGATGGAGTTCAAAGAAGTTCAGCTTTTGACAATAATTATAACTTAAGATTTATTATTGGAAAAGAATACAAATTGAGAGCTTCAAAAACTAAAAAAGGAATAGATAGATACAGAGCATTTAGTTGGAATGGAAGTTTAAATGTTTTAGGTGGACAAGTTTATACACCGTTAGATTTTTTAAATTCTAAACTAGAGCAAGAAACACTTTATGATGAGTCTTTAGCATTTACGGAAAAAGGTGAAACGCTACTATTTTTAGACTTTAACTTTAGCTATACTATCAATAAGAAAAAACGTAAATCTGTTTGGGCTATTCAAATCAAAAATTTATTGAATAATGGAAATGCATTGTATAGAGAATATGATACAGTGCTAGACAAAGAGGTTGAGATAAAATCAACTAGCTTTTTCCCTAACATATACTACAGGTTAGAATTTTAAACTAAAATTTATCAGTTATTAAGGACAATTGAGGATTGTTTTTTTTAATACCAACTTTATTAGAAAAATTGCGTTAGCTTAGATAATGTGTTCTAGTTTGAAAACTTTCAGTTTCCTTTTCTCTTTTATCATCTTATTGATAAGCTCTTCATGCGAAAAAAATCAGCCAAACTCTTTTACCAATAAGGACATTATTGGACAGTATGAATGGTCTTGGAGCCTAGATTCAACGAGCACTGTAGTAGAATCTTCTAATTCTGATAATTACGCGATTTTGGTTCGTGAAGATGGATTCATTTTTACCTATAAAAATGGAAAAGCAGGAACAAAATATAGGTTTCATCAATACTTTGAGCAGTGGGATAAATTGGGAGTTCGTTCGTATAAAAACCTGAGAACAAAGAAAGTTGAAGACAGACTAGTGTTCTTATGGGAAAATAATGAGTTGTTTGTTTTCAATTTTCCTTACTCACACGAAAATCGTTTTTATAAAGTTGATTAGATTCTTACTAATATCGTCCTGTATTGCACTTTTTGCTTCATGCGAAAAAGCTCCTATCATCTCTCATGAATCGATAGATTTTGAATTTGCCGACTCAATTGCCGGAATTTATGAAGGAACGTACACGTTGAATACTGGACCTCCAAGTTTCTCTGATCTCGAATCCTCATTAACGATTGTTGTACCTGATAAAAGAACAGAGAAAGAGTGCAAATTTCATGTAGATTACTTCGGAGAAGACGTATATCTGCAAAGAGATTTTCGTATCTATACCACTTGGAATTACTCCACCCAACCTGATGTTTATTTGAGTGCAGGTTTTTATGGAACTAAGCTTCGCATTGCCGAAACATTATATACAAAAGTTTATTCTTACACTACATTCGAGTTTACTGGTATCCGACAATAGCGAGAATCAAGACATAACAAATAAAGTTGTAATTCTAAAACAAAAAAAGCCGCACAACAATTAAGTTATGCGACTTCTTATTTAATTATATTTCTTACGCCTCAGTATTCGGCCCACCAAAATTCATTGGAATGGCTTGCTGCTGTTCATGCGTTTTTATCTTACCGTGTAATCCTTCATATTTGGTAATATTATCACGTAAAGCCAACATTAATTTCTTGGCGTTTTCTGGTGTCATTATCACCCTTGATTTTACTTTACCTTTGGGAACACCTGGCATTAATTGAACAAAATCAACAATAAACTCACTCGTAGAATGTGTGATGATTGACAAATTAGTATACTGCCCTTCAGCCACTTCTTCTGGCAATTCAATATTAATATGATTAGGGTTTTTTGACTTCTTAGATTCGCTCATTTTTTCGTTTTTCACTTGATAATTTAAAGATACAAAAAAAGCCTAGACGATAAATGTCTAGGCTTTTATAAATTTATAAGATTCGATTAATCTTTGTCATGTGTTAACTGATCATAATCAGCTTGGCTTCCGACAACCAAATGTTGAAATTCTCTGAATCCTGTTCCTGCTGGAATTTTATGTCCAACAATTACATTTTCCTTCAATCCTAACAAGTAATCTTCTTTACCATTTAAGGCCGCCTCATTCAGTACTTTAGTAGTTTCCTGGAATGATGCTGCAGAGATAAAGCTTCGCGTTTGTAGCGACGCTCTTGTAATCCCTTGTAACACTGGTGAAGAAGTTGCAGGAATTGCTTCTCTAGCTTCAACCAAGGTTTTATCCTTACGTTTCAACATAGAGTTTTCATCTCTCAATCTTCGCGCAGTGATAATTTGACCTGCTTTCATAGAATCAGATTCTCCTGGCTCAACAACAACCTTTTTACCGTAAAGTGCATCATTCTCATCAAAGAAATCAGCTTTGTGCACATTTTGGTTTTCCAGTAATGAAGTATCTCCAGCTTGCGTGATTTCAACTTTCAACATCATTTGGCGTACAATTACCTCAAAATGTTTATCGTTAATTTTCACCCCTTGTAATCGGTAAACTTCTTGTACCTCATTCACCAAATATTCTTGAACGGCTGTTGGCCCTTTAATGTTCAATATATCTTTTGGTGTAATAGCACCATCCGTTAACGACTGACCCGCTTTAACAAAATCATTCTCTTGAACCAAGATATGTTTTGATAATGGTGCCAAGTATTTACGAACAATACCTGTTTTAGATTCAATAATTACCTCACGGTTACCTCTTTTAATTTTACCGTAAGAAACGATACCATCAATTTCAGAAACTGTAGCAGGGTTTGAAGGGTTACGTGCTTCGAATAACTCAGTTACACGAGGTAGACCCCCTGTAATATCCCCAGTTTTACCAGCAACACGTGGTATCTTTACCAAAATCATACCCGCTTCAATCTTCGCTCCATCAGCAACAACAATGTGTGCTCCTGTAGGTAAGTTGTATGAACGAATTGGATTTTTCTTAGAATCAATGATTGTAACCGTAGGTACATTCTTTTTTCTTCTATTCTCAGTAATTACCTTTTCTCTAAATCCAGTTTGCTCATCAATCTCTTCACGGAATGTTTCACCGTCAATGATATTTTCAAACAATACCTGTCCTTTATTTTCAGATAAGATTACTGCGTTATATGGATCCCATTTACAAATGACATCTCCTTTTTTAACTAATCCACTAGGTTGAGCTACTAACTGAGCACCATAAGGTACGTTAGCTGTCATCATTACGATTCCAGTATCAGGATGAGAAATTTTTGCTTCACCTGATCGTCCTAAGATCATTTCAACAGGATTTCCATCTTTATCTTTAGCCTTAACCGTTCTTAATTCTTCAATTTCTAAATGACCATCAAATTTGGCCACTAAATTTGAATCATCAGCAATGTTAGATGCTGTACCCCCAACGTGGAATGTACGTAGCGTTAACTGTGTACCTGGCTCACCAATAGATTGTGCTGCAATTACACCAACTGCATCACCTTTAACAGCCATTTGGCTTGATGAAAGGTTACGTCCGTAACATTTAGCACATACACCACGCTTCATTTCACAAGTTAGTACTGAACGTACTTCAACTTCTTCAATATCTGCAGCAGCAATTTTCTTAGCAATTGGTTCAGTTACCTGAACACCTGATGCTACGATTAAATCTTCTGTTCCAGGAACATATACATCATGAACAGTTACACGACCTAAAACTCTGTCATATAATGATTCAACAATGTCATCATTCTTCTTCAATGCGTGAACTGTAACACCTCTTAAGGTTCCACAATCCTCTTCATTGATTACAACATCCTGAGCAACATCAACCAAACGTCTTGTAAGGTAACCTGCATCCGCCGTTTTCAATGCTGTATCGGCCAAACCTTTACGAGCACCGTGAGTAGATATAAAGTACTCTAATACCGAAAGACCTTCTTTAAAGTTAGAGAGAATCGGATTCTCAATAATATCTTGTGAAGATGCTCCAGATTTTTGCGGTTTCGCCATTAATCCCCTCATTCCTGAAAGCTGACGAATTTGCTCTTTAGATCCACGAGCACCAGAATCCATCATCATATAAATAGAGTTGAATCCTTGTTGATCGCTTGTTAGACGGTTCATCAATACAGAAGTTAATCTTGTATTAGTATGCGTCCAAATATCAATAATTTGATTATAACGTTCGTTGTTTGTGATAAGACCCATGTTATAGTTCACCATCACTTCATCAACATCCTTATTGGCTTTCTCAACCATCTGATCTTTCTCTGGCGGAATAATTACATCATCCAATACGAACGATAATCCACCTTTGAAGGCCATATGATAACCTAATCCTTTGATATCATCTAAGAACTGTGCTGTACGAGCAGTACCACAAACAGCTAACACTTTAGAGATAATATCTCTTAAGGCCTTTTTAGTTAGAATATCATTAACATATCCTACCTCTTCAGGTACCATTTGATTAAAGATGACACGACCTGTTGTTGTATCAACAATATGCGTGATTGGATTTCCATCCTCATCAACATCTTTTGTTCTTACCTTAATACTTGCATGAATGTCAATTGCCTCTTCATTTTTGGCGATAATCACCTCTTCTGGAGAGTAAAATGTCATTCCTTCACCCTTTACTGTCAATTCATCAGTCGATTTTTTCAACTTAGTGATATAGTAAAGACCCAAGACCATATCCTGAGATGGTACAGTAATAGGTGCACCATTTGCAGAGTTACGGATATTGTGCGAAGACAACATTAATACTTGTGCTTCCAAGATTGCAGCATTACCTAATGGTAAGTGAACTGCCATTTGATCCCCATCAAAATCGGCGTTGAATGCCGTACAAACTAATGGGTGAAGACGAATTGCTTTTCCTTCGATCAATTTCGGTTGGAAAGCTTGAATACCTAACCTGTGTAATGTTGGTGCACGGTTAAGTAGTACCGGATGGCCTCTTAACACGTTCTCCAAGATATCCCACACAATTGGTTCTTTCTTGTCAACTATTTTCTTTGCAGATTTTACCGTTTTTACAACCCCTCTTTCAATCAGTTTTCTGATGATAAATGGTTTGAATAACTCGGCAGCCATGTTTTTAGGTAAACCACACTCATGTAATTTCAAGTTTGGTCCTACAACAATTACTGAACGTGCAGAATAATCAACCCTTTTTCCTAATAAGTTTTGACGGAAACGTCCTTGCTTACCCTTTAAGGAATCAGATAATGATTTTAATGGTCTGTTTGATTCGGTTTTAACAGCAGAAGATTTTCTTGAGTTATCGAATAAAGAATCAACAGATTCTTGAAGCATACGCTTCTCATTTCTCAAAATAACTTCTGGCGCTTTAATCTCCAATAATCTTTTCAAACGGTTATTACGAATAATTACACGTCTGTATAAATCATTTAAATCAGATGTTGCAAAACGACCTCCATCTAAAGGAACTAATGGTCTTAATTCCGGTGGAATAACAGGAACAACCTTAACGATCATCCATTCTGGTCTGTTTTCAACTCTTGTTTGCGAATCTCTTAAAGACTCAACAACTTGTAGACGCTTTAATGCTTCTTTTTTACGTTGTTGAGAAGTTTCAGTATTTGCTTTATGTCTTAAATCATAAGATAAAGTATCCAATTCTAATCGTTGCAATAAATCATGTAATGCCTCGGCACCCATTTTTGCAATAAATTTATTCGGATCCGAATCTTCTAAATATTGATTTTCTTTTGGCATTTCATCCAAAATGTCTAAATACTCTTCTTCCGTTAAGAAGTCCATGTAATTTAGCTCTTCTCCATCTAAACGTTCAGCGATACCTTTTTGGATTACAACATATCTTTCGTAATAGATAATTTGATCCAATTTTTTTGTTGGCAAACCTAAAAGGTATCCAATTTTGTTTGGTAAAGATCTGAAGTACCAGATGTGTGCAACAGGAACAACTAATGAAATGTGCCCCATACGCTCACGACGGACTTTCTTCTCAGTAACTTCAACACCACAACGGTCACAAACAATCCCTTTATATCGAATACGTTTGTATTTTCCGCAATGACACTCATAATCCTTTACAGGTCCGAAAATTCTTTCACAGAATAATCCGTCACGTTCTGGTTTATAAGTACGATAGTTAATAGTTTCAGGCTTCAAAACTTCCCCGAATGATTTTTCTAAAATCATTTCAGGAGAAGCCAAACTAATCGTTATCTTATTAAAACTACTTCTCGTTTTTTGCTCTTTTCTATAAGCCATATTTCTTTCAGATTTTAGCTATTTTTCACTTTGACTTCGAGTGCCTTAGTCGGCGTGAAAAAACCTATGTTCTTTTTTCTTTAATAAATTAATCCAAGCTGATGTTCAACCCTAATCCTGCTAATTCGTTCAACAATACGTTGAAAGATTCAGGGATACCTGGTTCACCGAAGTTTTCACCTTTAACAATCGCCTCGTAAGCTTTCGCTCTTCCGATTACATCATCCGATTTGATTGTCAAGATTTCTCTTAAGATATTAGACGCTCCATAAGCCTCTAATGCCCATACTTCCATCTCACCAAAACGCTGACCACCAAATTGGGCTTTACCACCTAATGGCTGTTGCGTAATTAATGAATATGGTCCGATTGAACGAGCGTGCATCTTATCATCAACCATGTGACCTAATTTCAGCATGTAAATCACACCTACAGTAGCTGGTTGATCAAAACGATCACCTGTATTACCATCAATTAAGTAACTTCTACCGAATCTTGGCACACCCGCTTTATCTGTATAGCTATTGATTTCTTCAATTGAAGCACCGTCAAAAATTGGAGAAGCGAATTTAACACCTAACTCAATTCCTGCCCATCCTAAAACTGTTTCATAAATCTGACCAAGGTTCATACGAGATGGTACACCTAGTGGATTCAATACAATATCAACTGGCGTTCCATCATCTAAGAACGGCATATCTTCTTGACGAACAATATTGGCAACAATACCTTTATTTCCGTGACGACCAGCCATCTTATCTCCCACTTTCAACTTACGTTTCTTAGCAACATATACCTTCGCCATTTTCACAATTCCAGTTGGTAACTCATCACCAACAGAGATTTGGAATTTCTTACGCTTGTAGATTCCTAATAAATCGTTTGCTTTAATCGAGTGGTTGTGTAACACACGTTGGATTAATTTATTGATTTCAGCATCTTTTGTCCAATCATATGGATTTACAATACTAAAGTCAACAATCATCAAATTCTTTTCAGTGAACTTAATTCCTTTCTTAAGAATTTCTTCTTTAAAGTTATTATATACACCTGCAGATTTGTGATCCGTTAAAATCTTAAGCAATTTGTCAATCAATACACCTTTCAACTGTCCTGCTTCTACTTCGTAGTCAGCATCCAATTGCGCTAGCATTGGTTTATCTTTTGCTTTAGTTTTTCTATCTTTAATTGCTCTTGAGAACAATTTCTTAGCAATAACAACACCTCTTAAAGATGGAGAAGCTTTCAATGAAGCATCTTTTACATCTCCAGCCTTATCACCAAAGATTGCTCTTAGTAATTTTTCTTCTGGTGATGGATCAGTTTCTCCTTTTGGCGTAATCTTACCAATTAAGATATCACCCTCTTTAATTTCAGCGCCAACTCTAATGATTCCGTTTTCATCCAAATCTTTTGTAGCTTCTTCAGAAACGTTTGGAATATCAGCAGTTAATTCTTCAAGACCACGTTTCGTATCACGAACATCAATAGAATATTCATCAATATGAACCGAAGTAAAGATATCTTCACGAACAACTCTTTCGGAAATCACAATTGCATCCTCAAAGTTATATCCTTGCCAAGGCATAAATGCCACTTTCAAGTTTTGACCTAAAGCCAACTCACCTGCTTGTGTTGCATAACCTTCACAAAGTACTTGTCCTTTTGAAACTTTACTTCCTTTTGATACAATCGGTCTAAGGTTGATTGTAGTACTCTGGTTTGTTTTCTGGAATTTCGTTAAAGCATATGTTTTAAGATCTCCATCAAAGCTCACCAATTTATCAGCTTCAGATAAGTTATATCTAATTTTGATTTCATTAGCATCTACATATTCAACAACACCATCTCCTTCAGCATTAATCAATACACGAGAATCTCTAGCAACAATGCCTTCAATTCCTGTACCAACAACTGGTGAATTTGGTTTTAACAATGGTACCGCTTGACGCATCATATTTGATCCCATCAGGGCACGGTTGGCATCATCATGCTCCAAGAATGGAATAGAAGATGCAGCAATAGAAGCAATTTGGTTTGTTCCTACATCCATTAATGCAATTGCATCTGGAGCAACAACAGGGAAATCACCCTCTAATCTTGCTTTAATTTTCTCGTCAGTAAACTTTCCAGTTTTGTCGATTGCCATACTCGCTTGCGCGATTATCTTCGACTCTTCCTCTTCAGCACTTAAATAAGTAGGTACTCCAGACTGATCTACTTTACCTTTAGTCACAGACCAATATGGTGTTTCGATAAATCCTAATTTATTCACTTTTGCAAATACACATAATGAAGAAATCAAACCAATGTTTGGTCCCTCTGGTGTTTCAATCGTACAAAGACGACCGTAATGCGTATAGTGAACATCACGAACCTCAAATCCTGCTCTTTCACGAGATAAACCTCCTGGCCCTAGCGCGGAAAGTCTTCTTTTGTGCGTTACCTCCGATAATGGATTCGTTTGATCCATGAACTGAGAAAGCTGATTTGTTCCGAAGAATGAATTAATTACAGATGAAAGCGTTTTCGCATTAATCAAATCAATTGGTGTAAAGACTTCGTTATCTCTAACGTTCATTCTTTCACGAATTGTTCTAGCCATACGCGCTAAACCAACACCAAATTGATTGTGCAATTGCTCACCAACTGTTCTTACACGTCTATTTGACAAGTGATCAATATCATCAATCTCCGCTTTTGCGTTAATTAACTCGATCAAGTATCTTACGATAAGGATAATGTCCTCTTTCGTCAATACTTTTTGTTCAATATCTGTAGTTAAACCTAATTTTTTATTGATTCTATAACGTCCAACTTCACCTAAATCATATCTTGAATCAGAGAAGAATAGTTTTTCGAATACACCACGCGCCGTTTCAAAATCAGGCGGCTCAGCGTTACGTAATTGACGGTAAATATGTTCAACAGCTTCTTTCTCAGAGTTAGAAGTATCTTTTTGTAATGTATTATAGATAATTGCGAAATCGGCTGAATTCACATTCTCTTTGTGTAAGATTACAGATTTAACACCTGCATCTAATATTAAATCAAGATGCTCTTGCTCTAATAAAACTTCACGATCTAATAATACTTCGTTTCTTTCAATAGAAACAACTTCTCCTGTATCCTCATCTACGAAATCTTCTACCCAAGTTTTTAAAACTCTTGCAGCTAATTTACGTCCCATTACTTTTTTCAATCCAGCTTTTGTTGCCTTAACCTCATCAGCAAGATCGAAAATTTCTAATATATCTTTATCACTTTCAAATCCGAGTGCACGGAATAAAGTAGTAACTGGTAATTTCTTTTTACGATCGATATACGCATACATTACTGAATTGATATCAGTAGCGAATTCGATCCATGAACCTTTAAAAGGAATAATTCGAGCCGAGTATAATTTCGTTCCGTTAGCGTGTCTAGACTGTCCAAAGAAAACTCCGGGAGATCTATGCAACTGAGAAACGATTACACGTTCAGCACCATTAATTACGAATGAACCTTTAGGTGTCATGTATGGTATTGTACCCAAATAAACATCTTGAACGATTGTTTCAAAATCCTCATGTTCAGGATCCGTACAATACAATTTCAGCTTTGCCTTTAATGGCACACTATAAGTTAATCCTCTATCGATACACTCAGCAATTGTGTAGCGCGGGGGATCAACGAAATAATCTAAGAATTCGAGTACGAATTGATTTCTAGTATCAGTGATTGGAAAATTTTCACTAAACACCTTGAAAAGACCTTCGTCACTTCTATTTTCTGGTGTTGTCTCCAACTGAAAGAATTGTCTAAACGACTGTAACTGAATATCTAGGAAATCAGGGTATTCAAACAGTGCCGTTTGGCTTCTAAAATTGATTCTTTCTTTAGTTATATTATTTGGTACCAAGGCTAATTTTTTTTATTAAAGAAAATTAATTCTAAATGTGTGAACTATAAAACAGGAGTAGGCACTAGCCCAAAAGGGCAGTGCCTATCCTGTAATTCTTAAGTATTTTTACTTAACTTCAACTTCTGCTCCAGCCGCTTCTAACTCAGTCTTAAGACCGTTAGCTTCGTCTTGAGAAACACCTTCTTTAATTGCAGCAGGTGCGCTATCTACTAATTCTTTAGCTTCTTTTAACCCTTTTCCGGTTAATTCTTTCACTAATTTCACAACAGCAAGTTTTGCTCCACCAGCAGCAGTTAAGATTACGTCAAACTCAGTTTGAACTTCTTCTGCAGCAGCTTCTCCACCTCCTTGTTGAACAACTGCAGCAGCAGCAGCAGGCTCAATACCGTACTCATCTTTAAGGATAGTTGCTAATTCGTTAACTTCTTTTACTGTAAGGTTAACTAGTTGTTCTGCGAATTCTTTTAATTCAGCCATTTTATTTTGTTTTAATTAATGTTATTGATAAAAATAATTACGCTTCCGTTCTTTCGGAAAGCGTTTTAATAAGACCTGCGATAATGCTACCACCAGACTTAAGTCCAGAAATAACGTTTTTAGCAGGCGATTGTAGCAAGCCAATGATTTCTCCGATAAGCTCTTCTTTACTTTTGATTGAACTTAGGAATTCTAAGTTTTCATCTCCTGTATAGATAGACTCTTCGATAAATGCCCCTTTAATAAGTGGTTTATCGTTTTTCTTACGAAATTCTTTAATCAACTTTGCTGGTGCATTTCCAACCTCAGAGAACATGATAGCTGTAGGTCCAGAAAGAACTCCATAAAGTTCTTCATAATCTGTTCCTTCAATGCTTTCCATAGCTTTTTTAAGCAATGTGTTTTTTACAACACGCAACTCAATATCACCTTTGAAACATTTCTCTCTCAATTGGTTGACAGTCTCAACAGTTAAACCTGCTGTGTCAGTCAAATAGAAAACACCCGTTTCAGACAGCTTTGCAGCCAAGTCTTCAATGTACTGTGATTTTTCTTCTTTTGTCATAATTTGCTGGTTTATTAGGTTGCATAAGCCTTAGCATCTACAGAGATACCTGGGCTCATGGTTGAACTAATGTTAATACTTCTCACGTATATTCCTTTTGCCGCTGTCGGTTTAAGCTTCATGATTGTGTTTAACAATTCAGTAACATTATCTTGGATTTTGCTTGCTTCGAAAGAAGCTTTAGCAACAGCCGCATGAATAATACCAAATTTGTCAACTCTAAAATCAATCTTACCAGCTTTCACTTCTGTTACGGCTTTAGCAACATCCATAGTTACTGTACCTGTCTTTGGGTTAGGCATTAGACCACGTGGCCCTAATATTCTACCTAACGCTCCAACTTTCCCCATTACTGAGGGCATAGTTACAATAACGTCAACATCAGTCCATCCACCTTTAATTTTGGTGATGTACTCATCTAAACCAACGTAATCAGCTCCTGCCGCTGTTGCTTCCGCCTCTTTGTCAGGTGTGCAAAGTACTAATACTTTAACATCTTTACCTGTACCGTGAGGTAGAGCTACAGTTCCACGAACCATTTGATTTGCTTTACGAGGATCAACTCCTAAACGAACAGCAACATCAATAGATGCGTCAAATTTAGTTGTAGTAATTTCCTTCACTAATGCGCAAGCTTCAGACACACTATAAGCTTTCTCTTGGTCAATCTTGCCCAAGATTTCTTTTCTTTTCTTACCTATTCTAGCCATTGCTCAATTAATTAGATTCTGGAAATACGCCCTGAACTGTGATACCCATACTGCGTGCAGTACCGGCTATCATTTTCATAGCAGACTCAACTTTAAAAGCATTCATATCCTGAATTTTATCTTCAGCGATTGCTCTTACTTGATCCCATGTTACTTTTGCTACTTTAATTCGATTAGGTTCTGGCGAACCTGATTTCAGTTTAGCTGCTTCTAGTAATTGTACTGCTACTGGAGGTGTTTTAACAACAAAGTCAAAAGACTTGTCTCCGTAAACAGTAATAACAACTGGAAGTACTTTTCCTGCTTTTTCTTGGGTTCTAGCATTAAACTGCTTACAGAACTCCATGATATTCACCCCTTTTGCACCCAATGCAGGTCCTACTGGAGGTGAAGGATTAGCCGCTCCTCCTTTGATTTGAAGCTTGATTAATCCATCAACTTGTTTTGCCATTATATGTTTGTTTTTTGTAGTCAAACATACCGTTATTCTCGAATGGGAAACATTCTATTTCATTCGAGCAGTACTCCTACACGTTAATATACTACGCTTAATTATCCTTTTCTACTTCCATATAGTTCAACTCTAATGGAGTTTTACGTCCAAAGATTTTCACCATAACTTGTAGTTTTTTCTTCTCCTCATTCACACCCTCAATCACTCCATTAAATCCGTTGAACGGTCCGTCAATAACCTTAACCGTTTCACCCATAACAAATGGAATGTTCATTTCTTCTTCTTGTTCAGCCAATTCATCAACTTTACCAAGAATACGATTTACTTCACTATTACGCATAGGCATTGGATCACCGCCTTTAACGGCTCCCATAAATCCTATTACGTTTGGCACACTTTTAATAATGTGTTGCACTTCACCTTCAAGACTAGCTTCAATAAGCACATATCCTGGAAGGTAGTTTTTCTCTTTAATAATTTTCTTTCCGTTTCGGATTTGGTATACCTTTTCAGTAGGAATCAAAACTTGACCAACCAAATGCTCCAGTTTATGACGTTTGATTTCAAGGTCAATATAATCCTTAACTTTTCTTTCTTTTCCGCCTATCGCTCTAACAACGTACCAACGTTTTTTAATTTCAGTCATGTTAAATCGATTATTTGTATGCTCCAACTAAATCATAATAAAAACCAAGAATTCCACTCCAAAGAGGAGCTGCGGCTTGACCGTCTTCTAGTTTAATATTAATTCCGAAAATATAATCCATTACGAAAATCATCAAAGCAAATATTACAGAGGCTACAAGTACCACAATTGAACTACTTTGTAATTGATCCCAAGTTGGCCAAGTTACCTTATGTACCAATTCGCTAAAAGACTCTTCTATATATTGTATAATGTTAGCCACGTATCTATTTTTTTAAATCATTCTGCAAAGAAACAAATTATTCATTCCTTCTGTTTTGCACGAACCTAAGTCCAATTAGCTATTGGGACGAACCCATACAAGCTACTTTTATTCGTTTTCGTGCTTCACATTGCACGGGCGGAAGGATTCGAACCCTCATCAGCGGTGTTGGAGACCGACATTCTACCATTGAACTACGCCCGTAGAGACGAATTCCCATCAGCCTTAGGCTGACGGGATCCTGTCAATATTCTATGTTTGTCTTAATTACTCAAGAATTTCAGTAACCTGACCAGCACCTACAGTTCTACCACCTTCTCTAATTGCAAACCTTAATCCTTGGTTAACTGCAACAGGAACGATAAGATTTACTGTAATAGTAACGTTATCACCAGGCATTACCATTTCTCTTCCTTCTTCAAGGATGATTTCACCAGTAACATCTGTAGTTCTTAAATAGAACTGTGGTCTATATTTATTGTGAAATGGAGTGTGACGTCCACCTTCTTCTTTTTTCAAGATATAAACCTCAGCTTTTACTTTCGTATGAGGAGTGATTGAACCAGGTTTAGCAATTACCATACCTCTTCTAATCTCACTTTTCTCAATCCCTCTTAATAAAAGACCAACGTTATCTCCAGCTTCACCTCTATCTAAGATTTTTCTGAACATCTCAACACCTGTAACAACAGACTTCAATTTCTCGTCGCCCATTCCTAAGATATCTACTTCTTCACCAGAGTTAATTACACCAGTTTCGATTTTTCCTGTAGCAACAGTACCACGTCCAGTAATAGAGAATACATCCTCTACTGGCATTAAGAAATCTTTTTCAGTATCTCTTATTGGTAATTCAATATATTCATCAACAGCAGCCATAAGCTCTGTGATAGAACCAACCCATTTATCATCACCATTTAATCCACCTAAAGCAGATCCAGCAATTACTGGTGCATTGTCTCCATCATATTCGTAGAAAGAAAGTAATTCTCTGATTTCCATTTCTACTAATTCTAATAATTCCTCATCATCAACCATATCCACTTTATTCATGAATACAACCATACGTGGAATTCCAACTTGTCTTCCTAATAAGATATGCTCTCTAGTTTGAGGCATTGGTCCATCAGTAGCAGCTACAACTAAGATAGCACCATCCATTTGAGCAGCACCAGTTACCATGTTCTTAACGTAATCGGCGTGACCTGGACAATCTACGTGAGCGTAGTGTCTAGTTTCTGTTTCATACTCCACATGTGAAGTATTAATAGTAATTCCTCTTTCTTTTTCTTCCGGTGCGTTATCGATCGTATCAAAATCTCTAACTTCTGCTCCTCCTGCTTTGGCTAGCACTACAGTGATAGCAGCTGTTAAAGTCGTTTTCCCGTGATCAACGTGACCAATAGTTCCAATATTCACATGCGGTTTGGAACGGTCGAATTTTTCCTTAGCCATAATCTACAATTGTTTACTTTATTATTAATTCAAAATTATACAACAACAAAACACACTTTACAAAAGTGCGTACTTATCCTTTAGAGCCAATGACGGCGTTCAATTTAATTGAACAAACTCGCGACGAAACGTCCATGGTATCGAGACTTACAATTCAAACCTTTTCACCATCCTTACCTCTTTGCAGAGCCAATGATGGGATTTGAACCCATGACCTCTTCCTTACCAAGGAAACGCTCTCCCCCTGAGCTACACCGGCAATAAACTTTTTATAACAACTATCTCGTTTGATAGCTTATTCGTTATAATATGCAAAACGCAAACTAAAGTCTTTGTTTCACAAATTTAAACACAAACAGCGATCTCGGCGAACCGAAATCAACTACGTGCATTTTTTGAGCGGGAGACGAGACTCAAACTCGCGACCCTCAGCTTGGAAGGCTGACGCTCTATCAACTGAGCTACTCCCGCTTATATTTTTTACTTCTATTATTGTTTAGTGGGGAGAGCAGGATTCG
The DNA here is from genome assembly GCA_047623705.1 of Crocinitomix sp. Lineage (GTDB taxonomy): Bacteria > Bacteroidota > Bacteroidia > Flavobacteriales_D > Crocinitomicaceae > Crocinitomix. Next base: position 44,625 of record JBLHOW010000011.1, read on the forward strand.
AACCTACGAAGACATAAGTCAGCAGAGTTACAGTCTGCCCCAGTTGGCCGCTTTGGTATCTCCCCTCTTAAACAATAGTATTAAAATTGAGCCTCTGGAGGGACTCGAACCCACGACCTGCTGATTACAAATCAGCTGCTCTAGCCAGCTGAGCTACAGAGGCAAATCTCAATGTTAATTACTCTATTAAAAGAACTAAAAAACTCCCGCTTTTTTCAAACGGGAGTGCAAATATATATTAAAGAATTTTACTGTGGTAACAAAAATTGATTTTTTTTTATTTTTTTTTTATTTCCCTAGCATTTTCTTCTTCAAACTAGAGTCAGCAGGGTCGTCACAAAGCCATACACCAAAGAGTGCTTTTTTAAAATCTAAGCCCGTTACAGTAACTAGTGATTTATCATTTTTGTATAAAGTACAGCCTATTCCTGGCTGATACACAAGATCATACACATCATGCGTTTTTATATCATCTTTAAAACCTACATCCATCATTTGATCCATTCGATCGCGCATTGGTGCGACATTATCATTTGTAGATTTCTCAAACCCTTCTTCTAAGGCTTCTTTAAAATTTTCATTGTCTACCATGCCGGAGATGATTTTTATTTTAATCGCCATTGGCTTATCTCCATTAATAATCGCAGATGCGTCTGTAGTTTTTTCTTGTAAATACAATACACCGACATAAAGGTCTATAAACATTTTCTCACGAATGCCGCCACCATTCATTTTTAAATACTCACCACCAACCTTCATTACGTTTGGCATTACATTGCCACTTATCTTAGTTTGAGCCATTGCAGGGGTTAATGCAAGCATGGCAACTATCATTGCTACTATTTTCATTTTCTTTCTTTTAATTGTTCTTAATGTCCCTTACAAGGAACGTTCCAAAAATAAACTAAAAATACCATAAGTTGTTATTTTTTAGTCGAATCCATAAAAAAACGCCTCGAATGGAAGACCAAACACGAGACGTTTAATTTTTTTTGGTTTAACTATGCGGATAATTTTTCTTTATGCTTTTGCACTTGTTTTTTTAATGCTTGACAAGCTTGATCAGTTGCTTCCTCAAAACTTTTGCATTGTTTCTTAGCAAATAATTCTTTTCCTGGAATAGCCAATTTAATTTCTGCAACTTTATTTTCTGGGTCTGAAGGATTTCCTAATTTTAAGAAAACTTCTCCTTGAATTATATCATCAAAATACAATTCTAATTTTTCAAGTCTCTTATTAATAAAATCAATTAATTTTCTATCTGCGTCAAAATGGACGGCATGCACTTGTAAATCCATATCTATTAAAGGTTTTTAACGGTAAGACTACCGATCCGCACCACGAGGATGCGATTGTTCGTAAATGGTTTTAATTTGCTTAAACGAATTGTGCGTATAAATCTGCGTTGAAGACAAATCTGTATGACCCAATAGTTTTTTGATGGACTCCAGAGAAGCTCCATTGTTTAACATATGAGTAGCAAAGGTATGTCGTAAAACATGCGGACTCTTTTTACTCAAGTTCGTAGCCTTACCAAGATAGTAATTTACTTTCCCATAAACAAACTTTGGTGTGAGTTTTTTTCCGTTTTTTGAAATCATTAGAAATTCGGACTTTAAGTCGCTTTCCCCTTTAATATTTCTAAAATCATGAATTAAACTAAACAATTTACCCGCAATTGGAATAATCCGTTCTTTATTTCTTTTCCCTAATACCTTGATTTGACTTTGAGTGATGTTTTGTTCTTTCAGATTTATTAATTCACTTAATCGAATCCCTGTTTGATAAAACAGCTCTAATATTAATTCAATCAAGGCCCGATCATGCCCTTCTGTTTCTTCCTTAAATATTTCAGAAGACCACAGTTGCTTTTCTGGCACAAACTGCGGCAGCACTTTTTTTTGTTTTAAACTTTGAATCTTAATTGCTGGATTAACTTTTATTTCACCCTGCTGTCTTAAAAACTTAAAAAAAGTCTTAACAGTTGAAATTTTACGGTTAACAGAGGAGTTTTCCAACCCCAGATCGACTAGCGCTACAAGATAATAACGCATCATTTTATGATTCACTTCTTTTACTGCGGCATCAGAAGCTAAGTCCAGCAATGCATAGAATTGCTCCAAATCCTTTATATACGCCAAGACTGTGTGCTGCGAATAGCGCCGCTCATGAACTAGGTAGTTTTTAAAGTCTTCGGTATAGGACATAAAAAAAGAGTATAGATTGCTCTATACTCTTTAACGTGTTTTTTAAGAAAAAGTTTCTTACATCTCTTCTCTTCTCAAGCCCTCTACATAAGCGGCTTTCAATTTCATTTGTCTGTTCAAAACAGATGGCTTAGTAAAATGTTGTCTAGCTCTAAGGTCTTTTAACATTCCTGTACGCTCAAATTTCTTCTTATACTTTTTGAGTGCTCTCTCAATGTTTTCTCCTTCTTTTAATGGTATTATTAACATATCTTTAGTTTAATTATAATCTTATCAGGGGCGCAAAGATAGCGCAAAAAAACTTTTTAACAAATCTATTTTAAAATTTCTCGAGAAATAACCATTTTTTGTATTTCAGAGGTTCCTTCGCCAATCGTACATAATTTAGAATCGCGGAAATATTTCTCAACCGGAAAGTCTTTTGTATAGCCGTATCCACCAAATATTTGCACGGCTTCTACAGACACTTCAACGGCAACTTCAGAAGTATAATATTTGGCCATAGCCCCTTCTTTTGTCATTTTCTCGTGCTTATTCTTTTTATCAGCTGCTTCTAACAATAAAAGTTCGGCTGCCTTAATTTTAGTTCCCATTTCAGCTAATTTGAAGGCAATGCCTTGAAATTTAGAAATTGGTTTACCAAATTGTTCCCGTTCTTTAGAATACTTTACAGCTGCTTTAAAAGCACCTTGTGCAATTCCTAACCCTAAAGCTCCAATTGAAATTCGACCACCGTCAAGAACTTTCATTGCTTGAATAAATCCAGTACCTTCTTTTCCAATTAACTGATCTTTATGCACTCTACAGTTGTTAAAGATTAACTCAGCTGTTTCAGAAGCTCGCATCCCTAACTTATTTTCCTTTTTACCAGACATAAAACCTGGTGTACCTTTTTCAATAATAAAAGCGCTCATACCATGTGAATCACCTTTTTCTCCTGTACGGACAATAACTACGGCAACATCTCCAGAAATAGCATGTGTAATAAAGTTTTTTGACCCATTAATAACATAATGATCGCCATCCTTAACAGCAGTTGTTGCCATTCCTCCAGCATCTGAGCCAGTTCCTGTCTCAGTTAAGCCCCAAGCACCAATAAATTCAGCTGTAGCCAATTTAGGCAAATACTTCTTTTTTTGCTCCTCAGAACCATGACTTAAAATATGCCCTGTACACAATGAGTTATGCGCTGCAACGGATAAACCAATTGAACCACAAACTTGTGAAATTTCAGATACAACTGTGATATATTCAAAATAACCCAAACCACTTCCACCATACTCTTGTGGCACTAATACACCCATTAATCCCAGATTACCCAACTTCTTGAATAATTCCACCGGAAAAATTTGTGCTTCATCCCATTCCATCATTTTTGGTCGGATTTCTTTCTCAGAAAAATCACGCACCATTTGCTGGATCATTTTTTGGTTTTCGTTTTCTTTAATAATCATATCTCGTAATTAGCGAACGTAAAGTTAGTAATATTAAACCGAAGGTTTGATACGGTAATTTAAAAAGTTTGTGCGAACTGAAAAATCAATTGAATCCCCTCGCAATGAAGATGCAAACGAAATTTAAAATTCAATATAAAACAGAAATTTTGCTTTGTCTTGAGGAGAGATTTCTGTTTCGGTTAAAAAGTCGAGATTAGTAATTGGCAATGTGTCGCGATATTTTAAAATTGTAGCCACTGTTAGCCAGTTAGAGTACGGCACACTTCTTAATTCATCTTTTGTTGCTGAATTGATATTCGTTTTTTGAACTTTGGACGCATCAATCTCTGCTAATTCTAAAAGGGCCGCCTTGGCTTCATCACGGATTGACATTTCTTGAATTTGTTCAAAATCAACAAATCCACCCAATTTAGAGCGATAGTTTATGATACGATCCGCAAAATAGTCTCCAATGCCCTGAATAGAAATGAGTTCTTCTTTGCTCGCTGTATTTAACTCGATAATAACGACTTCTTGCGGAACATCAACAACTGGATACTCAGATGTGTATTTCTCTTGTTTTAAGCTGTTTTCGATTATGATATGCGGTTCTAATTCGGCATATTTCTCATCACTTACGACATATAGTTTCTTAATGTCTTTCTTCTTTTTAAAAGGCCCGTAACTTTCGCGATACTTAATAATGGACGCCGCTTGTTTTTCAGAAAACCCAAGACCAATCCATTCTTCGAGCCCAATTTTATTCGGGTCAAAATCTGTAATGACAATTTTGTTCTTTTCATTATCAAAATGCGAATCGGGACTTTGTCCACCCTCATTATCCTGATTAGATTCATCTAAGATTAAAAAATCAAGTTTAGACTCGTCTACATCAAAAGGATCAGGAACATGTGTTGTGTAGCCAACATTCAAAACAACCGTTAATAAAAGAATAAGTGCGGATAATGCCACCACACCTATCTTTTCTTTTCGATTAAAATTGAAATAAGGTTTCAAGTTATTTTTTTGATTCTTTTATTTTTTTCATGAAACGTACTAATTCTTCTTTGGCTCTAGGTGCTAGAATAAATAGACCTATCATATTTGGAACCATCATTGCAAAGATCATTGCATCTGAAAAGGCAAGTACAGAATTTAAACTTGCCGCCGAACCAACAATTACAAACATGCAAAATAAAAGTTTGTACGAATATTCAACTTTTTTAGTTCTTCCGAATAAATAAGACCAGGCTTGGTATCCATAATAAGACCAAGAAATCATTGAACTAAATGCAAACAATACAACTGCAACAGTTAATACATATGGGAACCAAGAAATAGTAGATTCGAATGCGGATGAAGTTAATAAGATTGCCTGCGCATCATTCATACCTGAATTTGAAGTATCAACAAATCCCGTAATAATTAAAACGAGCGCTGTCATTGTACAAACCAATACAGTATCTATAAAAGGCTCTAACAATGCTACCAAACCTTCACTTGCCGCATATTTTGTTTTCACTGCTGAGTGAGCTATAGAGGCAGAACCAATACCCGCCTCATTCGAGAAAGCCGCTCGTTTAAAACCTTGAACCAAAACACCTACTACACCACCGGCAACTCCAATCGGAGTAAATGCTCCAGCAAATATTTGTCCAAACGCATCTCCAATCATATCATACTTCATGATTAAGATAAACAAGGCCGCTATAACATAAATAGCTACCATAAATGGTACAATTTTGTCAGTTACTTTGGCAATTTTTTTAATCCCACCGATAATTACAATACCCACAAGAATGGCCATAATAATACCGAACAACCATCCTTTACCATGGAAAAATGATGCTTCTCCACCAGTAATATTTTCAACTAATTGAAATGCTTGGTTTACCTGGAACATATTTCCTCCGCCGAATGATCCTCCTATACACATTATGGCGAATACAACGGCCAATACTCTACCTCCGATTTTCCAACCCTTAGCAGCAAGTCCTTTTCTTAAATAATACATTGGACCTCCATAAACTGTTCCGTCCGGACCAATTTCTCTGTATTTAACACCTAATGTACATTCTACAAACTTAGATGCCATTCCCAAAAACCCCGCTATGATCATCCAAAAAGTTGCGCCGGCACCACCAATAGAAAGAGCAATTGCAACCCCTGCTATATTACCTAAGCCAACTGTTGCCGATAAAGCTGCAGTTAAGGCTTGAAAGTGGGTCACTTCGCCATGATGATCTTCATCTTTTTCGATACGAATGGTGTCGGGATTATCTCCATCCACTTTATGAACAGCATCTGATGCTTCTACGTGGTCGTCCCCTTCTGATTCAATATCATCATATTTACCACGAACGATTTGAATTGCCGTCTTAAATCCAGTAAAATTGATTAACCTAAAATAAAACGTGAAAAATGTCGCTCCAATAATTAATGGGAATAAAACCCAATACACTTTAACATCAGGTGTGAATTCAATTTGATAAAAGATAATACTAACAAACCAGCCAGTAACATCTCCAAACCATACGTCAATCTTTTCGTCAATTCCTTGCTCTGCCGCATAATTAATAAACGGAACGAATGCAAACAATAATAATAACAGCTTTTTCATTAGATGGTTTTTGTGTTTTGTAGATAAGTCTTATCGACTTTCAACAAATATAAAAAAAATTGTCGGACTCAATTGGAGATAAGCGCCAAGCTTTGCTCCAGAGTCATAGGTTGGTAACCTAATTTCGATTTTGCTCGCTTTAGTACAAATCCTGTTCTAGGTGGACGTTGGGCCTTTTGATTTAAGGTCTGTGAACTAATGGGCCGAATTATACTCGTATTTAATCCATGATACTTTCCAATTCGAATGGCTAGTTCATAAATTGACATTGTTTCTGGACCAGATATATGTAAGATTCCATTCACCTCTAATTTCGCAGTTTGAATACAAGCCCAAGCTAAATCATCTGCCCAAGTTGGTGCTCTAAATTGATCGTTCACAATGGTTAGCGGATCACCTTTTTCTAGCGCAGACTTTGCCCATAAAACAATATTTGAACGGCTTAAATTTTCCCCTTCTCCAAATACAATTATGGTTCTAAGAATAGCCCATTTTTTATACGCACTCCTGATAAGTAGGTTTTCAGAGTCCACCTTAGATTTCGCATATATACTCAATGGGTTTCGTCTATCCATTTCGCGATAAGGGCCAGCCTCACCATCAAAAACAAAATCGGTTGACAAGTGAATAAAATGTGCATCCAACTGTTTACTTGCTGCAAACAACAAGCCGACAGCATGCACATTAATTTTTCTACAATTATCCTCATCCGCCTCGCAAGCGTCAACGTTTGTCATTGCGGCGGTATTAATTACGACCGTAGGATTAACTTGTTCAAAAATTGCAATAACCTCCTCTTCGCTTGTTATGTCAAGCGATTGATAATTAGCAGCAGGACATGCAGAATTTCTATTCTCGCCAAGTGAAGTGGCAATGAATTGAATATTGGACTTTAATAATTGTCCAACAATTTTTTGTCCTAAAAGTCCGTTCGAACCGGTAACGAGAATAATCATGTAATAGTTTTTTTTTAGGATTTTTTAATTCCGAAAATAGTGTTGAGTTTCTTTATTTGTTCAGGATTCCCGAGCACAAATAATTTTGAATTGGGTAATATTTTCAAATCGGTGCCAGGATTAATTATGTATTCACCATCTTCTGTTCGATATCCAATTACGTTACAGCCTGAAAGTGAACGATCTTGCAAATCACCAATTGTTGTATATTTCAAATCCTCTGGCAATTCTTGGAATTCAATTTCCTCTAAATTTACTGCCGCTTTACCAGAAACCTTAATCAAATCCATGAACTCCATAATGTCAGGATTTACAACTAATGAAGCCATATGCGCACCACCAACTGTATCTGGCATAATTACATTATCTGCCCCCGCAATTCTTAATTTACGCATGGATGAATAACTAGATGCACGAGAAATAATTTTTAGATTCGGATTTAATTCACGTGCAGAAAGTACGACAAACAAATTGTCGGCATCTTTTGGCAAAGCAGTGATTAAAGCCGCGGCCCTTTTAATACTTGCCTTTAGCAATATAGGATCTTCTGTTGAATCTCCCCTGATAAAGTCAACGTCATTATATTGAGTATCCTCTGTTATTTCAGCATTTCTCTCAATAATGATGAACGATTTTTTGTAGAAACGTAAATCGTGCGCAGCTTGTTTGCCCACACGACCGTATCCACAAACTATAGTATGGTTTTCCATATTTTCTGCTGTTTTTAGGGCCTTATATTCTTGAAAGTATGCTTTGTATTCACCACCAACAATGTATGATGTGATTGCCGAAACGGCATAAGCAAAAGTACCGAAGCTTGTTATAATTAGAAATGAAGCAAACAATTTTCCGCCATCAGTTAACGGATGTACTTCATTAAATCCAACTGTTGAAATCGTAATAATTGTCATGTAAAAGGAATCCAAAAATGACCATCCCTGAACAATCATGAACCCAATTGTCCCCACTAACACAACAATCACTAACAATACAATTGCGTAATAAACCTTCGCGAAATATTTATAATTCAGTAACATTTTAGATTTCCCAAATCGATTTTCTTCGACGTTGCAATTTAAAGATGTGTTTATGTTCCAATACGAAAGCCATAATCATGTAAATAATTATTGGCGATCCCAATCCGATAAATGATGCATAGATAAAAAAGAGCCGAACTTTAGAAACTTCAACCCGCGTTTTACGAGCAAACCAAGTACTTACTCCAAATGATCGGAGTTCAAAAAAGAGTGCTATTTTTTGAATAAAATTCATCTTTTTAGAGTTTGTATATAAAGCCCGATTTCTCCGTTACGCTTGCTCAAAATTTACAAAAATAAACTTGCAACTTTTGGACTTCACAAGTCTTGATCTCGAACTTTCTAGTTCTAACAAAAGACTTTATGAATCGGCACGGCTTAAGATCGTTTTTCCAAGGGCACAAAATAAGCATTTTTTTCGATTACACCCTTGTTTTTTTAACTCTAATAAGGATTGCGTTTCGAATGCTGAACCGATTTTCACCCCTGTCTTTTTCCATTCAGAGATGATCGTATTTTTTTCTGGTTTTATTTGTTTTAATATATGTTGTGCCTGTTTTGTATAGTCATCATTACCTTCCCACAAACCAATTGCATAAATATAAGGCACGACGGCATTTATAAAAATCAAATCAATGAATCCATCCGTAAGATTAGTCGTTACCAATTTATGAGTTGCCCCTTTTAATCTAAAATGATGCTCCCAAAACACATCTAATTCAATATTAAAACCCTGTCTCCAATTTTCAATATCCATATTGGCTGTTAAAAAGGAATTCGTATGCGGTCGATTATTTAACCAGATGTTAAATTGAGCAAGACGTAAATCTGGAAAATTGTGCGGACGCATACGTGAATATTTCCAGTTTTGCTGTGACATTTCTTCAATCTCAAATAATTTTTTTTGATATAAAAAATCCACTTGTAATTGTTTTACATATGTTTCTTCCGACTTAAAATTGAGTAAACCAGCCATACCAAAAATCAGTGCTTCTGCCCTTGAAGGATCATAATTCAATTTTGCTAGCCATTTTAAATCCAGTTTTTCAACCAATGTTTCAAATGGTAATTGATTTACCTGACCACCGAATACGCGCGCAACTGCCAATAAAAATGCTTTATCACGATTTCCCGCGTTCGCTTCAATATCTTTAATTACTAGTAAAGCTTTTTTCCAAAGCCGTTCATTTAAACTTATGTTAAGTTGTTTATTAATGACCTCAGGATCTATTTGCGCAATTTGATCTCGGCATAAAATGGAAGACTTGGCATGCACTAAATCCTTATATTTTTGATAATGCCCCGCATCAATCTGATTTGCAATTTCAATGGTTGGTATTAGATAATCGTTGACTCGAACTGTAGCATCATTCTTAAACACAAAATGTGCCACTACATTATCATAAGCCGCATCATTTTGGTGTTTATGTTTATACCAATCCGAGGCGTTGATATGAAATTCAATTGGGCCAGCCCAAACATGACCGTCATAACGGATTTTAGCATCTAGAAAATCTGGGCCAGCATTGCTGTTATGCTCCCCAAAATCAAGTACTTTTAGCGTTTTATTATTAATAGTTTTGAAAGTATTCCCCAGCATTTTTTTCTTGAACACATGGTGCAAGTATTCCTCTTTCATAAAATAAAATAGAATTGTTTCTGGGGTCGAACGATCAAGGTAGTGAATTTTCTAATCATTTATTCTGATTATTTTTAGAAAAAACAAAATTGCTATTTAAAACATTATTCACAGTTATTATTTTGGTGATATCAATCGCTGGATTCTCCAAAACATTTTCGTATAAGCATTTTTCGGTTGAGGATGGGTTGCCTAGTTCAACAGTATACGATTGTGTTCAAGATAATGACGGCTATATGTGGTTCGCAACTGATAGAGGAGTTGCGCGATTTGATGGGTACGAATTTGAAATTTTTACAACTAAAAATGGACTATTGGAGAACACTATTATTATTATCCACGTTGATAATAGTGGGAGAATATGGTTTGCTTCTCTAAACGGAACTCTGTGTTATTATGAAAATGAAAAAATTTCACCATATCCATACAACAACGTCCTGAAGAATCAGGATATAAATTCTGGACTAAAGCAAATTTTTGTTACTTCTGAAAAACTGCACATTTACACTTATCGAGGAGGAAGTTTTTCTATCAATAAATTGGGAAAGGTTGAAAAAGATTCTACAGATTACCTGAACATGTTCGTAGTTGATGATCAAATGATCTCATTTTGTGACAGCCAATTTCCAAAAACAAATTATATCACTTTAATAGGATTAGATAAAAATACGCGCAAAATTAAAATCCCAAATATTCAAAGTGAATATAATTATTTCGAAAGCATTAAAACCCCTGGATCAAATGAAATCTATTTTTCAATAGATAAAACGCTTTATAGGTTTAGAAATGGGTCCGTTCAACAAATCTATATTGCACAAAAAGAAATACAGAAAATAAAATTAGTTGAAGAGCAAATTTGGCTTGGTACAGCGCGGGATGGCTTGGTAATTCTTACTCCCCGAAAAGATAGCTTTATTTCTTCGAGAACACTTGGGTCATTTGGTATAAGAGAAATTTTTATTGACCAAGAGAAATCAACCTGGATTACAACTGATGAAGACGGTGTATATTTTATGCCTTCTACAAAGCACTATGTATTGACTAAAGAAGATGGAATTTCTTCTAATAATATTTGGAAAATGGTAGGCTCTAAAGAAACTCTAATCTGGATAGATTTGGCAGGGGCCGTGAATGAACTAATGATCGCAAACGATAATACTAGTGTGATAAAAAAAATCGAAAACGGCTGGTTATTCGACATAGTTTACCAACCTTATGATGAGAAATTTATTATAATTCAAGCACAAACTTTAAAAGAAGCAAAAATCGATAAAGAGAAATATCTACTTATTGAAGGTTCGAAAAAAATAGTTGCAATTGACACAAATTATTCATCCGCAGTGGAAGCTACAGGTGATGGTTTCAGAGTCACACATTACAAGAAAGAAACAGCATTCGTTCAATTGTTTCCGACTGCCGACTCAATGAAATGGTGGAATATCAAGTGTGTCCGCTATAAAGATGAACAAATTCTGGTAGGAACTGATAAAGGACTTTACTCTTTATCATTATCATTGAAAGATTCAGTAAGTAAACCGATTTATTGGGGTAATTATCATCCTTTATTCAAAAAAAAAATAATCGACATTGACGAGAACGCTAAACATGATCTTTTTTTTGTCACAGGAAATGACGGGATAATCACTCTGAAAAATGGCAAGATTGGAATCATCAATGAATCTCTTGGACTTGCTTCAAACAGTATTACGTCCATTTTTATCGACTCGACCTCCTCAATATGGGTATCTACGTTGAACGGCATAAGTGTCATTGACACAAATGATATAATTAAAAACATCACGGTTCAAGACGGCCTAATTTCGAATCAGACAAATTCAATTTATGCTAATTCAGAAAAAGTCTATGTTGGAACCAATAGAGGACTTTCCGTGATTAACAGGCAACACATAAAAAAAGACACAATCGACATCCCTGTTATTTTTAAATCCATCTCTCTTGAAAATAATAAACAATTAACCCCATCAAAAAACTCGATAGATCTAGCATACAATCAACCTATTCTAAATATTAAATATGTCGGCATCAGCTATAAATCTATGGGGCGCATCAAATACAGATACCGATTCAACGAATTTGAAAACTGGCAGAACACTCGGAGTACCGAACTTTTATTTGCGAACCTAACGTCAGGTTCTTACTCTTTAGAAATACAAGTTTCAAATGATGATAACAACTGGAGTTCAAAATCAGCTATTTTACAAATAAATGTAGCCTATCCTTTTTGGAGAAGCGTTGGTTTTATAATTGCCATAATATTCGGCTCGACCTTTATCTTATTTGGAATTTATCGTTTTTCCTTATTTCGGGTAAAAAGACGTGAAGCGACTAAACGCCAAGTTCAAAATTTACGCTTTGAAGCATTAAATGCACAAATGAATCCGCATTTCATTTTTAATTCTCTGAATTCCATTCAACATTTCATCATGACAAATGATAAAAGAGAATCCACGAGATACTTATCAAAATTCGCAAAATTAATGCGTAAGACATTGGATCATTCACAGGAGCAAAATATTACTTTGAAAGAGGAATTAGAAGCGTTAACATTATACCTTGAATTGGAAGCCTTACGATTTGACAACCTCATCACCTACGAAATAATAATTGCTCCGACTGTAGACAAATATCATGTGCTATTGCCAGCTCTCCTCATTCAACCAATTGTTGAGAATGCCATTTTACATGGCTTGCGCCCGAAAAAGGCTATTGGTCATATTAAAATTTCAATTGAAAATGAAAAAGCTATGCTTTTTATAACAATTGTTGATAATGGTGTTGGAAGGGAAATCGCAACGCAAGAAAAATCAGATCAACACGACTCTAAAGGCTGTTTATTGACAAAAGAACGCGTTCTGTTATTTTCCAAAGACTATAATGCCGAATCCGATTATAGGATTATTGATTTATACGCAAATGAAAAACCGAATGGAACTGAGGTTAAAATAAAAATTCCACTAATTCTAAAAGTATCAGAATGAAATTAAAAGCCATTATTATAGACGACGAATCGAAAGCACGATCGTTTCTTTCCAACCTGATTAACGAATTTGTTGAAGGCATTGAGGTCGTTGGAACTGCCGATTCTGTTTTAAACGGAATTAAATTGTTGAAAACTGTAAAACCAGACCTTATTTTTTTAGATGTAGAAATGCCAGGAGGAACAGGTTTTGATTTCCTTGACACAATAGATTATAATAATTACAAAATAATATTCACAACTGCTCATTCAAAATTTGCAGTTGATGCTTTTCAATATCGTGCGGATGGCTACCTCTTAAAACCGATTGATTTGGATGACTTGATTAAACTTTCTGAAGATTTGAAACCTGAATCTGAATCACAGAATCTTTTTCCTGAGCGAATTACATTTAAAACGCAAGAAAGCATAGAATATGTTGATGCAGAAGATATTATTCGAATTGAAAGTGACGGTAATTATTCTTCTGTTTTTAGAGTCCGCGACAAAAAACTAGTTATTACTAAAAACATGAAACAAATGGAAGCAATGCTTGGGCATTCATTTTTTATTAAATCACACAAGTCTCATTTAATCAACGCTAAGCATATTGTGCGATTTGTAAAAGCTGATGGTGGGCATTTTGAAATGATTGACGGATCAAAAGTTCCTTTATCTAGAAGAAATAGAGAATCTATTCTAAAAAAATTAGAATTTCAATGTTAAATAAATCACGTTGTTTTAAAAAGAGTAACCGTATATATAAATACATGTACCGTTAATTAAAAGCGCATTAACCAATCCCAAGTTCTTACGTTATCATTGTAGAACACTGCTACTTGAAAACCAAAACTTATGACAACTATTTCGCTTATTGAAGAACAGAACCTTTTTCGCAACTCATTAGAAAGTTTAATTAATTCATATGAAAACTGCTCAATCACGGGAACATATTCTTCAATAGAATTATTCACCAAAACAAGCAAAAGTAATCAACCCGAATCTGACCTTATCATTATATCTATCTTTGATATTAATGAAAGTGGGAAAAATAGAATAAACATAATTCATGAATTATTTCCTTTATCGCGAATCATAGTATTTTCAGAAGAACTGGATCGTATTGCATTTAATTTACTTACCAAATTAGATGTCTTTGCCTTTTTTTCAATCAGTGCAAGTCCAATTGAATTGAAAACACTTTTATGTAATTACGACAAATACGCAACTTACCACCAAATTAAGATTGACTCTCATACAAGAGCGCATTTGCGGTCTCAAACCGCAAGATCAACATATAATAAAATCGAATTTACGCAACGCGAATTGGAAGTACTAAATTTAGTTTGTCAACAAATGACAAACAGTGAGATTTCAGAAAGTTTGGGCTTAAGTGTCCGGACAATAGAATCATTTAGGAGACGAATGATTATTAAAACGAATAGTAAAAATATGATTGGTGTAATCATCAAAGCACTACAATTGTCAGATTTTGTTCACAGTACTGCAGAAAGGGCTTAAAACGTATGTGATTGGTATATATTCAAAATATAAAAAAGAAGCCTTCCCTTGGTAAAACCAAGGGAAGGCCATATACCCAAGCCCTACGTACCACGGTAGGGCTCAATCCAACTGTTACATATAACGCAAAAACCGTGCTAAAAATTGCATGCATAAAGAACTCTTTTATCACTATTCCTATTTCCTTTGGTTTTATTCCTTCAATTGATAGGAAGAATTAAAGTAAAATCTTCTATTTTTGTAACATGAAGAACATCAGGAATTTTTGTATCATAGCGCATATTGACCATGGAAAAAGTACCTTGGCCGATCGGTTATTGCAAACTACCGGTACAATATCGGATAGAGATATGCAGAGTCAGGCTTTAGATGATATGGATATTGAGCGAGAGCGAGGGATCACAATTAAAAGTCATGCTATCCAAATGGATTACACACAAGATGGCAATGATTATACACTGAACCTGATTGACACACCTGGACACGTAGATTTTTCATACGAAGTATCGCGATCAATTGCAGCCTGTGAAGGCGCATTATTGATTGTTGATGCAGCACAGGGTATTGAAGCGCAAACAATTTCTAATTTATACTTGGCTTTAGAAAATGACTTGGAGATTATTCCAATTTTAAATAAAATGGATTTACCAGGTGCGCAACCTGATGAAGTAACGGACGAAATTGTAGACTTAATTGGATGCGAACGAACAGATGTTATTCCGGCCAGTGGTAAAACAGGTCTTGGAGTTCAAGAAATCTTAGAAGCAATTATTGCAAGAGTTCCTGCTCCAAAAGGAAGCCCTGACGCACCACTTCAAGCAATGATTTTTGATTCTGTTTTCAATTCATTTAGAGGTATTATTGCCTATTACCGTGTTTTAAACGGAAAAATAAAAAAGGGGGATCTTGTTAAATTTGTAAATACTGAACGCGAATATTATGCGGATGAAATTGGTATTTTACGAATGGACATGGAGCCGCGAAAAGAAGTTTTGACTGGGGATGTAGGATATATTATATCTGGAATTAAAAAAGCCAACGAAGTAAAGGTTGGAGATACGATAACAACAGTTGCTAATCCAACGTTAGAAATTGTGAAAGGTTTTGAAGATGTGAAACCAATGGTATTTGCTGGAGTTTACCCCGTAGATACTGATGAATATGAAGAGTTGCGCTATTCAATGGAGAAGTTGCAATTAAATGATGCTTCATTGGTTTTTGAACCAGAATCTTCAGCAGCATTAGGCTTTGGTTTCCGTTGTGGATTCTTAGGGATGTTGCACATGGAAATTATTCAAGAGCGTTTAGAGCGGGAGTTTAACATGACTGTTATTACTACTGTACCCAACGTATCTTACAGAACTTTTTTGAGAAGAAATGATGAAATGATGGTCGTCAACAATCCATCTGAATTACCTGACCCATCAAGAATAAATTATATTGAGGAACCTTATATCCGAGCGCAAATAATTACTAAGTCTGACTATGTTGGTCAGATCATGAATTTGTGTATTGAAAAACGAGGTGAGTTAAAGAACCAAGTTTACCTTACAGAAACACGTGTTGAAATTACATTTGAAATGCCAATGGGTGAGGTTGTTTTTGACTTCTATGATAAGTTGAAATCAGTTTCGCGCGGATATGCTTCTTTCGATTATCACCCAATCGATTATAAAAAGTCTGACCTTGTAAAAATGGACATTCTTTTGAATGGAGATCAAGTAGATGCTTTATCTGCATTAGTGCATAGAAGTAATGCGCATAGTTTAGGAAAAAAAATCTGCATTAAGTTGAAAGAATTGATCCCAAGACAGCAATTTGAAATTCCTATTCAAGCTGCGATTGGTGCCAAAATTGTTTCTAGAGAAACAATAAAAGCTTTGCGTAAGGATGTAACTGCCAAATGTTATGGTGGTGATATTTCACGTAAACGTAAACTCTTAGAAAAGCAGAAAAAAGGTAAAAAACGTATGCGTCAGGTTGGAAGCGTAGAAGTTCCACAGGAGGCTTTCTTAGCAGTATTGAAACTAGATTAGTAGGAAGCGAGCTTCTTTTACTTTTCGATTTGGAAACGTTGTTTCTTTTACTAGCGATTTGACCAGAGACCTTGTCTCTTTTGTTTTACTGTTAGCATTAACTTATGGGCCGACTTATCTATCTATCACTTTTACTACTCGTAATTTCTTCTTGTCATTCGGATTTAGAAAATAAATATTATGAAGCGTTGCCAGGTTTATGGCAGCAAAAAGGGCATAAAGACTCATTATATACTTGGCCTGGGTGTTCAGAATTTTTTAGCAACGGTACTTGGATGGGCCATCATGGATGTACAATTGCAGAAGGCATTTATTGGTTTGATGAAGACACTCTTTTTACTACAGTTTACAACTACACCAATTATGAAGAATTTGACACTGCGAAAGCAGTTATTTTAGAATTAGATACTGAAAAGATGACAACTTATAATCTACAGTATGATGATACAATATATTATCGGAAAATAGAAAAAGGTGATAGTAGCAGTTGTTGGAGTTTCGATTATTGAATAACAAAACCTAAATTTGCAACTATGAAAATACTCGGCATAATTCCTTCACGTTACGACTCAAGTAGATTTCCAGGTAAGCCCTTGATTGACCTAATGGGGAAATCTATGATTCAACGTGTATATGAACAAGCCAAAAAATGTAGTGACTTTACAGATGTAATTGTAGCAACAGACGATCAACGCATTTATGATCATGTAAAATCATTTGGCGGATTGGTAATGATGACCAATACAGATCATGCAAGCGGAACAGAGCGTTGCGGTGAAATTATTGAACAATACAAGCATTATGATATTGTTGTCAATATTCAGGGAGATGAGCCATTGATTCGTCCAGAGCAATTAACTGATTTGATTGCTGTTTTTAAAGATTCAAGTGTTGAGATTGGAACAATCGTAAAACCCATGTCGAACGAAGCCGATATTCGAAACCCTAATCGAATTAAAGTGGTTTTAGACAAAAATAAAAACGGAATTTACTTTAGTCGTAGCCCAATTCCTCACATAGCCAATACCCCGCATGATAAATGGCTGGATAAAACAACTTTTTACAAACACATTGGGATATACGCTTGGCGAAGCAAAACACTTCGAGATCTCTTAAATTTGGAAGCTACTGCACTTGAAAAACTGGAATCATTAGAACAGTTACGCTGGATTTTCAATGGATATGCTATTCGAACTGTAGAAACGCAGATAGAAACGCCAAACATTGATGCTCCCGAAGATGTTGAAGCTGTGCTAGAATTACTGCGTAAATAATCGCATCACACGCTAAGTACATGAGCTTAATTGAATTAACAAACACTTTAATCAATACTTCATTCTAAAAGTAATTTTTTCAATCTTTTCACGTAATTTTAGTGCATAATTACACGCTTACTTATGGGATATTTTAAAATAGCACTTTTGCTCTTTATCATTTCCGCACCAACAATAAACGGCTTTGGCCAGCCGTCACATTTTACTAAATCCGATCACTGGAAAAATCAACGGAAATCTATTCTACTAGGTTTTGGTGCCACTAATTTTTTAGGAGATATTGGTGGAAGAGATAAAGAGGGAACTCATTTCTCGCCATTAGACATGGATTGGAATTCGACTAGTTTTGCTGGGCATTTAGGTTTTAGATACCGCCTTGCGTCTAATTTCGCATCCAAAACCCTGGTGCAATATGGTCTTTTTACAGGTAACGATAGTTACACACATCAATACAATCGTAGAAACCGAAACATTCAATTTCAAACGCACTTATTTGAACTTTCGCAACAGTTTGAATTTATTTTGGCGCGAAACGAGCAATTTGGTTCTCGCCACCGCCGTCATGGACTCAAAGGTTTCCGACCTAAAGATTTTCAAGTTTATCTATTTACGGGTGTCTCTTTTTTCGGATTTATTCCGCAAGGCCAAGGTGGTGAATATGGTTGGACAAACTTGCGTCCTTTAAAAACGGAGGGACAAGGCTTGAGTGATGATACAAAAGCTTATGAGCGCTATAGTTTTGGAATTCCATTTGGCATAGGCTATAAAATTGGACTCAGCCCAATGTGGTCACTCTCTTGCGAATTTAGTTATACGCACACCTTTACTGACTATCTAGACGACGTAAGTGGCAATTATTACGACAATAACTTAATTGAAGCGAATTATGGAAGCAAGGCAGCCTATTTTGCCGACCCTTCACTTGGACCATTTCCAGAATTGACCACTGCAGGAAAATCGCGTGGCAATTCTGACTATAATGACGTTTATATGTACCTAAATATTTCATTCATTCGCAATATTAGCTATAAACGAACCATTAAAACTAAACGCAAACACTCCCGCTAAAAAGTTATAAAGCGCGCTTATTTTAACACTGTTTGTCAACAAGATAGAATATCTCTTATCTTTGCGGCGACGAATTCAAATTTTCGTATAAATCAAACAGCATGAGTGAACGTAAAGGTAAATCTAGCGCAAGCAAAAAACCGAGCCGCAGCAGTGGAGACAGAAGTAAAGGTTTTGACAAATCGTCAAAAAAACCATATGGAAAAGGAGAACAACGCTATAAAAAGGCCAAGGGTGATCCTTTACCGTCTTTCAGTGAAGACGTACGTTTGAATAAATTTATTGCCAATGCAGGAATTTGCTCAAGAAGAGAAGCTGATGTTTTGATTGAAAGCGGAATTGTTGAAGTCAATGGTAAAACCATCACAGAAATGGGCTATAAAGTTAAGCCTGGAGATGAAGTGAAATATGATGGTAGTACTATTAAAACGGAGAAAAAACGCTACGTTTTACTAAATAAGCCGAAGGACTTCATTACGACAATGGATGATGAACACGGGAGAAGAACGGTATTACAACTCGTGAAGAATGCTTGCAAAGAGCGTATTTATCCTGTTGGAAGATTAGATCGAAATACTACTGGTGTTTTGTTATTTACCAATGATGGCGATTTGGCTAAAAAATTGACACACCCGCGTTATGAGGTGAAGAAAATTTATCATGTCGAACTAGAACGCCCAATTGATGTGGAGCAAATAAAAGCATTGCATTCTGGAGTTGAATTAGATGACGAAGATTTTGTAAAAGTAGACTCCGCAGAAATAATTGCTGATTCGCGCATGCGTGAAGTGGGTGTTGAAATTCACTCCGGTAAAAACCGTGTTATTAGAAGAATGTTTGAGGCCATTGGTCATAATGTAACGCGTCTAGATCGTGTTAAATTTGCCGGACTAACAAAGAAAGACCTTCCTAGAGGAACTTGGCGTAATTTGACTGATAAGGAAGTTGACTTTTTGAGAATGGGGTGATCTCGATACAATCCCCAGATGAATTTGGGGATCACTCGATCTGACGCTTATTGTTGAATGCTTGAATTTTCAAGATTAATCTCTGGATTTCTATCGGTATGATCAGATATCAATTGTAGAAGGTTCGATTGCCAAAATGAATCATTGGATCTAGCGCTTATTGTTGAATCGTTTCAATTGAAATTATATATTCCTTATCACATCTATAAGTTAGACCTTCTTATGGCGTCAATCAATCTATAAGATTATTTAATCAACTAACGTTCAGTTAATATTGAATTCAATTTTCGTTTAAATCGCACATAATTGTTTATCTTTCGCTATAACAAATGAATTATATCATGAAAAAACTTTACGTATTTATAGTCCTTACAGTAGTTTCAAGTATTGCCTTCGGACAGGTATCTTTTACCGTATTTGAACCTGAATCAATTGCTGGTGGATATGAATTCACAAGTAATGGTGATGGCCCTAATTGGGGTTTAGAGAATTTGGATGATCCTGCTGATGCAGTTACTGACACTGTTGTAATTGCAGATGACGGAACACTTGGTACTAATGCGCAAGGTGTGCCGCACGCGAATGAAGCTTGTGGTCCGTTAATCAATGATGTAACTGGTAAAATTGTTTTGCTATACCGTTATGACGGAGAATCAGATAACGATTGTTATGCAGGAACGAAGGTTCTCAATGCGCAAAATGCTGGAGCAATTGGTGTAATATTAGTTAATCGCGACAATTCAGTTTACGGCTATAATGGAACAGATGATGGACCTTTAACAACAATACCATTTGCTTTTATCACCAAAGATGATGGCGCTTTAATTCGAGAACGTCTAGACGCTGGTGAAGACGTTGTTGCTTTCATTGGAAATAAATTAGGTTTATACGGAGATGATGCAGGAATCATAAACCACTCAACTATGGCTCCCATTATTTCTGCCACGGTCACGCAAACTTCCGTTGACGCCTCTGAATTTGGTTTTGCTGTTGGAACGACAATCTATAACTATGGATCAAATACGCAAAGTGATGTTATGATAACGGCAACTGTAACTGGCCCTCCGGGCACTTGGACAGAAACCAGCGGACCTTTTGAAATTGAAACTGGAGATTCTATTGAAGTCTATACTGACGGTCCTGAAGACCTTCCCTATTTCTCTTTTGATAGTTATCCGGCTGGAACTTATATATTAACCTATGAAGTTGATTTAGGCACAGCAGATGAATCATCCTTTGACAATACTTTATCCTTCAACTTTATGATGAATGATAGTATGGTTTCTTATTGCAAAATAGACGAAGAAACGAATGAATTTTCCGTTAATCGTGTTACCCGTTCAGGTACTTCTGTATTTTCACCATGCCTTGTTTTTGACAACCCTAATGGAAGTCGATTAGGCGCAGCAGGCATTTACTTTATTGCAGAGTCAGCGTGGAATGTAGACCTTTTATTAGAAGGTGAAGAAATGGGGATTATTTTATATGAATGGAATGACGAATTTGTGGATTTAGATGATCCTGCTTTTGGCTTTAGTGACTTGAATGATGTTGCAGATGCTATCTATACTTTTGGAGAAGGCGAAGAAAGCCAAGTTGCTTATGCCGCCTTTGATGAACCTATATTATTAGAAGACGATCAACGTTATTTAGCCTGCTTACAAGTTTGGAATCCGGATATTTGGATTGCATATAATAGTCAGGTAGACTATGCTAAAAACATAGCAAGAGATCGCCAACCCTTATCTCCAACAAGTGTTGACGGAGACTTTTTCGCTCTTGGTTTTGGTGAAGAAATGGCACCAGCAATGGGCCTACATGTTTTCAATGCAGATGAGTTGAGTGTTGATGAAACAACTGATGTATTAGGTATAAGCGTCTATCCAAATCCAAGTACTGGATTACTAAACGTAGTGTTTACTGGTAACGAATTTAGCGCTGAGACAATACATATTATGGATCTTTCTGGAAGAGTTCTGAAAACAATGAATACGAATGGTTTAATGAACCAAATTAATATCTCGGAACTAAGCGCAGGACAATATATTTTAGTTGTTGAAGGTTCAGAAGGCACAAAAGGGCAGTACAGTTTTACTAAGTTATAGGGTTAGGTCGATTTGATTCTTTTATTTGGAAAAGTCAAACTTGAAAACACTTTTTAAACCGTTTTTCTAGCTATAGGTTGTGTTATGATTTGAAAATTCGTTCCCAATCTTGAAATGATACAAATATTTCTTCTTGCTTATTATCGAATCTAATCCAACCGTTTGCATTGTTAGACAATTGGGTTAATTGATCTCTTATCGTTTTATCAAAAACTAATCGGCCAAACTCACTGATATCTCCTCTCATACCTTTCCAAAGAGCAAATTCAAGACCATCCATCCAATTTGCAGTAAAGGCTAGTTCAGACAGCTTACTCATATATTTGGCTAATTCTTTTTCAGGTATTTTTAAATCTTTAATCATTGAGAAATTTCAATTTGATTAATTGAACTCGTCAAAACCAAAATATCTGCACGATATTGAATGTCATGCAGATATTTTTCAGCTAATAATTGAATATTTTTCTTTTCTCCTTGATCCATTGAAGGATATTTAATTTGAGCTATTGACAATTAGTCAACTATACTAGTTCACCGTTTAAATCTTCTTATCTAACACTTTATTATACTTTTTATTATCTGGAGAAAAAGTGATTAAATCACCCTTTTTGGAATTAAAGAATAACTTTCCACAATTCTGACATTCCCAAACTAATTTCGAAGGTTGTTCTTGTCTTATTTGCATAAGCGCATTTTCTTTTTCTTTAGGAGTAGGTCCCGATTTTTCAACAGCATGATCTATAGACTCGAAAAAATCATACCATTGGGTATTTGAAATGAGATGCCCCTTATACCTAAGGTAATCAGTGTTGTCTACTATTGTAAATCCGCATGTACAGTTAATCTTCATTTTTATTAGAAAATCTTTTGCCTCTATGCCTCCATTGGTTCACCACGCATTTCCAATTCCTTAAAGTGTTTCACCAAATCTAAGGCCTCTGGAATAACATCACTACTCAATACAATTAAAGAACCTTTCACAGCATTTTTAATCGCATATGTAATCGCTTCTTTTTCAGAAGGAATAATCGTTGTTTTTATTGATGGATCTTTCATCTTGATTCCATCACTTAACATCTTGATTAGCTCTTCTTCAGTTTTACCTCTTAAGCGTTTATCTTGACGGATAATTATTTCATCAAACATTTCGGCTGCTATTGCACCCATTTCGTTATTATCCTCTTCTCTACGATCGCCAATACCGGCTATGATTCCTACTTTAATCGTCGCTTCTAAGTTGTTAACAAACTTTTGCAAAGCACGCATTCCAGCTGGATTATGTGCATAATCTAAAAGCACTTTAAAATCGTTAAACTCGAATAAATTTAAGCGTCCAGGAGTCTGTGATGCTGAAGGGATAAATGTTTCTAATGCCGCACGCATATCTTCGATACTAATGCCCTGAATGTTTGCTGCCAAAATAGCTGGCAACACATTTTGAATCATAAACTCAGCCTTACCACCATATGTTAATGGAATTTCTTCAACACGCATCACGCGCATTTTCCATTCTCCACGACAAATAGTAACATAACCATTTTCAAATACGCCACAAATTCCACCCATGCGTTGCATGGCTTTAATTCTAGGGTTTTCCTCATCCATTGAGAAAAGTGCTACGTTACAATCTACGTTACGGCGCATTTCATAAACTAAATCATCATCCGCATTTAGAATTGCGTATCCACTTGGCAAAACAGTTTCTGGCACCACGCCTTTCACCTTGGCCAACTGTTCAATTGTATGAATACCTTTTAAGCCCAAATGATCCGCAGACACATTCGTAACAATGGCAATATCACATTTTTTAAATCCTAATCCTGCTCTTAATAATCCACCACGCGCACATTCTAAAACGGCAAAATTAACCGTTGGATCTTTCAACACAAATTCAGCACTTGCCGGACCTGTACAATCACCCGTCATTAATAATCTATTTTGAACATACACTCCGTCTGTAGTTGTGTATCCAACTCTGTAACCACTCATTTTCATCATGTGTGCAATCAAACGTGTTGTAGTCGTTTTTCCATTTGTTCCAGAAACTGCTATAATTGGAATTCGACCCGTTTTTCCTTGCGGAAACAATTTATCAATCACATGACCGGCAACATTTCTAGGCAATCCTTTCGTTGGTGCCAAATGCATTCTAAATCCTGGTCCAGCATTAACTTCTAGAACGGCTCCACCGGTATCTGCCAATGGTTGAGAAATATCAGTAGTCATGATATCAATACCACAAATATCTAAATCAATGATTTTAGAAATACGCTCACACATAGATACGTTTGCAGGATGAACAATATCTGTCACATCCTCTGCAGTTCCACCTGTAGAAAGATTTGCTGTATCTTTTAAAATAAGCATTTCTCCTTCAGAAATCACACTGTCTTCAGTATATCCAGCGCCTTTCAAAATGCTTTTCGTTAAATCGTTTATCGTGATTTGAGTTAACACATTTTCGTGCCCATACCCTCTTCTCGGGTCAGAATTAACAATCTCTACCAATTCGCGAACAGTAGATTTACCATCACCTATTACATGTGCTGGGGTCCGTTTTGACGCTGCAACTAATACATTATTAATTACTAATAAGCGGTAATCCTCACCTATGATAAGCTTCTCCACAATAACTGCCGAAGAAACTTCCTTAGCTGCATGATAAGCAACTACAGCATCATCATAATTATTAATACCCACTGTAATTCCACGCCCATGATTGCCCCCAACGGGTTTAATCACCAATGGATATCCAACATATTTAAGTGTCTCTTCCAAGCTGCGTTCTCTTCGAATAATATCACCACGCGGCACTTCAATTTCTGCTTGTTCAAGCAAATGTTTTGTATCTTCTTTATCGCAAGCAATTTCAACACCAATACTGCTTGTTTCGCTTGTTACTGTTGCTTGAATTCTTTTTTGATTGGCTCCATAACCTAATTGGCATAAAGAATATTTATTCAAACGAATCCAAGGGATTCCACGCGATTCTGCCTCAGCTATTATTGAACCTGTGCTTGGTCCAAGACGTTCATTCTCTCGAATTTCACGCATTTCTTGAATATCTGCATCCAAATCATAATCCTTCCCATCAATTAATGCTTCGCAAATTGCTACTGAAACTTTTGCCGCATAACGTCCTACTTTTTCCTCTGTATACGCAAATACAACATTATAAACACCTTCTTCTCCGTAACCTCTTGTACGACCAAAGCCAACTTCCATACCCGCCAAAGATTGAATTTCTAAGGCTATATGTTCAATAATATGCCCCATCCATGTACCCTCTTCTACCCGCTGAAAGAATCCGCCGGCCGTGCCTACTGAACACCTATGTTCGAACATACCAGGAAATAAGGCTTGCAATCGATCACTAAAACCATCAATTTTATTTGACGGACGCTCTTCCATCTCCTCTAAATCAAGTACCATTACAATCAATTTGTGACGGCGTACTGACCAATAATTTGGTCCTCTCATTGCATTTATATTGCGTATTTCCATAGGTTTAATATTTTATTAATTGAGCTCAAAAAATAATACATCCTTTATGAGCTTCTCTTACCAATCTTTAGTTTAAGGGACAAAGGTTCATTCGTAATAACAACACAACGTTAACGAATAGTTATAAATATATCATTTTTTTCATCAATTACTGTAAATTTGTGTTAGCGCATAAAATTAAAAAAAATCTAATGATAAATTCAATTGCTAGGGGGGTGTTAATACCTATTGGGGGGAATGAGGATAAAGGCGGTGAAGATGAGATGCATACACTTGAATTTATTGACGAAGGGATTTTATGGCACGTGGTTAAAGAAGCGGGTGGTATAGATTCCAAAATAGTATTAGTCCCTACTGCTTCTAGCATTCCGGATGAAGTTTGTGACAATTATAAAGAGGCGTTTGATAAATTAGGGTGTACAAATGTACATTTCCTTGATATTCGTGAAAGTGCAGATTCGGAAAAAGAGGCATTCATAAATTTGGTTAAAACTGCGGATTGCGTTATGTTTTCTGGTGGTGACCAATCAAAAATCACGAAAAAAATTGGTGGATCTACTATTCATAAAATATTGCAAGAACGTTATTTAAATGAAGCTTTTGTAATTGCAGGAACCAGTGCTGGAGCCATGTGTATGTCTGAAGAAATGATTACTGGAGGAAACAGTTCTGAATCTTTCAGAAAAGGAGTTGTTGGCTTGGGTAAAGGAATGAGCTTTACACCTCACTTGATAATCGATTCACATTTCATTAAACGAGGTCGTTTTGGCAGATTAACTGAATCTGTTGCGCATTTCCCCGATTTAATTGGAATTGGTTTGGCTGAAGATACAGGATTGATTATTCGCAATAACAGTGAATTTGAAGTGATTGGATCTGGAATGGTAATTGTTTTTGACGCAAGAAACTTGGGACATAATACCATTGATCAATTACACGAAGGTACACCAATGACGATTACAAATATGATAACGCATGTTTTGTCAAATGGTGATACATTCGAAATCAATACACGAAAAATTAAGGTGTTACCAATTGATGCGCCTTTCGTTTAGTTTTCGATACAATTTTCATTGAAATTATCTTCCCTTATTTAATCAAGATTTATAGATCGAAATCTCTTGAACGCCGTTTGAATATTTACATGCGCGGTACATCCCTTCGGTATTAAATGGCATTGCTATTTCGCCCTTTGCGTTAATAGCAATAAGACCACCATCTCCGCCTAATTTTAGTACGCGGTTACTAATTACTTCAATCGCCGCATCCGCCAATGACATATCTTTATGCTCAACTAAACAAGCTACATCATAAGCCACTACTCCTCTTATGAAATATTCTCCACTACCCGTACAAGACACTGCACAGGTTTCATTATTCGCATAATTCCCCGCTCCAATCATTGGGCTATCACCTACTCTACCAAACTTTTTATTGGTCATACCTCCTGTTGATGTTGCTGCGGCTATATTCCCATTTTGATCACATGCTACCGCTCCAACAGTGCCAAATTTTGCATCCTTCTTTTTGGCGTGATCCAATTGAAAGCTGTCGGTGTCTTTAATCTCTATCCATTGTTGGTGCCGAAGTTCATCATAAAAATAACTATCGTCCTCAAGTATGTGATCATTATTTTTTGCAAATTCCATTGCTCCTTCACCAGCCAAGAAAACATGCTCGCTTTTATCCATTACATCTTTTGCCAAGCTAACCGGGTTTTTAATTCCGCTTATTAAGGAAACGGCTCCCGCATTTAACGTTTTTCCGTCCATAATAGAAGCGTCCATTTCATGCGTTTCTGCCGCTGTAAAAACACTCCCCTTTCCAGCATTAAAAAGGTGAGAATCTTCTAAACGTTTAACCGCCATCTCAACCGCATCAATAGCCGAGCCGCCATTTTCTAAAATAGCGTACCCACCATCCAGCGCATGCGCTAAGGCCAAGCGATATTCTTTTTCCTTTTCTGGTGTCATCATACCTTTTACCAAGGTTCCTGCTCCACCGTGTATTGCAATTGAAAATGTTTTCATGGTTTTAATTTAGTCTCTTCAAACGCGATAATATTCTTTTTTACGCGTGTAAATATTAAATTCTGAGCATCCGCGAATGATATATCATAAACTCGCTCTACTGTTCTATATTTTTCTGGATATTTTGCCAGTTGTTTATCGTAATAAGCATCTAAAACTGACTTGGGAGGTGTTGTAAATTCAAGTTTTATATCAAATCGCCGCAACAAAGCTTCATCAATCAATTGAATTTGATTGGTGGCGCCAATCAAAACTGAATCGTGTGGAAAAGCATCTATTAATTGCAAGATGGTATTGACAACACGTTTCATTTCACTGGTGTCATTATTATCGTAGTCACGCATGCTTCCAAGCGAGTCAAATTCGTCGAAAAATAGCACGGCTTTTTTATGTTCCACATTTTTAAAAAGTGCGGATAAATTTTTGGCCGTTTCGCCCAATCTTGAAGAAACGATTGTACTTAAATTGACAATGAAGATTTTCTTATTCAAGCGCGCAGCGAGTGCTTTCGCGGTCATTGTTTTGCCACAACCCGTTTGTCCATAAAGAAAAAGTTTATTCGCTACTGGCAAATCATACGATTCCAGCACTTCTTTATGCGAATACTCATCTAAAAAATCATTGATTTGACCCGCCAATTTATCATCAAAGACAACCTCATCTAATTCTACCGTGGCTTGATTGGTTAAGTATAAACTATTCATGCAAGTACAAATTTATGAAATATACTTTGTATCCGTCCATATAAAATAGGGAATGCAACCTTTGCAAAATAAAATGCGTTTTATTCTTGAAGCGTTTCAAAAGATAATTTTAAAAGTTCTACTACTCAAAGGACTGAAATTAAATACAGCATTTAACCTAATAAAATATTACCCAACATTATGAAAAATTTAAAATATTGCCTTTTGGCAACAGGAATTTTATTGCTCAGTTTTTCCTGTAAAAAAGAAACATCTATAGAACCTACTGTAGATGAAGAGACAGATTCAACGACAACTATAATTACAGATCCCACAGGAACGATCGAAATCATTTCGGGAGTTGAGGTCGGATTAGGTACATTTTTCACTGAAAATTTAGCCGCCGCGACGCAACATCATTCTTTTGATGTTTCATCTGGCCTCTATTATGGCGGTGCCAAAGGCACTTATT
The DNA here is from genome assembly GCA_047623705.1 of Crocinitomix sp. GTDB lineage: Bacteria > Bacteroidota > Bacteroidia > Flavobacteriales_D > Crocinitomicaceae > Crocinitomix. The sequence continues at coordinate 73,158 of JBLHOW010000011.1, forward strand.
TATCTATGCCAGCAAATAACTTAAAATATTCGGATGGAGCTATGGTTACTGGAATGGTAGATCTTGCGTTAATCGAAATTGACAGAAGATCGGAAATGGTAATCTTGAATAAGGCCACTACTGGAATGAAACCAGATGGTAGCCATACTGCCTTAACTTCTAACGGTGAGTTTTACATCAGAATGTCGCAAGATGGAGAAGATTTAACGTTGATAGACCCCTTAGTAGTAGAGTCATATACATTTGGTTTTGACCCTGAAATGCGCAAATTTGTAAACACTTCAGAAACCGAAGATCTTCTTTGGGAAATTGCTTTTGACAGCATTGTCGGAGAAGGGGATGAATTGGGTTCACAATTTTTCTTATCTGGTAATGATTGGGGCTGGATTAATCTCGATAAATTCGCCGATTATCCTGGTCTAAAAACCAATATTTATGCTGAACTGCCTGATGGTTTAAATTTAGCGACCGCAGAAGTTTATGTTGCATTTGACGGAGAAATGACCACCCTTACTCAACTCAATCAATGGGAAGATGGAAAATTTGCTGAAAATTATGGTACAATTCCAATCGGATTAGAAGTTCATTTTATTGCTATTTATAGCACAGGGGGGCAATTGCACTATAACATAACTCCAGCAACTATTACAGAAAATCATGTAGCAATTATGTCTGATTTTACGGAAATTGAAGTCGACGACTTATCAACTATAATCGACGATTTACCCTAATTACCTAGAATTCGAATAAGAAAAAAATATTTCCCAATATTATGAAAAATTTTAAATATTGCCTTTTGGCAACAGGAATTTTATTGCTCAGTTTTTCCTGCAAAAAGAAGAAACTAGCAGCAGAAGCAGTCCTCAACGAAATTGCGTTAGACCAATTTTTTGAAGACAATATAGAAGATAAAAAACAACATTGGACGGTTTCGGCCGAAGAGCCTTTTTATTTAGTAAGCGAGAAAGGTTCTTGGATTTACTTAAATGCAAATAGTTTGGTTGACATGGACGGAAACCTAGTTACCGGTGATGTTGATGTAGACTTTATCGAAATTGATAAAAAATCAGAAATGGTTCTACTTAATAAATCAACTGCATGCGTGTTGCCAAGTGGTGAGTTATCTACACTCATATCGGATGGTGAATATTATGTTAGTATTTCTCAAAGCGACGAGGAGTTGACACTTACGGAGCCTCTACTGATATATACTTCAGTTCCTTTTGATGATCCAGACATGCGTAAATTTGTAAACATATCTGAAACAGAAGATATACTCTGGGAAATTGCAGGTGACAGTACATTACTTTTAGATGGGGTAGCAGAAGGTTTGTCTAGTTTTTTTATCACGCCTGGAGATGGATGGAATTGGGTGAACCTTGATAAATATGCAAGTGACCCAAGACCAAAAACAGGGATTTATGCTGAATTACCAGATGGATTCAGTGACATGAATACCGAAATATTTGTTTCATTTGACGGAGAAAATTCCTTAGCACATTTTGCTTATTGGATTGATGGCAGATTTGTTCATTCGTACGCAAGTTTTCCGATTGGACTAGAAGTACATTTTATTGCAGTAGCTATGGATGACGAAAACCTTCAATACGCCATTCAATCTGCTACAATTGGAGATCAACATTTAGAGACATTTACTGATTTTGAACCAATTAGCGAGGTAGCTTTAGGAGAATTAATTGATGCTCTTCCTTAAAAAAAATAAAAATTAGACAACCAAAGCATATTCAAATTTGTATTAATAAAAAAGACGTTATGAAAAACATACATTATATAATAGGAGCGTTGGTCTTGATCAGTTTCGCATGCAAGAAACATGAAGAAGTTCCACCACCAGCACCTGATAGTGCAGCGCTTATAGCATTTAATCATGAAAACGTTGCAGAAGCCAAGCAACTCTTTTCGGTAGATGCTAATTCACCGATATTTATTTACGGAGAAAAGGGAACTACGCTTTATTTGGGGGCAGACGCATTAGTTGACACAGATGGTAATTTGGTAACTGGAAATGTTCAAGTTGAATTGATAGAAATTGACAAAAAATCTGAAATGGTAATGATGAACAAAGCCACAATGGGCAAAGTTGGTTCCAATCATGCTACTTTAGTTTCGCAAGGAGAGTTTTACGTGAGTATTTCTCAATTTGGTACAGAATTAACATTGACTTCACCAATGTCGCTAACGACACCAATTGATGGATACGATCCCAATATGCGTAAATTTGTAAACATTTCTGACGAAGAAGATTTGCTATGGGAAATGGCTGATGACAGTCTCGTTGAAATTGGAGAAGACACTACGGGTCTAGCAATATCTTATGATATATTACCTGGAGAATGGGGATGGACGAATCTTGATAAATTCTATTCTGATCCGCGACCTAAAACGAATATTTATGCCGAAATGCCAGAAGGATTCGATAATACCAACACAGAAGTTTATATTTCTTATGACGGTGAATCAAATGCTTTAGCGCAATTCGACAGATGGATTGACGGTAGATTCACAGAGCATTACGGTTTAATTCCGATTGGATTAGAAGTTCATTTTATTGCAGTTGGAATTGTAGGTGATGAATTGCATTACAGCATTCAACCCGCTACAATTACAGATAATCACGTACAAGACATTGATGACTTCACAGCGATCACAGAAGACGCTTTAGTCACTTTAATAGACGCTTTACCTTAAGAACATAAGTAAGCCTTAAGTAATTAACCCGTTTCTAATTTTTAGAGACGGGTTTTTCATTTTTACAAAACCCCAACTATAAACGCGGTTAGGAAATAGGAGATAAAGATTAAATACGCAAGCCGTTTCATCTGTTTTCATTTTCTATATGAAACTTCAAAGACGTTTCACCCCTATTGTTTAAGTCTCTTATTTGCGAAAAATGCAACTGTATTTGAGGCTTTGCAAAAATCAATTGGACGAATAGCTAATTCTGAGATAATTTTGAGAAAAATAATCTTATGAAAAATTTACTTAAATTAATATTAGTGCTTTCCATTTCCTTTATCAGCTTAAAGTCTTATTCAAAGGACTTAGTTGTTTCATTACATAATGTGATTTCAAGAGTTGATTTATACTCCTCGAATACTTTTAAAAAAGACATAATAAAAGTGTTAAAGAAAAATGGCGTATCAGTTGACACCGTTTCTGAACATTCTTATCAAATTTCTTATCAAATGCGTGCATTGATAAAAAACTCCGCAGACAATGTTAATAGTTTTGAAATCTATTATGAATTGGTAAACCCTAAATCCAACAAAACGACGGAAATTTATGATCACATTAGGTATAAAGGAAGTAACGAACCCGTATACAGCATTGTTGAACGCTCGCTTTTATCAATGGAAACCTTTAAAGATTCTGATGAAAAAGATGATTATTTTATGCCTGGTGCCGCATTTGATTTCTATCAACCTAGAAAAACAGATATTGGCCAATTTTATGGGCCGAGTGTAGAATTCGTATTTTACTCCCGTTCAAAAAGAGCCACCTCTAAAAGAAGTGGTCCAAGCCGAATAAAATCTTATGGCAAAATTGGTATTCTAAATTCAACTGCTCAAGACGCTTCCGATCTTTTAATGGTCAGTTGTGGAATCAACTTGTCATTTGAATCAAAAACAAATAGAAATTATTTGCTACCCTATTTTGGTTTGGATTTCGGTGGTTTATACAGTAAATCTATGTCAACTTTTCAATTTACGCCACATCTTGGAGTTCAATTTTTATCGACAAAAAAAATTATCTGGAGCGGGCAAGCCGGTTATCTATATTCCGTGAGAAATTTTGATGAATACAGTGGGTACAGTTTTAAAACGTCCCTCAATGTTCTACTTTGGTAAAACCTTCTTAGGGTTATTTCCAAAGTTTCAAACAGTCCTTCAATCCAAAATCATTGAGTGAATCTAAAGCCATATCCGCAATCACCATTCTAGGATCAATTTGATGCGATTTCTCTGGAATAGCTATCACTTTCATTCGTGCAGCCTTAGCCGCCAATACACCGTTAAAAGAATCCTCTATTACTAAACAGTCTTTGGGGTGAACATTCAATTTTTTGGCACAATTCAAAAAAACTGCCGGATGTGGTTTACCGTTTAATTCATGTTCGGCGGAATGCATAATTTCAAAAAAATGTCCAATCCCTAATTTTTCAACCACAACGTCAATAATTCGTTGATAAGAGGAAGTCGCCAATCCAATTTGATAGCCTGCAGCTTTAATCTTTTCCAACGACTCAACTACTCCGGGTAAGGCTTTACCTTGCACACGGATTTCCCGAATCAAAATATCTACAATATCTGTCTCTACCTCTTTAACAGTTTTTGACGTCCACTTTACTTTATCGTGCCACATTTGCACCACCTCATCTATTCTCAAACCCACAGTTTCTTCACAATCTGTATAAGTCAAATCAAGTCCAACCTTGGCAAAAGCTTCCACCTCTGCTATTTTCCATAATGGTTCAGAATCTATTAGGACACCGTCCATATCAAATATTATTGCTTGCATTTTATTTAAAGGTTAGATTTTAGGGGTTAGGCCGCTACGCTTTTAGATGTTATGTGCTTGTTCTCGATACATTCCTGAGGCGGACACTCGAATTGGCGCTAACGTCTTTTTATGATTAATGTGTATTGTCTTTAAAGTGATAATTGAAAAATTGCCCTGTTGCACATTAATCTACCAACGTGCTGCTAATTCTGCGGCATTATAAACATTCACAATTCCACCACTTACGCAAAGTTCATCAAACGTTACTTCTTTCAAATGGTCACTCGGTAAAGGAGTTGTTCTTTTCCCAGGCTTTTGAACAGTCATCATAATAATTTCCTTTATCTGCATCATACTGATTTCTGGAAAATAGGACATTAATAAAGCCGCTACACCTGCAACCATTGGACCAGCCATTGATGTGCCGTCATAAATAGCATATTCATTTTCTGGAACAGTTGAGTAGATATCATAACCGGGCGCAAAAACGTCCACAATTTCGTTCCCATAATTTGAAAAATCAGCCGCTAATCCTGGACGGAATAAAAACCCTCTGTAAAACTTAGGTTTCTTATGCCTTGTTGAAGCACCAACTTCAATCCAATTGTTAAATTTATCGGACATTCCTTCATATTTTGGTGTTGGAAAATTATGTCCCAAATCATCATTATCCATTCCCTCGTTCCCTGCGGCATGCACAACTAAAACTTCATTTTCTGCAGCATATCTGAATGCTTCCATCACTTGCTTTTTGTCAGGAGAATATGACTTGCCAAAGCTCATATTAATCACTTTCGCGCCATTGTCAACTGCATATCTTACCGCCAACGCTATGTCTTTATCCCACTCATCTCCATTAGGCACAGCTCTTAATGACATGATTTGTACATTATCGGCAACCCCATCATTTCCAATTCCGTTATTACGCAAAGCGCCAATTATTCCTGCGCAATGTGTTCCGTGTCCAGCATCTGGTCCTTCTACATTATTATTGCCATAATTTCTGTCAGTAAAATCAGTTGGATCGTCTCCAATCATATCTGCCCGTGCATCAATATCAGGGTTATAATTAAAATCTAAAATGTCTTCATAGTATTCCTTCTCGGCAAGAATGTCAGCATAGGTATATCCAACCTTATACAAGGCTAACATTTGTCCCGCATCAACACCAATATTAGGATTTTTTTTAACCCCTTTTAATTGTTTAATGGTATAATCTCCTCCAAAATGTTTGCGCAATTGCTTATCTGGCCCATCCAATACTGTGATGTATTCTTTAATATTTTTCATCCCCTCTTCCGCTTCATGTCTATTTTTTTCGACCTCTTCCTTCACTTCTTTATAAAGCGCGTACTGCTTTTTTTCTTCGGCACTTAAATCTGGATAGGATTTACCTTTAAACTTAACGTCTAATTCAGCATAAATTCGTGCCACCTCTAGCCGCACATCATTCAAATTTTCTCCTTCCGAATTTCCTAAAAAATTCCATCCGTTTATGTCATCTACATAACCATTTCCATCATCATCAATCCCATTGTTTGCAATCTCCCCTGTATTGATCCAAATACGACCTTTTAAATCTTCATGTTCAATATCTACTCCAGAATCGATTACAGCTACAATTACAGTTTGCGATTTTTTATTGGCTAACACTTTAGAATAAGCTTTATCAGTGCTCATTCCAAACTTATTTCCATTATACCAATTTGGAATTTTTTTGTCAATTTTTTGTGCATTTACACCTGCCATAAAAAAGCAGGCAAAAATTAGCGTAACTATATATTTCATCTTTGCTTATTTAGATTTTAATTTCAGTTCGTACAAATTTCCTCCACCCAATCCCTTTTTCTGCTCATCTGTAACAAAAAGGGTGGTTTTATTCTTAAAACAAATTGCTTCACGCTGTTTTACAATTGGCAATGAATAAGATTTGATCTTCCCATTCCAAAAGTCATTGCCTTTAATATTAGACACCAAATAAAGTTTTGAATATGTTAAGACAGCCAAGGTGTTTGATTTAACGTCGTAATCAACGCTAGTTACAGAACAAAATCTCCAACCTGCATTGCAAAGGAAAATACTGCCTAAATATTTGGCTTTATGTTTCCCAGGCAATGCTGGGATTTCATAAATTCTAGATTCACCAGTATAAGGTTTTGTTCTACATTTGGTAAGCAAATACAGTTTGCCATCCTTCCAGAAAAAAGCTTCACAATCGTAGTTTAAATTACTTTTCTTTGGTGGAAATTCTTTTTGATCTTCGTATGTAAATGTTATTTTTTTTGGCGTCACATCTTTTTTATCCAAAAAATTTGAGGGTAAAATATAGATTTGACATTTTTCGCGAGAGTTACCATTATTCCCAAAATCACCAATATAAAGTCGTCCTTTATCATCTTGCGCCAAATCTTCCCAATCTCTGTTTTTGGTATCTTTGACGTTGATCTTTTTAATAATATCCCCCTCCAAATTCATGACAAAAACTTCACTTTTATGCCCACCGTCATTGTGTGTTACCAAGTATTTATTTTGATAATATGCCAAGCCAGAAGTCTCCATTACGGACTTAGGTAAATCGGCTATCTTCTTTAATTTGGCTTGTCCCATAACTGTAGCAGTAATCATGAATAGAATAAGCGTATATGTAATTTTTTTTATCATTCAATAATTCAGCTTCCAAAATTAGGCCAAAACTTTTGGAATTGATGCAAATTAAGTTGAATTTACCTATTTCGAGGCAGATTTTACGTGAACGGTATAAAATCGCGCTAACATGATTCGGTTCAACTAGAATTTCATACTTTTGATAGTACTGGCGCATAATTTTAATGCGCTAAAAGAATTTGGTATGATGAACCCAAGTAAACCTGGCTGGATCCGTAAGTATTTTTCACTTTTGGATAATTACAGTGAGAGTTTAAATAAATACTCAGGAGCCTTGCTTTCTACAGACGAGCTATTCTATGGTTTTCTGCAGCCAACTGGTATCATGTATGGTTTTCCTACTAGTTTACTATTTCTTAATGATGATATAATGGAGGATCTTTCAAGCGAAGAAGCTTTTAAGATTCTTTTATTGGAAGGATTGATTCTTACCGATCATCTGAAGAAAGGTAAATTTGACATAGAATCACTAGAGGAGTCATTGGAAGAATTTGTGGCCTTTTATGAAGAAACACACATTGAAAAAGCAAAGAAAGGTTGGTTAAATTTTAAGGACTTAACTGTCTACGAAAAATTGGAATCCATTATTGCACAACGTGTAGATATTAAGACAAGCTTTTCGCATAAACTTTGGACAACCTACCTTTATAACAGTCTTATTTTTCATGATCTATTATTGTATAACGATTACCATAATGGAGTTAATCCGGTTGATTTAATTGCTCAAAGAAGCCGTGTAGAATTAGATGTTATAAAAATAATTGCCTTGGCGGCCAATGCAGATGGAGAATTAGCCGAAGAGGAAGAAGCAATTTTTGAGGTATTTATGGCTTCTGCCAGTTTGAATAGAGATGAGCGTGAGGAAGCCCGCATGTATTGGGACGGAAAGCTTTCATTAGAAACGGTAGATTTTGATTACAATCGATCCTGGGTTTTGAATCGTTATTTAATGGAAATTGCAGTACTCACAGTTTGGAGCGACAGACTGGTTGTAGATTCGGAACGTGAATTTTTAAAGGCATTAACTTTAAAACTTGGTTTGGGTGTAGATGAACGCGATAAATCATTTATTGCTATCCAAGCTTTTGTAATGAATAATTACGAAACCATTCCATTTTTACAAGGCAAAAAAGACGCGGAGTTATTAATGGAAGGCGCCACAGAACGTTGGAAAAATATCTTAGGTCGAAACAAAGAAAAATTGGCGACTGAATTGAAAGAGAGTAAAGAGTTAATGGCGCTTATTCGAAAATCAACAACCGAGGATCTTTCAAAAGAAGAGAAAGAAAAGGCCCGCATGCAACTTAAAGATTTGGCTAGAACAATTCCTTCTTTAACATTATTCATGTTACCAGGTGGCAGCTTACTTTTGCCAATAATATTGAAAATTATACCAGATTTAGTGCCCACTGCATTTCGCAGTAATCAAATTGACGAAGAGGATCATAAAGAAGACGCCAAGCACTAATAAGTGCTAATACTTTATCCAATATGAAAAACTGTTTTCTGCTTCTGATAATAATTGGTTTTAGCGCTTGCGAATTAGAAGAAGATCAAATTATTTCAGAAATAACGACTCAATTTGAAAATGACCTCGCAGTAGACTTAAGCGCAATCGATTCGGATTTTAAGGCCATTATTTTATATCCTAAAATTGGACTAGTAGAAGAAGACGTCCAAGAAGACTACGATAGTCTGCAAAACAAAATGAATGCCGATAAAGACAGTGTGATCTTGCAATGGACGCAACGTTTGGAAGCTTCGTCTGATGAAATAGAAAAATTTAGAATACAAAGCAAAATAGAACTCTACAAGAAATGGAATCCTGTTGGTGAAGTCGCTTTAAAACTTTGCGGGCTTATGTCTAGTTATACAAGCAAAAATAACATTGGCAAAAACACTTTCGTTTGTATTCCAGTTAATTCGAGTACAGATTTGGGAGAATTACAAAAGCATTCGACAGCGCATGGAGTTCGCTATCTCGTCAATATTTTGGAAGTGCAGTTCTATAAAGAAGAGAATCAAATAATGACACATGTAAACGTGCAACTCTATGATTCACAAAAAGGAGAAATCGTACTTATTATTAAAGCTCGTGGAAATTCAATTGACGACTTGTGTTGGTTCCATTTAGGAAGTGACAAATCTAAAATTTTGACTTCTATATCTAACGTCTGCTGGTTGACTCAGATTGAATTATATCAGCACATTGACAATAATACACATTGGGAAATCGAAAGGTCAGCACTATTAGAAAAACGTGCTAAAATATGGGATGACCGTTATTATAAACAAGAGCCACTACAATCCATCCCAACTATTATAGCAAATTCAAATCCAGAAATCGAGATTACAAGCTATTATCATGGATTTATGAACGAAGAAAAAAATGAGTTTATTGCTTTTTTTCTTTACCCAATGGATGATGAGTTTTATGAAAAAGAATTACATAAAAACAGAAATACAGTCAGCATAATCGAAAATCACATGCAAGTAAGAGGGCACGTAGTAGCAGGAATATTACATGAGAATAAATGGGTTTTAGATGAACATGATCATGAGGAGTTTTATACCAAAAATTTAGATTCAGCTAAAAGAATATTTTTCACAAATTATGACAAGTGGGATTTTCTTTTATACAATGAGGACGATTCCATTCACGATATCTGGCAATCTCGGGTTTTTGATAAACACCCGAATTATTACGAAGAACTTAAAACGGATAAATCAGAAGATGACGATTGGTGGATCAATTATCATAATCATCATCTACATAGCGGTCTCCCGAAACTTGTTGCTCAGAAATTATTGTCACATGAAAAAACAGTTGCAGAAAATTGGGAAGAACAGATTTTAAAACCGATTTGGACAGATTTTTATGAAAGTTTAATTCAAGCCGATCCCGTTCAATTCGCTGATTATAATTTGTTGAATTTGGATCATTTCGTTAATATTTATTCCCGAAAGAAAGATGCCGTCCTTCAACCAATGCTCACCGAGTCAAAAAGCGACGACAGAACATTCCAATTTTTTGTACTCACTCCAAAAACGGGTAAAATCTATAATTGGACTTATTTTCCGACAGAAGACTTCCATAAACAAAGCCGTCACTATGGTGCGCTTACAGTTGAGCGTATTTCCTCAATTACGCCTTGGAATTTTACATGTGATTTTTTAGAGTATGCTCCCTTTTGGGAAGAATTCATCTTAAAAAAGGAAAATGGAACGTATAAATATTTGACGCCAATAGATTATTAAACTTTAAGATAATTCTTAATAATTTCAGAATTGACTGCTACTGCATTTCGTAGTAATCAAATGGAAAAAGAAGATGAGGAAGAATAAATAGCACGATATTTATTCTTAAATTAGTTCAAAATCAATTCTTATGTATAAAATATTAGTCATACTATGTTTACTTACTTTTTCAGCAAATAGCTTTAGTCAAAAGATAAAAATCAAAGATGACATTGCAACGGTAGATGGTGAAGCATTTTTAAACTTTGACTATACAGTGTCTGAAAACTCCATTACAATTTCGAGTTTAACGGCAAATGATGATGAAATTTATGCCACTTATTTAGATTATAATGATCCTAAAAATGTAACAAGTTCTAATCCCCAAGGAACAGTTCGTTGGATTGAGTTAAACTTCTTAACCTTAGGTTTGAAATGCGAAGTTGATAGTCACACGAAGAAATCGTTAGTTAAATTTATCATTAAACACAAGCTCTATGTTGATGGCTTTTTAAATAAGGCTAATGTGACTACACTAATTAGCAAGTTTGGAATGCGCTATTCAGAAAATCGTCCTAATGGCAATGTGACGGTTATTATCAATAATTAGTTATGGAGATGGAAATAATGCAACTAGTCCTATTAGTCTTTGCTTATAGCTTAGGTTTAGTGACTATTTTTGTTCAATTTATTTGTTATTCGCGAAATATTGAGTTCAAAGAAACCATTTTTTTATCCGTCTCATTCCTTCTCTTAATTATTGCAGTCACAAGCAATTACTTTGTGCCTGCGGACGACACTTCTGAAGCAACACTTATTTTTATTATAATTGCTTTAACCTTGGTTGGATTAACTACTCCATTAAATGTTTTTAAAGAACGTGAAGTCGCTATTCAACCATTTTTTAAAAAAATAATTATTGGAGTGGCAGCAGTAATTATTTTAGCTTCGGTATTCAGCTATTTTTTGAATTTCATTCCCATTCTCGAGTATATTTCTGGCGGATTTTTATTGGTTATGGTCTTCTATTCCATGCTCATAGTGAGAACATCCGATCCTTCTTCAAGAGTTAAGCATAGAGAGCGAATGGAGAGAATAACAGCAATCCTTTGTCTATGCATTTTACCTATAGCACTAATTATTGATTATTTCCCAGCATTCATTCCTTTTGATACATTCAATACAGGAAACCCGCTTAAATTAACATTGCCCTTACTTTTTATATTTATTGCAATGGGTAAATTAATTGATGATGTTAAGAGACTATCTCTTTTTAAACCCGAAATGAATAGTAGTGATCAAAACATGAAAAACTATAATTTCACGAACAGGGAAAAAGAAATTGTTGATTTGATCATAAAAGGTTCTACGTACAATCAAATTAGTGATGCGTTGTTTATCTCACTGCCTACCGTAAAAACACACATTTCTAATATCTACAGAAAAGCTGAGGTCAACAATAAGATTGGATTGATCAACCTTGTAAAAATCTAGTATAATTCTGCCCTCTAAAAGCGCATCATACTTTTGTATGATATTAATCAATACAGTGTTTATCATACCAAATCAGGATTGATAATTAGTTAAGCATTTCATTTATTTGCCTTGAAATTAATTTTTAAAGTCAAATATGAAAACTAAACAACAACTACTATTTCTATCCATTTTTCTATTTACATTTTTCCTAAATGGAAATGTATACGGGCAAGAAAACACAAAAAAAGAGCAACAATTTCCCATTTCAATAATGGTAGGAAATCATTCATGGGCATTTCCATTTAATCAAGTATTTCGGGTGGCTCCGTTTTATCCGAGTGTTTCTGCCGAAACTGAATTTTATTATGTCCATAAACCAGTATTTCAACTCTATCAAACGGCACAAATTGGTGGGTTTATTAATCGCTCATCAGGTTCTGCTATATTCTTTAATACCAATATTGGAATGCGCTATACTTTTGGAATGGGACTAAATACAGACCTATCACTAGGTTTAGGTTATTTTAATGGGTATTATCCAAAAACCACATATGAATTAACTGCTCAAGGAACTTATGCGCCAAGTAAAATCAAAAGTATAGGCGCAAGTTCTGCAAATATAAGTCTAAGTATCGGCTACGATTTTTCAAAAAAATACGGTAAGGAATTCACTCTATTTACGCGCTATCAATGGATAGGAAGCACGTCTTATTGGAGCCTAATCGGAATAAGACCCAATGGCTTATTAAAAATCGGCGTGCGATTCAATCCTTTTCATAAAAAATAATCTAAAAACTATCATTCATGCAATTCAAATTAATTATTATCGCCCTAATCATAGTATGCACTACAGCGTGTAAAAAACAAAGCCATTATCCAGTTGATGAAATCAATTGTACATTGGATTACAGTTCGAACCCTCACCATGAGCATTATCAATCCATACTAGATGAATATACGGCAAATGGTATTACAGGATTAACAGTAATCATGTCTTCACCAGAAAAAGGTTATTGGATAGGTTCTTCAGGCTATTCCTCTATTGAGGACAATCAAAAAATGAATCCCTGCAACCTTCATCATACTGCTAGTTTAGCAAAGTCTTTTACGGCAATTATAATCCTTCAATTAATCGAAGAAGGAAAGCTTCATTTCGACGATTTAATTCCGCAATACCTTTCAAATGATATCGTAACATACATTCCTAATATAGAAAAGATCACGATCAAAGATTTGCTTCAACAAACCTCTGGTATTCCAGAAGTTTTTGATATTAACTTCTTTGAAGATTTCATGAATAATCCAGAGAAGACATATACGTCTGTAGATTTTATAGAAATGATTGCAGGTAAAGAAAGTGTATTTGAACCTGGAGAAAAACACCTTTATTCTGATCTCAATTATATTATTCTAGGATTAATAATAGATAATGTCGAAGGCGATCATGTAGCGGCTTATTCAGAGCGAATCCTTGTTCCATTAGGATTAGATGACAGCTATTATCACAATGGAGTATATCCAGAACCTGAAGGTTTAGTTGCGAGTTATTGGGATCAATATAATAACGGCGCCATTGAGAATATTTCAGAATTACAAATTCGGATCACCAATTATATCAAAGCAAGTGATGGCATTATTGCTTCTGCGCAAAACATGGTGCGTTTTTATGAGGCCGTTTTTAACAATGAATTAATAAGTGAGGAAATGGTTGAACTTATTAAAACAGATTTGGTTACTGAAGAGAATGAGCAATTAATGAATACAGGTTATTCACATGGCTTTATGACAATTGATTCAACCGACGAAAGATGGATTGGTCATACAGGATCTCATATTGGCTCATCTTGTTACGTTTATAAGAATATAGAAACTGAAGCTACAATTGGAGTTTTCACGAATACGGGTGTCCATTTTTTTACAGAAAAAAAAGGCTTGATCTATTCTGAATTATGGAATGATTTGAGAAATGCTCTAAATTAATTTAACCTTGAAAATTATTGCTTTTGGAGGACGCTCAGAACTAAGAATAATGGTTTAGTTAAAAGCAAACAAATAAGGTTGGAATAGCTAGTTTTTGTTGACTTTAATACAAGAAGTTATGATACGGGTATCTAATCTGAAAGATTGCCTTAGCCTCTTTGTATAGCTTTGCTTTAAATTCGTCAATATTCAAATTCTCTTGGGCAGAAATAAAGATGCAATCTTCCGTTCCAAGCTTTGCCATCCATGACTTTTTCAATTCTGCAAGCGCAAATACTTTTCCATCAGGATGGTATCCAATATCTTCTGGAGCTGGATTATAAGCATCTACTTTATTAAAAACAACAATGGATCTTTTGCCCGTTTGCTCACCATCAATCTCGGCAATGGTTTCGTTAACTACCGTATATTGTTCTTCAAAATTTGCATGAGAAATATCAACGACATGAATTAAAATATCTGCTTCGCGTACTTCATCCAATGTAGATTTAAAGGACTCGATTAATTGATGCGGTAATTTGCGAATAAATCCTACCGTATCAGACATTAAAAAAGGCAAATTATCAATCACCACTTTACGCACAGTCGTGTCTAATGTTGCAAAGAGTTTGTTCTCTGCAAAAACGTCTGACTTGCTCAACAAATTCATGATTGTGGATTTACCCACATTCGTGTATCCAACTAATGCCGCTCGAACTAATTGACCTCTATTGCCGCGTTGAACGGACATTTGTTTGTCAATTTTCTTCATCTTCTCTTTTAATAAGGATATTTTCTCCTTAATAATTCGACGATCCGTTTCAATTTGCGTTTCCCCTGGTCCACGCATTCCAATTCCCCCTTTGGTTCTATCCAAGTGAGTCCACATACCGGTTAATCGTGGCAATAAATATTGATATTGCGCTAATTCAACCTGTGTTTTTGCATGCGCCGAGCGTGCTCGACTGGCAAAAATATCTAGAATAAGATTGTTGCGGTCTAAGACTTTAATTTCAAATTCCTTCTCAATATTCCGAAATTGTGAAGGAGATAATTCATCATCAAAAATGGCTATATCAATTCCATTTTTATCAATATATTCCTTAATCTCTTTAATCTTTCCAGAGCCAACATAGGTTTTTGGATTGGGTTTATCAACGCGCTGTAAAAACTTACGTTTTGTTTCTGCACCAGAAGTTTCAGCCAAAAAAGCCAATTCTTCAAGATACTCATTTGCCATTTCTTCCGTTTGCTTGCTAGTTATTACACCAATTAAAACCGCAAACTCTTGCTTTGACTTTATATGTGAAAACCCTGTAGACATATCCCCTTCTCCTTATTTTTATTTATTAAAACCAACCAATTCCAACATTTGCAAACATTTCTCTAAAAGGCCATGGAATTGCAGCTAAAACAAGAATGAATGCGATTGTATAAAACACCGCAATTACTTTAAACTTAGCTTTGTCATCTTTCTTTTTCTTAGATTTTGTATGACCCATTGTAATTAATACCATTGCAATTGTCATCATTAGACCATGTTCTAATGTAAAAAAGCGAAGTATAGAAGTTCCCATTGTTTCACTCGTAAACTGTACATAATCACTCAAGAAATAAAGAATCCATCCGAACAAAAATTGCAGGTGAAATGCAATCATAGTAAAGAGTGCCAATTTGCGATCACCTTCTACAAAAGGTTTCTTTCCTTTCCATCCCATATGCATCTTTACGACTGCCCCGAGCAAAAGAATTAGCACAATCCATCTCCATCCAGAATGAGAGCTTATCAGAATACTCTTAAATGTTTCCATAATTGCTTATTTTTGAACAAATTTACAGTTTTAATCAGATAAGCCGATTAAAAGTTGAATTGTAATTCAACAACTATTCAAATAAAATAGAATTACACATGATTAAAAATATATTTTTCGGGATTTTCGCATTGCTTTTGGGATTACAGACCAATGCACAAGATATAGAACCTGAAAACGGTGTCATTAACTCTAAGGAAACGGTTGCATTTACAAACGCACGAATCGTAGTTAGCGCAACGGAAACGATTGAACGCGGTACATTAGTCATAAAAGATGGTGTAATTATAAATGTTGGCGTTGCCGTTATTGCCCCAAAAAACGCAATAAAAATAGACTTGAAAGGCTATACTTTATATCCTTCTTTTATTGATATTCATGCAAGTGAAGGTGTTGAAAAAAGCAGTTTAAAGAAAAAAGGCATGGGACCACAGCTTTCTACTTTGAAAGAAGGACCTTATTATTGGAACCAAAGCATTCATCCGGAAGTTGATGCCTATACCTTATTCAAAAAAGAACTATTTAAGGAAAAAGACGCATATATTAAACAAGGATTTGGAACAATTTCTACCCATCAAAATGATGGATTATTACGTGGGACTTCCGTACTGACTACAATCGGATCAAATACGGATCAGGAGCAAATCATTAAAACAAGAGCATCCAATCATTATTCCTTTTCAAAAGGATCTTCTAAGCAAAGTTATCCTTCATCACAAATGGGAGCAATTGCCTTAATTCGACAGTTCTTTTATGATGCAAAATGGTATAGCACTCAATCGGCAAATACTGACAATATTTCATTAAACAGAGCAATTGAAAACCTTGACTTGCCACAAATTTTTGAAGTTTCAAATAAACTGGAGATTCTAAGAGCTGCAAAATTGGCCAAAGAATTTAATATTGAACTAATTATAAAAGGCGGTGGAGATAGCTATGAAAGGATAGATGAAATTAAAGCCCTTGGAACCAAATTAATTATTCCTGTTAATTTCCCTGATCCTTATGATGTAACAGATCCTTATTTATCTCGTTTTGTTTCATTGGCAGATTTGAAAGATTGGGAAATGCGTCCTTATAACGCTTATTTCTTGCATCAAGAACAAGTGCCTTTTTGCTTTACAACTGCTGGCTTAAAGAAAAAAACCGACTTCTTAAAAAATATTCGGAAAACTGTAAAACATGGCTTGCCTAAAAGTGAAGCCTTGCGTGCTTTAACGGAGAATCCTGCTGCTTTCTTAAATGTGGACGACCAAGTGGGAACTCTAGAGGCTGGTAAAATTGCAAACCTATTAATTGTTAAAGGTGATCTTTTTGAAAATGGTGTCATCTATGAAAATTGGATTAGAGGTAAACGAACTAAAGTTAAAGACATTGCATTAACTGACATTCGCGGAAAGTACAATTTGAATATCAACTCAATTGTTTATGGATGGGAAGTTACAGGATCCATTGAAAAGCCAAAATCAAAATTATTGAGCTACCGAACAACAATGGATTCAGTTACCAATATCAGTAAACAAGATACGGCTAAACTAAGCCCTAACTTGGTAATGAACGACCTTCAAATAAGTATGAATTTTGCCGAAAAAGGCGGAAATTTAAATGGCGTTGTGCAATTAAACGGTACTTATAATAGTGCGCTGGGCGCCTTTCATGGAAAAGCCAAATTACCAAATGGTGATTGGGTAGATTGGAGTGCCATTCGAAATGAAAAGCATAAAGATTCCAAAAAAACGAAGTCAACATTTAAAGTGGACACTTCTGCAGTGGATAATTTAATGTTCCCTAATATGGCATATGGATTTGACAGCTTGCCAAGTCAAGAAACTTATTTCATAAAGAACGCAACCATTTGGACCAATGAAGCTGGTGGGATTTTGAAAAATGCAACCTTGCTCATTCAAGACGGTAAGATAAAAGCCGTGAACAAATCAATCATTCAAATTCCAAATGATGCTATAATAATTGATGCCGAAGGAAAACATGTAACCTCTGGAATTATAGATGAACATTCGCATATTGCAATTAGCAAAGGCGTAAATGAAAGCGGTCAAAACAATTCAGCAGAGGTTTCAATTGCAGATGTAGTTCGTTCTAACGATATTAATATTTATCGCCAACTTTCTGGTGGAGTTACGGCTTCACAATTGCTGCACGGATCTGCTAACCCTGTTGGTGGGCAATCTGCCATGATCAAATTAAAATGGGGATTTAGTCCTGCCGAAATGCTTATAGATGATGCGCCTGGCTTCATTAAATTTGCCTTAGGAGAAAATGTAAAACAATCCAATTGGGGAAATTTTAATACGGTTCGTTTTCCACAAACAAGGATGGGTGTTGAACAGGTATTTTATGATGCATTTATTCAAGCCAAGCAATATGAGCAAGAATGGAAGACTTATAGTGGGTTATCTGAGAAGAAGAGAATTGGAATAAATGCTCCGAGACGCGACTTAGAGTTAGATGTAATGGTAGAGATTCTGAATTCGGAGCGTTTTGTGACCTGCCACTCATACATTCAAAGTGAAATTAATATGTTAATGCACGTTGCAGATTCAATGGGCTTTACCTTAAATACCTTTACCCACATTTTGGAAGGCTATAAAGTAGCGGAACAAATGAAAGCGCATGGTGCAGGAGCATCAACTTTTGCAGATTGGTGGGCTTATAAATATGAAGTGAACGAAGCCATTCCATATAACGCCGCAATTTTACATAAAATGGGAATTGTTACTGCCATTAATTCAGATGATGCAGAAATGGGCAGAAGGTTGAATCATGAAGCTGCTAAGGTTGTTAAATATGGCGGAATTTCTGAGGAAGATGCTTGGAAGATGGTGACGCTAAATCCGGCAATATTATTACATCTAGATGAGGAAATGGGAAGTATTAAAGTTGGGAAAGATGCAGATATCGTTATTTGGTCAGACAATCCACTTTCAATCCAAGCGAAAGTAGAACAAACTTTTGTTGACGGGATGCTACTTTATGATTGGAATCGAAGTGTTTTATTACACGATCGTGACCAAGTGGAACGCAACAGAATTATGCAACTTATGTTGGCAGAAAAGAAGGCAGGCGTAGCAACACGCAAACCGTTTAAAAAAATGAATCCTCATTATCACTGTGACACAGTTGGTGAACATTAATTGATAACAAATGAAACGAATATATAGTTTACTCCTTGTTTTTATAATTGCCGTTGGCAGTTATGGTCAAACACCAAGCCCGCAAACGCAACTATACAAACGCATCCTTTTTCAAAACGGGAGCGCACATATTGGTAACGGTGAATATGTCCATAACTCAGTTATTGGAGTTGAAGAAGGCAAAATTCTTTTTGTCAAAAACGCACTGACCTATCAATTAAACGAAAGTGATTGGGATACCATTATCACTATAAAAGGGAAACATGTTTACCCGGGGTTTATTGCCGCAAATTTAACCTTAGGATTAACAGAGATTGATGCGGTGCGTGCAACGCGCGATTTTGATGAAACGGGAAGCATTAATCCAAATGTCCGTTCACTTATTGCCTTTAATACAGATTCAAAAGTAATGTATACTGTACGCACAAATGGGGTATTGGTAACACAATCGACGCCAAGAGGAGGTTTAATTTCAGGAACTTCATCTGTCATGGCATTGGACGGATGGAATTGGGAAGATGCGGTTTATAAGGCAGATGATGGGGTTCATTTAAATTGGCCCATTAAATACCGCAAATCTGGTTGGTGGGCAGAGCCAGGGCCAAATAAGGCGAATGAAAAATATAATAAAACACGAGACGCGATTTATGCCTTTTTTGAAGAAGCGCTATCTTATTCTCATGTTAAAGATCCAGTAGAAAAATTCTTAAAACTAGAAGCCATGCGCGGCATTTTTGATGGCAAGCAACGCTTGTTCATTCATGCCGATTATGCGCCTGAGATTAATGATATTATTGATTTCTCTCGACGATTTGATTTAAAATACCCCGTAATCGTTGGTGGTTATGATGCACATTTGGTTGCAGCACGTTTAATCGAAAACAAATTTGCTGTAATGCTCGGTCGTCCTCATCTATTGCCCGCATTTGAAGAAGATCTCACTTATACAAACTACCAATCAGCTGCGAAGTTGCAAAAAGCTGGTGTAAGTTATTGCATACAAGCTGCTGGAGATATGGAAGTGATGAATGCAAGAAATTTACCATTTTTAGCGGGAACAGCTTGGGCATATGGCTTGACGGAAGAAGAAGCTGTGGCGTCCATCTCTTTAAACGTGGCTAAAATTTTGGGCATTGATGATCGTATTGGTTCACTAGAAAGCGGAAAAGATGCTACGTTATTTATTTCAGACGGTAATGCCTTAGATATGATTACAAATAATGTCACAATTGCAATGGTAAAAGGTAATTTTATTGTGTTGGATAATCACCAAATGCAATTGTCTCGCAAATATCACGAACGTTACGGGATTGAGTAAGTTTCTCTGACCATATTTTCAACTCTTTTTTGGTCTAAGACCAAAAAAATCTATTGGTATAAATTCACTTTTCTAGCACTTTTTACGTCTTAGCTAAAACCCTTAATTGTGTTAAAGATGAAAAACTTAATACTACTTCTTTCCCTGGTAATTTCATTTATTGCTCCTCAATGCACGTATAGTCAGTCATTCACCAATATTTTCGGAGGGGATCATAATGATAGTGGCGCAGCAATATGTTCGACTAGTGACGGTAATATTGTTGTTGCTGGTTCTTCTTTTAGTTTTATGACTGAAGGGCTGGATATATATGTGGTTAAATTCAATACAGAGGGCGACACCTTATGGTCTATTTATATTGGACGTGACACGACAGATTTTGATGGGTTCCATAGTGAAGAAAGTGTTGCAGTGATTGAAAATGAAGCCAACGAAATTATTGTTTGTGGTACATTACACATTGTTGGTGCATCCGACTATCACGCAACTATTCTTCATAGAATAAGTGCTGACGGAAATATCTTACAAACCCGTATTTATGAAATTATGGCTGCTGACGATATGGTAGAAATGGACAATGGCAGTTATATGATCTGTGGTACAGGATTCTCTGGTTTTGCTCAACCACAAGCACAAGTGATGATGGTGGATCAAAATTTTGATATCCAATGGTCCACCCAATATACAGGATCGGAAGTGGAAGATTCTGGACTAGATGGTATTTGCAAAGTGAACGAAAATGAATATGTTGTAGTTGGATATGTGCGAGGACATGACATTTATACCGGTTTATTAAGTGGAATTGACACCTTGGGAAATATCACTTGGGCAACTGAATTATTTAATGGAATTGATGAAGATATTCTTTTCACTTGCGTGGAACGATATGATGAAAACTCAGTTATTTGTGCCGGTGTAACAGGTTTTTTTGGTTATTCAAAGGCTCCTTCTATATGGAAATTTAATACAAGTGGTGAACGCCAATGGCAGTATACCAACCCCGCAAGTTCAGGGATATTAGAATATAGAGATGTACTCTTGAATGAGGATGGCAATATTGCAGCATGTGGAAGGTATGACACTACTTATTGGACAGATGAAACAGTTGGACTTTTCACATTATTGAATGCTGATGGTGAAATGCTAAAAAGTAAGCTATTACATGATACGGCAAACGTCTATTTCAGTGCTATGACGCAGTTAAACGGTGCTTATTATTTAACAGGGCCGCATGGTACCGGCGGTATTAATAATAATGTACTTTTAGTACGGAATAACTTCTTTAACACCGACTCATTGTGTGGCTTGGTTAATGACTATGAAGGTGTTTCGTTTGGAGGTACCGAAACCTTTGCCAATTATGAACCTGAATTCCCCTTGCATGCTGCATCTCAAACACCTTATAATGTGAGGATAGGGCGTGGAGCCAATGTGTCAGAAATTTGTTCGCATTTTGAAAATTTTGATGTTGGTATTGAAGAATCAACAGCCAATAGTGAGGAGCTCATTTATCCAAATCCATTTATGCAGTCATTCAATATTGAAAGTAAGCAGCACATAACTCATGTGCAAATCATTGATTTGAATGGAAGAATTATCGCATGTGAGTTAGAAAATAATATGATTTCATTCCCCAATTCAGTTTCCGCCGGAATTTATGTCTTAACCTATACTTTGGCGGATGGAAAATCGCTTGTGAAGAAAATCGTTAAGGAATAAACTTTATTCCTGTTTAAGCGCGCAAAATGAGGTAAGCTTTGTCCAACATTCTAACGCAACTGTTTCCTTCTGCGTTTAACTACCTTTTCTATACTCCAACCAACTTGTTCCTCTGTTTTTAAGCGCGCTGCTGCTCGCGGGGTATATAAAATAATTTCAGCCTTCATTTCAAACCAATACATAGACGGAATATAGAAAGGGTATATTCTTAGATCACCTGGAAAACTCCCCATTGCATAAAGAAACTCACCCTCTGTGATTAATTTATTTCCTTTACCAACATAAATTATGTTTTGATGTAATACATCAACCATATAATCGTCCCTCCAGAGTGTTACAATTGAAACAGGGTTTCCGTCAGGATCTTGAATAACATGGTTAATTATACCTTTAACGCCTTCTTTTCTTTCATCAATAATAAGCATAGAATATAAAGTATCTCCTTGCTCGTCAAATTGGGCAACATATTGCACTAATTTGGCGCGACAATATTTGTCTAAATACCAATACAAAGAATCTTCATGCGTACGGATGAATTCATTGGCTATAGTGCACGTATCTATATCTTCTTTATACCAAGAAAATTCAACCAATTTACCCTTTGGCCCATATAATCTTGTTTCATTGTATTCGTAGGACTTTTCATCATAAGTCAATTCATTACTTAGTACAGCCCCGTCTGCGTAATAATTAGTTACGTCATGAAAAAGTTTCCCATCAAATGTTGTCCAATGTCCTTCGCTAACAGTATCCTGTGTCTCGCTAAATCGATAATATTGATCACCCCAATCATAGACTATTTGTGCTAAATAAATACCATCCGATTGATCAAGAGCGCTTGTATCTACAATATATTTCACGTAATTTTTTTCAATCATACTAACTTGTACTCCTTCAATACAATTGATGGTTTTAGTACTGTGATTATATGTTAAACTATCCTCAATCAACACCTCACTATGAATAACGCCATTGAATAAAGACGAATCTTTACAATTATAAATCGTATCAGATTTCGCCATAAAATGCGTTACAATACTTTGTCCTTTGCTATACACTTGTTTTGAAACTCTTGATGCAGATTCGAATAGCGTATCCTTCTTACTATTAATTGGAAGTTTTTCTCCTGTAATTAAGCTATCTTGTTTCTGCATATAAGTAGTTGAATCTTCGCCCAATTGACTGACTTCAGTTTGTGCTAAAATTGTTAAGGCATTCAAACTAAGAAAAATAAATAAAAGTGTCTTCATAGATAATACAGCGTTAGGCTATAAATTTCACTAAAATCAACGTGTTTTAGAAACATCCACTACATCCTTAAAATAGTCTGCTTTCCAGGTTAAAAGCTCTAACAAATTATGAATGTTTTCCGTGTCTTTCATTGGATAAGAAACAGCATAGCTTTTCTTTCTATTATCTCCAATTTGTATAGCTCCGTTGGCAACTTTAGTTTTCAAATTCTCCCATTCGATTAACGTAATTTTTGAACTCCATAAAGCGAGACTTTTATAACCAATTCCAGTTGGGTAAGCTACAATCTGATTCTTTCTGTTTAACGATACCTCATGCCCACTTTTAATACCAGTAATTATTCCCTTAATTACATGGCGACCTTTGACTTGCCATAAACCTTGAATAATTCCGTTTACAACTTCTTCATGATTCCCCAATTGACTCCGATTCAATTCAAAGAATTTACTTTTTCCGTTTCCGTAAAAAATCTTCAAATAAAAAAGCATCCCACCCTTTATTGGCCCCATTTTTATTTGAACATTTCCGTACGCATAACCTGTTACCTGATTCGTAGGGATTTTTGTTTTCCTTAAGATTATCTCCTCAGTTGAAATGTGAATTTTCACGTCTGGAAATGGTTTCGGTAAGGTTATAATATGGTCGTAAAAAATTTCCATGTAAGCGTAGTGAAAGATTTAAAGATTAAAGTCCGCCTATGAAAATAAGCAAATTTCTAGAGACTGCTTAACTGGCAATAGGCATTTGGATTTAATTTTGGCGTTCATTCATAATAAGTAAAAGTTCGGATGATTATATAGGGAGCCATATGTCGCTCATTAGAGTAAGAAACCTGCTTCACCCAATTATCGAAATCATCATATTCATATTCCGCTACGCTTTCAAAGAATTCAGGACTCATAAACTTGAATTTATGTGAATACAAAATTAATTGTCCTGCATTTGAATATTCCCACTTATACTCTTCCGTTATGTTTTGTCCATTGCTCCAAACATCATAATGGCGACTATACAGCATTCTATTCTCATGATCAAAAACATATTCATTTTGTTCAGACAATTCACCGTCGCGATCATAATGATCTATGCGAATTAGGTTTTTACTGTCATCATAATGAAATGTTTTGTAAAAGTCTTGATAATCTGGCCCTTCGTGATCAACATCATCCTCTTTAACATTGATACTTCTATGACCTATTTTTTGACTTAATTCATTATACTCAAAAGTTTCAGTTTCCTCTAATTTATCCCATCCATAAGTTTTTAATTCAATCACCCTTTCGAGCGAATCAAACAACTCGAATTCACTTCTGTAATTACGCCCGTCTCCAAAAACTCTTGTAATACATCTCTCTAAACGGTACAAACTATCATATTCATAGGTTAAACTGCGATATATTACTCCACGCCATAAACGTTTTTCTAAAAAAGGTTTAGAAGTACTATCATTTATATAAGAAAATAAATTTTCTAATTGAAAAGTGTCTTTATAGGTACCCCATTTTTCAATAACAAGTCCATATTTGTTAGACACTAATGAGTCGTGCGGTGCGAGATTATAATTCTTCTTGCCATCAATTTTACTGCGGAGTATTTGTTGACCGTCATAAGCATAAGTTATGTGTTCAACACTGCTACCTTCCGAATCATAAGGGTATTCTAAAAAGTCAAACAATAACCCATCTTTATTAAATTGAAGTGTATGCGATTTAGGAGCTAAAAACCCTCCCTTTTTTCCATCACTCAATACCGAGTCCCCACTGTAGGATGCACTATATGAATACTCTTCCATTGTTTGAACTGGTCCATTAAGATCCCATTGCTCTGGCGTCAACCAATCATCATGCTGTGACCAAGTCACTTGCGTACCTAGAAAAAAAATAACAATAAGTCGAAATAATATGTTACTGTTTAATTTTGCCATACTTAATTCTGGCTAAACTCTTCAAAGGGATTAATTCGAACACCATTCTCTTCTCCTAATACACTTTGATCTCCGTATTTTTCAGATCAAAATCCTTTAATAAGGTTTCTATTGATGCAACGATAAACCACTACTCCTTTGAAAATTTGATCGTCTTCTCCTTTATAATTAAAATTCACCACCAATATATCATCTTTGAAAAACCCTACGCCTTTTTGCGTTTGATTTTCGCCAATTGTCCATGAAGCATTGATTTTATTATTGGAGTTGAGCGCTAATTCAAGCACGCCTTTATATGGCGTTTGTTCACTATCTTGATTGCTGCCTTTTATTGCAAATTTGCCAATAAGATCGTTTAATTCCATTCGTACTTCGAATTCTTTAAATAAACCCCTTCTCTGTCAAAATAGCTGACATCTGTTTTTGCAAATCTTGTGCGGCCAATCGTGCTTTATCGCCAAAATCTTCATCATTACCTGCATAAATAATTCCGCGTGAGGAATTCACTAGCAATCCGCAGTTATCATTCCAACCGTAATCAGCAACATCTTTCATAGATCCGCCTTGCGCTCCTACTCCGGGCACCAAAAAGAAATGCTCGGGTGCCAAAGCACGTACATTTCCAATTGATTCGCTGCGGGTAGCTCCAACAACATACATTAATTTAGAGGAATCGCCCCATTCGATAGATTTACGAATTACTTTTTCATATAATTTTTCACCGCCCATATCGGTTGTGAATTGAAAATCTAAGGCGCCTTTATTGGAAGTTAAGGCCAATAAAATTACCCATTTTTCTGGATATTCAAAAAATGGCGTTACACTGTCAACGCCCATATATGGTGCAACAGTTACCGCGTCAAAATCCATATACTCGAAAAATGTCTTGGCGTAATAATGTGATGTATTTCCAATATCACCGCGTTTTGCGTCTGCAATCGTAAAAATGTCTTTTGGAATATAATCTATGGTTTTCTTCAAAGAATCCCACCCTTTACTACCATGACATTCGTAAAATGCAATATTTGGTTTATACGCCACACATAAATCTTTTGTGGCATCTATAATGCGTTTATTAAACTCAAAAATAGGATCATCATAATCTAATAAGAAGGCTGGAATTTTTTCCAAATCAACATCCAAACCAACGCATAAATAAGATCCTTTACGCTTAATATTTTCAACTAGTTGTTCTTTCGTCATTACTTCAAATTAAATGGCCGTCCCCTCTTTCATTTTCTCAGCATTTTCGGCAATTTTCAATGCATCAATAATCTCTTGGATATCTCCGTTCATAAAACTGGGTAGGTTATACATTGTTTTATTGATTCGGTGATCTGTAATTCTTCCTTGTGGATAATTGTAAGTTCTAATTTTTGCAGAACGGTCACCAGTTGAAACCAATGACTTTCGGTGTGCAGATCTTTCCTTTTCTTTCTTCTCTAATTCGGCTTGATATAAACGTGTTCTAAGAACCGTTAAGGCCTTGTCGTAGTTTTTGTGTTGTGATCTTCCATCTTGACATTCCACTACTGTGTTAGTAGGGATATGCGTTAAACGCACCGCAGATTCCGTTTTATTTACGTGCTGACCACCTGCACCTGATGCACGATAGGTATCTTTTTTCACATCTGCCATGTTCAATTGGATATCCACTTCTTCGGCTTCTGGCATTACTGCCACTGTAATTGCTGAAGTATGAACACGTCCTTGAGATTCAGTTTCTGGAACACGTTGCACACGGTGGACTCCTGATTCAAACTTTAACATTCCGTAAACACCATCTCCTTCAACTTCAAAAGAAAGTTCGCGGTAGCCACTGGTTCCTCCTTCATTAGAATTCACCACTTCCAATTTCCAACCAATTGATTTAAAAAACATGGTGTACATTCTAAAAATGTCCTCTACAAAGATGCATGACTCATCACCGCCAGTACCAGCGCGTAATTCAACAATAACGTTTTTGTCATCCTCTGGATCTTTAGGAATCAACATTATTTTGATCTCCTCTTCTAACTCCGTCCGTTGAGGCAGTAAATCGTCCAATTCCATTTTGGCCATCTCCTTCATCTCAGGATCATCCTCCATGGCAATCATTTCTTTAGAAGAAGCAATATTCTCGACTACATTCTTATATTTTTTATACATTTCCACAATTGAGGAAAGGTCTTTATATTCTTTTGTCAATCTGACATAACGATCCATATCTGCAATAATGTCTGGATCGACAATTTGCTGGCCCACTTCGTTAAAACGAACGGCAATGGATTCTAGTTTTTGTAATATGTTACTCATTTTTTTAGTAGTTAGTACGTTCTCCGACTAAGTCGGATCGCTGTTAGATTTTAGACTGTTCGCGTCGCTCACCCTTTTTATTCTGACCACTTTCGCGTGGCTCGTTTTCTTTTTTTCTGTTCGTGTGTCTTACTAATTATCCGCTTCTATAATTCGTGGGAAAATTGGGCTCGTTAGAATGAATTATTCTAAATTGATTCTTGTAAATCTCATCTTCACAAAACTTAACCCAACGCACCAACCTTTTTTGCCAAGTCACTCATCACTCACACGCCTAAAACTTATCCTATCGCCTTTTGCCTAATGCCTCGCTACAAATAACGCTACTTCACCGAATCAATTATCGCTTTGACGTGAGCGGGTTTTAATTCTAGGGCTTTTCCAAAATTTTGCACCATTGAAATTTCAGTTGGATCGATATCTCCATCTGCCGCTGCAATCATCATGCTTGCCTTAATAATCGCCGTTTTTCCTTCATCATTTAAATAAGCCGATACCTGTTTTAAATATTGGTATGGGGGCTTATTTTCACTTCTCACTTTCTCAATTTCCTTATAAATATCCGCTACTGCTGCTCCTGTTGTCTTGCGATAAACTTTATGGAACATGTGTATTTCAGAATCTTCTACTTTTCCATCAGCCAAAATCATCATGATCAGCAATTTTTTAATCACCTTTTGCTTTTCAGATGGAATATCGACTTTTGCAGCAATTTCTTGACTCTCTTGAGCTAAGTTTTTTTCCTCGGCCGCCAACTTCTCCGCTAAGGTTAATCCTTTTGGCGCGGGAGCATCAACTCTAGGTGCAGGTTCTTCAATGCGTTTTTTAGGTTCTGGACGGTCAATAATATCAATTTCTTGTCGCGTTTCTAAAATGCGATCAACATAAGTGTTCCGACAGGACTGACATTCTACATAGGTCCCTTTATTACCCAATGGAATTAACGGAATAAAGTAAAGTGTAAAAAACTTCGTTACTTTTTTATGTTTGAAACGTGTTTGACCATCACATTGTGGGCAATGAAACTGCCCTTCCTGCATAGTAGATCTCACACCCCTTGTTCCGAAAATTATAAATCCTAACATAAGTCAATTATTAAACCACTAAAGCAACATGCAATTGCGATAAATCTATTCGTAAATAAATTCTCCAAATTCTGATTGGATAGTTAATTTATTACCAACATTACTCTCTACCCTTCCTATAATTTTTGCTTCAATATCAAATGATTCTGAAATTGCGATAATATCATTGGCATGTTCTGGCGATAAATAAATCTCCATTCTATGTCCCATATTGAACACCTTATACATTTCTTTCCAATCTGTACCAGATTCTTGCTGAATCAATTTGAATAATGGTGGTGCGTCAAACATGTTATCTTTTATAACATGTACATCTTTAACAAAATGTAAAACCTTTGTTTGTGCACCGCCACTGCAATGCACCATTCCGTGAATATTGGCACGTTGCTGATCCAAAATTGCCTTTATTACAGGTGCATAGGTTCGAGTTGGCGATAAGACCAATTTCCCAGCATTAATCGGTGATCCTTCAATCGGATCAGTTAATTTTTTGCTGCCACTGTAGACTAAATCCGCCGGAACTTCTGGATCAAAGCTTTCAGGGTATTTTTCTGCTAAATATTTATCAAAAACGTCATGTCTTGCACTGGTTAAACCATTGCTCCCCATTCCGCCATTATACTCCGTTTCATAAGTTGCTTGACCGTATGATGCCAATCCGACAATAACATCTCCATCTTGAATCGTATGATTTGAAATCACATCTGCTCGTTTCATTCTGGCAATTACCGTAGAATCTACAATTATTGTTCGCACTAAATCACCTACGTCAGCAGTTTCTCCGCCAGTAGAATGAATATTAACACCGTAACCTCTTAAATCAGCTAACAGTTCTTCCGTTCCATTAATGATCTCAGATAATACTGTACCGTCAATCTTGTTTTTATTCCTTCCAATTGTTGAGGATAAAAGGATATTTTCAGTTGCACCAACACATAATAAATCATCAATATTCATGATTAAAGCGTCTTGCGCAATTCCTTTCCAAACAGATGCGTCACCTGTTTCTTTCCAATACATATAGGCTAAAGAACTTTTAGTTCCGGCTCCATCTGCATGCATTACCACACAATAATCGGCATCACCTGTTAAATGATCAGGAACTATTTTACAAAAAGCCTGCGGAAACAAACCTTTATCTACATTCTTAATTGCGTTGTGTACATCTTCTTTAGAAGCTGAAACACCTCTAGACTTATATCTTTCGTCAGTCATTGTTTACGATTTTATGCAAAAATAAAAAAAGCACTCATCACAATTATGTGATGAGTGCTTTTTCTTTAAAAATTATGTTTATCTAATTACCGTCTCCGTCTTCTGGCTCAGTCGCTTCAGCTGGAACATAATCGAAACTTAAGATCGCACATTCTGTACGTCTGTTCAATTGGTGATAATATGTGAATTTTTCTAGATCCGTCTTTTTCAGCTTTGTAATCATGTTACATTCAAGCGGTGTAAAAGTTGTATCTCCCATTGGACTGATATCTCTAATTTCAGCTGGTGTTGTTTCACCCAATCCTTTAGGGATCAAACGCTCAGTTGGTATACCTTTGTCCTGTACTAAATAGTTCACACAAGATTGCGCTCTCGCTTTCGATAGTTTCATATTAGCACCATCAGAACCACGACAATCCGTATGAGAAATCAATTCTACAATCAAATTCGGATTTTCTACTAATAGGTCATATAAATAGTTCAATGAATCTTTCGAGTTAATTTGTAAGTTAGGATCAATATTCGTTGTATCAACTAATAATACTGAACTACCCAATGCGTAACGCACCTCAGGTAAACGAATCGGCTTCTCAATATTCAATACTTTCAAATCTCTAATGATTCGTGTATTCACCTCAACACCTTCAGTGGTGTAGTTGTCATTTGTTCCTAAGTATAATTTCTCAATTCCTTCAACTTCTATTGTCCAAGTAGCACCTGGTTCAACAAAACGTTCACCGTCTGGTTTTTCACCTAAATTAATTTGACCTGAAGCATCAGTTAATAAATCATAGCTCGCACCATTCGATCCAACTAATTTTACTTTAGCACCTTCAATTGCGTAACCTTCTTCTTGATCTGACACAATAATCATTATGTCAATTAAGATCGGTGGTAAATAGAAATCCCAAATATCTTGAGAATTTGTCCCTTTCGAACCATTTCTATTTGAACTAATATATCCTCTTTCAACTTTTCCTTTTTCAGTATAGATGATATGGTAATCATCACGACAAGAGTTCATAGGTGCACCAAGGTTTTCTGGGTTTTCCCATTTATCCTCTTCACCAACACGTGTTGCCATATAAATATCTAATCCACCCAACCCAACTAATCCGTCAGATGCGTAGTATAAATTACCATCAGGACCCCAAGTTGGGAACAAATCATTTCCTCCTGTATTAATGTCTTCACCTAAATTAACAGGTAAGCTCCAAGCATCAGAACGTTTGTCATAAGTTGACATCCAAAGGTCAACTCCACCAAAGCCACCAGCCATATTTGACGAGAACACTAATGTTTTACCATCAGGACTAGCCGCTGGGTGACCAACATGCGTTGAATCATGATCTTTTAATTCTAATCTTTTAGGCTCTCCCCATTTTTTACCTTTTTGGCTTGCCATCCACATTTCACAACCTAAGTTCATTTTGTCTACCGACGGGCAACGAGTGAACCAAATTGTTTTACCTCTTTCATCAAAACACATTGTTCCTTCATTGTCAATTGAATTGATTGGAGCTTCCATTGGAGTTGGTTGACCCCAGTTTCCATTTCTATCAATTTTTGACATCCAAAGGTCCATATAATTTTGTCCCGTAATTGGATCAGAGTTGGCACCAGTAGAACCAGCTCTAGAAGAAGTGAAGTACATTTCTTTTCCTCTTGTTCCCATTACAGTAGCAAAGTCAAATGATCCTGTGTTTAGCTTAGAAACATTTGTTACTAGGTGCTTTGTAGGATTACCAGTACTTTCTGCATAATAATCACATGAAGCGATTCGCGTTTTAGCTAATTCGCTTGATGGATCAAGTTTTAAGTACTTTTCGTAATTTTCTTTTGCTTCTTTATGCTTACACTGCGCCATTTCCATTTCGGCCAACTTCATGTAAACCTGTGGTTCCCATTCTTGGTAACGCAATAAAACAGCTTTTTCATATTGTTGTTCGGAAGCAGCATGCTCACTTAACAAATCATAACAACGACCTGACATATAAGTAAAGTAGGCTTTCTTTTGTCTTGCTTTGTCGTTTTTTGGGCTGATTTTTTCAGCGGCCAATTTAAAAGCTTCAGCAGCTTCTGAATAGGCACCGGCTTTCCAAAGGTTAACCGCTTCACCCGAATAACTTCGTGTGGCTGCTCTGTCAGATTGCGCAGTGGCAACTGTTCCAAAAGCAATTAGTCCAACGAATAAAATTACAGACTTTAGTGATCTCATATAAATTTACTTTTCTGATATAAGCTTAATACTCAAGAGGCGAAAATAAAGATTTTATTTGACTTATTGACATAATTGTGACAATAAAATGCCGTGAAATAAACCGTTATTTATCCTCAAACGTTTCTACTGTATACTCTCCATTTCTCTAAGAGTTTCAAAAAACCCTCAGGAAGTTCAGATTCATAATAAATTTTCTCGCCTGAAACGGGGTGTTCAACACCAAGTGTTTTTGCATGCAAAGCTTGGCCTGGGATCAGTTTAAAGCAGTTATTTATAAACTGCTGATACTTAGCGAATGTAGTCCCTTTTAGGATGCGATCACCACCATATTCTAGGTCATGAAATAAAGGGTGTCCAATGTGCTTAAAATGGACACGAATTTGATGTGTTCTTCCGGTTTCTAATCGGCACTCAACTAAGGTCACATATCCAAATCTTTCGATTACTTTATAGTGTGTTACGGCATGTTTTCCGTATTCTTCATCTTCTTCATAAACTTGAAAAACTTTCCTGTTTTTCTTTGAACGACCAATTGCACCTGTAATGGTTCCCTCATTCTCAACCAAATCACCCCAAACTAGTGCGTGATAAACGCGTTCGCTTGTTCTGTCATGAAATTGTTTTGCTAGATGGGTCAGTGCATGCTCTGTTTTCGCCACAACTAGAATTCCAGTTGTATGTTTATCTAAGCGGTGAACCAATCCTGGACGACCAAAATAGTCTTCTTTTTTTGGTAAATTATCGAAATGATAAACGAGTCCATTTAGCAGTGTTCCGGAGTAATTTCCATACCCAGGATGAACAACCATATTGGCAGGTTTATACACCATAATCAATTCATCATCTTCATAAATGATTTTGATTGGAATGTCCTCTGGAATTAACTTTATTTCGCGAACGGGATAAGGTAAAACGACAGAAATTTCATCTTTTGGTCTTACTTTATAATTTGATTTAACAGATTTTCCGTTTACAAATAAAGTTCCAGCTTTGGCAATTGTTTGCAACCTGTTTCGAGAAATATTTGGTAAACGCTTCATCAAAAACTTATCGATTCTAATAGCGTCTTGCCCTACATCAGCAATTAAATTATGATGTTCAAAAAGATCTTCTTCTTGTTCGGCTCTTTCAAATTGAAGATCTTCCTCTTCGGTGTTTTCAGTCATTACTTTTTAATTAGCTTGGCAGAATAGATTGGTGCTCCAGCAGAATCTCTTACATCCACTAAATACAATCCACTTTCCAAGTCACTTACATTTACTTGATGTTGATTTTGAACAGATGTAACCATTCGGCCACTCATGTCGTAAATTCGCAATTCATAGTCCCCTGACAATCCACTTAACGTAATCGCTTCATTGGTTGGATTAGGATACATGGTGATTTCTTCTTGAACGTCATCAGACTCTAACGACAATGTATTATCTAATCCCGTTGAAAAGACAGGACGAATTAATAAAGACATTTCAAAAGCTGATGTCAACCATTCTCCCGCAGTGTTTCTAAAAACTTTATCGCCATTGTCAATATTCCAATCCAATCCAATATTTAAGCTAAAAGAACTAATATTTTGCCAACCTACGTAAAAAACTGAACCCACTGTTAATGTACTATCTTCAGCATTCATAGCTTCTTCCGTGAAGTTTTTAAATTCATAGTATCTAAATCCATCTTTCGATCCAGAATATTCAGGTGAATGTGATTCGAAATAATCATCTTGATAAATTATAGCTCCTGGTTTACCAGGATCAGCAGGATCATCCTCCCAAACAGTCAATAAAAACACTTCTCCACTAAAGTCTGTAACTGAAGGTTGAAATTGCATTAAAATTCCTTTTAGTTTCCCAGCTTGGTACGCATCAAATTTATATGCCATCAAAGATCCTTCACCTTCTATGCCATAAGCTGCTTCTGCAGACCCATCATCATAGGCATAATAATTATCAAAACGTTGTGTAAAATAGGTGGTGTCATTCTCTTTATAAACATTCTTATCTGGTCCGGCAGCAGACGTAAAGCCAAACTTTAAATCAAATGCTGCTTGTGTACCTCCCAATGCAGGATCGTATGAATAATCTGCCGCGCCATCAAATGTCAATGGTGTTAGTCCAACGTCAAAGTTTGTACTTGGAGAAGCTGATACTGGAATATTAAAAGGACTGCCGCCTTGCAAAATTCCACCGTAGCGTACTTCCCATTCACCATTAGTGAAGTTTGTAGCACTTGTCGTACTATTGAAAGTTCGTAATACTATATCATCCAACATATGCTCACTACCTGTAGTATTCGACACATAATGATCCCAAGGGACGTGTGTATAATCTTTTAAAATGGTATTAATCGGATATTGAATGGCAACATCATTAAATGATTCTATAAACCCAAACGGCTCCACACTTAACTTAACATAATCAATATGCCAATGATCCAATGCTCCCGAAAGTGAGGCATAATTCTTAAATCTGAATTGGAATCCATCTTCATAATAACCTAATGGAACTGGAAAATATAATGTATCCCAAGAATCTGCAACCACATCATTTCCAGAAACTGACCATTCATAAAACCACTCGTCCAAATCAGGACTAAACATTTCTAAAACTAAACTGTCGAAACCTTCAGGCATATTCCCAAAACCTTCTGCTTGATAAATCATTGTTAAATAAACAATTTCACCTGGACCAGGAGTAGAAAGATCAATTGGTCTAGAGGTCATATAATCTGCTATACCGTGCGCTCCATCATCTCCAATTGCGTAAGGATATCCGTTCTCGTCTAAGCCATCAAATGTTGCTACACCAAGCGACCAAGGATTAACTGCATACGTATAATTATGACAAGCAAAGTTATCTTCCCAAACTGTGTTCGGATCTGTTACGACTTTTGTAAAAACTCTCGCGCTATCCTGAACATATGCCGTTGGATCCATATTGTACCAAACTGTGTCTTGATCTAAATCTAAAACACCGTCAATAATAGAATCAATCAACGCATAACATTCTTGAAAAACACCCTCATTCAAAACTCCTTCAACGGGGTATTCGCATAAGTTGTTAACCCAGATATCAAATGGTGTAAATGGATAGTTACGCACTGTTTCTAATTCGGCACCAATTCCATCAATCTTAACGGTATCGTGATAAGCGTATATAGAATCACAAAATATTAAAGCTGGATCAAGCGGTGTTGTATTGGTTGGATCCATTAATCTATAATACAACACAGATGATACCCCGCCATCTAATGGTTCTGCATCAAACTGCTCAAATTTATCAGATGAAAAATCATCAGATACACTGGCCAGTGAAAGCGTTGTGAATTCATAAATAAACGTGCTATCAATATCCGTCAACTCAGTAGCACGTGTTTGTACCGGTTGCTCGTAAATTGTTTGATTGATCTGCAGGGGACTTATTTTTTCTTGTGCAAAACTAAATCCAGCTGCTAATATTGCTATTGCGAGTGCAATTTTTTTCATTTCTTCAAATCCTTTAATTATTCGCCTTTATTTGCCCAAACAGTAACGGTAGTTCCGGCTGAAACATTTACACCTTCGCCACCTTTAGGACTTTGCTCAACAATAACTTTATTTGGCTCCTCTTCTTCAGTACAGCCATTGCAATCGATAAAGAGCGAAAGCGTTAAATTAGATAAACGCGCCTTTGCTTCGGATATTGTTAACCCAACCAAATTTGGTAATGAACATGTTGTACCAGTGTTTCCTTGCGCAACAACCAATTCTACACGTGTTCCTTTCGGAATTTTTGTGTTGGGCTTAATATCATAGCCTTTATATTGTTGTTTTAATACGAATCCTTTTCCTTCAACTGCTGGTTCATAACTTATTTTTGTTCGAATCCCAATGGCTTCCAAACTTGATTCGGCCATTCTTTTAGACATGTCTACCACGTCTGGCATACTTATCATTTGTGGATTAACGGGAACAACCGACAGTAGTATTTCTCTTCCTGACTTAATGTGCATTCCAGAAGTATCCGTTGGAAGTGGATATTGCCAACAAACTGTTCCTTTTGGCCAATCATCCATGTATACAGAATCTTGAATAACATATTTAATTCCTTTATCACTGACAAATTCATCTAAATCATCCATGTGAATTTTATAAAAGGTAGGAACTTCGATTTTTTCACCAAAACTCGTATGGCTTTTTAAGTACCATAATTCACCAAAAATTATGGCGCCCCAAACTAAAATAATCAACCCGATATTTATCAGAAATTGTTTACTTATAAAAAACCGAAAAAATCTTTTCATTTCAACTATGGATTTTACCTCTTATAATGATGCCGCAAATATAAGGAATTCACTTTTAATCTTTATACCCGAATGCTATGGATGATGATTTCATTTATTATTTGCTAGACGATAGGTATTAGATAGCTCGTTCTTGATACGATTTTTATTTTGGCTGTGCCAAATTTAAAATCACTCGAACTGACACTCACCCTCTTGACAGCTCTATCGTATTTCGTGTTATGTATCACGAATTAAGACTTATGGATTCAGGAAATGGTAGTTCCTACAAATTCACAATTACCTTTTGCTTAATTAAAAACTATTTAAACTTCCCAATGACTAAGCCGTTCTTCTTTAAAAAGTAAACTTTAGAATTTGAAAACGCGAACTTGATCACGTTTTGCGGAATTTGATAGGTAAAGTCGGGCATTAGGAAAGCGTCGTTTGCAATCGCCTCAATATTTGTAGCATTTTGTAATAAGAGATAATTATTTAAGACACCGATATTTAAAGCTTGTGTAGGATAAATTTTAATGAAGGTGCCAAAAATGTCAAATATGGCCACTCCTTTACCTGGAACCAAAACGTATAAATAATCATTGTGTTCGATCATTTGACTCGGTGGTTCATCATTATCAAAAAGAGAAACAAGATTTTCGGTTTGTGAAACAACTTCCAATTCGCGGTTCAATTTTACGAGGCGCATTAATCCACCATCAAGCACCCAAAAAGTATTACCTGCAAATGATTCGCATACCAAAAGCGGCTGTTGAATTCCATTTGAAACTAAATCAATTTCGCCATGAATATCAGTTAATGTATTGTCGTAAAAGTGTAATACTGATCGATCTTGATCAAAAACCATGGTTCGGAATGACTTTGAACTTTCGATTGAAGTTGGCCTAAACGACTTCAAAGAGGTTGTGTAAACGGTATCATTCTGACTAAAATGTTGACTAATAATATCATTTTGGCAAAGGTAAACACGTCCAAAATTATCTACAGAAAATTGAGAGAAATTCCCTTTGATTGAATCTGTAGGAATAAATATTGATTGCTGCGCCCAAGAAAAATTTCCAGCCAGAAGGACTAATAATATGAGTGTTGTTTTATTCACTAGTGATAAAGGTAGCATATATTATGCCTTTTTCTCGATACAATTCCCAAGGGATTTGGAAATCACTCGAAATGACGGCGAATCTTAGTGTTAAATCCAATTTTCAATACGTTTTAATCCGTTTTTTAAAGTGCAATTGGAATGATCAACTATCAACGCGTTTTGACTTGAAAAATTTCATATGGTAAGTTAGTACTAAACCACCAATTGCGAATTCACAATTGAAAACATTAGAAAGAGAAAGTGGCGCCGCCCAATATTTGGAAGCCTTGCGTGCGATACCTATTCCATTTGAAATATTTTTGTGCAGCCAAATTATTGAATTCTGCAAAAATTGAAACGCGCTTATTGTATCGATACTCAAAAGAAAGGTTTGCATCTGCTACAAATCCGAGATCATACTTTTCATCACCTAGATCGGTTGAAAATAATCCTTCGGGGCTTTTTCTGCCACCTAACAAGGTTAAATCCGACTTCACATAAATTTTATCATACATATTGTAAGAGCCTCTTAATTTAATGTCAATTTGTGGCAAGTTCCATGCATGTGTTTCTATTTGCGTGCTATAATTATTATACGCAACGATTGCATCTACCTTTAATTTTTCTGCAGCTTGGTAACTTATGCTTGCGTTTACACCTATCGCAGTTACTTTGTCATAGACTACATCAAATTTGTACATATCACTCCAAACGGAATCATTTACAAATAAGGCCATATTGGTGAACGTAGTCGAATGCACTTGCAAATTGAATGATAATTTTTTAGATAATGTTCCTTTTATTCCGCCGTAGAATTTTAATTCCTTTGTGTTTTTCAAATCCATTTCTGACACAATAAATTCATTGGTGCGATTCAATGATTGGAACGTATTTTGTTTTAATCCACCACCAATACCAGCATATGGAATAAACATATCTTTAAAAAGGCTGTATTTCCCTTCTAAGTGCGGCACTGCAACAAAAATTGGCTCTGATAAAATGTCAAAATTCAAATCCACCCCAACTAATACTTTCCATTTTTTACCGTATGATGTAATAGATGGTCTTAAATGGATAATTGTATTGTTGTCATCATGCCAATCATCTATTAAGACACCTGAACCTTCACCTGCAAATTTGTATTTATTATAACGGACATCT
Source organism: Crocinitomix sp. (assembly GCA_047623705.1). Taxonomy (GTDB): domain Bacteria; phylum Bacteroidota; class Bacteroidia; order Flavobacteriales_D; family Crocinitomicaceae; genus Crocinitomix. The sequence continues at coordinate 111,523 of JBLHOW010000011.1, forward strand.
AATTCAGCCGCATAAATATTGTTTCTTAATTGATAGGCCATTTCTGTACCAATTCCAAAGTTTGAATTTTTGGCATTTAAGTTTCGACCGTTCGGATCGAATTCATGAAAATGATTAAAGTCTGTTTTAACAGTATACAGTAACGTAGCGCTATCTTTTCGTGCAAAATTCGAAAAACGAACATTATACCCAATTCCCTGAACTCTATTTCTTAATGAATCTTTAGAAATTAAATCTTGATTTTCAGTCGAGTCTTGAATTCCATAAAAATGATAGCCATTATTCAAGTAATTAATTTCACTCTCGATTCGGAATTGCTTTGTGAAAAACTCTCCAAAAACACGAGCCGAAGTATTATCAAATGTACTTGGCGCATAATCCTTAATGTTTCCGAATGATGAATTATGATTCAAATGAACACCATAACTCATTTTGCGATTGCGCGTTGAGTTATAATAAAACTCACCTAATGGACTAATGTAATTCCCTAAACCTAGACGGAGATACCCAGGATATAATTTTTCCAGTTTTTCGATAATCTTAATCTTTGATGGATCAATTTGATCGATTGAAATTTCGGTTCGCATATTTCGCGAAAGCAGCGGGTAGGAAATATTTGGAATTGGAATAACCGTGTCAATGATAAGTGGTTTTTCCGAAATTCTATAGGACGGAGAAATCCGTCTTTCCGCCTCAGATATATTCGTATAGATAGTCGTATCTGGCGGAGAGACTGTTTGACCCCCATAAATCACTCCACTTAAAAGAAATAGAGGTACCAACAATATGTATTTAAAATCTATTCTAGTCATTTCCATCTCCTATTTCAATTGTGTTATCAACATCTGGACCCAGATCCTTATCTTGGTTCTTATATGCAGTAATGACTTCCATCACAACATTGGCTTCATCCAAAATCCCATCATCAGGAATTGTATACCCATTCAATACACTATTAATTGTATACTCGGCTTGAACATAATCATCTAACCCGATTGAATTTTTCGCTTGTAAGATCAAAGCTTTCGCCACCCAAAAATCATAACCGGCGCGTTCTTTCATTAATACCCTAACCTCATCTTCTGACTTTTTAAACTCTTCTTGTAAATGGTAGATGAGTGCGATACTGTATTGCGCTTCTGCGCCTAAAACACTTGACGTTTCTTTAGTCACTATTTTAAACTCGCTCATGGCTTTGTCATAATTATTTACTTCCAAGGCTGCTTTACCAATGACGTAATGCGCTTCAATTTTCACATTGTCGAGAGCCAAAGGATCGGCCAATACTCTTTTAGCATATTCGGAGGCAACACCTAAATCTTCTAAGAAAGTGTGACAGCGCATTAAACCAATCTCTGCTTTTAACTTATTTTCTGGGAAGGAGGCGTTATTATCTAAAATCACATAATAGTCTGCCGCTTTTTTATAATTTTTTGCTTCATATTCAACTTTCGAGGCAATTCCAGCCGCTTCTTCCGAATGTTGGTTTGTTGGTTTCTCCAAAAGTTGTTTAAACGCATTGGCACTTAATACCATCATACCTTCTTTTCTATAAGAATCTGCCATATAAAATAAGGCATCAATTTCATGCTTTGGACGCGCAAATTGTGCTAGATACTTTTTAAATGATTCGGCAGCATCTGTAAATGACGAATCTTCGTAAGCGCGAAAAGCACCTTCATACATCAATTCATCCTGTTCTCCTTGATCAATATCTACTCCAATTGCAGCCAATAAATCCACATATTTATCAGTTCTATTTGTTGCCGTATAAACGTCTCTTAAGCGATCGAGCGATTCCGAAAATCTTTCAGATGCAGGATATTCATTCACAACTTGCAAAAATTGCTTTTCGGCTAAATTATATTCCTGAGCGAATAAATGCAACATCCCAATTTGAAAAATAGCATCTACTACTTTTACATGTCTTGGATGATCTTGAATTAATTGTCGGTAATATTTTATTGCCTTGTCTTTATGCGAAGGATCGTCAGCATTTGACATCAATCGGTAAGATTCACCAGCCTCATATAATGCAGGTACAGCCAATGCTGATCTTGCATGATTATTTACAATATCTAACATGATAGAAGCCTTATTGGTATACTGCCGCTTAAAGCCATATGACAAACCAATTTGGAATTTCGCATAATCGATTTGACCACCACCTGTTGCAATTGCTTTTTGATAAAATAAAATCGCATTATCATCATCCGGCAGTGGGTTATTGTCTGGTTTCCGCACAAAATAACAGTCACCAATTCTTAAAAATGCATCCGTTATTTTTTCTTTATGTGATTCTGTATCATCCTGTGTAAATGTTCTAAAGTATTGAATGGCATTGGCATAATCTTTTTGCTTAAAATAGGCATAAGCCATATTGTAATAAGCATCATTATGTTCAATTACTCCGTAACCTCCTGGCTCATCTAAAAAGGCACGATATTGTGAAATAGCTGCAGGGAAATCTGGTTTATGATAACTTGCCTCAGCAATCCAATACAAACTCATTGCATTTAATTTCGGATCAATAGGGAAACGCTTCACCAGCTTAAACGACTCAATCGCTTGGCCCATCTCTCCGTTTTCAAACAATTCTACCCCATGATTATAGGCCATTATTTGATATGCATTTTTCATTTTAAAATCCTTGTCTTCTATTCGATCAATAGATTCCATAGCCGATTTATAATTACCCATGGTGGTATAAACGTTCACCAAATATTGATACATATCCTGCTTTCGCGGTGAATTGGGATAACGTTCCAGAAAGAGGTTCATAGCTTCCACAGCTTCGTCGAACGGATTATAATCTAATTTATAGGAAAGTACCGCATAATTATAAAGTGCATCTTCTTCAACTGCTGCGTCAAAAGAAAGAACGGACGCCGCCTCGAAAGCATTTCGTGCATACAAAAACTCCTCCCTTTTCAAATAGCATTCACCGATATGATAAAGTGCAATTTGACCCAATTCATCTCTAACTCTTGATACTTTGCCAAACATTTGAACGGCATTTTCATAATCGCCACTTTTATAATAAGCGTAGCCTAATTGATAATCTTCATCCCGCGTAGTTGAACTTTTTTTATTGTATTCTTCTAAAAAAGGAACCGCCTCGTCATATTTACCAATCTTATAAAACGCATCACCAACCAAATGTGCCATGCCTGCCTCATTTCTTGGGTTTGTTGAATCCACTACGTTTGGTGCATATTCTAACAACATTTCATACTTCCCTTGCAAATAATATATTTGTGCGATATAGTAAGGCACGACATCTTTAAAGCTAGGATCGTCTTTCAATTTTGTAAAACCTTCTAAAGCTGTTTGGTAGCTTTTTTCGGTATAGGCAATGTGTGAATAATAATAAAGCGCTGGCGCTTGATATTGGCCTTCTGAACTTATGATTTCATAAAAAACATCTCGCGATTTCTTTAGATTGTTTCTTCGAAAGTGCGCATAACCTAACTTAAAATAATATTCTTCTTTTTCGTCAGCAGTTAAATCATATACATCAATTTGCTCTAACCATTCTATGGCGTCAATAAACTTCTTACCACGATAATAGTATCTCCCTAATTCAAGATATACGTTTTGTCTATGAATGCTTTCAGGATATTCTCTTAAAAACTTTAGTAAACGTCTTTCCGCATCAGCATGATAAAGATGTAAGGCGCTTAGTGCGCTATAATACATTGCTTTGACGTAAATGGGATCATTGACATCATTTTGTCCTGCCATAAAGCGATTAAACTCTTCTTCGGCAGCACTGTATTTCATTTTTTCATAAAGATCCTCGGCTTTATAAAACCGCGCATATTCTCCGTTGTATTTCTCAGTTGATTGAGAAAAGACAGCGGTACTAAGGAATAATAAAATTATAACACTCGCTCTTAGCATAAACCTGTTTGTCATTTTTACCGAACAATTTTAATTGTTCTTTAATAAACTTGTAAAATTAAGGTGTTAGGTAAGGGTTTGTGAGGGGGGAAGTTAAAGTTATAAACGTATTTCTGTTAAGATTATTGTGTGAGCTGCAAAACTTATTCAATAATTGGGCTGATTTAAATTTAAGTCGTTGTCAAAATTTCAATAAATTTACCCTGATGCAAACTTTTATATTCTCAGGCGTATTACAAACTGTAACAAACAAAATTAGATTATGAAAAAATTATTGATGATTGCAGCAGTTTTATTATTAGCTGTTGCTTGTAACAAAAACCAAAAAGCAGTAAAAACATTAGATGGCAATTGGAATGCGACTGCATTTAGCGCAACTGACGGTGCTACGACTGTTGATTATATTGCATTCGGATTCACTGTTCAAATGAATTTTGACGGGTGTAAATTAAAAGATGATGAATACTGTAATATGACAACCACGTTTACATTTGATGGCGATACCGAAACGGAAACATCTGTTTATCGCGTAATAAATGATGGTGAAAAATTAGAACAGAAAGAAAATTTAGCTGCAACAACTAGCGAGACAATTGATATATCAGAACTCACTAAAACAACATTAAAGTTGATTATAGTTGATGGTGAAACTACTACAAATATTACCTTGGAAAAGATCTAAAGCATCTACCATAAAATATTCAATTCCCAATTCTTGCAAGAAGAGTTGGGGATTTTTTTTGCCATAAATTTCGATCGTCTCAACTTACATTTAAAATAAATATGTAATATTGAATTAATGGAAACGGACAATAGCATATTTTGGATAAAGGAAGGTGTAATTCATCAAGGTGGAGCAATGATTTTAAAAGAAGTAAATCTGCATTTAGAAAAGGGCGAATTCGTTTACTTAATCGGTCGCACAGGCTCGGGTAAAAGTAGCTTGCTAAAAACGCTTTATGGCGAATTACCGCTTGAATCTGGCCAAGGAAAAATTGCCGAATTCGAACTGCATAATCTCAAGCGAAAAGAAATTCCATTTTTAAGACGCCAACTCGGCATTGTTTTTCAAGATTTCCAATTATTATCTGATCGAACGATTTTGGATAATTTATCTTTTGTAATGCGCGCTACTGGTTGGAAAGGTAAAAAAGAAATTAAAGCACGGGGAGAAGAAGTTTTAAGCTTGGTTGGATTGGATCATAAAGGAGATAAAATGCCGAATCAATTATCAGGTGGTGAACAGCAACGTGTATCTATTGCGCGAGCGCTCATCAATAAACCCGCTTTTATTTTAGCAGATGAACCTACTGGAAATTTAGATCCGGAAACGTCTAAAGAAATTATGGGCGTTTTACTCGCTATTGCGAAAGAAGGTACTTCGGTTTTAATGGCCACACATGATTTATCGATTATGGAACAATTTCCGTCTCGCACCATTCGCGTTGCTGATCAAACAGTTCAGGAATTAAATCCAATGAATGAATTTGATCCGTTTGCGCAGGTTAGTTTTGAATAATCCCTTTGGGATTGCAATGGTCAATATCCAATTATCAATGCGGTTTGACTTGTAGTTGCGTTGAATGATATAATGTTAAAACAAACCACCTAACAGCAAAGCGGTCTAAAATCTAAGAGCGAAGCGATCTAAATACTTAATGACTATCCCTTAGTCAACTCCTTAAACACTTCTTCCATTGATTTTTGCTCGACTGACATGGCTAGGATGAGCAAATTATTTTGTTGGGCGTATTTTGCAATTGATGGACGAATATCTCCTTCGCCTGAGAAAAGCCATTTGTTGCCTTCCACATTTTTAACACTTTTAATGCCTGCAATTTGACGTAACTGGTTGCGCGAGGCAACTTGGTCTAATTCAACCAAGACAGTCTGGCGTTCTACATCCTTTTGCTGGATAATTGCTGCGGTATCATCTGCCACAATTCTTCCTTCTTTGATAATCACAACACGATCGCAAATTGCCTCTACTTCTTGCATAATATGCGTCGAAAGCATAACGGTTTTTGTTTTACCAATGTTTAAAATTAACTGCCGAATATCTACTAATTGATTAGGATCTAAACCACTTGTAGGTTCATCCAAAATCAATACTTCTGGATCATGGATAATTGCTTGCGCTAATCCAACACGTTGGCGATACCCTTTTGAAAGCGCGCCAATTTTTTTATTTTTTTCAACTTCTAAACCAACTAATGAAATCATTTCATTGACCCGGTCTTTTTTGTTTTTAATTTTATAAATACCCGCAACGAATGAAAGGTATTCCTTTACATACATGTCCAAATACAAAGGATTATGCTCAGGAAGATACCCGACTTTTTTTCGCACTTCAATTGAATGTTCTTCAACATCTAATCCGCACACTTTAACCGAGCCCGAAGACTTTGGAATAAAGCAGGTTAAAATCTTCATCATTGTGGACTTTCCAGCTCCATTTGGTCCTAAAAAACCAATAATTTCACCAGAATTTACGCTAAACGATACATCATTTAATGCTGCTTGTTCTCCGTAATATTTGAATGCGTTTTTTACCTCTATCGACACCTTGTTCTTATTTTGAAATTCAACCTTAATCCTTTAAAGTTGAACATAATTCAACCCTAAATTTATCAAGGAATACGAAAGTAACGGAAATTGAAGCAATTAATTACAGTTTCAGATTAAAATAATCAAAACAAATTTGTTAATTTTCACACCTGTCTATGCTTGTTGTTTGAGAATGGATGAACTATAAATTGAAATAGAGATCACCCATTTATGCATTCAATACTCTCATTTTACAAAAAGATTTACGAACAAGAGTTGCGTCAATCTAAAATGATGCACTTGTATTCGTCACGTGTATTGAAAAGATATTTTATATCTAAAAAAGAGGAATTATTGAATAACGAGCATCCCTATTTGCCATTGGGCGAAACAAAGGGTGAGGAGATCACTAAGACCCTCGAATTGAAATCAAATGAAGTAACACTCAAGTATTATTCATTGGCTCGAATATCGCGATTTGTAACGTTGAATAAATACGAATCTACACGCATATACCCTCTATTCTCTTTTGATGCTTCGGTTGTCATGAAGGACGGTGAATACTATTTATATATTGATCAAGCTTCACGTCAATTTATGAAAAACAATGTCCCGCAAAAAATAGTGGGTAGTAGTGGATTCAAGAAAATTAAGCATAGCAAACAATTTGATTTTCACTTTGCATCTAAATTAACTGAGGCAATTCAAAAGGCGACTCCAAAAGCTAATGCAGATGAACTCATGCTCTTTCCTGACCTTTGGACGGATCGAAAATTTAAGGCTGCAATAAAAAAGGATTTTGAAGTTAGCGAACGATATGTGCCAGCCGGTGTTTTAGCCATTGTTGAAAAGGAGAATAATTCATTTACAACGCTGGACGAATTGGATAAGATTCAAAAATCGGGTGAAATTTCGGCGCCTTTGGCAACGCTATTTGATGGTTTAGCGAATGAGTCTGAGGAGAAAAAAGGAATTATTTGTGAGGAGTTAAACGACAGTCAATACCACGCGATTGTCAATAGTAATGAAAAGATTATTAGCGTTATATCTGGACCACCGGGTACAGGGAAATCGTTTACCATAGCCAATTTAGCTGCTGAAAAAGTCAGTAAAGGAAAATCGATCTTAATCACCTCAAAAAACAAAGAAGCGCTTGATGTTATTGAAGAAAAAATCAAAGACCAATTAGGTATTAATAACCTCTGTGTTAATCCAAGTCAAGACGAGAATTTCGGTTGGATGAAGGATCACCTTGATTTTGTTTTAGGACGGCGATATAAACGAAAAAATATACAATTCAGCAAAATTGAAGCGGCCTTTTCTCGCTTTCAAACAATGCATAATGATCATTTGCGCAAGGAAGGGAAATTGATGCAACAATTTAAATTGGAGCGGGACTATACGGCAACTCTTAACAAAGGTTTGGCTAAACAAACGACCACCG
>JBLHOW010000012.1:0-117560 GCA_047623705.1 Crocinitomix sp.
GACTCATTGAATCCGATTGCTGCCTTTACCGTTGATTCTGATCAACTAAATACAGATTGTGAAGGAACAGAATTAGCTGTTGTTAATTTCATCAATGAATCTGAAAATTTTGCCAATCCAAATAACCCAGGAGCAGATACAAGTTTCTTTTGGCATTTAGGATATAGCAATGCTAATTGGTATTTAACACATGACTATTTTGAAGTAGTGGATACGGTTTATCCAGGTGAGGCAGTTTATGAAGTTTGCTTAGTGGCTAAAAATAAAAATGGCTGTACAGATACAACTTGCAAAACATTGATTGTACACGAACAGCCAGAATTTATTGCACCAAATATTTTCACACCAGATGACGACGGGATAAATGATTTATTCAGCTTTGCAGATAAAGCCGCTGGAATAAAAGAATTCGAATGTGTTATTGTTAATCGTTGGGGAGTTGTAGTATCCGAAATAAGCGATATCGCAAACGGATGGGATGGAACAGATAGAAATGGAGATGACTGTCAGCATGGCGTTTATTTCTATACTTACGAAGCAGTATCCGCCAACAATTCAGTCTTTAAAGGACAAGGAACAGTGCAGCTTGTTAGGTAGTGATCTAAAAAAACATAGAATGAAAAAGGTGTCCGCGTCAGGTGGACGCCTTTTTTTATGATTGAAAGTCATCTTGTCTAAAAAACCCTATGAAGCAGTACACAGATAGTGCTGATTGTGCAGAGTATCACTGATTTGATTTTTCGGTTTAAGCTGTTTAATCTGCGGTATCAGCGTTCTATAAATTGATTTCCTTGCGTGACTATATCAATGACACAGGAAAAGGGGGGGGCAATCGCGACGACAATTGGAATTAAATTACAGAGAAATCCTGTTGCGTTGTTCTTAAAAAAATCTAAAATCAATGCGATATAGAATCACTAACATAATTAAGGCGACAACTACGTGAATGATTAAAGATATAATTCTTGATTTATCCTTTTGACGATATTGATTGAAGTTGGCAATGAGAGCGATAGGCGTATAGATCAGAACTAGCCAAAAAACAAAAATTCCCAAATCTGGTGCAAACCTCCCACCAGGAAACAATTCATTCAGGATAAAAAAGGCTAAAAGAAGAAATGTATAAATTAAAAGGGTAATAATCCCCCTCTTTGTTTTTTTGTCAATCATATAGTTTTTCTTGCTTTACTATATACTAGCGACTATCTCAAAGCATTTCAAATTCAGTTCCAACCTTAACATCACCCATTACCTTAGATTGCAGATTCTTAAAATCAAACAAATCCGTATCAAACATGTGAGTAGGAGAAATATTCTTCAAAGCCGTGAACATAATTTCCGATCGGTTGGCATATTTTTCATCCCAAGTCTGCAACATTTTTTTAACTACTTGGCGTTGCAAGTTTTCTTGCGCACCGCATAAGTTACATGGAATAATTGGGTACTTTTTATAACCAGCGTATTCTATAATTTGAGCTTCTTTTACCAAGGCTAAAGGTCTTAATACTACAAAACGATTGTCGTTTGTAATGAATTTAGCTGGCATGGTTTCTATCTTTCCTGCAAAGAATAAGTTTAAAAAGAAAGTTTCCAAAATATCGTCGCGGTGATGACCTAAACAAATTTTATTACAACCTAAACGTTCTGCAGCTTCATAAAGTGTTCCACGTCTTAAACGAGAACAAAGGCTGCAAGTGGTTTTTCCTTCTGGCACTTTTTCTTTAACAATGCTATAGGTATCCTTTTCCACAATTTCGAAATTAGCGCCAACCTCTGTTAAATAATTAGGGAGCACTTCTTCTGGGAAACCAGGTTGTTTTTGATCTAAGTTAACCGCAATGATTTCAAAATTAAAGACAGATGCTTTTTGAATTTGCATGAGAATATCAAGCATGGTATAACTGTCCTTCCCTCCAGACATGCATACCATTAATTTATCGCCATCATGAATCATATCAAAATCATTGATCGCGTTCCAAACCGTTTTTTTAATCTTTCGGTTTAGTTTCTCTTCAGCTGCTTTCAGCGCTTTTTCTTCTATTGCTTCAATTCCCATTTTTGTACTCGATCATATATTACTAAACTACCACTTACGGCAACGTTTAAAGAACTTTTACCTGGTAATTGTATTAGGTGATGACATCTGTCTACAACGCTCTTTGGCAACCCGTTATCTTCCGCACCTAGCAAGTAAGCTGCTCTTAGCGGATGCGCAAAGGTACAAATTGATTGTGAATTAGAATCCATTTCAACACCTACAAGTTGAGCAGAGTAGGGTAAGGATGCATAAAAGTGGTCAAAGTCGTCATATCTATAGAATGGTATTTTTGACCAAGTCTTTTGTGTGTCGGAGGTTTGGGGTTTGTATTTACCGTCTACAATAAAAATAAACGAGGCGCCAAGAATAATAGCTGATCGCCATAATGTGCCAATATTATGTTCGGTTTTAGGTTGATAAACACCAATACCAAAAAACGACTCGTCCTTTGTATCCCATTTTTTTTTCATGACTATTTTTTTTCTTTGGCTTGAATTTCTTGCCGTTTAAACGTGTCATAATAAATGCCCTTTTTAGCCAACAGCGTTTTATGATCGCCTTGCTCCATTAATTTGCCTTCTTCTAACACAATAATTGTGTCTGCATATTTAATACTGGATATACGGTGACTAATAATTATAGCAGTTTTTTCAGTTAAATCACTTTTAATGGATTGTAAAATGTATTCTTCGGTTTCGTTATCCACAGCCGACAAACAATCATCAAAAAGTAAAATTTCTGGCTTTTTAATTAAAGCCCGTGCAATTGATAAGCGCTGCTTTTGCCCGCCCGATAAGTTAATTCCGCGTTCACCCAATAAGGTTTCGTATTTTTCTGGGAAATTCATGATTGTGTCATGAATACCCGCATTTTTGGCAAATTGGTAGACTTCTTCATCACTGATCTCTTCTGTATTTGCGCCAAAAATTATATTGTTTTTTATCGTGTCAGAAAACAAAAAGTGTTCTTGAGGAACATAGCCGAGTAAGTGTCGCCAGCCAGTTAAATTTACCTCAGTAAGGTCAGATTCATCAACCTGTATTTTACCTCCTGTAGGATCTAGCAAACGCATGAATAAATAGGCCAATGAAGATTTACCAGAACCTGTTCGACCAATAATTCCAATGGTTTGGCCCTTTTTAATTGATAAAGTAATGCCGTCGAGTGCCGTAACACCTGAATTCTCGTAAGTTAAACTGACATTATTTAAATTAATACTCTCAGAAAAATTAACCACTTCAGTTTTATCCGAATTGTCATCTAAATCTGGCTTTTCTTTTAAAAATTCTGTAATTCTTTTTTGAGAAGCTGCCGCGTGCTGAACAATTGATGTTACCCAACCAACTGAGGCAAACGGCCATGTTAACATATTTACGTAAAGCACAAATTCGGCAATTTCTCCGCGGTCAATAATTCCTGCATTTGCTTGTAAACCGCCTATATAAATGGTTGAAATGGTGCTAATGCCAATTAATAAAATAATGGTAGGCATGAAAAAGGCATTTGTTACCGCCAATTTCATTGAGTTTTCCTTATATTTTTCTGCTTCTCGATTAAATTTTCCTTGAACTTGTTTCTCTTTTACATGCGATTTAATAACACGAATTCCAGAAAAAGATTCTTGTACAATAGTTGACAATAAAGATTGTTGATATTGAACACGTTCGCTTTTTTTATTCAAAACCCGACTCACAAAGTAAATTAATACCGACATGATTGGAAGTGGAAGAAGCACATAAAAGGTTAGTTCTGGATTTTTTGAAATCATTTTGTACAAAATCAGCCCAAACAAAAAGAAAAGGTTAATCGTGTACATAATTCCAGGTCCTAAATAAGATCTAACCTTAGAAACATCCTCACTGATTCGATTCATTAAATCACCAGTCGCATTTTTTTTGTAAAAATTAAAAGATAAGTTTTGGTATTGGTCATAGATCTCGTTTTTAAGATCATATTCAATAAATCGCGACATCACAATTATAGTTTGTCGCGTTAAAAATAAGAAGACAGCCTTTAAAACGGCCAATAACATGTACAAGCCAGAGAGAGTGAGGGCAGTTTTAAGAATTAATTCTGACGTATTTTCTTCTCCTGATTCTAATTGGCCACTAATGGTATTAATCGCTTCGCTCAGTATTTCAGGCTGTTGTACGAAAAAAATATTGGAGATAAATATGAAAATAGTACCAAGTATCAAGCGCCATTTGTACTTGACCAAATATTTATTTAAATAGAATAATGAAGACATGTAAAATTTAGTACTTTTGTAGCGCAAAAAATCGACTGCAAAGTTACGATAAAGATTCGTTTTAGAAAGAACCTGTTGGAACATTTATTTGCAAACAAAATGATACGAATTAAGATTGTTTTAAGGCAATCAAGAATGAAAATAATACACGACCAATATAAATTTATAACCTCAATATAATATTATGTTTGAAGTAAAAGATATTAAAGATTCAGTGCTAGCTGAAAACCCAGTAGTACAAAGAATGTCTCAATATAATCATGAGCAATTATTGTTTTGTAATGATAATGCTACTGGTTTAAAGGCTATTATCGCTGTGCACAATACGACACTTGGACCTGCTCTTGGCGGAACAAGAATGTGGAATTATAGCAATGAACTAGAAGCGTTGAATGACGTTTTACGTTTATCCAGAGGGATGACCTATAAGAATTCCATTTCTGGTTTAAATTTGGGTGGAGGTAAAGCCGTAATCATTGGCGATTCACGTAAACAAAAAAGCGAAGCACTTTTTAGAAGGTTTGGAAAGTTTGTCGAATCCTTAGGAGGAAAATATATTACAGCGGAAGATGTTGGAATTTCACCACAGGATATGACTTGGGTAAACATGGAAACGAATAACGTTGTTGGTTTGCCAGGTAAAAGTGGCGATCCTTCTCCTGTTACAGCCTATGGTGTTTATATGGGAATGAAAGCAGCTGCCAAAGTGCAATTCGGAACAGATTCGTTAGCAGGTAAAAAGATTGCAGTGCAGGGTGTTGGACACGTTGGAGAATACTTGGTGGGATATTTGGCGAAAGAGAATGCCGATATTTACATTACAGACATTCATGACGCTACTTTAAAAAGTGTTGCAGATAAATATGGTGCTCATGTTGTTGGTTTAGATGATATCTATACTATTGATATGGACATTTATGCGCCATGTGCACTTGGAGCAACTGTTAATGATGAAACATTGGCACAATTGAAGTGCTCAATAATTGCGGGTGCTGCCAATAACCAATTGAAAGATGAAACCATTCACGGTGAAGTCGTGAAAGAGAAAGGAATTATTTATGTGCCAGATTTTATGTTAAACGCTGGTGGAGTAATTAATTGCTATGCAGAAGTAAAAGGATTATCGGCAGAATGGGCAATGCACAAAGCTGCTGAGATTTACGATACATCATTGAATATTATTAATAGATCAAATAGTGGTGATTTACCAACTTATAAGATTGCAAATAAAATGGCTGAAGAGCGCATTGCATCAATAGGGCAGGTAAAATTACCAATGTAGAAAAAGAAGCATGTTAAATAGACGTCATTTACGTATTAAAGTATTACAAATACTTTACGCCTTTTTTCAAACTGAAGATGAGGATATTTTAAAGTCCGAGAAGGAATTATTAACCTCGATTGATCGTATGTATGATCTTTATTTGTGGTTTTTATTAACATTTGAAGAAGTACAACGTTTTTCTGCTCAGCGGATTGAGGATAGACTGAAAAAGGTTAGGCCAACAAAGGATGACCTAACGCCAAACAGGAAATTTGTGAATAATGAGGTTATTCAACTGTTGATACAGAACAATGATTTGCGAAGAAGATCGGAAGAAAATCGAGTGAATTGGACTGGTGCAGTAGAAAACGACTTAATGCGAAAATTATTTTTGCATTTAATGGATTCTGAACTATATAAGAATTATATGGAAGCAGAAGAGCAATCGTTTGAAGGTGATAAGGAGTTTATTGTTGAGTTGTTTAAGAAAGAAATTGCGAATTTTGAATTAATTCATGATTATTTCGAAGACAAAAGTATTTTTTGGTTAGATGATATTGATTTGATGTGTTCAATGGTGCTAAAGACCATTAAACAATTTAAAGCAGACGATACAGCTGAAAAGAACCTTCTAAACTTGTATAAAGACAAAGAAGACGAACTAGGTTTTGTAAAAACGATCGTTCGTAAGGCTGCCCAAATGGATGATGCTAACACATCATTAATAGATGAGTTGACAAAGAATTGGGAACTTGACCGGATTGCTAAAATGGACGTTATTCTATTAAAGATGGCTTTAACAGAATTGAAGGTTCAACCTTCTATTCCGAAAAAAGTAACACTGAACGAATATATAGAGATTTCTAAGTTTTACAGTACACCAAAAAGTCAAATCTTTATTAACGGAATTTTAGATAAAGCCATTCCACTTTTAGAAGAAAGAGGAGAACTGAAGAAAACAGGACGAGGATTAATTAATTAAATTAAAAGGAGAATGAAAAATTTATTTTTTATTGGAGCAGTATTAATGAGCATAGTGAGCTGTACATCTGACCAAGGCGCAAACGCTGAGGAAAGAAGAGCTGAATATGCTGAGTATGTAGATGAGCCTACTAGTATAGAGTTCGATCAAGAGATACACGATTTTGGATCTGTTGTAGATGGTGAAATGGTAAAACACACGTTCAAATTCACGAATACGGGTGATAAAAACTTGGTGTTATTTGATGTGAAAACAACTTGTGGTTGCACCGTACCAGAGGATTGGCCTAAGTATCCTATTGCTCCAGGTGAAAGTGGAGAAGTTAAAGTGATTTTTAATTCTAACAATAAAGTTGGAAGCGTAAATAAAAGCATTCGCATTGAAGCGAATACAAATCCTACAGTATCTTCAGTTATAATAACTGGAGAGGTATTAGCTGCAGAATAAAAACAAAAGAAAAATGAATAATCAATTTATTATGCTTCAAGAAGGAGCAGCAGGAGCAGCCGAAGGCGGCGGTATGATGCAAAGTTTGATCATGTTCGGTCTAATAGGTCTTGTATTTTACCTATTTATGATTCGTCCTCAAATGAAAAAAACAAAAGAGGCGAAACTTTTCAGAGAGAACATTGCAACTGGAGATAAAGTTGTGACGATTGGTGGAATTCATGGTAAAGTTTTAGAAATTTCTGACACCACTATGCTAATTTCATCAGAAGGAACCAAATTGCGGATTGAAAAGTCTTCTATTAGTCCTAATACAATGGATCAATTAGGGAATCAGAAGCGATAAACGCGAACAACATTAAAATAAAAAACCGCTGTATAACACTTGTTGTACAGCGGTTTTTTTATGCTGTATACACTAAAGTTTGATACTATAAGTTGAGAATTTTTGGATTATGAAGGGAAATAAAAACGCGTGCGTTAGCAAATGTCAACGCACGCGTTTCGTTTTGGGCTAATCCTACTTATGTAAGTATGGATAGGTAAAATACTATTGATAAATAATGTGGGAGAATGCTCTGATTTGGGGGAGCGAATTAGCGCGTATAGCGCATTTGTTTATATAAGAGAACGGTATTACCGTGTTTTGGTTTATGGGTGTAATCATTGGTCAAATGTAAGGGTGTGTGGGTATATAGACGGGTGTAGTTAGGTAATGGTTGGATATAAAAGTACATTTTTTTAAATAGGATGAAATAACTCCGCCCAATTAACATTGGGCGGAATTCAAATGTTTTGAACAACAGCTATTTAAGCACAGTAATTCTTTTTGTTTTAATTTCATCTTTATTTTGAATTGACAAAATATAATGGCCGTTCTCTAGATTTGTCAAGTCAATACGCAATTGTTCTGCGATAATTAGGCCGCTTAACACCGTTTGACCAGTAGTTGAGTGTAGAGTATAAGTTGCGTTTACAAATGCTGGACTTACGCTAATATTAACCAATCCTGAAGATGGGTTAGGATAAATATTAAGTACTGTTTCATTTTCTTCAATTCCTGATCCATTTATTGGATCTTCATGCTGTTCTTCCTCGAAAGGATTGCCATCAACTTGTTCAATATATAGTCCAGAGCAATAATCCATTACTCTAACATCTAGATCAATCAAACTAATCGTTGATTCTTCCACTGCAGAGAAATCCATTAGCAATGCTTCTGATTCTAGTTCAACATAATCCGTGAAATTCTCAGTTGTGACGGTAACCAATTCATTTCTACAATCCCCTTCAAACAAGTTAGAAGAACGCTGGATCATACCTAATCCTGTGCCATACATGCTTGAACCGTAAGCGTAAATTTCAGTTTCATCAATGACTTCAAGTCGATTAATATCTACAGTTTTCGTTGTAGAAGCGGCTGATGATATGATATTTCCTTCAACATCAAATCGAACGTAAACTTGATAGTTATCTAAACCAGTGCCAGTACTAAAGCTAGCTACAAAATCTTCTTCTAAATAATAGAGACGTAAGTTTGATAATAAAGCAATTTCATATTCATTGATCCTCTTTATCCATAAAATAGAACCGTCTTCGTCTGAAACTTCCATTATTAAGGGTTTCGCTGCACCAGTTATTGAATCTGTAGCAAACCCGCCAATCATAAAATTACCACTTGGCATTTGTAAAATAGACTTTGGATGCATATAGCTTCCAATACTATACCTTTTTGTCCAATAAGTTTCTCCGTCCTCTCCGTAACGGATCAAAGCAAAATCATTCCCGAACTTATTGGAAACTATTCCTCCGTCTCCAGGTAAAGAGACCATATCAAAACCAGGTCTTTTACCAATCCATTCATCTGGACCAAACAAATTTGTCGAATGCCCCCAAATTATTTCGCCTTCGGCTGTTGTTCGCAATATAATAAGGTTATTAAAAATAGTAATCATCATTTCTAGCTCTCCAGAAGGCAACAGCATCATGCGATTAACAGTATAATTACTTGTTGGGTTAGTATCAAAGTCATACTTTTTAGACCAAAGCACTTCTCCGTTTTGAGTGACTTCGAATAAGAGTGCCTCCATATGGTCATTGGCAAGGTTTTTATTTAAGCCCCACATGAGATAGTTGCCTGATGCATTTTCAATCACTTCAAAAGCACAATTTGCTGCCGTTCCAAGAACATTAAATAGTTTGGTCCAAACAGGGTCACCATTTGATCCCAATTTCATAATTCCGCCCATTGGAGCTCCAATGATAGTCGATCCTTCTAAATCAAATGCAGCCACAAGGTGATCGTCACTTGTCTTAATAACGTCACGGATGAGAATAGTCGTGCTCTCAATTGTCTGCGGAACATAGTGGTAGATGAAGTCTTGAGCAAAGCTTGATAGTGTAGTGCAAAACAAAGTTGCAATGAGCAGGGATAATTTAGCTTTCATAAAATAAGTTTTGGTTAATTCATTTTGAATGACTTTGGTAATTTTGCTCTGAACTAAAAAATCCCGCTCAAAAATTTATTGAGCGGGATTTCAGTTATTTAAAATTACGCTTATTTAAGAACCGTAATCTTTTGTGTTTTTAATCCGTTTTCTGTTTGAATAGCTAGGATGTATTGTCCATTATTCAATCCAGATAAATCAATTTCTGATTGTAAACTTGTAATAGTGCTGTTCATTACTTGTTTTCCTGAAAGGTCAGTCATAATAAATGTAGCATTTACTAAATCTTCAGTAATTTGAATTGTAACGTTATTAACAGCAGGGTTAGGATAAACAATAACGTTGCTTAATGCAGCATCAGGCCCGTCAGATAAAACAACCTCACAAGCAAATTTAGCTCTTAAGTCGTGATCAATTAAGCTAGCAGCAACATCTGCAACAGCAGTGAATTCCCATTCTGTAGGTGTAAAAGCAACTTCAGCATAATCAGTAAAGTCAACAGTATAAACCGCTTCAGCAGGTCCTACCATGCAAGATTCAACAAAAAGATCTTGTGTTCTTACAATTAATCCTTTATATGTATCTCCTACTTGTGATGAACCGTAAAAATATGCCTCGTCTTGATCAACGAATTCGATTTTGTTATAATCCATAACATTGTTCTTAGTCATCATAGTTTCAAGAACTTCACCAGTTTCACTCATTTTCAAAATGTACTGTGCGTTCGTATTTGTTGTGAAGTCTAAATAAATATTTTCTCCATCAACAGTTAAATGAGACTTACCAATAAAAGACATAGTTAATCCTTCAAACGTTTTAATCCAAACAATTGAACCATCTTCTTCAGAAACTTCCATAATATGCGGTACATAATCAATATAACCAGCAATTAAAACGTTTCCATTTGGTGCATGTGAAATAGTTTTACAATGTGTATAAGCACCTAAGCTATAAGCTTTGTTCCAAAGTAATTCACCGTCTCCACCATATCTTAATAAAGAAAAATCGTTTTCAGCTTTACTAGCACACATACCTCCGTCATCCGGAATAGCTAACCACTCGAAACCAGGATTTTTTCCTCCTTCATCTGGCGGTCCCATTCCTGATACCTTACCCCAAATAATTTCGCCGTCTGATGTAGTCTGTAAAACAATAACTGTTGCATAAACAGAAATCATCATTTGTAAATCCCCAGAAGGTAAAACAGATAATGAATTAATAGTGTATGCTCCAGTAATTCCTGTTCCAAAATCATATTCTTTTGTCCATAAAAGTTCGCCATCAGGAGTTATTTCAGATAGCATTGCACCTTTACGTGACTCAGCAGTTTTACTTAATCCCCAAAGATAAAAGTTTCCCTCTGCATTTTCTGCAACTTCAAAAGAACAGCCAGCAACTGATTCTGGAACTTCTAATGTTTTTGACCAAAGGATAGAACCGTCGGGTGCTGTTTTCATTATTCCAGCAATTGGAATACCAGCTTCAGCATAATCATACCCAACAATTAAATCTCCGTCAGATGTTGTTGCTAAATCTCTAATCGTTACCGTTCCTTCAAAAGAGTTGGGTTCGTATGTTAGAGCAAAGTCTTGCGCAAATAAAGATGCTGAAGAGCATATAAATGCAATGGTGTATAACAGTTTTTTCATAGGTATATATTTTATTTGTGAGTGATCAATTTAAAAACGATATCAAAATAGTAATGGTTGTCTTAAAATTAATAATAATTTGGTGACAAACGATTGTTTAAGAGTGATTTGGCGTTATTTAACGCCAAAGCCGTTAAAAGCCTGATTCCTAACAAACGAAATCAGGCTTTTAAAGCAGTTCATTTGTTGGGTTATTTAAGAACTGTAATTTTCTCTGTGAGGGTAATGTTTTCGCCGAATACTGTTAACAGGTAGTGTCCGTTATTTAAGTGAGATATATCAACCAATTCATTTTCGCTATTAATTAGTTGTGTGGCTACTACTTTGCCAGTAAGGTCAGTTATCACATAATTTGATTGAACTAACTCGGCTGTTACATTTAATGTAAATGCATTAGCAGATGGATTAGGGTAGATGCTGATAAGTGCGGCTTTCTCCTCAGCAATTCCTGAGAAAATTCCGCATGCATCCGTCACAATAATTGGTTGATCAATCAATGTAATGGAGATGTCTTCCTCATTTGTGAAATCCGTTTGAGTAGGATCAAATGGTGTTTCTGAGCCAATAAAAGTTTCAGACGAAGTGAAATTTGTAATGCTAGAAATTATGCAAGACTCTTTAAAAAGATTATCTGATTTATAAATAAGCCCCTCAGAACTTTCTTTGAAAAAACTTCCATAGAAATACCCCGAATTTGCATCAATCAATTCCAACTTGTTGTAATCTAAGACTTTAGTTTTGGTTTTGAAAGTGTTCAATGCATTTCCGTCAATATCTAATTTTAAAATGTAATGATCAAAATCGGCGCTTGAATAGTCAAAAATTATTTCATCACCAATTATGTTTAGTAAAGCCATGCTTCCATATCCCATGTTTGGTCCAGAATATTGTTTAATCCAATTTATTGATCCGTCTTCGTCAGAAATTTCCATAATAGTTGGTCTAAAAGCAATGAATCCGCCTACTAATAAATTTCCGTTCGGAGATCGTTTAATCGTTTTGCCATGAGTGTATCCTGCTAAAACATAACGTTTCGACCAGAGTAAGTCACCTGTTGGTCCATATCTTAAAAGAGAAAAGTCGTTTTCTGCTTTACTAGCACACATTCCACCATCATCTGGAATTGCTAACCATTCGAATCCAGGATTTTTACCGCCATCATCCGGTGGTCCAATTGAAGATTGTTTTCCCCAAATGATATTTCCTTCAGCATCTGTTTGCATAACAATTACTTTACCAAAAACTGCAATCATCATCTGCATTTCCCCAGAAGGTAAAATCGATAATTTATTAACTGTGTAGGCATAAACAACATTCCATCCAAAATCATATTCTTTTGACCAAAGTAATTCTCCGTCCGGTGTCATTTCAGAAAGAATAGCACGCATATTTCCCGTGACAATCTCTTTACTTAATCCCCACAAATAATAATTACCGTCTGAATTTTCTAATACTTCAAATGTGCAACCTGCAACAGATTCCGTAATTTCTAATTTGTTTGACCAAATTACTTCTCCGTCCGCGTCTAATTTCATAATTCCCGCACTTGGAATATTATCTGCTCCAGTAATGTCGTATCCAGCTAAAATATTGTCATCTGATGTAACAACTAAATCACGGACTACAATAGATTCGTCAACGTTATGGGATTGATAGAGAGAGGCGAAGTCCTGCGCGAAAAGGCTAGCAGAGCTAAAAAGCAAAGTCAATAAGTAGTAATACTTTTTCATAGGATTATAAATTTATGGTTAGTACTAGGTAAAAGGCATTTAAATTTGGTCATTTGGTAAAACGCCGAGTAAGCAATAAAGGGAGTAGCTTACCTTATTGATACAGTTGAATTTGAAATATCCCCTAAATTGATAGAATTATAATTTGCTCAGGCTATGAGAATTAGCGCCATGCAAAAGCAAAGAATGCGTTTTGTTAATTTGGTCGCAAACGCTTCTATAATACAACGCAGACTAATAATAAGACACAATTTAAAGCGCGCTCAAAATTTATTTAAGAATAGTGATTTTTTCTGAAATGGTTTGATTTGCCCCATATACAGTTAATAAATAATGTCCATTATTTAAAAACGAAACATCAATCAATTCATTTTCGCTTTTAATAGTCTGATTACTAATGACTTTTCCTGATAAATCTGAAATAGTATAAGTCGATTCAATTAAGTCCGCAGAAACTTGCAATGTCATAGAAGAAGATGCAGGGTTAGGGTAGAACTGAATATCATTTTTGCGCTCATCTTCTAATGTTAGAACTGATTCACAGAGATATTTAGCTTTTAATGGCTTATCCGTAAGTGTTATAGTAATATCTTCTTGCGCCGTAAAGTCAGATTCATAAGGCGTGAATTCATATTCTGAATAATCGTAAAAATCCTCAATGAACATAGGAGTTGCGGATCCAACTATACATGACTCTTCAAATAAGTCATCTGTTTTAAAGATTAAACTTCGCGCAACGTCATCAGCATCAAGAGCTGATCCATATAAATAGATTTCGCTATTATTAATTCGTTCAATTTTATTGTATTCAATCGCATAATGCTTTGCCTGTCTAATTTCTAAAATTTCTCCAGTTTCACTTAATTTTAGAATATAATTCCTTGCAAGCGTAGTAAAATCAAGGTAGATATCATCACCTAATACAGTTAAGTGTGAAAAACTGTAATAAGACATTGTTTCCCCGTTAATTGTTTTGATCCACACTATTGATCCGTCTTCTTCTGACAGCTCCATAATATGCGGAACAAAATCAATAAAGCCAGATACTAATATGTTGCCGTTTGGCGAACGTGCAATTGTCTTTCCATGTGTGTACGAACCTATGCTGTATGTTCTATTCCATAGTAATTCGCCAGTTTCACTATATCTTAATAAAGAAAAACTGCTTCCAGCTTTACTCGCACACATTCCTCCGTCATCAGGAATTGTTAACCATTCGAATCCCGGATTTTTACCACCATCTTCAGGAGGACCTGTAGCAGTGCTTTTACCCCATAAAATATCTCCTGTAGCCGTTGTTCTCAAGATAATAACCTGTGAGTATACCGCGATCATCATTTGAAGTTCACCAGAAGGCAAAACATGCAGCTTGTTAACCGAGTATATGACGCTTTCATTGGAACCGAAATCATATTTTTTTGACCATAACATTTCTCCGTCGGCACTTATTTCAGACAAAATGGCTTGCATATTTAACGTTTCTTCTTCTTGGCTCAGTCCCCATAAGTAATAGTTACCCGCAGCATTTTCTGCAACTTCGAAAGTACAGTCTCCAGCAGAACCTGGGATATTAAGAGTTTTAGACCAAATAATAGCGCCATTTGCTTCTGTTTTCATTATTCCGGCAATTGGTGGCGCATCCTCAGTAATCAAGTCATAACCGGCAATTAATTTACCGTCAGAAGTTTTGTAAAGATCCCTTATAAGAGTGTGTTGTCCAGGATCTGTTGGCGCATATGTCAAAGCAAAGTCTTGCGCTAGTATAGATGAAGAGATAAAAAGTAAAAAGAGAGAGTAGAGAGATTTTTTCATAAGTTTGGTTTTGTAATCACACTGATAATCATGAGTTAATAAGTAATTTATAAAAATACATTAAATTATTTAATCGTCCAAATAGCTTGTTTTTGCGGAGTTGTGGTACTTGCGCCAATTTGCGCAATACCATTGCCATTTAGAATTTTAACTTGCAGTTTAATTAAGAGACATCAACTGCTTTTATAATGGATGAAGTTAGGGTGGGCTTAAAACTCAATATCCAAATTGAAAAGTTTTCGAAATTTATTCAATGACGAATTTTCTTCTGCTAACTTGTCAAAAATCCCCTTGCTATCTAAAATTTCCAGTTTTTCACTCTCAATTAAAGAGTACTTTAAACCAACTGAATAGTTTTTTAATTTGGCACGAATGAAACCTAAAAGTTCAACCTTTTCTATTTCTAAATTTTTTCCTTGTAACTCGTTTGCAATTTCCAGGTGAATTTGGTAATCAGACGACATGGTCATTTTAGAATTCATCAAAGTAGAATACATGCTTTCACGCTTTTCACGGCGAACGGCCAAGCTATAATCTTTCCAGACATGCTGCAATTGATCAAACGTAAAATCTTCTGCTTGGTCTGATGAAACTTCTAGGCTTTCTTTTGAATTATTGCGAATTGTTGGGTTTATGGTTTCATTAATTCCAACATTGTTGGTGCTTAGTTTACCTGTTGGCTGACTCACTTGTTTCCGAACAGGTATGCCACCAAGTTTAGGGCCATTATTTACAGCAGCTGTTTTAGTGTCACCATTAGATTGATTTTGCGTAGGAGCTTTTTTAACTGCTACTTCACCTTGTCCTTCAAAGGGCAGTATTAATATGTCATTAAAACTTAAGATGCTTGCTTGCTTTTTAAGGTTGCCTCAATTGAACTCAGTTTCATTAAAGAAATTTCTACACTAAGGCGTTTGTTTTTACTGGCTTTAAAATGCAAATCAGTATCGCGTAATAAATCCAGCGCCAACAAAATGAAATTTTGTGAAGTTGTTTCACTTTGGCTTAAATACTTCTCTTTAATTTCACTTGGCACTTCCATTAAAGTAACAGTTGCCGGATCTTTACAAACCAATAAATTTCTTAGATGCTCTGAAAGTCCCAATATAAATTGACTGCCGTCAAATCCTTTAGATAAGATGTCATTATAGATTAAAAGATTCTCCGCGATATTACCTTCCTTGGCGGCTTCAATTATTTTAAAGTAATAATCATAATCCAACACGTTTAAGTTTTCTAAAACCGCTTCGTATGTTACATTATTATTACTAAACGACACAATTTGATCAAAGATTGAAAGTGCATCCCTTAGGGCACCATCCGCTTTTTGTGCAATTACGTGCAGTGCTTTTTCATCCGCTTTTATGTTTTCCTTTTCAGCAATGGATGCCAAATGACTTACAATGTCTTCTAATTGAATTCGGTGGAAATCGAAAATTTGACAACGGGATAAAATGGTCGGTAATATTTTATGTTTTTCAGTCGTTGCTAAAATAAAAACCGCATGCTTAGGTGGTTCTTCTAATGTTTTTAGAAAAGCATTAAATGCTGATTGAGATAACATATGGACCTCATCAATGATGAAGATTTTATGATTTCCAACCTGTGGAGCAATTCTAACTTGATCAATTAAGTTTCTAATATCATCAACAGAGTTGTTAGATGCCGCATCCAACTCTAAAATGTTAAACGAATGCCCTTCGTTAAAAGAAGTGCAAGACTCGCATGCATTGCAGGGCTCAGTTTCAGCACTTAGGTTTAAGCAGTTAATGGTTTTTGCCAAAATTCGGGCAGTAGTTGTTTTTCCAACTCCCCTCGATCCAAAAAACAAAAAGGCTTGCGCCAAATGGTCATTTTTAATCGCATTTTTTAATGTCGTTGTAATGGACGATTGTCCTACAACAGTATCAAAAGTTTGCGGTCTATACTTACGGGCTGAAACAACAAAATTACTCATAGAAAATATTGAAGAACAAATATAAATTAAAGACGCTAGAATCTAGTCATAAACGGTGCGCTACTTATTAACAGTTTTTCAGCATTCATCATCTGTTTAATTTACAATAATGTGAATCATATTATCTTTGAATGGAAACCATCAACTATGCGGTACTTTTACTTCCTGTTTATTATCTGCTTTTTTTCTTGCACTAATGAGAATCAAATTAATGAATTAATTGACATTAATGCTACGCTTGATGTTGCTATTGCATCTGAAGAAAATACTCCAAATACACTTGTAAGTGAGTATTCTGATTATGAATTCCCTTGCTTAAATATCCTGATTAATGATACTGTCAGGGTCCCATTGAATGGTTCTAGCTTATGCCTTAATCACGATTTAGATTCATTGACAAAAATGACGGATCTTTACATGTTTCAATTAATAGATGTAAATAATGATATTGTTATTATCAATTGGCCTCCTTTTATGGGAGCAATGCTAATAGATAGAATAGGGGACAATAAATATACTTTTACGGGGAATGCTAATTTCCCTGTAAATGGCGATTGGGAAATACCTTTTGTTAAACATGATATTTTAAAATATGTGTTTGAAATTCATGCTGATCATTATTGCGTTTATAGAGATAAAGACATTAGATTAAATCTACCCTATAGTAAAGAAAGAATTAACGAACTCGAAAAAGCAATAATGGCAAGCGAAGAATGCCTTTCAAAGGATTGGGATGTTGCAACTAGCTGCTTTGATCAAATTAAGCAATATGAATATCACTTGTTTGCAGCAGTTATAGCAGGGGAGTCAATCTATGAGGAAGACTATTTTAATTTACGTAGCACTGTTTCTTTGGTTAATGCCGGTCAGTTCTTTGAATATCTTGAGGGTAATTATTATCTATTAAAATTTTATGGAATTTTAGCTGACAGAGACTATGATGACGGCCTCTTAAGATCTGCCTTTGCTAGAGGTGAGGGAACAATTTGTCACTAATCAGAATTAACTAGAATCGGTATACGTTCTTTTTAGATAAAACTTTAATTAAAATTCTTTGTTCTTCAATTTATAAAAGTATCTTTGCAGACTTATTCGCCAAAACATAGTGTTGCGGCGAGCATAATTAAAATTTTATATATGAATAGTTACGAAACTGTTTTCATTTTAACTCCCGTTTTGTCTGATGAACAGACAAAGGAAGCAGTAAAAGTGTATGAAGATTTTATCACCTCCAACGGAGGAGCGATTAAACACAAAGAATTCTGGGGCCTCAAAAAGATGGCTTACCAAATTCAGAAAAAATCTAACGGCTTTTACAATCTTGTTGAATTTGAAGCGCAAGGAGACTTAATCCAAAAATTGGAGATAGCATTTAAACGTGATGAGCGCATCATGCGATTTTTAACTGTGAGAATGGATAAAGATCATGTCGCTTTCGCTGAGAAAACAAGAAGATTAGCTGCTAAAGCATAATTAACAAAGTGTTTAATTAAAAGAATTTAAAAATGTCACAATCAGAAATTAGATATTTAACTCCCATTAATATTGAAATTAAAAAGGAGAAATATTGTAGATTTAAGAAAAGCGGAATCAAATACATTGATTATAAGAATCCGGATTTCTTAATCAAGTTTATCAATGAGCAAGGGAAAATCTTGCCGAGAAGAGTAACTGGAACTTCTCAAAAATTTCAGAAAAAAGTAAATAAGGCAGTGAAAAGAGCAAGACACCTTGCAATCCTTCCTTATGTTGCGGATTTGATGAAATAAATTTAATGTTGAATTAAAAATTCCCTTGTAATGGAAGTTATATTAAAGAAAAACGTAGACAAGTTAGGATATAAAGACGAAGTAGTAACTGTAAAGAATGGATATGGAAGAAATTTCTTAATCCCTCAAGGTTATGCTTCACTAGCAACACAATCTGCAAAAAAAGCGCATACTGAAGTAATGCGTCAAAAATCTCATAAAGAATCACAAATTAAAGAAGCTGCAGAAGCAGTTGCAGCTAAATTAGTTGCAACAACTGTTAAAGTTGCTGCTAAAATTGGTGAAAGCGGAAAGATTTTTGGATCAATTAATACGGTTGCTTTAGTTGCTTCATTGGCTGCTGAAGGTGTTGAGATTGATAGAAAATCAATTACAATTGTAAACGAACCAATTAAAGAAGTTGGAACGTACGAAGCAATTGCAAACTTGCACAAAGAAGTAAAACAAAGTTTCAATTTCGAAGTAGTAGGAGAGTAATCCCTTACCATTAGAAATTTTTAATATTATTTAAACCGTTAGTGCGCCTTAGGCGGACTAACGGTTTTCTTTTTTTACAGAGTCTAGCTTCAAAAAGTGGGCGTATTACAAGGATAACGTGAATATTTAATTATCTTTAAGTATTGTGACCAACCATCTTATTCAGCCTGTTAAATTACGCGACCTTAATTGGCTGCGAAGAAGATTCCTATTGCTAGGTTTTGTCCTTCTTTTATTTTCACAATCCACGATAGCTCAAAATACAAGTAATGGCGAAGTAATTGATTCACTCATTATGCGTCTTTCTGTCCTTAACCAAGGTGAGGAAAAGGCAGAGGTCCTCTATCAAATTTCAGAAGCATATTTTATATATGATCAAACAAGAGCAACAGAATATGCACAGTTGTCACTCAATCTCTCCAAAAAAATTGACTATAAAAAGGGAGAGCTATTCGCATCTAATCGATTAGGAGAACTCAAAATAGCAAATGGTATACACGTCTCTGGTGGATTTGAATATTTTGATAGAGCTATTAAACTAGCCTTAGCAACTGATAATAAAGAGATGGAGTTACGAGTATTGCAAAATATTGGGCATTCTTATCAACTCAATAAACAATATAATGAAGCAGTTCAGTATTATTTAAGTGCTATTGATTTGGCCATTGCTACAAATGATAGTCAAACGTCTACCGAAATCTATGGTGAACTGGGTTCAGTTTTACTAGAAACAGGAGATACCACGTTAGGACTTTTCTATTTCGAGACTGTTTTGAATTACGAGACTAAAAACGAATTTAGGCATTCAACACCTGCTAATTTATTGTCTATATCTAAATACTTTCTGTTGCAAAATAATCTGATTATGGCAGAGAATTTTGCCAATGACGCCCACAACAAATCAATAGCCTTAGGGGATTTTAGATTAATTTCTTCTTCAAACGCTTATTGTGGTAACCTTAAGATTATTAGCGGAAATTATAAGCAAGCAATTACGCATGCCGAATTAGGACTTCAAACTGCGATTGAAAGAAACCTTATTAAGGAGAAATTAGAAAATTTTGAAGTGCTTGCAAATGCCCATCAAAAGAGCGGGAACTATGAAAAGGCGAATAATTATCTAACGCAATATCATACATTAAAAGATTCACTTTACCAAATAGAGCAGGGAAGCCAAAGGAAGAACTATGAAACTGAGGTGGATAAAGTAATACGCGAACGTGAGCAGGTAAAAACTGAAAGTGAATTAAAAGCAAAAGATTTAAAATCTGAAAATGATGAATTATTAATTTACGCCATCACAATAGGACTTATTGTAACTTTTATTCTTTTGTTTTTGCTTTACCGTCGATTAATGAAAGGGAACAAGTTGTTTAAACAGTTGGAACAACAACAAGAACAGTTACAAAAACTCTCAATAGTTGCGGCAAACATTGAGCAAATGGTTATGATTGTTGGAAATGACGATCGAATAGAATGGGTAAATAGTGCATTTGAAAAGAAGTTTGGTTTTTTGAAATTTGAAGCTATTAACAGAACGCCTTACGAACTTTTAGGTGGTGAACTCACCGATATAAAGGAAGTAACCGAAATTAATGACCGAATTTTTGACGAGAAAAAAGCCTTTGAAGCGAACCTTACGCAATATGCTAAAAGTAAGAAAGCCTTTTTAACAAGATTGCACATTTCTCCAATTTTAAATGATAGCGGTGACTTGGATCGATACATTGTTATTTCACATGACATTACCGAACAAGAAAAAGTTGCAGAAGAATTAAAAGAACTTTCTTTAGTTGCAAGTAATACAACAAACTCAATCGTAATTTTTGATGCGAATGTTCAAGTGATATGGGTGAATGATAGTTTTACTGAAATGTCTGGGTTGAGTGCTGACTCTGTAATAGGGAATAGCCCGGTGGATATTTACAATGGTCCCTTATTATCAAAAGAAGAAAAAGGTGATTTACTGAAACGTTATTCGGCAAAAGAGCCATTTACTATTGAAGTGGAAAGTACGAATCGCATAAGTAATTCAAGTTATTGGATTTCGATTAATGTTTCACCAGTTTTTACTGAAGAAGGAGTGCTCATTAAATACATTAGTGTTGCAACTGATATAACTGAAACAAAATTATTAGAAGAGCAATATGCCGACCTTGTAGAAGGGTCGACTGATATGATTTTTGAAATCAATTTGGAGGGAAGATTTATTTTTGTGAATGATGTCATGTCCGATAACCTAGGTTATTCGAAAACAGAATTAATCAAAATGAATTTTGTTGAAATAATTCCAGAAGAGCATCAAGAGCGGGTGAAACTATTCTATGAAACGCAGTTCAAAGAAAAAGAATTAAATTCTTATATCGAATTCCCAACAAACGCTAAAGATGGTAAGGTAATGTGGGTTGGTCAAAGGGCGCGGCCTAAAGTTGATAGCACAACTGGATATATAAGTGGTTATAGTGTTGTAACACGTAATATATCTGACCAAAAAGGTGTAGAGGAGTCTTTAAGTAAAACACATGCTAACGCAAGCTTATTGAGTGAGATTGGGATGCAAATTACTTCTACTCACTCAGTAACCGACATTATAAATAAAGTTTACGGTAATATTAATAAACTAATGGATGCAAACGTGTTTGGTATTGCAATACCAAATAAAGAGCATACAAAATTAGTTTTTCCGCAGATCCTTGAAAATGGGGAAGGGCTAGCAAACTTTGGTTTTGATATTGACGATAACACGCGTTTAGGGGTTATCTGTTTTAAAGAATCGCGAGAAATAATTATTAGTGACTTTTTTACTCAAATTAATGATTATGTGCCTGGAGTAGGTAATGTGGCGCCAGTGGCTGGTGATCAAACTAGTTCAATAGTCTATTTACCATTAATTCTAAAAGGAAAAACAATTGGCGTATTTACTGTTCAAAGTTTTAATGAAGACGCTTATGATGAATATCAACTCAACCTTATTCGAAGTTTAGCCAGTTTTGTAGCGATTGCTATGGAGAATGCCTCGCTTTACGAAACAATGGAAGAAAAAATTAGCACTCGAACAAAGGAAGTTAATTTGCAAAAAGAGGAGCTGGAGGTCAATTATTTTAATACGCGTTTGTTAAGTGAAATAGGACAGTTGGTTTCTTCGACCTTAGATTTAGAAGAAATTTTTGATGAGCTTTATGAAAGAATAGGGCAATTGATGGATGCCGAAATATTCTCCATTCGGATTTATGAAGAAGAAAATAATTCTATTAATGATAAGTACTCGATTGAAAACGGTGTAAAGCATGCGCCTATGCGAATTTCAATGGACGAAAAAGATAATTATGGCGTATGGTGCATTGATAACAGAAAAGAAGTTTTAATTAATGACAATCTGAAAGAAAGTCATAAGTACGTTAATAAAATAGTTGTGCCTATTGGAGAAATGCCAAATTCACTTCTCTTTTATCCAATGATCGTTGAAAATAAAATGATTGGAGTTATTACAATCCAAAGTTTTAAATTAAATGCTTACCAACCTTATCATTTAGATATTTTAAAAACTTTAGCCTCTTATATTGGAACTGCAATTGACAATGCAGAACTCTACGATACACTGGAATCAAAAGTAAAACTGAGAACGGAAGAGTTGGTTCAAAAGAACAATGATATTACGGCGAGTATTAATTATGCTAAACGATTACAAAAAGGCATCTTACCTGATAAATCATTTATGCAGCAACTCCTGCCTCAGTCTTTTGTTTATTTTAAACCAAAAGATATCGTAAGTGGTGATTTTTACTGGGTAGACAGAACTCAATCAAAAATACTATTTGCTGTGGTTGATTGTACAGGACATGGAGTACCAGGTGCAATGATGAGTATCATTGGACGAAACTTGTTAGATCAAGCTGTAAACGAGAAAGGAATCACAGTTCCATCACAAATACTTAACTTCTTACAAGTTGGACTTTCACTAGCTTTTGGACAAACTGGAGATCGCAAGGCTGATTTATTTGACGGAATGGATCTCGCACTATGTAGTATCGATTTAAAGACAAATATCCTCGAATTTTCTGGTGCAAATAATTCGCTTTATCTTATTCAAGATGACGAATTAATTGTTTTGAAAGGGGATAAAGTTGGTATTAGTGCCGAGTATGAAATTTCAAATTCGTATACCAATACAGAAATTGAAATTCAAAAAGGAGATGTCATCTACCTGACCTCAGACGGCTTCCCAGATCAATTTGGAGGTGATCGTTATAAAAAGTTTACCTATCGCAGAATGCAAAGCCTGTTTACGGACATTTACCAAAAATCAATGGATGAGCAATACTCAGCCGTAAACAATGCTGTATCAGATTGGAAAAGAGATAAAGATCAAACGGATGATATTTGTTTAATGGGAATTAGAATATGATGAGGAGTTAGTGATTAATTAATCTAGTCATTAGTCGCTAGTACTTAAGCACACTTCGAATTTTGCACTGTGTGCACCTCAGTGTTCTTTTTCATAATCCAATATCCAACGTCTAACATCCAATATTTAAAGACTAAATTCTATAAACCTACTTACTAAAATTATCCGCTACAATCAAATCTTTCGTTCCATGTCCCCAACTATAAAAGCCTTCACCTGATTTAATGCCCAATTTACCAGCCATAACCATATTCACCAATAAAGGACAAGGCGCATATTTATCGTTTCCTAAACCGTCATGCAGAACATTCATAATAGCCAAACAAACGTCTAGTCCAATAAAATCGGCCAATTGTAAGGGACCCATTGGGTGCGCCATACCGAGCTTCATAACAGTGTCAATTTCTTCAACGCCAGCAACACCTTCGTTTAGTGTAATAATCGCCTCGTTAATCATTGGCATTAAAATTCTGTTAGCAACAAAGCCAGGGTAATCATTTACTTCAACAGGAACTTTCTTTAATGATTTTGAAGTTTCCATGATGATGTTAGTCACTTCGTCAGAAGTAGAATAACCTCTAATGATCTCAACCAACTTCATAATTGGCACGGGATTCATAAAGTGCATTCCAATAACTTTGTCAGGCTTAGAAGTAACCGCAGCAATTTTTGTTATTGAAATTGATGAAGTGTTTGTTGCTAAAATGCAATTATCACTTGTATGGGTATCAATATCTTTGAAAATTTTCAATTTAAGATCGACATTTTCAGTTGCAGCTTCAACTACTAAATCAGCAGTTGCAACACCAGTTTTTAAATCAGTACTAGAACCAATATTGGCCAAAGTCGCGGCTTTATCAGCTTCTGAAATTCTTTCTTTGGCTACCATTCGGTCCAAATTTTTACCGATTTTTGCAATAGCTTTATCAATAGCTGCTTGCGAAATATCAACAAGTGTAACTGCGTATCCGTTTTGAGCAAAAACATGCGCAATACCATTCCCCATTGTACCTGCTCCAATAACTGTTATATTCTTCATAAAAATGATTTTTTCTAAGATTGAACGCCAAATATAATCAATTTAGAGCAATCAAATTGTCTGTTTCACAAGTCGAATTTAACGGATTAATACACGAATAATACATTGCGTTTATTTTTTGCATAGTCCTGCCATAGATTCACTATTTTTGAACCGTGGAAGAAGAAAAAGTTTCAAAAAGCAAGGGTGGCTCTGTCATTTTACTCGGAATTGTATCCGCTGTGCTAACAATGCCCGTATTTGTGCTGCTTTATAAATATTTCCCTGCCTGGGAAATTGCAAATATTCGCATTGACCACATCATCTTGTTTTTAGCCATTTTCTTTGCCACCTATTATTTGTTGAAGAAAATGAGAATGGTTGTTTATGTTGTTCTGATTGGCGGCTTAGTGGCGCTAACCATTACAAATTTTTCAGGATTCTACACTATGGATAATTTGTACCATGATTATTCGGAGTTTTTATATGATCTTTCTGAAAATTCATTGAGACAAAAGTTTGAAACGCACGAAACACACTTCAAAAAAGAAAAAGAACTGCGCGAAGCAATTAATTATAAAGATCCGATCGTTCGGAATTATGCAGCAAATACAGCGGTTAAACACTTTCAAGATAATGCGCACCTTTCCAGTAATAGGAAATGGGTACAGTTTTTTAGTGTTTTCAAGGAAGTCAGGTCGGCATGGAATTATGTTTATGACCCTTTAGATGAAGATTACTATTCTAGCGCGGTAGAAACGATTGGACAATTAGAGGCGGATGAAAAGTTTAAAGGTGATTGTGATGATTATTCAATTATGATGGCTGCAGCAATTAAGTCAATTGGTGGAGAGGTTAAATTGGTTCGCACCATTGTTCAAATGGAAGATAGGGAAGTAGGACATATGTATCCTGAAGTTAAGTTTGGAGATGCACAAGAGTTGGAAACCGTAGTTTACTTAATTAAAAACGTCTATTTTCAAGAAGAATCAAAAGGCAAATCGATATTCTATTACCAAGACAGTAAAGGTTTTTTCTGGTTGAATTTTGATTATAACGATACCTATCCCGGTGGGAAATATATGAGTGCTGTTCGGGAGAGTGAGATTGTTATATAGTCTCTAGTTTTAGTAGGTAAATGGATGGCTTTTAAATTCTGAAAAAATCCGTAATAATCAGCTAAATCGGTGTTTTACGGATTTTTCTTCTCGCTTTTATAGTTGGTATTCATTAATCATTCATGCGTATAGCGAGATTAAATCCCAGTGCCAAATACAAAATACTTAACACGAAACACTTAACGCCTTACATTGGGAATCGAAATACTTGCAACTTTTTTCTCAAAAAGTTGTAAAACTGTTAAAATTGTCATAAATTATAAAAAAGCCTATTCTATGGATCTAAAAGATTTCCACTTCTCATGTCCATTCTGTAAACATTTACTGAGTGATAGTGAAGAAATTGTACTTGTTACAAGGCGGGATTCTGGAATTGAAGGCAAGATTTTTATGGCCGTAAGTTTTGGAAACTATACTTATCGCCACATTCCAGAAACCAATTTTAATGTACACGAAATTGTTGATTTCCTTTGCTCAGAATGTAATGAGAATTTAAAAGCGCCAAATCATCCAAACTTCGCATTGCTAAATATGGACGTGGGCAACGGCATTAATTTTGACGTCATCTTTTCTCGTGAGGCAGGCAAACGCAAAACTTATGTGATTACCGAAGACGGAATTGAAACCTATCAAGGTTAATCAAATAATCACCTTTCCAAAACAGATAATAACTTGTTCATGAACTTCTAATCTAATCTGTTGTAATTACTAAGAAATACAATTACATTCGTTCTAGTCAATAATCTGTGATCTTTATTCGAGTTGAATTCCGACATTTTTATTGCACATATTTAACCATTCGCCTTATGAAAAAAATTGCAATCTTCACATTTATACTAGCCACAATAGTCGCTTGCTCTGGATCAAAAGAAACCGAACAAGGAGATCAAGTACAAATCAATCCTGAATTTGCAGAATACATTACTGCATTTACGGGAGGAACTGTGAATACTGATGCAACGATTAAAGTACAGTTCAATCAAAACATTGCGGAAGATATCCGTGCACAGGATCATTCAGACGCATTTACATTACAGCCCAATGCAAAAGGTTCGGCCAATTGGATTGATGAACGCACCATTGAATTTGTACCAGATGAACCTTTAACCGCAGGCGTTCGCTATAAAGTTGAGCTTGATTTAACAGATATTGTTGAAGTGGAGGATGACTTTGAGGTTTTTCAATTCAACTTTAGAACCTTGGAACGTAATATGAAAGTTGAGATTGAGCGTTTTCAGTCCTATAGCGAATCAGATTATTCAAAACAAAAGTTAATAGGTAAAATTCATTTTACTGGAAGTGTGGATAGTACACGAATTGGTGATATTATTCATGCTACGCAAGACGGAGCCGATTTGAACATTAAAACGTACCGCGAAAGTGATCATGTTTATGGTTTTGTGGTAGAAAATATTATTCGTAAAACAGAACGTTCTAAATTGGAATTAGTATGGGATGGCAGCCCAGTTAACATTGACAGATCTGGCGAGAAATCCATAAAAATTCCGAAAATTGGCGAATTTGTAGTGCTTGATTATGAAGTGAACCATGCACCGCAACAATACATTAAAATTCATTTTTCTGACCCTTTAAGTTCAAGTCAATTTTTAGAAGGACTAATTTATTTAGAAGATAGTGATGTTAATTTGGTTGCAGATGGGCAAGTCGTAATGGTTTATCCAACTGAACGTATTACAGGGTCTGATCGTTTGCGGATAAATAGAGGCGTGAAAAATTCAAACGGTGACAAAATGGATAATTCGGAAGACTATCGGATTTATTTTGAAGATATTTCACCTGACTTTGAGTTGATTGGAGAGGGTAATATTGTTCCAAAGTCTACAGATGCGCATTTCCCTTTCTCAGCCATTAATTTGACTTCAGTAGATGTTACCATTACAAAGATTTATGAGGACAATATGATGCAGTTTCTTCAAGTCAATAGTTTTGACGGAACCTATCAATTAAGACGTGTATCAAGAGAAGTGCACGAAGAACGTGTAGAACTAAACCCTGATGGTGATTTGGATTTACACAGTTGGAATAATTTCTCTATTGATCTTTCTAAATATGTGAACATGGATTTAGGATCCATTTATAGAGTAGAACTCTCTGCTAAAAAAGAATATTCATTATACGATTGTGCCGATAGTAAAGAAGGAGATGAAAACTTGACCACCTTCAACTTTACATCAACCAATGAACCTTGGAATGAGAATGATTGGGGCGACAATTATTATTACTACGACTATTATGATGATTATGGCTACGATTACGACTATGATTATAGCGATCGTCAGAATCCATGCAGTGACTATTATTACCGCAATAAATCAATTGCCAGAAATATCTTAATATCCGACATTGGGATTATTGCAAAAGCAGGTTCAGATAAAAATATGCATGTGGTATTAACAGATTTGAACACGACAGAGCCAATTTCTGGCGCCACGGTAAAGTTTTACGACTATCAACAACAATTTTTAGGTGAAGTAGAAACTGATGGTGAAGGAATGGCAATTGCGCATTTAGATCGCAAACCATTTTTATTAGTTGCTGAAAAAGAGGATCAAAAAGGTTATTTAAAACTAAAAGATGGCGAGAGTTTATCACTCAGTAAATTTGACGTTTCTGGTGAAACCGTACAACATGGCGTTAAAGGATTCATTTATACAGAGCGTGGTGTTTGGCGTCCCGGAGACAGTTTGTATGTTTCATTTATGATGGAAGACAAAGCCGACCTTTTACCTTCTTCGCATCCGGTTAAGTTTGAATTTATTAATCCGCAAGGAATAGTAGTGGATGAGCAAATGTCAACACGGTCGGTAAATGGACTGTATGATTTTAGAACTGCCACTAATCCGGAAGATGAAACGGGGAATTATAGCGCCAGAGTGAGCGTGGGGAACCGTAATTTTCATAAAACAATTAAAGTTGAATCAGTTAAACCAAATCGATTAAAAATAGAACTTTCATTTGACGGAGAAATCTTGAATCAATCGGCTAGTAGAAAGGTTAATTTGGAATCTAAATGGTTACACGGTGCCATTGCAGGTGATTTAAAAACGAAAGTTGACGTGCATTTGGTGGCGACACAAACTGCATTTAAAAAGTTTAACGGATTTGTATTTGACGATCCTTTAAAAGAATTTTCTGCAGAGGATAAAACAATTTTTGAAGGCAAGTTAGACGACCAAGGGAAAGTATCATTTGATCATGGAATTTCATTGACGACTTCGGCTCCAGGTATGTTAAAAGCCTATTTCACAACCAAAGTTTTTGAAAAAGGAGGCGATTTTAGTATTGATCGAACTTCTGTGGTTTACTCGCCTTATAAAGAGTATGCAGGATTGCGTGTTCCAGAGGGTGACTTATATGGTGGCGCTTTGGTAACAGGGAAAAATCATTATATAGATTTGGTAACTGTAAACGAGCAAGGGAAATTGGTTGATGGCCAGGTGAATGTGCAAGTTTATAAATTAGAATGGAGATGGTGGTGGGATAGTTATGACAATGATTTAGCAAGTTATATATCCAGAACGGGTACGGTTCCTGTAGAGCGGAAAAGAGTTACTACAAATGGAGGTAAAGGACAGTTTGATTTTAGAGTGGATCAACCAGAGTGGGGGCGTTACCTCATTTTAGTGGAAGACGAAAAATCGGGTCATGTAGCTGGGCAAATTGTGTTTGTAGATTGGCCTTACTATGCGAGAGCAAATCGTAAAGATTCAGAAAACGCGACTATGTTAAGCTTTTCTGCAGACAAAGAGAATTATACAACAGGTGAAACAGTAAAATTATCTATTCCAACACCAGACCAAGGGAAAGCTTTAATTAGTTTAGAAAGTGGCACTAAAATCATTAATAAATTTTGGGTGGATACGAAGAAAGGCGAAACCG
This sequence comes from Crocinitomix sp., assembly GCA_047623705.1. Taxonomy (GTDB): domain Bacteria; phylum Bacteroidota; class Bacteroidia; order Flavobacteriales_D; family Crocinitomicaceae; genus Crocinitomix. The sequence goes on from JBLHOW010000012.1 coordinate 29,262, forward strand.
AGGTAACTTTTGAAGCGACAGATGAAATGGATCCGAATGTTTTTGTTCATGTAACGTTGATTCAGCCGCATCAAGCCCTTACCAATGATTTGCCAATAAGAATGTACGGTGTAATTCCAATTTATGTCGAAGATCCAGCAAGTCATTTGAACCCTGTTATTCAAATGGCAGATGTATTGCGACCAGAAACTAAAACCACGATTAAAATCAGTGAAAAAAGTAAAAAACCAATGACCTATACCTTGGCCATTGTGGATGAAGGTTTATTAGACTTAACTAATTTCAAAACGCCAGATCCTTGGAATCATTTTAATGCACGAGAAGCATTAGGAGTCAAAACATGGGATATGTATGACTATGTGATGGGGAATTACGGTGAAGAGTTGGATAAATTATTGGCAATTGGAGGAGATGGAGAAGGAGATGGTAAAAAAGCTGCAAAAGCCAATCGTTTTGAACCAATGGTGCGCTTTATAGGGCCATTTGAATATGATGGAAAAGTAAATACGCACACCATTGATATTCCAAACTACGTTGGTTCAGTTCGCGTAATGGTTGTTGCTGGCGAAAATAGCGCCTATGGCAATGCCGAGAAAACAGTTGCTGTTCGTAATCCACTTATGGTATTAGGAACATTGCCACGTGTAGTTGGTCCAAGTGAATTGGTGACACTACCAGTGAATGTTTTTGCCATGGAGAAACAAATTAAAAATGTTTCAATTACAGTTAAAACCAATAATATGTTCACGATTGATGGTAAAAAGACCAAAGCGATCACGTTCAATAAAATTGGCGATAAAATTGTCAACTTTAATTTAAAAGTAGCCAAAAAAACAGGTTTGGGTAAAGTGAGTATTATTGCCACAAGTGGCAGTCAAAAAGCGACCTATGATTTTGAAATTGATGTACGCACACCAAATTCGGAACAAACCAAAACAGTTGAAAAAGTATTGAATGCAGGCGAATCCTTTACAAGTGGGGTTGATTATTTCGGGATTTCGGGAACCAACCAGGCTTATTTAGAAGTCTCTAATTTCCCGCCCCTTGATTTGGGCCGTCGATTGGATTATTTAATAGGATATCCACACGGATGCATTGAACAAACAACTTCATCTGTATTTCCACAACTCTATTTGTCCGAATTGGTTGAATTAGATCCTCAGAAACAGGCAGGTATCCAAACTAATGTTAATGCTGGAATCGAACGCATTAAACTCTTTCAAACTTCCAATGGAGGATTCTCATACTGGCCTGGAGGTAATTATGACAATGAATGGGGAACCAATTATGCAGGACACTTTTTATTAGAGGCTGAAAAGAAAGGCTATTCCGTTCCATCTGGATTGAAGACGAAATGGATAAGGTACCAAAAACGACAAGCCAGGAATTGGAATAAATCCAATGAAACGAATGATCGTGCGCGTTATGATGATTTAACGCAAGCCTATCGCCTCTTCACATTGGCATTAGCTGGTAAATCAGAACTCGGCTTAATGAATCGTTTGCGTGAACGCACAGATTTATCTGTACCTGCAAAATGGCGCTTGGCCGCAGCTTATAAATTAGCGGGGCAAAAAGAAGCGGCGCTAGGATTGATCAATGGGGTTAATACAAATATTCCAGAATATCAAGAATTGTCATACACTTATGGTTCAAATACCAGAGATGAAGCAATGATTTTAGAAACCTTGGTTTTATTAGATCAAAAAGTAGATGGGGCAGAGCTGGCTAAAACTATTGCCAATCGTTTAAATAATGATAGTTGGATGAGCACACAAACAACGGCTTATTGTTTGTTAGCCGTTAGTAAATTTGTTGGCGAAAACAAGGCTGAAGATAAAATGAAGTTTTCTTATAAAATTAATGGTGAAGCAGGTTCAAGAAATTCGGACATGACCATGGTTAGTTTTGATTTGGGAGGAAAAGGAAAACAAATTGAGCTAAAAAATGCTGGAAATGGAATTCTCTATGTTCGCTTAATCACTAAAGGAATTCCTTTAGGAGGAGATGAAGAAGCAATGGCGAAGAACATCAGTATTAAGGTTGATTATTTTGACATGAAGAAGAATAAAATTGAGGTAGATAAATTACCGCAAGGAAAAGACTTTATGGCAGAAATAACGGTAACAAATCCTGGGACTCGCGGTAATTTACAAGAATTAGCATTAGTACATATTGTACCATCTGGTTGGGAAATTCACAATTCAAGAATGGATCAATACAATAGCAATACATCAGATTATTTCACGTATCAAGATTTAAGAGATGATCGCGTATTTACCTATTTTAATTTGAATGCGAATCAGAAAAAAACGTTTAAAGTACAGTTGAACTCGAGCTACCTAGGGAGATTCTATTTGCCAGGCATCTCAGTTGAAGCTATGTATGATCATTCAATTTATGCACGATCAAAAGGGAAATGGGTGCGCGTTGCAGATGAAGTTGAGTATAACTAGCCAACCTTTGACAAGTAGAAACCGTATATAAGATATAACCGAAAATTAGTCTTATGAAAAAGGTATTTACCATAGTCGCTATAGTTGCTGTTCAGTTTGGGATTGCGCAAACAACATTAACGTTGCAACCTGACGCTGAGGAGGGAAAGGATGCTTTTTTAGATAGCAGAGTATCTGATTATATGGGAGGAGATCATTTTGATTTCGTAGCTTGCTCATGGACACACGGCGGTGAGCCTGTAGATGCTCGCGCAATTGTTGAATTTGATTTAACTGCTATTCCAGATTGGGCAATCATAGAATCAGCCACGCTTTATTTATATGGGTATAATTCTCCTTCAAATACTGGACATGCTAGTTTAGGGGATGGAATAGGCAATAATGCATACATTCAAAGAATAACTTCCAATTGGTCAGAAGAGACCGTTTCATGGGATACCCAACCAAGTACTACAGAGTCGAATCAGATTTTCCTAGAAGGAACCTTGGAAGAAGATCTGGATTATGAAGTAGATGTAAAAACGGTGTTAGAGGATATGATTCTTTTTCCAGAAGAGGCTTTTGGGTTTATGCTACGTTTGGTAAATGAAGAAACATATAATAGTTTGCTGTTTGCATCTAGTGATAATGCAAACGCAGCATTGCGTCCTAAATTAGTGATTGTTTATGATCGGGATCAACAATCTAATTCAATCAAAGAGACTGAATTAAAACTTTCAATCTATCCAAATTCTAATACCCAGATCCTCCAATTTAAGCTTGAAGATAATATTTCAACTGCTGATATTAAGATTTATAGCACTTCAGGGGTACTCGTTTATTGTCAAACAAACCTACAACTGGAAAATGGCGTAAATTATTCAAATTGGGCAAAAGGAATATACATTCTTCACTTTCGCAGTAGTGATGCTATTTTAACAAGAAAATTCAGAATACATTAATTTGACTAAAAGATTTAATCAGCCTCAGGCTGATGAAACTTTTCAAGCTCTTTTTCGTATATTTAAACAAAATTGTATTACCATGAAGAAAAAAATAGTTTTTGGAATTTTAGCGTTAGCTACTATCTCGTTTTCAGCTTGTGATAAGCATAATGGTTGCGCTCGATCAGAAAAAGCTACTGTTTTTGATTTTTCTGATACGGATACTTGTGGTATCGTTTTCAGATTGGAAGATGGAAACTATCTGGAAGCAACTAATTTAAATGAATTCCAAGCATGGGAAGCAGGCGATTTAGTTTGGATTTCTCACAAAGAAACTTCTGGTGCAAGCACTTGTGGTTTAGGAGATGTTATTCAAATTAGATGCGTAGTTGCAAGAGAATTTTAAGATCCAAAACATTCGATTTTTGTGCAGCTTTTAAGCCGTATTATTGTTGGCGTAATTCTGCTACAAAATTATTTATTTCCTTGGTTGGAGTTTTAATGGTTGCATCTTGTAATCGTAAGGAATTTAAAACTTATAAGGGAACTTATAATTGTAATAAAGCAGTCACAACATGGACAGCCGGGGCACCTACCGAGCATTACCTTACCACTGATCACTTAATTCAGGTGGTAAAAGAAAAAAAAACCATTATTGTTCAAAGTCACATTGTGCATATTGATTCCATTGCGCCAAACACCGATTATAAATTTTCTAAAGGAAATATTGATTATACGATTCACTTTGCGAATGACGCCATTTTATATCAAGAGATAGATAGTATTGCTGGAAATGGCACGCGAGTTCAATATATTGGACCAAAAGATTTGAATAAGTGATTTTTGCGACTAGTCGCTAGTATTTAGTTTGTGTATTGAGTTGATACTAATAGCTTATAAAAGCAGACTTTATTTTCTTTGAACGTGTCAAATCTAGACACTTCATACACTCAAACCACTAAGAGCGTTTAAATGAATCAAACGCTCATTTTTTCATATATGCAAAGCTTTAATCGTCAGCTCTAGTAATATTTATATTTGGAAAGGCCAAAAGCAGCTTTAAATTTGACGTGCTTTAACCGTCAGTTCGAGTGATTTTTAATTTTGCCAAAGCCAAAATAAAAATTGTAGCGAGAACAGGTTAAAGCAAAACATCCTCTTTCACCAACTCCAAACAATTACCATTCAAAATAGGGATCACTGGAGCTAAATTTGGAGTTAAGCAATATTTAATATCCTCGTTTAAATTCAAATTCTTTAAACGTCTACGGTGAGATGAAGCTTTTAAATATCCTAAAATATTATCCTTTGCACTTAAAAACAAATATTTTGCTGCAATAGAAGAATCCTCTTCAGATCTGAAATTCCCAGAATTCAATAAATGATCAGAAATTGCACCAGCGCAAATCGTATCCTCTAGGTTGAATTTGTTTTGCCAACCCGAACACAAACATAATATGTTCTTATTTTGCTTTTCTAACCAAGCGCATAACACATCTAAATTAGATAAGGCACCAATTACAACTTGACCAGCATCTTTAGCGATATGGATAGATTTTGTACCGTTAGTAGTACTCAACACAACCGTTTGTCCTTTTAATTCAGGTTTAAGGTAAGAGAAAGGTGAATTTCCAAAATCAAATCCTTCTACAATTTTACCTTGGCGTTCGGCGCCAACTAAATATCCTTTTTCTTGATATTCTTTTGCTTCCTCAATAGTTGAAACAGGAATTAAACCTTCAACGCCATTATGAAAAGCCGCGCAAATAGCAGAAGTTGCTCTCAGTACATCAATTACAACTATAATGTCAAACTCGTCTTTAAAAAGAGGGAATAAATAGGGGGTAAAACAAACTTCAATTTTTTTTCGAGTATCAATACTATCCATAAGCCGAAATTACAAAATTATTGGAGCACAATTAAGTTTAAAAATAATTTTTAAAGAAAGTTTTAAGCAGTAAAATGTGAACGAAGACTCAATGAGTCAAGAAATACAAGAGACTAAAGACTTGCGACTAATTACCAAGCAATAGGTACTAGTCTAAGTGCATGAAATCTTTCTTTGCTAAAAGTTGATCTTCCGTTTCTCTAATGTCCTCATCATCAACGCAGCAATCAACAGGGCAAACTGCAGCACATTGTGGTTCTTCGTGAAAACCAACACACTCAGTACATTTGTCAGGAGAAATAAAGTAAACATCCATATCTACAGGTTCCATATCTACATCCGCATCTACATCTTGTCCTGTGTTAGGTAACGTTACCATGCCAGTTAATGATGTACCATCTGAATAGCGCCATTCAGCACCACCTTCATAAATTGCATTATTTGGACATTCTGGTTCGCAAGCCCCACAATTAATACATTCATCAGTTATTATAATTGCCATTGTTGTTCGTTTACATTCGTTAACTTTGCAAATATACTGGTTAGGTTTAGCATAATTAAAGTTTTAACCAGTTTATTTTTTTACTTTTTCAACCAATTATTGTGTGTAGTACCTTATTAAATTAAAGGTTACTAGCACTTCAAAAGGTCATACTGTATAGAACTTTAAACAACTAAAGAATGAATTTGTTGCAGAAAATCAAAATATTATCACGGCTCGGAGAGATCATGAAGGCAATAGGAGCACAGCAAGAATGGCCTGGTTTTGATATCGGAATTAATGAAAATGAGTACAACGATTTGGTTGAATTGACCAAACGTGTTAAAATATATAATGGATGGTTTATTGAGACTGAGGTGCGCAATTCTTTTACTGGTATTGGTGGATGGCTAAACGAAAAAGATTTGACCAATTGGGTGGAAGGTTATGCAATAAACGAAGGGAAACCAAAATCAATCGCCTTAATTATGGCGGGTAACATACCATTAGTTGGCTTTCATGATTTCTTGGCGGTATTTTTAAGTGGAAATAAATCGGTCATCAAATTATCTTCAGATGACAAACATTTATTCCCCGCTATCATTCATATTTTATCTCTTTTTGATCCAACTATTACCGAATGGGTTGAAATAAAAGAGTATAAACTAGAAGGTTTTGATGGAGTTATAGCCACTGGTAGCGACAATTCAGCGAATTATTTCCATTCTTATTTCGGCAAATATCCGCACGTAATTCGAAAAAACAGAACGTCAATTGCAGTTTTAAATGGCAAAGAGACGAAAGAAGAATTAATTCAATTGGGGCATGATATTTTTACCTATTTTGGTTTGGGATGTCGCAATGTATCTCAAGTTTGGATTCCACAAGACTTTGAGGTTAATCGCTTATATGATGCCTTTTTTCAATTTAACGACATAGTAAATCATAATAAATATGCCAACAATTATGATTATAATAAGGCCGTTTATTTAATGAACCTGCAAGAAATGTTGGACAATGGATTCTTGCTCTTAAAAGAAGACCAACAATTGAATTCTCCTTTAGGAATGCTGCACTATGCACGTTATAACGACGTAAATGAGGTGAAGGAATTTATTACCGAAAACAAAGAAAAAATTCAAGTAGTAGTTGGGCAAGATTACGTCCCATTTGGGAAAGCGCAAAATCCAGACTTGAATGATTTTGCTGATGGGGTTAACACCCTCTCTTTTTTAACGACTTTGTAAGAATTTATCTTTATAAACGTTCTTGCTTAAAAAAGCGACTTTTATGCGCTAATTTATTCATATAACAGTACTGCGGATTTATACGCTATTCGTATATTTGTGCTTTAGAATTTGAAAGAGAAAAGAATGACGAAAATTAAATTTGGAACAGACGGTTGGAGAGCGATTATCGCGAAAGAATATACTGTTGATAATGTTGCACGAGTGAGTATAGCAACCGCTGAGTGGTTATTGCAAAATTTCAAAAAACCAAGCGTTGTTATTGGGCATGATTGCCGATTTGGAGGGCCAATGTTTGTTGAAACTGCAATCAAAATTTTTGTGCACAAAGGAATTAAAGTTTATACTACCGATACAGGTTTTGTTTCTACTCCAATGATTTCCTTAGCTACACGTAAATTAGACGCTTCTTTGGGAGTGGTAATTACTGCTAGTCACAACCCACCCAACTATAATGGGTACAAATTAAAAGGTCATTTTGGTGGCCCTTTGTCACCAGAAGAAGTAGACGAAATTGAAACTATTATTCCAAATACGAATGAAATCAATTTGGATATTATTTCAATTGATCAAGCGAAGAAAGATGGATTATTGCTTTTTAGAGATTTTGACCAAATCTATATCGATCAGGTTAAAAATGTTTTCGATTTAGATTTAATTGAGAAATCCGATTTTGGATGGGCTTATGATGCTATGTACGGCGCTGGACAAAAAGTGATGAAACGCTTATTGCCATCTATCAAGTTTTTACATTGTGATGATAATCCTTCATTTAGAGGGCAAGCACCTGAACCAATTCATAAAAACTTGATTGAATTCTCGAATTTAATTGCAAAAGATGATTCGGTACATTGTGGTTTAGCGACAGATGGTGATGCAGATAGAATTGGCTTGTATAATTCTACTGGCGAATTCGTGGATTCTCACCATATCATATTATTAACGATACATTATTTAGTAAAATATAAAGGATTAAAAGGTAAAGTTGTAACAGGCTTTAGCAGTACTCCCCGCATCAAACAAATGTGCACCCATTATGGATTGGAGCATGTAGAGGTGCCAATTGGATTTAAGTACATTTCTGGATTAATGGCAGATCCCGAGCAAGATGTTTTATTAGGTGGAGAAGAATCTGGCGGAATTGCATTAAAAACGCACATTCCAGAACGTGATGGAATTTGGATGGGATTGACGGTATGGGAATTCATGGCGAAAACGGGTAAGAGTTTAGAAGATTTAATTGCGGAAGTATATGCAATTGTTGGACCTTTTGCTTTTGAGCGGAGCGATTTGCATATTACGGATCAGTTAAAAGGCCAAATCATTGATAAATGCAAGAATAAAGCCTTTAACATGTTTGGTAAATACCAAGTTGAACGTGTTGAAACTATGGATGGTTTTAAATACTTCTTTGATGAAAATAGATGGTTAATGATTCGTCCTTCTGGAACAGAACCTGTTTTAAGAACCTATGCTGAAGCACCAACGCTAGAAGAAGTTCGTGTAATCCTAGAATCTTGTAAATTAACAATTGGCGCATAAGACATAAAACAAATGGCAGGTAATACCTTTGGAACTATTTATAAACTCACCACATTTGGTGAATCGCATGGCGTTTCTATAGGTGGAATTATTGACGGCTGCCCCAGTAATGTTTTATTAGATTTAGATGCAATTCAATCCGAGTTAGATAGACGTAAGCCAGGCCAGTCGACAATTACAACACAGCGAAAGGAAGCGGATACAGTTGAGTTTTTATCTGGAATATTAGATGGTAAAACCTTGGGCACTCCAATTGGGTTTACGTTAAAAAATTCAGATCAACGCAGTAAAGATTATAAGCAGATTGGGGAACTTTATCGCCCCTCACATGCAGATTTTACTACTGAAAAAAAATATGGCATTCGAGATGTTAGAGGAGGAGGAAGAAGCAGTGCTAGAGAAACAGCCTGTAGAGTAGTGGCTGGGGCTATTGCAAAACAAATGCTGAATCAAATAGGAGTAACGGTTCAAAGTTATGTTTCTCAAGTTGGAAATATTGCCTTTCAAAAATCATTCGCAAATCTTGATCTTTCAAAAATCGATTCCAATATTGTACGTTGCCCTGATACTATTGCGGCCACCGAAATGGAAGCGTTAATTAAAGCTATAAAAAAGGACGGCGATACAATTGGCGGACAAATTACATGTGTGATTAAAGGCACACCAATCGGATTAGGTGAGCCAGTATTTGATCGTCTTAATGCTGATTTAGCAAAAGCAATGTTTAGCATTAATGCCGTAAAGGGTTTTGAACTCGGTTCAGGATTTAGTGCTATAACTATGAATGGCAGCACACATAACGATTCTTTTATAAACGAGGATGGTAAAACTACTACCGTTTCCAATAATTCTGGAGGAATTCAAGGCGGAATATCAAACGGAGAGGCGATTTATTTTAACGTGGCGTTTAAACCGGTAGCAACAATCATTAAAACGCAAAAAACAGTCAATAAAAAAGACGAAAATGTTGACTTTAAAGGCGAAGGAAGACATGATCCTTGTGTCGTTCCGCGGGCAGTGCCCATTGTTGATGCAATGGCTTCTATGGTGATTTTAGATCATTATTTAAGAGCCAAAACAACACAATTGTGATTAAAGAAAAAAATATTTTTCTAAAAATTATAAAGTGGATTTTTGTTATTCTGTTCTTCCCTTTGTCTTTGCTCTTTGTAGCTTACTTTAATAGAAAGCATAATACCTATAATTATGAGTGGGAAGAAAAAGAAGCAAACGAAAAATTAGAGTCTTAATTTTTGATGAATTGATGAACCCCTTGGGAAGAGTTGATTAAATAAATACCATTAGAAAGTTCAGAGAGTTTCAATTCGAATTGATTGTCAGTTAATCTCGAAAAGGAAACCAAATTTGTAACATCCCTTCCCGTTAAGTCAAAGATCCGTATGTCATTTTCTATAAGATCTTCTTTGCTAATAACGGTAATCATGTTTTCCGCTGGGTTAGGATAGACATTCAAAACATTATAAGGATCTATTTGAATAGATTTTGTCTTAAAATATTCAAATTTGCGATCATAGTCTGTTTGTTTTAATCTGTAATAATTGATACCAATTTTAGGAGTATTATGAAATTCAAAGTAGTTCAGTTGAGAAGAGCTATTACCGGCTCCAGGAATTTCCATAATAGGTGTCCAATTAACAGCATCAATAGAGTGTTCAATTGTAAAGAAGTCATTATTTCGTTCTGACAGGGTCACCCATTCCAAACGTACTTTACTGCTTACTTTTTCTACAGTAAAATCAAATAGTTCAATAGGGAGCAATAGGCAGAGGTCTTCAGCTGCAGTTTCTATACCCACCGTATGAAATGATGTAGGATTGTTTTGATTATTGTATTCAGTTTGTATCCAGTCCGCTGTTAAAGCACTATTTGTAAAACGAATTTCATCAAATACACCGTCGTAATAGATGTTGTTACGTGATCCATTATAAGAATTAGCCTCTGATCCGTCGCCAATAAAAGCAAAACGAGTCACTCCTGTTCCAATTCCTGCGCCTCCATGCGGATTTAAGTCTGTAAGACTTAACACACCATCAATGTATAAAAACTTATCAGTCCCGTTATAGACCCCAACAACATGATGCCAAGAGTTATCATTAAGGTCTCCACTTGATCCAGCATACGAATCATCAAATGTACTTCCTGTGCGCGACGTAGAGTAACACAATCTTCCATTTCCAGTTACCCATATATTATAATATTCAGATCGATCAAAATCAAGAATAGACCAATTATTCGTGTTTCCTCCGGAGTAACTTGTTTTAACCCACCCACTAACGGTCATTTCAGGAATAGCTCCAATAGTAGCGTAGCTTTTTAATGCCAATGCGAAATAGTCATTACTCCCATCAAAGTCAATAGCATCTCCAATCTTTCCTGATACGACATCTGTAAGGGTCATTGCTCCATGACTCGTACCATCAATTCCGTTACCAGAATAATCAAGAAGCAAACCTGTACTTGGGTCATTATTCATATGCCAAATCCCTTCGTATTCTGCGTCCCACGTTGCATAGGAGGAGGGGTCGATTATAATGGCATTATTTCCATAATAAAGATGAAAATTTGTATTCGTCACGGCAGACAATGCCGTTAGTTTAACCCAAACAATCAGCGTTCCTGTTACCGGATCATATTTTTCAATTTGATGGGTCATAACAGTTGAACAATCGTCTGAAATAAAAATTAAGTCATAACCATTTTCACTCTCCACATGTCCACCATTTAAAACTGATTTCAAATCGGGATCAACAACATTGATTAAAACTGTAAAATTGATTAGGTCATCAACTCCTGATACTTCTGAGGAATTTACAGTAATTAGTTTACCATAGTCATAACCAACAGGCTGCGCTTGTAAATTAATTACAAGAAAAAGGGCAATAAAAGTGACAATTGATTTCATAGATATAATAATTAAATGTATAGCTACTCGATAGGTGTAATCTGAATTTAAACAAAATTGATTGTTATTCTATGAATTTCGATAAAGCGAAAGTTTAAATCGATAGAATGGAGTTATTGAAACAAAAAAGGGGGATAATCGCTTGATTATCCCCCTTTTTTGTTCATTATTTTAAAATCTTATTTAACCCTATTCATCCCCATGGCCTTTAACATCCAATTGGGTAAACGTTTTTTAGGATCGCGTTTTTTCAAGTTGATATACCAACCGACACTTTTCATGACAGGCACCTTATGTGTTTCAACAAATTCAATCCATGTTCCATCTGGATCTTCTATATAAGAAAACCTTCCGCCAGCTTCACCCATGTCAAAGGTCTCTCCGCTATCCACTGTGAATGGGAATCCCGCGTCTTCGCAATCCTTTTTCAAAGCATCCATTCCTTGAATGTCGAAGCATAAATGAATAAAGCCCCAATCACCCCAAAAACGATCTTGAAAAATCTTTTTTGGCTGGCGGTCCAATGCTTGAACCAATTCTATTCTAGTTGGACCTAATAATTTTGAAAAAGGTCCTTCTCGTTCATCCTTATGTTTTAACTGTACGCGTCTAAATTTTTGATCACCAGAAAGCAATCCTTTGAAACAATCAAAATTCCCCGTTTCGTCATATTCTATTGTTTCGTAATTTAATACGTCACGGTATAGTTTTAATGAAGCTTCCATATCGCTTACGCCTATGATAGCCCCAGCAACAGCACCTGTTTTTGCAGGGTGTTTGGTGTCTTTAAACCAACCTGTGCCTTGCACTATATTAAAAATATTACCATTCGGATCTTCAACAAAATAATTGAATTCACCGCTAGGTGTTTGACTTAATTCACCCAAAATGGTTACCCCTTTAGATGTGTGATATTCATAACTTGCTTTTACATCTCTCGATTTTATTTTACAAGCGTATAAACCTAAGTCACCCAATTGAATTGCAAAATCTGCGCGTTCAGTAGGTCTACTCGTATATTGCCAAATTTCAAAGCCCCCGCCACTTTCCATGCTCAAGGCCAAAGTTGCAGTTCTACTATGAACAGTGTCACCTGTATATTTAGTCATTAATGGCGCTTCAGCAGCATCTTCGAATAACCGAATATCGACTCCAAACATTTCACGATACCATTTCCAAATTTCTTGGACGTCAGGCACACCAATGCCCATTTGTTGAATCCCAGAGATTATCTTTTCCATTTTGCAATTATTTAGGCGCAAATATAAGCAAGTTGATTCAATCAAACTGTGTTTAACCTTTGTCAATTGTGAAAAACTAATCAATAATAGTGGTCTAATTTTTGCTATTTTTGAAACATGAAGCAATTCTTACTTTTTATCAGCCTGTTTTTAGCAATTGCAGGTTTTACCCAAGTTAAATTGTACCGTGGAGATGGTAAATTTGATAGCGACATTGCATTTACCATTGAAAATGGAACTGTCTATCATGGAGATAATCGCTTTTCACCCGTCATTTATTATACAATTGCTAATAACAAAGTGTACCTAGGTCGCTCAACTTCAACCTTTGCTTGTTTGTATACTGTAAAAGACAATAAGGTCTATAAAGGAGATTCTAATTTTTCTTCTGATATTATTTATACCATTGAGAATGGTAAAGTATATCGTGGAAACTCAACCTTTTCTACCGAATGCGTTTTAACCATTGAAGATGACGCCATTTATATGGGAGATTCTAACTTTTCATCTGATTTATTATTCACAAAGACAGGTGATGATCCACTGTCTATTGCCTTTTTAGCCTGTATTGTTGGCCCATATTAGTTTTCAACCTATGAGAAAAATTTTATTCCTGTTAGCCCTTTTGGTGACTAACTTTTCTGCAAATGCTGCAATTGAAATAAGAGCAGCGAATGCGAACGACTTAGATGATACCTTGACAGTTATTGACTATGATAATTTGAGTTCGCTTTATTATGCGTCTGATGTTAAATACTTAAAAATCACGTTTGAATCGCATGATAGTTCACTCATTATTTTTGATGGAGATACAACTGCGCTAAGAACAAATAGTCCAATTATTTTAAGCAATCTTGAACGCGGAGATCATTCTTTAACATTATGGAATACCGAGGATGACTGTTTAGAGCGCAATCAATCGGCCACTTCGTTTAAAATTAAATCTAGTCCGCCATGGATTGACAATGATGCAACTGTTTTTGGAATACTGATGTTGGTTTTAGTTATTGTATTCTGGACGTCTTCTAGTTCAAATAAAGGTTTAAAAGCATTTTATAAATGGGTGCCAGCTCTTTTATTGTGCTATTTCATCCCGGCTGCATTAAACTCAGCAGGAATTATATCATCAGAAGAATCCAGTTTATATTTTATAGCGTCACGTTATTTATTACCTGCAAGTTTAGTATTACTGTGCGTGAGTATTGACATTCCGGCAATAAAACGATTGGGTTCAAAAGCAATTATTATGTTTTTTACGGCTACGGTCGGAATTATAATTGGAGGTCCTTTAGCATTATGGTTGGTTTCATTAATTGCTCCAGAAGTATTGGACGGTGAAATCTGGAAAGGACTCTCAACAGTTGCTGGGTCTTGGATTGGCGGTGGTGCCAACCAAACAGCTATGAAAGAGATTTATGGCGCAAGTGATACGCTTTTCTCCGCTATGATTGTGGTAGATGTTTTTGTGGCAAATGTATTTATGTCAGTACTATTATTTGGTACTGGAATGAATAAAAAAATCAATAAGTTCTTTAAGGCAGATGATTCAGCAATTGAAGCTTTAAAAACGAAGATGGAAGACTTTCAAGCCAGTGTGAAAAAGGTCGCAACGTTTAATGATTTGATCTATATGCTAGGAATTACGTTCGCTTGTGTAGGCTTGGCGCATTTATTGGCAGACACTATTGGGCCATTAGTTAGCGGTGGGTTAGATGCCATGCATACACCATATGTTGAATGTACGGGGGTTGCTTTTACAGACGTACAAGGTTGGAATGATACGGCGGCTAATTTAATGGTCTCATTTGGTAGTTCATTCTTTTGGCTCGTGGTTTTCTCAACTATTTTTGGTGTGATTCTTTCATTCACTAAGTTCAGAATATTTGAAGGAGCTGGAGCTTCTAAAATTGGTAGCGTATTTTTATATATCCTAGTAGCAACTATAGGTATGAAAATGGATGTTATGGAATTATGGGCCAATTGGGGCTTATTCAAATTCTTATTATCAATCGGCTTAATTTGGATTTTAGTCCACGCTATTTTCTTATTCGTGGTAGCAAAAATTATAAAAGCGCCATTCTTTTATGTAGCAGTTGGAAGTCAAGCTAACGTTGGTGGAGCAGCATCTGCACCAATTGTTGCAAGTGCCTTTAGTCCTTCATTAGCACCAGTTGGTGTGCTTCTTGCAGTACTCGGTTATGCGGTTGGTACCTTTGGTGCTATTCTTTGCACAATAATGATGCAATGGCTTTCGCAGGGATAGAATGATGATGATAAGAATTTTAGGTATAATTGGACTGTGGTTGTGGACAGGTTTGGCTTTTGGGCAAATTCGTGTTTCAGAAACCGTGCAACATTTAGGCGATATCTTTGAAAATAAGGGGAAGGTTACCACAAAGTTTATTTTACAAAACCCTTATCGTTCAGATACGATTCGCATTATTGATATAGAGACTTCTTGCGGTTGCACAGCGGTTTTATCCCAAGATACTATAATTTTACCTTTGTCTAGCATTTCGGTGGATGTTGCTTATGATCCCAAGGGTAGGCTGGGACTATTTGTTAAGAGCGTTGAAATAACCACACAAACAGGATCAAATATTCAAGACAAACTTTTTCTTAAAGTTATGGGGAATGTAGTTTCTGAAAGTTTTGTGGCGCAAAAGAAGAATAATGAACTGCTAGAATATAGTGTCGCTCCAATTTATTTTTATCCTATTACGGCTTTCGATACTTCTTATTTAGACTATAATTTTATCATTGACTTTGTGAATGACTTAACCTACGAAGTTGATTTTTATCAATTTGCAACCGTTGGGGTAGAAATAGCGATTACTGATATTCAAGACGTTGAAAAAATGGAACATTTAATCCGTTTTTCAAGGAAAAAAGTAATGCGTGAATTCAGCAGGCGCGGATTTGGAGAAAGTTCCGTGTTTTTTGATGAACCTGTTTTTAAAAAGTCAGAAGAATTACCACCATGGGCGAATGCAGGGATACGTTTATATTCTGTCAATTTTGATGCGACTGGTTTAGATACGAGCGTCATTAAAGTTTCTGCAAATGAAGAAGTTTTGTCAACTAAAATGTTGTTAGAATACCAGCGCTTTGCATTGCCAGATATTGAGACAGTTTTAAATGAAGTTAATTTTGAGACAATTGAAGGGAAGTTGTTTTTAAATGGTGAATTGAATCTAAATGGGACCATTTTGATGCCATGGAAAAAAAGTAAAAAAGTCCGACAGAAAACTGCGGCTAAACTAAAAAAAGCCATCCAAAAAAGAATCAAAGAAACCACAGGAGCAAGCAAAAAAGAGGTGCGTATTTCCTTTGATTCTCTTGGTGTACATCCTGAGGGTAAATTTCAGTTTTTATTATGGGACGAAGCAGATGAAAAGGAGGAAGAGACAATTCGTTATGTCGTAAAACCAGACAAAATTGTTCTACCGCAATTGCCAACTTATAAGCAATATTATGAAGGTCAACGTAAAATAGATACGGCATCATTGGCCTTTCAACACTTCTGGACAAATTGTTTGTTGCATTATAAAAAAGGCGAAACAATTAAACTTTTATTGGAATCTTCTCTTTCAACAAAACGACATGATATTGAAATGGAGAATATCGATTTAGCATGGATTGGTGCACGCGCCTTAAAATCACAATTGGAAAAAAAGTTTCGAAAGGAATCTGGCGGTGGAGAAATCGAAATTATAATTAAAGGTACTGTTCATGGACCAAAATTTAAAATGTCGAATCCTATTGAAAATTTCGATTATAATCAATTCGATTATTTTACAATTATTCCTTTAGTGCATCTAAATGAAGCCACTAATAACATTAGCACAAAACCGTATATGGTTAATTTTGATTATTACTTTAAGGGAATTGATACAGGAGCGCATGGTTTTCAAGTTTTTGCAACTGAATTGGCTGAAACTGTAAGGCAAGATGGCTATATTGAATTACGGATGGAATCCAGTATTTCAAAAATTCCAATTGAACAAACTACCTCAAACGTATATTTGGCCTATAGTCGTTTAATAGAAAGTCAAAAGCGATTGAAAGCTGCAATGGCACTGAAGTTAATTGACCCCAATCGCATTATTTTTACAGATGAATTAGTGACTGAGCAAGGGCCAGACTACGACGGTACTATTCCTATCTTACAGTATCGAAAGTTTCATTACATTCGAATAGTACCAGAAAAATCATTAAAGTAAAATTGCAACTAGGCTAAAATCAATACTAATGCTGATCATAAATAGACTTTTCTTAATCTTATTTTTTACGAGCTGTAGTTTTGCTGCATTTGGACATAAGTATTTCGTTTCCATTGCTGAATTAGAATATAACGCATCAAAAAACAGAATAGAGGGCAGCTTAAAAATGACTGCGCATGATTTTGAAGTCGTTCTTAAAGAAAAATTTGGAAAGTCTTTAGAAATCGAAAACATTGCAGATACCTCTACAGTTGGAATTTATATGAAAACCTACCTGGTTGATCATTTTAAACTTTATTCTGGAGGAATTCAAGCTATTCCTACTTATGTAGGTAAAGAAGTGACGCTAAGGCAAGACCTATTCTTCTACTTCACATTTACAGGTCTTACTAATCCTAAAGAAATTGAAATTATAAATACAATATTATACGCACAGTTCCCTCAACAGCAAAATATTGTGCACTATAAATACCGAGAACGAACTAAAAGTGTAACTTTGGTATCTTCGAAAAAACATGAAAAAATTGTCTTTGATTAATACGCTTATTGAAAATGATTAGAAACTTATCGCTAGTTACCCTTCTTTTCTTGGGAACCATTGTAATTGCTCAAGAAAACACCAATACGAATAAATTTAAACAGCTGAAAGAAGAGTTGGCCACCCCGAACGTTTATCGGAACGCAGCTGGCGCTCCTGGACCCAATTATTATCAGCAACAGGCAGATTATAAGATAAGCGTCACGTTGGATGACGAAAATCAACGCGTTTCTGGAGAAGAAACAATTACCTATACGAATAATTCACCCGATCCTTTAACCTATTTATGGCTGCAGTTAGATCAAAACGTTCGTAAACAGGGCTCTGATAGTCAACTGGCTAAATCTGGAGATATTGAGTCTATTTCTACACCTGCTGCATTGAAAAAAATGTTTGATAGAGCAGAGTTTGAAGGTGGCTTTAATTTAGACAAAGTAACAGATGTGTCTGGTAAAAACATTCCGCACACTGTTGTTGGTACAATGATGCGTGTTGATTTAAATGAACCATTGACCCAAGGACAATCATATTCTTTCAAAGTGAAATGGTGGTATAATGTCAATAATAGAATGGAAATTGGCGGACGATCAGGTTACGAGTATTTTAAAGAAGAAGACAATTACATTTACACAATTGCCCAGTTTTTTCCTAGAATGTGTGTTTATAATGATGTAGAAGGCTGGCAAAATAAACAGTTTTTAGGATCAGGAGAGTTTACATTACCATTTGGAGATTATGAAGTTGAAATTACTGTACCAGCAGACCATGTAGTTGCAGCAACGGGTGTATTACAAAATGCATCTAAAATTTTAACAAAAGAACAACAAGATCGATTTGAAAAAGCAGAGGAATCTGATCAACCAGTTTTAATTATAACACAAGCTGAGGCTGAGGAAGCTGAAAAGTCAAAAGTATCTGGCACAAAAACGTGGGTTTTTGAAGCAGAAAATGTACGTGATTTTGCATTTGCTTCTTCGCGTAAATTTATGTGGGATGCGCAAGCAGTGGAGCTTGAAACAAAAACTGTAATGGTTATGTCTTATTATCCTAAAGAGGGGAATCCACTTTGGGAAAAGTATTCTACGCGAGTATCGGCACAGACATTACGTACTTATTCTAAACATACTTTTGATTATCCATATCCTGTAGCAATTTCTGTACACGCGAATCAAATTGGAATGGAATATCCAATGATTTGCTTTAATGGTGGACGTCCAAATGCGGATGGCACATATACTGAACGTACTAAATATGGAATGCACTCAGTGATTATTCATGAAGTTGGACATAATTATTTCCCAATGATTATTAATTCAGATGAGCGCCAATGGACATGGATGGATGAGGGATTAAATACCTTTTTACAATATTTAACGGAACAAGAATGGCAAAGAGAATATCCGTCAAGACGTGGGCCAGCACATTTAATTGTTGATTATATGAAAGGAGATAAAAGTAAAATTTCTCCAATTATGACAAATTCAGAGTCGCTTCATCAATTTGGAAATAACGCATACGGTAAACCAGCAACAGCGTTAAATATTTTACGCGAGACCATTTTGGGGCGTGAACTTTTCGATTATGCATTTAAAGTTTATGCGCAAAGGTGGATGTTTAAACACCCAACACCTGCAGATTTTTTCAGAACAATGGAAGATGCCAGTGGTGTAGATTTAGATTGGTTTTGGAGAGGTTGGTTTTATACCAATGATCATGTTGATATTGCTATTGAAAACGTGATATGGTATCAGTTAAATGAAAAGAATCCAGGTGACGAAAAAGCATTTTTAAAAGGGATTGATGACGCTGAAAATAAAAACATTTCAGAGATTCGAAATCTAGCGGTAATTAAGGAAACCGTTAATGAGCGGCAACCAGAGTTGGACGATAAATACAATACAACTGATATTTATAAAGTTACGGATGCGGATAATGTAGCCTACGATAAATTTTTAAGCGAATTATCAGAAAGTGATAAAGAACTTTTAGGTCGCGGTTATCAATTTTATCAATTGGATTTTGAAAATAAGGGAGGTTTAGTAATGCCGCTTATTTTACAATTTGTATTTACCGACGGTACAAACGAACTAATTAAAATTCCAGCTGAAATATGGCGGAAAAATTCAGATAAAGTTTCTAAAGTGTTTTTCTTTAAAAAGGAAGTGTTGAATGTGATACTTGATCCTTATTTAGAAACGGCAGATTGCGAAACATATGATAACTTTTGGCCACGCAGAATGATTCCTTCAAGATTCGAAATCTTCGAGAAAAAGAAGGAGAAAAAAAAGAAGTAGGGTGATATGTAATTGGGTTGAAAATGAGTTCTGATTTGGGACTATTTTAAATCAAATACTATAATACACTATCAATTATTTTCTGTTGCTATAATAGCAGCTAAAATCAATTTTCCAGCTTCCTCAATCTCTTCAGTAGTAATGGAGATAGGAGGGGCGAGGCGAAAACTATTCGGACAGGATAAAAACCAAAATCCAATTAGACCATTTTCTAAACAATGATCTACAATTAATTTTACGCGATCAAACGATACCATTTCTATTGCGAACATTAAACCGGCGCGTCTAATTTCAATGACTTCATCATTTGCTGCAATAATTCCTTCTAATAATGCCCCTTTTTCTTCAACTTCAGCAATCCAATTTTCAGTTTTCAATACATTAATTGCCGCATTTGCTGCTGCACAGGAAACAGGATGACCACCGAATGTTGTAATATGGCCCAACATAGGATCATGTGTCAATGACTGCATAATTTCGGTACTTGAAATAAATGCACCTATTGGCATTCCACCGCCCAATGCTTTACCAAGTGTAATGATGTCTGGTACAATATCAAATTGTTCAAAGGCAAAAAAGGAGCCGGTGCGTCCAAAGCCCGTTTGCACTTCATCAAATAGCAGTAAACAACCAACTTGATCGCATTTTGCACGCAAAGCTTTTAAAAAATCTTTAGTTGCTGTTCTAACCCCGGCATCTCCTTGTATAGGTTCAATAATGACGACAGCTGTTTTTTCAGTGATAATGGCTAAACTTTCAAGAACATTAAACGTGATGAATTTAACCAACGGTAATAAAGGGCGATAGGCCGCCTTTTTGACTTCATTTGCAGAAACACTCATAGATCCATGCGTGTTGCCGTGATAAGATCCTTTGCAAGAAATAATTTCGGAACGAGAAGTATAACGTTTGGCCAATTTTAAAGCGCCTTCCACCGCTTCAGTGCCAGAATTAACGACATATGAACAATTTAATTGCTCGGGTAATATGCTTGCTAAATTCTCTGCTAATGCCAATTGGGAGTCTTGAATATACTCGCCATAAACCATAACATGCAAATGTTGATCTACTTGTGCTTTAATAGCTGCAATAACTGAGGGATGTCTATGTCCAATATTATTGACCGCTACACCAGCAATCATATCCATATAACGTTTACCTGATTTATCCCAAATGTAGATACCATCAGCTCTATCAACGTCAATTAAATAAGGTGTTTTGTTGGTTTGTGCTTGGTTTTTTAGAAAAGTGCTTTGTCTTGTAGTATCCTTCATTGTCAATTGGAAATAAGATTCCAAAAATAAGGATTAAAGCCTAATAACAAGTTTCTATTTCCGACCAGATACTAAATAGATAAATCTTACGGTCTTCCATGACGTGGAGGTGGTGGATGATCGCCATTCTTTTTTAACTTCTTCAATAATTCGTGTTTGAACTTTTCCTCAGCAATAAAGACCGCCGCAGCTTTCTTTTTTCCTAATAAATCAGAGAATTGTTTGAGATAACTTAATCGAATGTCACTTTCTTTCTTTTCGCTTTTAAAAATAAGTTCAAATAACTCATACGCTCTATCATCACTTAAGTTTTCAGATTTACGCAACTCTTTATGATGTTTTCGGCGTTCTTTTCTTACAACTTCAATCTCTGCCTCGTATTGATTGTAGACGGGCCAAAACTTTTTTGCTTCGTCAGGAGTTAAATCAACTTCTGTAGAAATGAATGCTATTCTTTGCGCGTGTATTCTTTCGCGCTTCTCCTTATTCTTATTGCCGCCACCTCCAGGAGGCTGGGCAAACACACCAGTTCCAAGGAATAGTGTTAACATGAATAATATGCCTGTTCGTATCATAATTTCTTTATAAAAGGTCAAAATAGTAATCCTCTATGTCTTCCTCCGAAAATTCAGAGTAGTCATCAAAGTCAACCATATCAGCAGTGTCTTCTATTTCAATATCATATTCAATGATATAATCAATAATTTCATCCTCATCTAAATAAGCCAAATAATCGTCATAATTCTCGTCTTCTAATAATTCTTGATTAGAATCATTTTCGTCTGGCTTATCAATAGCTGCACGATTATCTTCATCTCCTTCTCCAGAAAAATTAATTACAGTGAATATAATTAAAAGGGCTGCTGCAACCGCGCATACAATTGTTACCAATCGCATATTAATGACTCGGCCTTTTTTATCGTTTTTGACATCCGCTTTTACGGCTGCCATAATCCGATCAGTAGATTGATCAAAATAATTAGCAGGCAATGTTGGTCTTACTCGCTTTCGAAGCTGATCAAAAGGACCGGCCTCCTCTTCTTCACCAATACCTATAGAAGCGGTTAAGTTCGCAAAGAAATTTTCTGGAACAGCAGGCTTTTCAGTCTTTTTTAATTGACCTAAAAAACCAGATTCGTTTTCAATACGCTGTATCAAATCCGTCCAAAATTGATCGTAAAAACCATCAGGAACAACAGGTTTCTGTGATTTCCTTAATCCGCTCAATATGTCTTTCTTGTTTTCCACTTATCTCTAAGACTCTTTTAATTGCAAAAGGTTTAATCAATCTTTATAAACTCTTCTATTTTTTTAACCGCTAAATGATAAGAGGCTTTTAATCCTCCCACTGTTGTTCCCGTTAATTCAGATATTTCAGTGAATTTTAATTCATCAAAATACTTTAGATTAAATACTAATAATTGTTTTTCAGGTAGCGTAGCCATAGCATTTTTCAAAATCGTCTCAATTTCTTCAGGTGAAAAATCTTTTCCCTCAACTGCTATTGAATTTTCAAAGAGTGGGGGATCAAGGTCAACAGTTTTCCGTTTTGATTCTTTGGCTAAAAAAGTATGTGTTTCGTTATATGCAATACGATACAACCAAGTATATAGATTAGATTCTTCTCTAAAATTGTCTAAACCTTTCCAGGCTTTAACAAATACATTTTGCATTACATCCTCCGTATCTTGATGATTTTTGGTGTACCGCCGAATTTGCCAATAAATGCGTTCTTGATATTGTTGCACGATTTTTCTAAAGCCAGCTGTATTGTCTTCCTTAAATGCAACCAACAAGTCTTTGTCTATACCGGACATAATGTGTGTTTATTATTGCTACGAGTGACTTGTCCTATAAGATCAAATCTTATTTTCGAGAAATTACACGCTCTACAGCTTCCACTATATTGGGTGTGTTAATATTGTATTTAGTCAATAATTCCTCACCAGTTCCACTTTCACCAAATGTATCGTTCACAGCTACCATTTCCATAGGAACGGGCATTTTGCGAATTAACAGTTGTGCAATTGAATCGCCCAAACCACCATTCATCATATGCTCTTCAGCTGTAACAACGCATTTTGTTTTGTTCAATGATTCTAAGACTGCCTTTTCGTCCAAAGGTTTAATCGTGTGTACATTAATTATTTCTGGATTGATTCCTTTAGCTAATAATATTTCCGAAGCTTCAATTGCTTTCCAAACCAAATGTCCTGTTGCAATGATCGTTACATCTTTTCCTTCGCGTAAAACGTCTGCCTTACCAATTTCAAATTTCTTATTCGGATCAGTGAAATTAGGCACTTTTGGACGACCAAAACGCAAATATACAGGACCCACATGTTCTGCAATTGCAATTGTTGCCGCTTTTGTTTCATTATAATCGCAAGGCGATATAACAGTCATATTAGGCAACATTTTCATTAATCCAATATCCTCTAATATTTGATGTGTCGCGCCGTCTTCGCCCAAAGTTAATCCAGCATGTGATGCACATATCTTAACGTTCTTGTTGGAATACGCTACTGATTGACGAATTTGATCATATACACGTCCAGTTGAGAAGTTCGCAAAAGTTCCTGTAAATGGTATTTTACCACCAATGGTTAAACCAGCGGCCATACCAATCATATTTGCCTCAGCAATTCCAACTTGAAAAAAGCGATCAGGATTCTCGTCTCTAAAAGCATCCATTTTTAATGATCCTGTTAAATCCGCGCATAAGGCGACTACATTCTCATTTGTTTTTCCAAGTTCTGACAAACCTGCTCCAAATCCTGAACGGGTGTCTTTGTGGTTTTGAATTTCAAAGTCTTTCATTGATCTCTAATTGTTTCATTGCTGAAAAATAATCCACTTGATTCTTTTATCAAATGTTCATTTTTCAATTGATTTATAGGTTTATTGTTGTGCTCTCACCAGCATCAATACTAAATGTTTTTACCGAAGTATAATCTGTCGAAACAGCCGTTTTTAGTCGGTAAACTACTTTGTATTTCCCTGGTTGTAAATAAAATCTGTCTGTTAATTTTTCTGAATCAAAATCGCATACCCATTGGTCTTGACCCGCATTGTCATTAATGAAAATTTGTCCCACAATAGGCTGGTAACAACGATATGTCAATAAACCTGATCCAGGAATGTCGATATAAGTAAATGCAGTTTGGTTGATCTTAACGTCTTTCCTATAAATACGCGGCAAAGTTAAAATTTCAAGATCGTAAGTTCCAACAAGGTATTTTTGCGCTTTTGAAACCTCTTGTACATTAAGTGTAATAGATTTACCGTTTTGACTCACCCTTACTTTTACATCTGATGTTTTAGTTGCGCCTTTAATACGTGTAATCAAAGTACCTTGAGGGCAATCAGCAGGAATGATATTGTGTTGAAACTTTTTAATTTCAATGTTCTTTTTAACTACTCGTGGCAACGTATTCACTACCATGTCATAGCGCATTGCAGGATCAATTACCGTTATCGTATCGGGTTTATCTTTATAATTCATTGTGTGCATGAACGTGTATTTCAAATTACTTGTTCCGGCTTCATATAAAAAAACAGACACATTTGTTTCGGACGGTTTATTATGAATATCATTTAAATTAATTTGTACCGTCGTATTGAGTAAAGCATCACTAATTACTGAATTCATTACTTTTTCGAATGTTTCTAAGGTAGAAGCTTCATAAACGCGTCCAATACACGTGAAATCTTGCAAATATTTTAATTCAATACCTAGTCCAACAACAAAAGGAGTAACATTAATCCCTTTAGCCTTTAATTTTCGAGCCGATTCGCATGGGAAATCGTCACATGCTTCTAAGCCATCAGTTATTAATATGATAACATTTCTTGCATTGGCATCAGGAAAGTCTTCCGCTGATGCTTCTAAAGAACGCGCAATAGGTGTTGTACCTTTTGGCTCTACATTTCGAATAAAAGTTTTGATTTCCCCATAATTATTAGGTCCAAACGGAACTTCTAACTTGGTGTCGTCGCAATCTTGAAAGGTAGGAGTGATAGGAGATTGATGTCCATAAACCCGCAAAGCTATTTCAAGGTTAGGAGTGCCCTCTAATTCCGTAATAGCTTCATTTAATATTTCTCTAGCACGAATAATTTTAGTGGCGCCTTCCCATTCTCCATTCATGGAATTTGACGCATCAAAAATAAATAAGATCCGTGTAAGTTCTTGCGCACTTGCAGTATGTCCCGCAAGGCTGATCAAAAGAAATATGAGTAATTTTTTTATCAAAATTTTAATAATCGCCTAATGTCTCCTCTAGTTGAGATAACGCGATTGCTTCTTGTTCGTTACTTGGTGGTGAACCATGCCATTTATGCGTGCCCATCATAAAATCAACACCTTTACCCATAATCGTTGTCATTATAATAACAACAGGTTTTCCGTTGCCCGTCATTGACTTGGCTTTTGCTAGGGTATCTAATATTTCAGTGATGTTATGTCCATCCATTTCAAGTACTTCCCATCCAAAAGCTTGCCACTTTTTAGAAAGGTCGCCCATTGGTAGCACTTCATCAATGTCTCCATCAATTTGTTTATGGTTATAATCGATCGTTGCAATCAAGTTGTCAACTTTGTTTCCAGCGGCATACATAGCAGCTTCCCAAACTTGACCTTCTTGCAATTCTCCATCCCCATGAAGGGTATAAACAATAGAATTGTCTCCGTTTAATTTTTTAGCAGCAGCTGCTCCAAGCGCAACAGATAAACCTTGCCCTAAAGATCCGGATGCGATTCTTACACCTGGTAAATTTTTAGAAACACTTGGATGACCTTGTAATCTTGTACCAATTTTTCTGAAAGTAGCAAGTTCTGAAACTTCAAAATAACCACGGTGTGCTAACACACTATATAAAACTGGCGAAATGTGCCCATTTGATAAAAAGAAAAGGTCTTCACCTTTGCCATTCATTGTAAATGCTGCAGGATCGGCATTCATTACTTCAAAATAAAGTGCCGTTAAAAAATCCGTACAACCCAATGACCCACCAGGATGACCAGATTGAACTGCAGTTACCATTCTTACAATATCTCTTCTTACTTGAGACGTGATTTTTTCTAATTCTTTAACTTCCATTGCTACCTAATTATTATAGAGGACAAAATTAAGTGAATTTTAAAATTGAGCGCTTGAACAGGACAAAATTCGAGTGAAAGTTTTGCACAGTTTTCAAGAATGTTAACAAAATATCAATGAAATGAAAAAAAAATCACAATTTTGCATGAGGTGGAGCAACTATTTATGGTGTGATCTACGTTTAGTAAGAAAGTGAATTTATGCGCGTCAAAGTGATTGACGCCCATGTTTTTAAAGGATAGATAGAAATTAATAGAATCAAATGAAAAAAATCATTTTAGCAGGACTAGTCTTAGGACTTAGTTTTGGAAGTTTTTCGCAAGAAGTTGAAAAAACGGATCAAAAACCTGAACGTATTAAGTTAGTTAAAGGCGGTGAACCTAAAGCAAGCGTTATAACTAAAGAAGTAAAACAAACCCCTTCTCAAGAATTAGAAAGCTGTGAAACGCAGTTAATGGCTTTGAGTAAGAAAGAAGAATACATTCGAGGAAATGCCGAAGAACTTAAATTAGCCAATGAAAATGGTTGGTTTAAGGATGCTGATAAAACACGAGCAATTTTAGTGAAGAGAATTGCAGCGTTAAAACTTGAATTGAAAAAATAACTGATATGTTGAAAAGAATTTTAAATATTGGTTGTGGTTTAGTTTTAACCTTAGCTAGTGCTACCAGTTTTGGGCAAGGATCAACTTGTGCTGAAATGGAGCCAATTTGTACAGATGTTGGAATTTCGTTTACGGCAGGTGTTGGAGATGTTTCTGAACCTGGTAATGATTATGGCTGTTTGTTCACGCAACCCAATCCAAGTTGGTATTATTTAGAGATTGCAGTAGGTGGTGACATTGAAATGGAATTGTTTGCAGATTCTGATATTGACTTTATTATTTGGGGACCATTTGATGACTTGGCAGACGCTGTGTCAAATTGTGGAACCTTGGGGAGTGCAGATTCGCCAATTGTAGATTGTAGTTATTCTGGTGTTGCGTATGAAACGCCGGAAATTACAGGTTGCCTTCCTGGTGAGGTTTACATTTTATTAATTACGAACTACGCAGCGGTTGTACAGGATATAACACTAGGTAAAATTGGTGGAGATGCTGAAACAGATTGCGATATTATTGTAGAACCGCCATGTGATTCATATGCAGGTACTTTTACAATTGAAAAAAACGGAGAATTTGTGCCAAGTGATGATCCTTTATACTTATGTGAAGGCGACACGTATACTATTACCTCAAACGGCGATTATGTTTTGCCAAGTGATACAATAGATGCTCCAATTGGAGATGGAATATACACTGCACAGTTAATGTGGTTAGTTTATGATGCGCCGCCAGTTGGTGCTGATCCAATTGCTGATCCTGGTTATTTAGGATTAATTATCGCAACAGAGGATTTAATGGATATTCATGATGATGATAGTCCAATTGGAGAATTAGGCTGTGGTACTTATTATTTGGTGCCTGTAGCAGGAGATGATGGAGTAGGAGATGGAGCAGACAATGATAACTTTAGTGTGACTTGGGATAAAGATGCAAATGGTTGTTACGAATTGGGTGATGCCATTGAAATAACTTATGCTTGTCCTATCGAAGCCGATATTCAAGTGAATTGCGACGGTGATTATATTAATGGAATTGACTTTGTTTTAACAGGCGGTGGTGGAGACTATACTATTGTTAGTACTGAATCTGGTGATTTAGTAGACGGTGATGTTGAAAATGGCGGAACAGCAACAATCGAAAATTTAGAAGGTGGTTGGACATATGAAATTGAAGTGACAGATGAAGCAGGTTGTACAGCAACATTTAGCGGAGTTTTCTCAGCTCCAGTAATTAGTCCAGTAATTATTACTCCAGCAGTTTCTTGTCCTGATGCTTCATTAGGAAATGTAGATGCTTCTATCATTGACGGTACTGGTAACGGTGCTCCATATGTGATCCTTTTAAACGGAGTGCCTACGCCTGGAACAAATGCAAATATTGATGATATCGCAGGAACAGCAGTTGTTATTGTTGCAGTAGATTCTGAAGGGTGTATTACTGATTCAGTTGTCACAATTACATCTGCAGGACACTTTATTGATGTGGATATTATTTCCATCATAAATATTTCTTGTTTTGGGTTTGATAATGGTGCTGCCGAAATTACAGCAACTCCAGTAGATGCTTTAGGTGATGTTGACGGAACAATTATTTCAATTACATGGACTGATCCTTTAGGAGGAACTTATCCTGGTGACGAAACAAATACATCTAGAACAGATATGATACCAGGTACTTGGTTCGTTACAATTTTGGATGATTTTGGATGCGAGGTTACAATACCAGTTGAGATTACTAGTCCAACTGAATTGGACTTATCTGTGAACACGTTGAACGAACCTACTTGTTATGCTTATTCTGATGGATCAATTGATCTTTCTGTAACAGGTGGAACAGGAATCTATACGTTCTCTTGGAAAGATTTACCAGAAGAGGATTCGGATGTATTGAATACTATCGGCTCTGGAACTTATTGGGGTTATGTTGAGGATGAAAACGGTTGTATTGATTCAATTCAAGTAATCATGGGACAACCTGATTCTTTATATGGTGAGTTTACCATAAAGCATGTTCTTTGTTATGGAGACAGTACGGGAAGTATCATAGTTGATGACGTCTTTAATTCATCTGGAACGGTACGTTACTTTTGGGATTTAGGCGGTATTGTTCCAAATCCAGCAACAGATATTAATGTTGCTTCTGGATTACCTGCAGGAACATATTTAGTTACCATTCAAGATGAGTATTGTGATAATTTATATGAATTCACAATTACTGAAAATGATGAAATAACCTTTAGCGAACTTGGCTTTGATCCGGCCTATTGTCGACTCTTTGGTTATCAATCTGGAAATGGACAAGTTTATGCAGCGGCCGCAGGCGGTGTTCCTGATTATGATTATTTCTGGACAAAACCTGGTACGATTGATAATTCAGATAACTCTACTTGGGGTGGTTTAAATCCTGGAGATTATGTGATCACGGTAACCGATAATGTTGGTTGTATAGTAAACCGAACAGTAACAGTTGATTCATTGAATCCTGAGGCAATTTTCACAGTAACTTCAGATCAGTTGAATGAAGATTGTAAAGGAACTGAGGATGTGTTTGCAAACTTCTCGAATCAATCTATCAACTTTGCAAATCCGTTAAATCCAACTGCAGATACAACGTTCTCTTGGAATTTTGATTATGACAATATCAATTGGATTTTAAGTGAAAGTTTAGAAGAACAATTTGATACAATCTATACAGGTGAGCAAGTGTATACAGTATGTTTAGTGGCTTCAAATAAAAATGGTTGTAAAGACACTACGTGTAAAGATATCACGGTCTTTGCTCAGCCTATATTTGTACCGTTTAACGTATTTACGCCAAATGGAGATGGAGCGAATGATGTATTTGCCTTTAACAAAGATGCAAAAGGAGTAGATGTATTCCAATGCGTAATTGTTGACAGATGGGGAAGTACGGTTTTCGAATTCAATGATATTAATGATGGTTGGGACGGGAATAGAAATAGCGGAAGCGAAAGTGCTGCTGGAGTATATTTCTATACGTACTTTATAAAGTATACCAATGGCACTGAACAAGAGGGACAAGGCAATGTAACATTGCTTAGAAAAGAGTAAGAAGTTATAATTATGAAATAAGAGAGAGGTTGTCTATTTGGGCAACCTCTTTTTTTATGTCCAATCTGCAATTTAGAATAAAATTGCTGTGCCATACTGGCAAATTCAACCAAAGCAGTATCTTTGCCTAAAAATTCAAAACATGGCTTTAAAATGTGGTATCGTAGGTCTACCAAATGTAGGTAAATCAACATTGTTTAACTGTCTTTCAAATGCAAAAGCGCAATCTGCAAACTTTCCGTTTTGTACAATTGAACCAAATGTTGGTATAATTACAGTGCCGGATAACCGTCTTTCTGAATTAGAAGCGATTGTTAATCCAGAAAAAGTGCAAGCTACAATTATTGAAATTGTAGATATTGCTGGTTTGGTTAAAGGTGCACATAAAGGAGAAGGTCTGGGAAATAAATTTTTAGCAAATATTCGTGAAACGGATGCCATTATACATGTTTTAAGATGTTTTGATGATGATAATATTATCCACGTTGATAATTCTGTAGATCCAGTTCGTGATAAAGAGGTCATTGATTTTGAATTACAACTGAAAGATTTAGAAACGGTAGAAAGTAAAATTAAATCTTTGTTTAGAACTGCCAAGTCTGGAGATAAAGAAATTGGAAGACAATACGATTTTTGCTTGAAACTAAAGGAAGCTTTAGAAGCAGGTAAATCAGCTCGTACGGTTGAAGTAACCAATGAATCTGAAGAAACGATTTCTAAGGATATGCAATTGTTGACTACGAAACCTGTCTTATACCTTTGTAATGTAGACGAAGCTTCTGTTAAAACAGGAAATGCTTATGTTGAGCAGGTAAAAGAAATGGTTGCAGATGAAAATGCAGAGGTTTTAGTAATTGGAACTAAAATTGAAGCGGATATAGCAGAATTTGAAACCTTCGAAGAACGCGAAATGTTTTTAGATGAATTGGGCTTAGAAGAAGCTGGAGTGAATCGTTTAATTCGTTCTGCTTATAGCTTGCTTGATTTACAAACTTACTTTACGGCTGGTGTAAAAGAAGTACGTGCTTGGACAGTGCCTATTGGTGCAACAGCTCCTCAAGCTGCTGGTGTTATTCATACCGATTTTGAAAAAGGATTTATTCGCGCAGAAGTAATGACATATAATGACTTTATTGAACTAAAGTCTGAGGCTGCTGTTAAGGATGCAGGTAAGTTACGTGTTGAGGGGAAAACCTATATTGTTCAAGACGGAGATATTATGCACTTCCGTTTTAACGTCTAATCCTTTCATCCTTAAAAAAGGATACCTAGTACCACAGTTTATCCTTAGAAATTATTTTAAGCTACATTATTACTTTATTTTATAGCTTTAAAGTTATGGAAAGAAAGAAGTTATTGTATTGGGGCGTCCAGTTCGCGTGTTGGAGCGCTTACTTCCTATTCTCAATATTGCTGCTCTTCTCTTTGGGAGATATGGTTGCAACATTTAACCTCTATGCAGATGCTACACTTTCTGTTCTTACTGCAATTCTAATTTCGCATGGAATAAGATATATAATTATTCGTAAGTCTTTATTGTCAAAATCAATAAGTCAACTGGTGTGGATAACATTATTGATGACCATAGTTGCTGGATTTTTATGGATCACGTGTCAACTATTTATTGAGCATACTATTGAGAGTGATTACTTAGTGAATCCGAAAAATACCGACGAACCATTTAGTTGGGAATTTTTCTTATTTAGAGTTTCTAGA
Organism: Crocinitomix sp.; assembly: GCA_047623705.1. Classification (GTDB taxonomy): domain Bacteria; phylum Bacteroidota; class Bacteroidia; order Flavobacteriales_D; family Crocinitomicaceae; genus Crocinitomix. The sequence goes on from JBLHOW010000012.1 coordinate 60,785, forward strand.
TCCATTATTCTATTTTTATTATGGAGTGGTTTTTATTATGTATTCGCTATTGTAGAAAAGTCCAGAGCCCAAGAAATTTTAAATCTAAAATGGGAAGCTTTAAAAAATGAAATTGAACTCAAAAATCTACGCGCTCAGTTAAATCCGCATTTTCTGTTTAATTCATTGAATTCCATTCGGGCTTTAATTGGTCTTAATCCCAATCAAGCAAAAACCTCTGTTACGCAACTTTCAGCACTTTTGCGCAAGTCGATTAGTTTAGGGAAACTGCGTGTAATTTCCTTAAAGGAGGAATTAGATTTGGTGAAAATTTATTTGGATTTGGAGCAAGTGCGCTTTGAAGAACGCTTACAAACCGATTTTCAAATTGCACAAGACTCATTGTCATTGGAAATACCGCCATTAATGATTCAAACGGTGGTTGAAAATGCCATCAAACATGGAATCTCTCAATCTATTGATGGTGGAATTGTGCGTGTAATTACTAAAAAGAGAGAGGGTACGCTTGAAATTACGGTCAGTAACTCTGGTCAACTAAGTTCTGGCGATAACGAAGCAGGAATAGGCATTTCAAACACTAAAAAACGACTAGAAATATTGTACGGCCGAGATGCTCACTTTTCAATTAACCAAATTGATGATGAGGTAGTTGTTAAAATTAATATTACTTATAAATGAGAACCATAATTGTTGATGATGAACGCCTAGCGCGAGAAGAGTTAAAATCGCTTCTTTCTGGTTATAAAGAACTAGAAATAATTGGGGAATATAAAAATGCGATAGAAGCCAAGGAGGCAATTGAACGTGATGCACCTGATTTGGTGTTTATGGACATTCAGATGCCAGGCGAAAATGGCTTGGATTTATTGAGCAGTATTAAAAATCCGCCGCGTACAGTTTTTGTTACGGCTTATGATGAATACGCCATGCGCGCCTTTGAAGTGAATGCATACGATTATCTTATGAAGCCAATTGATTCAGAACGCTTAGATGAGGTCTATAACCGTTTAATGGAAGAGAATCAAACACCTAAAAGTGTTGAAAACGCCTCTGTTTTAAAATCGGGCGATCCAGTTTTAATTCGAGATGGAGACAAGGTTTGGTTTATAAAAGTGGATGATATTCGTTATTTCGAATCAGAAGGGAATTATGTAAAGGTTCATTTTGATAAATTTCGACCATTGATTTTAAGATCATTAAATAGTTTGGAAGAACGAACAGATGATAAATTATTCTTCCGTGTGAATCGTAAGTATATCGTGAATATGAATCATGTAGTAAATATTGAAAATTGGTTCAATGGTGGTTTACAAGTTGAACTTTCTTGCGGAACGAAGGTTGAAATATCAAGAAGACAAACCATTAAGTTTAAGGATCAGTTTAGTTTGTAGGTTAGACAATAGACAATAGGAAAAAGGGGAAGAGTAAATTCTCGCGTTTTAAAATTTCAAAATCTAAGGACTAACTGCTAAAAACTATTGCCATTTTAGATAAGAAACCACTTCTTTTGTGGCCTTATTAATTTTAATCGTTCCATCACCACCACTTAAATTTCCTAATATTCCACTACCTTTTCTTTCGGCATCACGTTGTATATAAAAACCACGAATGTGAACAACGGGAATATCAATATAAAATGAATCCTCTTTAACTATATTATTCCAAATATAGTAACCTTCACTTCCTTGGTTAGAGTCAAGATAGTTTAGCACAACAGAATGATAAGGCTTTACCATGTCAGAAGCGGCGCTTACATCATAGACATCCGAGTAGATGCCATCATAAGCCATATATTCAAAAATAGAAGTATCTCGAGGAAAGTCTTCAGGATTCACAGGTATATCCAATTGACTAAATAGAAATTCTAATTTTGTTACTTCATCTAATTTGCTACCTTTTGGAAAAGCTCTTACTTGATTGCATTCAAAACAAATACTGACATGCCCAACTATGCTATCCTTTTTGTAGAACACAAAACCGTGATGTGGGACATAGCAGTCAGAACTTTCAATTAAGTCGGAATCGTTATAGTCGCCATTTAAATAATCACTCAACTTTTTCGTTTGATCTGAATCTAACAAAGCACCGTCCGAATTATGTATTGATGGGTTTAGGGTTTGTCCTTGCGCCACCCCCATGAAATATTGTTTATAGCCTGTACGAAAATCATAATAATAGCCTTTGACAGTATTATATTCAAAGTCTACCCAAGTTTCTTTTTCAGTACAACTGAAAATAAATATGAAGAAGAGCAATGGATATAACTTTCTCAAAGCAAAGCTTAATTACTCGATAGGCAATACAATTCGACTTGTTGCAAATACCTTGTGCATAGCAACAGCAAAGTCATCCTTTTCAGCATTGTAAATATCCTCCACATAATTCTGCGGATTTAAATCAAAAATTGGGAACATAGAACTTTGAATTTGAATCATAATTCGGTGTCCACTTTTAAACGTGTGAAAAACATCCAATAAAGGCACTTCAACGGTTGTTTTTTGATTTGCGACAAAAGGTTCACCTTGTTCAAATCCGTTGCGGTAACGTCCTCTAATATATCCAGCCCTAACTAAACGCTGATAGCCGTTCATTTTAACACCCTCTATGTCTGTATCTTCTGGTAAACGATCCATAGGGTAGACATCAATTACTTTTACATAAATATCTGCGGCAGAAAGATTTGTAGCAAAGTCTATAAGCGCTTTAATTTCTCCTAAAACAGTAATGTCTTCATTCAATACATCTGTTTCAAAGGTTAAAACATCTGGTCGTTTTTGTGTATAGCGTTGGTCCGCAGTAAAATAAGGTTTTGGCGCCATATTATACCAATCATCTCCCTCTAGTCCTGGAACTGGATGAAAGGGGTCTGAAATATAAGTTTGATAATCATTCTCCTGTGTAATTTCTGGATACGCCGCATTCATTTTATCCTGATAAAGGAAATAGGTCAGTTCTTCGCCAGTGCTGTCAGGGTATTCATCAAAATATGCCCATTCGTTTTTTCCTGTGTCAAATAACTTCACACTAAAATCTGGTGCTTCGCCTTTACCTTTCAAATGTTTTTCAAAATAAGGAAACTCTACATTCTCCATAAAATCTGTAGAAAGGTTGTAGCCATAAAATACATTACCTAAATAATAAGCACTATCTGCTCTTGTAGGATGACCATGAGACCAAGGGCCCATTACAAATTGAGCGTTTGATTTAGGACTATTTTCTTCAATATGTTTAAATGAATTTAAGATGCCGTATAGGTTTTGTTCATCATTCCAACCACCCAATACCATAACTTGGCACTCAATGTCATTATAGTATTGTTCCCAATCGCGCATTTTACGGAATTCATCATAATTAGCATGTGCACGAATGTTTTGCCAAAAGAAGTCCGAAGAATCTAATACGTCCCAATAATTATTAAGCGTAAATCGATCTAAGAAAAAATCATAATAATCCGGGTAGACTTTTGAACTATCAATAATCCCGTATGCTTCGTCGTTACTTTTATACCATGCCGTATCAGTAGGACCAGGTCGGGGAGTTCCAAAGGCATGAATCACTGGTAAATAATTCAGACCAAATAAACCATACCGATTAAAATCTTCAAAATAAAAGTTAGTCACAGGTGCACTTGCAATTACAGCTTTAATAGCAGGGTGATTAGAACGTGCGCCCACCAAAGTTGTCCAACCTGGGTATGATGTACCGTATAAACCAGCATTACCGTTATAGTTTTTTAAGCTGTCTGCCAACCATTCAAACGTATCCCATGTATCAGTTAATTCATCCGTTGCCGAAGAATCAAAAAGAGAGTAGGGCGGCTTGGTATTTTCATAATCACCTTCGCTTATCCATCTACCCCGTACATCTTGTTTAATGAAAATATAACCAGAGGCGACCAAATCTGGATTATGAATCAATTTGGCAGGCATGGTGTCAATTCCATAAGGTTTGCAGCTATAAGGCGTTCTTTGCATTAAAACAGGATAGCTTTGTGTCGTGTCTTTAGGACTATATATGGTCGTGAATAATTGAATGCCATCTCGCATTTCTATCGTGATCTCTTGCTTGGTATAGTCACTTTGCCACGCCAATGGTTCAGTGTTTTCTGCGCTGATATTTTCAGAGCAAGCGGCAACGAGAAATGATGCCAAAAAGATAAAATATAGTTTCTTTAATTTCATTGAGTTGATTGTAAGCAACTGCAAAGATATTTGATTTTGATTGATTTAGAGCTGTCTTCGTCCAAATCAGACGATTAATTATGAACAACTCTGCTTTTTGGTTTGAATATCGTACATTTGCGCCCTAATATCCAATCATGAAAAGGGGAGATATAATAGAGATTACAATAACAGATTATGCTTTTGGCGGAAAAGGAATCGCTAAACAAGAAACTGAGAATGGACAATACGTCATTTTCGTTCAAAACACTATTCCCGGTCAAAAAGTACAAGCACGCATTGCTAAAAAGAAGAAGAGATTTGCAGAGTGTAAACTCATCAAAGTGCTAGAACGCTCTCCTGACGAAGTGGTGACAGAATATCAACCAATCTCAGGTGCGCCTTTCATAACGCTACCTGTTGAATTGCAGCAGCAATATAAAAAGCAGTCTACCTTAGAACAATATCGTAGAATTGGAGAAATTCAAAATATAGATGACGTTTTTGACACCTATCTTGAATCGCCGCAGACGTTTAACTACCGGAATAAAATGGAATATTCGTTTTCTACTATTCGGCAAGACTTAGCAACAAATGAAGAGTTAGACGATCAATTTGCATTAGGATTTAAAACGCGCGGTACATGGTGGAAAGTTGAAAACCTAGATGGACCTGATGGTTTATTTGATGCTGAATTTGAAACGCAACTAAAAGAAATTAGAGCCTATTTAGAATCAACTGAATTACCCGCTTGGCATCCGCCACAAAAAATAGGTTTTTTCAGACATTTAGTCGTACGCAAATCGTTCGAGTTAAATAAGTTACTTATCAATTTAGTAACCTCTTCTCAAGATTTAGAAAGATTTGATCGTGAAGCCTTTAAAGATTTTATGGTAAGCTTGCTAGGTGAGCGTCTTGCAGGTTTGCAACATACCGTAAATGATGATGTAGCCGATCGTGCGAAAATTGAAAATGGTCAAAATGGTTTACTTCATGGCGAACCAGTAGTTTTGGAAAAATTATTGGATTTACAATTTGAAATTAGCATGGAAAGCTTTTTTCAAACCAATCCTAAAAGTGCAGAACGACTTTATAATAAAGCCATTGAATATGCACAAGATCAATTTGATTTAAAAGATCAACTTTTAATGGATTTGTTTTGCGGAACAGGTACAATTGGCCAAATTATGGCCAATAGAATTGATGGCGTAAAAGTAATTGGTGTTGATATTGTTCCAGAAGCAATTGAAGATGCAAAGCGAAATGCGCAACGTAATGGCATAGGTAACTTAGATTTTTACGCCGCTGACGTTGGGAAATTTTTAGTTGAATATCCGGACTTTACAGATAAAATTCATACGATAATGCTAGATCCGCCAAGAGCTGGAATAGCGCCAAAGACATTAAAAAAGGTTATGGCCTTAAACGCCAAACAAATCGTTTATATTTCTTGTAATCCAGCTACACAAGCCCGGGATGCTAAGGATTTATTGGAGTATGGCTATGAATTGAAAAAGCTTTCTTTAGTAGACCAGTTTCCGCATACCAGCCATATTGAGGCTGTAGCTTTGTTTGTAAAATTGTAATTAAATAGGAAAGGCTGAAAAACACGTGTATGCACGTGTTTTTATTTCTATTTTTAACAGTTATTAAATTACTTCTTCCATGAGATTAATCATTCTAATGATTGTTACGCTATTATCAATACAAGGTATTGGTCAGCGCATTAATCAAAACTTGGTTCTAAAAGGAACCGTCTTCGGTTATACTTATAATGACACGAAATCGATCTTTAAAAAAGATAAGAAAATTGAGTTAGAAGGAAGTTTAGCAAATGTTCAATTAAAATTAAAGAATAGTAGTGGAGAAGTTGTTGGAACCACGCAGTCTTCTAGTGGAGGTGAATTTAATTTCAAAATACCAACTCAAGATATTTATACAATAATTTATAGCAAGTCTGGTTACGGAACAAGTGCTTTTGATATTGATTTAAAATCCATGTCTAAAGAAATTATGGAGTGGGGCTTAGTGTTAAAAAACATTGAGATTATACTAAATAATTATGAATCCGATAAACCTCAAGACAATGGCGAGTCGTTTGGTGGAATAAGTTTTAATGAAAATAATGAACGGTTTGAGTTTAAAGAGCATGAGTTTCCGCAGAAAAAGAGACTGTTCAAAAAAAATCAGGAAAACACGACAGTCAACCTTATGGAATTGTCCTTGGACAAGAATGCAACACTCAATGTCTATTCAAAAAGAGTTGAAACGGAAACCACAAGCCATAGTCAGTCAGCCAATGATACAGTAGAAGAACAATTAGATAATACTAGTGGTTTTTCGGAAGGCTTTTTAAGCGCAAAAGAAAAAATTGATGCAATTAATAGCATTAAATTAAATAATGCAGACGTTACACCAGAGGCAATTACTTCACTTGAAGATCAAATTAAAGCCGAGCGAGCATTATTAAAGGCAGATAGAATCAATGCAGTGACAGAAATTGATTATTTAAACATTGCTGCAAGGGAAAAATTATTAGAGAGCGCCGAGCGTGAATTGGCCAATGCTAAAAGCTATATCTCTGAACAACAAAATAAGCTGAAGGCACAACAGAATTTTATATATGCAATTATTGGAGTACTTGTATTATTTCTAGCATTGGCTGTGCTTTTATGGTTGGCTTATCGTCAAAAGAAAAAGAACAATATCGCGCTTTCCGAGAAAAATAAAAAGATTCAGGATAGCATTAACTATGCGCTAAAAATTCAACGATCTGTTTTGCTTTCTGAGGATCAAATTAAGGCGATTTTACCAAAGTCATTTGTATATTATCAACCTTTGGATAGTGTGAGTGGAGATTTTTATTGGTTTTCTAAAATTAAGAATAAAACTATTTTGGCGGCAGTAGATTGCACGGGACATGGTGTTCCAGGCGCATTTATGTCGTTAATTGGTAATACGCTGATGAATCAAATTGTGAATGAAGATGGGGTTATAAAACCTTCTGAAATTTTAGAAAAGCTCAATGCTGGCATTGTTCAATCTTTACAGCAAACGCAGAATGAAGAGTCGGCACAAGACGGAATGGATATTTCAGTTTGTTGTATTGATCACAGCGCGAACTCGCTAACAATGGCTGGCGCAATGAATGCAGTATATCTTTTTCAAGATGATGAAATAAAGACCTTAAAGGCAGATTTACGAACAATAGGAGGATATGTTCGGAAAGGCAGATCGATTGAATTTAAAGAACAAGAAATAGCCATAAAAAGAGGCGATCGTATTTACATGTTTTCTGATGGATTTATGGATCAATTTGGAGGAACAAAAGATGAAAAGTATAATATATCGCGTTTTAAAAAGTTGATTATAGAATTAAAAGATATACCAGTTGATAATCAAGAGGATGCATTCCGAAAGTCACATTTAGATTGGAAAGGAAATGGTGTTCAAACGGATGATATTCTAGTAGTTGGGGCTGAGGTTTAAATTTCCTCCAAATCAATTAAAATTTCAAGAAACTGCTTGAACTCTTTTCCTTTTTCAAGCATCAACTCATCTCCCTTATTGTATTTCCAAGTAATCTTAGCTTCACTGCCTAATTCAATAAGATCTTCGAGCATATAAAGGATTCGGAAAATTTGTTTAAGTGAACCTGAATTTAGATATTCAATCTCCAATATAAAATGAGTCAATGGGAGCGGGTTTTGACCATATGTTTTCATCCAATTTACTACTGGGGTATAAAATTCAAACGCGTTTTCAGGTAAAGAACGTCCTTCCATTTTAAAAATTCCAGTAGTATGGTCAAGTTCAACGCTGGGTGTTTCGCGTGTTCCTTTTATATTTAGTTTTTCTAACATAACTAATTATTAATCATTGCTTTAAACGATACAAAACATATCTCATCATTAATCGGGGTGATTTCGAAATTTAGATTTCCTTCAGTTAATTTAAGTATTTCTATGAGTCCAACACCACCTCTTTGCTCACTATCCTCATTTAAAAGACCTTTCTTTAATTCTTTGTTATACCTTTTAAGGAGATCTATTTTGTTCATGTTTTCCAGCGTAGCCATATTTTTCTCTAACTCAAGGGCATTTTCATTTTTAATGCAGTTTCCTGTTTGAAAAATAAAACCGCCATCAGCATCTAATTGAATTTGAAAGATGCCATTTTTTTTACCATCCACTTCAAGCGCATTAGCACTCATGTTTTGCAATAATTCTATAATGAGATATAAGGTTTTGGTATATTCTTTTGAGGCGGAATTTAATTTCACATTATTTTCAATCAACTCAAATAGCGACATTACAACTTCCTGTGAAAAGTCCCCTTTTTGCATCATTAAAATACGCTCAGACTTAAAGTAGGGATAGAATTCAACCATTGATCGCGGTGATTCTTCCAATAGCTCATCCTTGTTTTCGGAAATAGACAGTTTTAAAGTAAAGGCAGTTAGATGATCATTGATATTTTCAAAATGATAGGATGGAACTCTATTTGTTTTCCGAGCCATTTCAATTAAACCTAATCCAGCTCCGCCTTTATTACTGAAATTATTACCACTTAATGATCCTAAATAAATGGTTTTTAATTCTTCGCGACTCATTTTTGTCAGCTGATCAATGCTATTTTCTAAATTTGATTGTTCACTTATAATAACAGGGTTCATTGTTGAAATTGAATGCGTTTGTCCGTAGCTTCGTAAGCCAAAGAGTTTGTCAAAGTTTTGCTCCGAAGACTCAGAGTGTCGAACAACATTTTGGAAACATTCCGTTACTAAAAAAGATATTTTTTTACGAATTTTTCTTTTATCGGCCAATCGCGCATCTTGAAGCGCAATAAGAGCATCTGTTGATGAATCAGAAAAATGATCTAAATATGCAAAGCAAAAATCATCATTCTCCAGATCCTTATAAAGATCAAATAGTTTCATAGTAGTTATCGTGAGGACTATAAAAGTACTAAACGCTTTGCATCTAATTGAATGTTTTAGATAACCACTAGTATTTTGTCGATAAAGATGGAGCCTAGTGTCCTTTAATCGCAATGTCTGTTAGCGTTTGATGCTTGAAATTTAATTGTAGCATCCAATAAATACCAGTCATGCGAATAGCAGACGGGTAACCTGATTTAGGCATTTTATAATTGAATTTTTGATAAACTTCTGCCACACTCATACCAGTTGAAATGCCCATTGGTAGTATAATCGAACTGTGGTAAATTCTACCTTCAATTAATTGACCATTAATAAAGCTAAAAATAGTTTGTTTGCCATATTTGACAGCATGATGAATATCTAAAGTACCATCTGTATTTTCAAGCGTATCAATTGCCTCCTTTTTGCTGAGCTTGGCTGCTGGGTGAATCCAAGTTGAAGTTACAGCGTCATTTAAACTATCCCCAAATATGTTTAACTCTTGATCAACTGTAATATTTACAGTGCGTTTAGCAGTAAATGCAGTATCCTTTTTAAGATAGGTGAAGTATTCGGCCACATCACTAACGTACTTATATACAGGTACTTTTTCGGCAATTACAATTTTAGACAAGTCTCTCAATTGTTTCTCAGCCTTATCGATATTAAAACGCTCATAATCGTCTTTGAAATGGTATCCTGTTTTGCTCCAAACACTTATTTTATCACATTCAAAACATATAGAAAGCGAAGCCACTGGTTCATGATCCTTTGAATAGTAAATGATTCCATGGCGGGGCATATAACACTTAGAAAGTCCCATTATGAGCTCATCAATGCCACGTGCAAAAACTTTTTGGAGTTTTTTATGAAAGTCGGCCGTCAAAAGCGTTCCATTTCCCAATTTACTTTTAGCATAGATACCATCTTTATAGATTCTAAAATCCATATGACTTGGTTCATCTAAATCCAAATTGAATAAATAAATTTTGGCATATTCAAATTCAACATTCGGGAATAAAAGACCGCCGGCATTAGCGTTTATAGTAAATCCAAGAATAAATAACAATGCAATTTTTTTCATAACGAATAGCTTTTAGTTGCAATAGAGGCATTCATGTACCAATTTTAGTTTAGCAGTTTTAATCGTGAAAAGGAAGAATAACAGTCAAATGTAACTGAAAATTCAAAAATACCACAAAAAAGGTATTGCTTAGAATGATTCTAAATAACTATCTTTGTGCCGTGGAAAAACAACAGACAATCAATCCCTTTTTAAATGGCCAATTTCAATTGGGCTGTTGTGATGGGAAGAAAAAGTGCTGTAAAAAGTACAAGAAAAAGGGACGTCATTGCGGCGGTTGTCCTAAAAAGTAGATTAATTTCCTTCACTTCTTTTCATTAAATTGTCAATTCCAATGAAAAGATTATTCATTTTTTTACTCATAGTGTCATGCGGTCCTCAGGTTGATGATTTTGAACGGGTGAATTTCGATTCCACAAATGGGCCTGAACGACTAGAAATATATGCCTTTTATCCATTGGGCGATAAATATTTTGATAAAAATGACAGTTTGAAATTAGAAGAATGGATGACCAATAAGACTGACTTATTATGCGGCCTAGGTTGCGATAGCGAACTTTGTGAAGGAAGAAATGTCTTTGAACATAAAGGTGGTGGTCCAAATGGTGCAGAATGGAATGCAGAATCAGACTTGTATTTCGCCATTTTTCATTCGGGAGTTGATGCGTATCAATTATTTCTAAACGACAGCTTATCTGCTTTTGAAGTCATCCAAAAACCTATCGTAGATTGGATTAGAATTCCATCAGAAACATGGATGCGTATATTAAGACCATTGGAGAATGAAGATTTGCCCTTCTTGTATGATAAAGCTGAAATTGAAAGTGAAAAAAGTGAGTTATCTCTTAGACTAGCTCCGCTAAAAACGGGCGAAGTAATTAAATTCACTTTAAAAAGCGATTCACTAGAAAGAGTTAATTATTTCCATGTGGCATATGGTGAGTAGGATGGAGCAAATTATTTGAATAGATAAGAAACAAACGATTTAATGAAACAAGAATTAAACATTAGACCGCTTGAAATTAAGGATATTCCGCTTATTGCGGATTATTGGTTAAATTCTGATCCTGAGTTTTTGTATGCAATGGGAGTTGATTTGAATAAATTACCCAGCCGTGAAGATTTGACAAAAGGTTTGACGGCTCAATTAGCAAAACCTATCAATGAGCGACAAACTTATGCCCTAATTTGGTTGGTAAATAAAGCTCCTATTGGACATTGTAACGTTAATCCTTTTGTATTTGGAGAAGAAGCCTTTCTGCATTTGCACATCTGGAATTCAGTTAATCGAACCAAAGGAATAGGTTTGCATTTAGTACAACAATCAATAGAACACTTTTTTGAAACATTAGAAATAAAACGCATAATTTCAGAGCCGTACGCACAGAATCCCTCGCCAAATAAAACCTTGGCTAAGTTGGCATTCAAAAAAGTAAAAACCTATCGGACTATCCCAGGATCATTGAATTTTGAGCAAGAAGTGAATCGTTGGGTGCTTGAGAGATAAATTATCAATTACCAGATTGTTAAAACATCAAATTTAGCCAAAGTGCCTAAATACTGAGCGCTTAACACTAAACATAAGCGCATAAATCACAATTGCTAGAGACCAAGCACTAACGATTAGTGACTAAACCAACACTAACAAAGGCGTTTCAGAATGCATACTCAACTTTTTTGTTAAACTCGAATGAAATAAATCATGTATAAACCCTCCCTTTGAGCGTACCGTAGTGATTAAATCAATGTCGTTCTTTCCAATAAAATCCATAATCGCGTATTCAACATTCATATCAGTCCGTTCTGTTAGCTTATAGTTTAAACCTTCCGTATTAAAAGGGATATCCTTTTCTGAGAAATGCTTCGAATTAGGCTTTGCAACATGTAAAATATCTAAATGACATTTATTTTTATAACATAGGTCTAATAAAGCGTCATACGTTTCTGGTCGAGCTTCTTGATCAAAGTCGGCAGCTAACATTACATTTTCTGCTTTGGTTAAATCTGCTTCGTTAGGAACAACAAATAATGGTTTCGTACAATAACCAATTAGTTCAACTGCATTACTTCCAATTAATTTATGAGAGATAGAATTTTCCCCTTTCGTTCCGATAGCTACGCAATCAATCGAGAATTCTGAAATTTTTTCCACTACTGAGTCAATAAATGTACCGGCACTAACTATTCCACTAACTTGAATCCAAGGATAATCAGATCTAATTTTATTGATTAATTCATCCATTTTCGCATTGCTTTTCAGCGTCATTTCATGATTTAAATCTAATGATAGCATTGATCCTGCATGCCGTGCGTTTTGAATATTTAGAAAAACATAATCCGTAATAGAAGTTTGATACAGTTTGTAAATAAACGAAAAAGCTTTAAGTGAATTTTGAGAATAATCTGTTGGGATGAGCAATTTCATAATTATTGAATTAATTGTTTATTCAAAATTAGGCAGATATTGCTCGTCTATATCTGATGAAAATCAGTTCTTAATGAAATATTGCGCATCTTTTTCAGATGGAATCAAACAAAAGTTAGTGCGAATTTTATGTCTTCTGGCTGCAATGAAATTATACAATGGGTCACGCATAAACTTAGGTACAATATAAAATACAAATAATAGGGGATAAGCGCCTTTTAAACCTTTCACTAATTGCAGCGCAGCGCTAGATCGATCATATAGTTTACCTCCTTTTAAATAGTAAATGGTATCCATATTAATCACCGTATTTTGATTTTCAAGAATTGTTTTAGCAGTGATGGATTGAAGAGCTGTAAAATAAAATATTCGTTTCTTTTTGGCCAAGATAAATTGCACTGAAGAATTGCAAAAACCGCATTCACCATCATAAAAAACCAAATTATCAGGGATGTTATTCAACTCCATTTCACTCAAATTTAGTTAAATTTAGCAGAGAACTAAAAAAATCAGTTGTATGAAAATAGGAGTTTTACTCTCAGGCTGCGGTGTATATGATGGATCTGAAATTCAAGAAGCCGTGCTAACCCTGCTGGCCATTGAAGAAGCGGGGCATGAATATATCTGCATAAGTGTTGATGAAAAACAGCATCATGTTGTTAATCATACTAATGGAGATGAAATGAGCGAGTCACGAAATATGTTAATTGAATCTGCCAGAATAGCCAGAGGAGACATTCACGAAATTAGCACGATTAGTCCCGCAGATATTGATGCAGTTGTAATGCCTGGTGGTTTTGGTGCTGCTAAAAATTTCTCAACATGGGCCTTTGCCGGACCTGATAGTGAAATTTTACCCCAAGTAAAACTCTTTTTAGTGAATATGGCAAATGTTGGAAAGCCCATTTGTGCCTTGTGTGTTAGCCCCGTTGTGCTTGCAAAAGCTTTGGAAGGATCAGCTATTCATCCAACACTTACATTGGGTTCATCTAATGAACCTTCTCCTTATGATATTGATGGATTTCATGCAGGAATAGAAAAGGTTGGCGCAACTAGCGTTGTAAAAGGCATTAAAGAAATTTCAATTGATCGTGAAAACAAAATTGTTTCTGCGCCTTGTTATATGTTCGATACAGATATTTTGTCGGTTAGAAACAATATTAAAATGGCTTTGGAAGCAACACTGGTATTGTGCGGATGATTTTATCAATGCAAGCGTAACGAATAGAATACGGTAATGAGGCATGTTTCCTAACGCTGGTATTCATGAAAGGCGTTACTTATGGGGTCAAGTACTTCTTTAAAAATCAAAAAAAAAAATGCCCAAACCCGCCTAAGGCGGACTGGGCACTCCATCTTAATTACAAAATTATTCGCTCGTAACTTCACAACTAGGAGCACAAACCTTTTCGCATTCCTTGTTTTTCATACATTCGGCACTACAATCTTTTGTATCAGTGCAAACTGCGCTGCATGCCTCAGCATCATCTGCTACCATTACTGTTGCATCTTCTGCAACATCATCTGCTTGTGCATGACTAGGAGAAGCTGCAAAAATTACTACTACCGTAAATACTGCTAATGTCAAACCGCCAATAAGAAACTTTAATTTTTTTAAATTCATTTTATTTGTTTTAAGTGAATACTGATTGCAATTTCATGAAGTTTAATGGAGATTTATGTTATCAACGCGTTAATACATGTTATCGCGAAGTTAAATTTCATTGACCTTCTTATTTTTTAATGTAAATTCATTTCATGAAAAGGAAAGCACCTTTCTGGTTAATTGGAGTAGCGGCAGTATTGCTTGTTGGGCTGATTGTAAACCAAGTTTTTTGGGTATTTAATTCTGCTGCGCAACAAGAGGAGCAGTTTAATAAGCAAACGCAAATGGCGTTAAGCTCTATTGAACAGAATATTCGGCAAGATGACGAGCTACAAAACAGTGTGGACTGCTGTTTGGTGGAAGAGCAACAAAATTCATGTGTTGAAAGTTTGCAAGATGAAAACGCTTGGGAACGGACGGATAAAATGATTGCGGCTGAATTGCAACGATTCGATATTGACTTGCATTATAATTTTGACATTTGCTATGCGCAACCCAAACGAACAGCTCCAATAGATGGTTATGAACATGACATGGACAAAGTATTTGACCAATCAGGAATAGTCTTGTATCTTGAATTTCCAGATAAATCCAAATATTTGAGAAATCAAATCGGTCCCGTTTTTATCAGTTCCATTCTCCTCATTGTTTTTCTGTCCTTTGTATTTGCCCTGACGTATCGATATTATAAACGTGAACGAGCCTTTTCGCAACGTACACGAGATTTTATTAATAATATGACGCACGAATTTAAAACGCCGCTCACAAATATTTCTTTAGCCAATAGTATGATCGCACGGGGATTAGATGCGAAAGAGCATGAAAAACTACTGCATTATTCATCCATAATATCAGATGAAAACCAACGCCTTGCAAAAAATTGCGACGACCTACTCCAAATGGCCAAAATTGAAAACGCTGAAAGTGAATTTGTAGATGTAATTGATGTGCATCAAATTATTGAGTGCGTTGTGCTTCGGAAGCAAAAAAATAAGGCCGCTGGTTTATTCTCTATTCAATTGAAGTTAAATGCGGATGAAAGCCAAGTTTTAGGAAGAGAAAGCCTGTTTTCCAATACAGTTTCAAACTTGATTGATAATGCCATTAAATATTCTAATAAGGCAGTTGAAATAGTCATTTCGACTGAAAACGTTGCTGGTGAAATTCGCCTAAGAATCTCTGATAACGGTATTGGAATGGAAGAAGAACATATTCATAGTATTTTTGATAAGTTTTATCGCGTCCCAGAAGGGGATAAGCACAATGTAAAAGGTTTTGGACTAGGATTGGCTTACGTAAAAATGGTTATTAACAAAATGAAAGGACATATAAAAGTTGAAAGTAAATTCGGCTTAGGCACTACATTCAACATTATCATTCCAATTTCAAATAATTTATAAATGACAGAGAAAACGCAAATTTTGTTGGTTGAGGACGACACCCATTTAGGCTTTTTATTGGTTGACTTTTTAGAGTCGAATGGATTTGATGTAAAACTTTGTATTGATGGTGCGCTTGGTTTGGCTGCTTTTGAGACTGAAAAGTTTGATTTTTGTGTATTGGATGTGATGCTTCCTAAATTAGATGGTTTTGAATTGGCAAAGGCAATTAAGGAACTGGATGAAGATATGCCAATTTTGATGTTGACTGCACGTTCTGTAGATGAAGATAAAATTAGAGGATTTAATATTGGCGTAGATGACTATGTGACGAAGCCATTTAATGAAGTTGAGCTTGTTTGTCGCATCAGAGCTATTTTATGCCGTGTAAATAAGGTAACAACAATCGTTCCTTCAAAAGAATCTGTTTATTCAATTGGATCGTACTCGTTTGTCCATAAAGACAGAGCGTTGGCTTGCAAATCGGAACAAAGAAGATTAACGCGAACAGAAACGGACATTTTATTAGTGCTTTGCCGCTCAAAAAATAGCATTGTTAGTCGCAAAGAGATTATGGAACAAGTTTGGGGAGAAGATGATTATTTCGTTGGCAGAAGCTTGGATGTGTTTATATCTAAAATTCGAAAATATTTAATGCATGATCCTACAGTAAACATTGAAACAATACCTAAGCTTGGTCTGGTTTTAAATGCGAGTTAATTCCATTTTGAAATTAACTGATCAATCGACACGTGCGCCCATCACACAAACATCATCTACCTGTTCGTACTCTTTTTTCCATTCTATAAATCTATTTTGGAGCAGTTCTCGCTGTTCTGCAAATGATTTTTTTGAAATAGTGATCAACAGTTCTTTAAATCGTTTATTCAAGAACTTTTTACCCTTTTCACCACCAAACTGATCAGGAAAGCCATCACTGGATAAATATAATGAATCACCTTTTTGAATTGGAATGATTTGCGAATCAAATTTAACTCGATTGGTATGACTTCCCACAGGTTGACGGGTTGCTTTATATTTAAAAATTTCTGAATCGCGCACCACCCAAAGCGGTGTGTTTGCGCCCGAAAACTTTAATTCACGTGTAACGGTATTGAACGAGCACAGGGCAATGTCCATCCCATCACGCACTTCTTGTTCTGACTTTTCAAACTGCTTGAGTACCAATTTTGTTGTTTCATCAAGGATTTCACCCGGGTCTGTCAAGCCCAATTGTTTGATACAAGAATTTAATGCATTATGACAAATCACACTTACCATTGCACCAGGTACACCATGTCCCGTGCAATCTGCTACAGCAAATAAAAGTGTGTTTCCAACACGCTCAGTCCAATAGAAATCACCCGCAACAATATCTTTTGGTAAGTAAAGTACAAAAGCTTCGTTTAAATGGCTAGCCATGGTCTTTTCAGAAGGTAAAATAGCCGCTTGAATGCGCTTTGCATAATTAATACTATCTGTTACCTCTTTGTTTTTACGTTCTAAATTTACCCGCGCATTTTCAATTTCACTATTGGCTTGATTAATTTCCGAATTTTTAGTTTTAAGCTGTTCATTGTATTGCCTTTTTTGTCGATTGTTGCGCCAAAACACGAAAATGGTCACCAATAAACTGAGCATGATGAAACCTAAAGCATAAATCAAGTTCTTTTCTTTTGCGCGCAATTCCTCTTGGTGGTCCAAATCTTTTGTTTGGGTAGCAATTAATACATCTTGTAAACTTTGCTCAGCTTTTAACGCACTAATTTCAACCTCTTTCTTTTCATTTTGAAAACGCGCTTCCAATTCATCAGCCATTTCAAGTCTTTTGGAGTCCTGAAAACTGGTTTTTATTTCAACATGTTGAATCAAATTGGCATAGGCAAGGCGATAATTTCTTTTTTCGGCATAAATTTTAGCAATCTGTAATAAGGTTGAAATTTTACTTTCCTGATCTCCTAAACGCGTTTTAATGTCAATACTCTTGTTTAGGTAGAGTAAGGATTGATCAGGTTTGTCTAATTTATAATAAGCGTTTCCTATATTATTGTAATTGTATGAGATCCAGGCATCATTTTCCTCAGACTTATTAATCTCTAAGGCTAAAAAGAAGTATTTAAGAGCCTCATCATAGATTTCTTGGCCTAAATAGGCACTTCCAATATTGTTATAGTTCCCTGCTTCACCTCTGGGATAACCAATAGCGGAAGATAGGGATAAACTTTTATCGTAGAAAAATAATGCACTATCATAAATTTTTTGTTGTTTATAGGCGTTACCTATTGTCATGTAGCAATTTATAATACCAACCGAATCATTTAAAATTCTAGACAAAATAAGTGATTCATCTAGATATTTTAAAGCCAAATCTGCATTCTGAGCATTTTTATATTTTACACCAATTGTACGATAAATATCTGCCAAGAGCGTATCGTTTCCAATGCTGTCAGCCAACGTTACAGCGCTGAAATAGGCCTCCATGGCTTGATCTATATTACCAAGTTTTGCCTGAGTATTTCCATTTTTCTTCAAAACCTTATAATAATCTTTTGAAGTCATGAATGCACCATAATTACTTAGCTGTTGATAGCCAACAAGGCTTTCAAGTCTACTTTGCAAAGAATCAGAAATTTGCACTCTTAAGCGCAAAGCCGAAATTTTCTCTTCAACAGGAGCATTAACTGAATCTAAATCACTGATGTGTTGATCAATAATTTGAAAAAGAGTATCTCCAGATTGATTTTTAATCTTTGTTTTAAGGGGTTCAATAGCGCTAGATTGAGCAGTAACTGTAGTACTGCAAATTAAAAAAATAAGTATGTGAAAGTATTTTAGCAAGGTTCTATAAAGGTATTAAATTTTTAAAATTATTGGCCATCAGTACTTTAATCAATCAGTCATACAACTTTTTAGAAGTTAAACTAGTATTATAAAAGGAAAGGCGAATAGAAAACATTTGCAGATCCAACGGAATAAACAGAGAGATAAGTATTATATTTGCCCCTGTCATTTTAGATTGAAAGATGAAAAAAATTTACAATTGGTTATTGAATACGCTACCTAGGCCTTTATTGATAAGGTTAAGTTATGTTTTCAAATTTTTTGCTCCCCTTATTTATAAAGGAGACAAGGTGGAATGTCCAGTTTGTGAAAAATCTTTCCGTAAATTTTTGTCATACGGTTCAAAAGTAGCAGCGCGCGATAATGTGTTATGTCCTTATGATTTAACCTTAGAACGTCACCGCTTAATGTGGTTATACTTGAAACGTAAGACAGACTTTTTTACGAAACCTGATTTAAAAGTGATGCATATTGCGCCAGAGCAATGTTTTCATAAAGGATTTCAAAAGCAGAAAAATTTAGATTATACAACAGGAGATTTGCTTTCACCTATTGCTGATTTACATTTCGATTTGCACAAGATTCCTTTAGATGATAATCAATACGAAGTAATTTTTTGTAATCATGTAATGGAACATGTTGAGGATGATTTACAATGCATGAAAGAATTGTATCGCATTATGAAACCTGGAGGTTGGGGTATTTTTCAAGTTCCAATTGATTATAATAGAGATTCAACTTACGAAGATGCTACAATAACGACCCCAGAAGAACGGGAAAAACATTTTTGGCAGTATGATCATGTTCGCTTATATGGTACAAACTATCCAAACCGATTAGCTGAAGCAGGTTTTAAGGTTGATACAATCGATTTTAAGGACGAACTAGGAGCAGAATTGGTAGAACGCTATCGTTTACAAAAAAATGAGCTCTTATACATTGTGAATAAGCCGGCTTAGTTAATTGGTAATTTCAATTATCAATGGTCAATTATGAATTGTCCAAATTTCAAAAAGACTAAGGACTAATTATTCTTGCCTACTGCCCAATACCTGTGTCCTAACCTAAACATTTAATTTAGCAGCGAAGCGATCTAAGACTAACGACTGGCAATTTCCGATTTTTTTAATTTACCGTTTCGATACTTCTCCACTCTTTCTATTTCACCATTAGGTTGGTAATAAACCCACCAGCTATTTTTTTTACCGTAATTCCAATACCCCTCATATCTTAACATTGGTTTTTTACCTGTAATGCAAATGCCTTGGACGTCCAGCACGTTATAATAACCAAACTCTTGTCCATGCTTGTTTTTATAAAAGTAATCGCAAGACCAAAGTAAAAGATCATTACTAATAGAGTTGTCATCTATATAATTTTCTGCGTAAACCGTATCGCTTCGGATTGAATCATTTTCTATTTGGTAAAATGATTCACAACAATAATTATAGACTAACAAAATAGAATCTGGAGAGGTTCCTCCAATCGGGGAAGAAATCATTACATCCTTTGACGCTTTTTGATAATACATGCAAGTGTCAGGACTACGATAAGTGACTTCGTAAGGATCTTCACCACAACGAGCAAAAGCGAGTAAATAATATGGCACAGGATCTTGCTGTCTGATTGTTATGGTATAATCACCGGGTATACATGGGTTGTCTCGATCAATAGTTAAAACCTCAATTCTTGTTTCTGTGTTTGAAGTTGAATCAAAAGAAATGATCCGATTTAGATTTATACATGGTGATTCGATTTTGAGTACTGGAATATCTATTTCATCTTGCGAGAATCCAATTAAGGAAATCCAGAATGACATGATTAAAGTAATAGATTTCATTTTTGATTAACGCCTATTTTTTAAATCTATTTCAATAGCAATTATCGAATGCTTCAAATTTAATTTCTAAAGACTATACCTCTAATTAATTTGCTTACTGCTTAGGTATTAAGTCTAATAGTAAAGCGGTTTAAGATCTATATCTTCACCACCTTCTCCGTATAAGTCGTGCCAAAACCATTTGAAAGTTTTACAACATAAACACCTGCAGACAATCCAGAGGCATTGATAGTCGTTTTACCTGAATTCTCTTGCTGCGAATAAACCTTTTCGCCAGATACATCATAAATTTCAATAGAATAAGGTATGTCCAACTTGGTTAAAATATTAAATTCATCTTGAATTGGGTTAGGGTAGATAAGCCATTCCTTGTCTCCTAAATCAGGGTCAGTGTTCTTGTTAGGATCACTCACACCATCATACATTGGAAAGATGATTTGTGAAGGTTGCTCAGGACTAAAATACACTTCTTGATGTGCGACACGCGGGGCATAAACTGTTCCTTCGAAAGTATAGGTTTGACCGTCGTCAGGTGTTCTTCTAAAAAAGTCTCCATGTTCAATTGGAACATTCGCACTTGATTGATAACGAGGCCAATTACTACTACTTATTAATACTTTTACTTGATGCCCGTGTCCAAACGTATAAGCAATTGGTAAGAGGTTGAATTCATACTCATAAACGTCACCTGCTTCAATATTTGAATACGGAATGTTTATATCTTCTTCACCTGTTGCTAATTGTTTAGAATAATCTCTAGCACGTGCATTTACTGCGCCTTCAACAACAAATAGTTCTCTTCCATCAGGATACACATCCAAGATGCGAACAAAAAAGTCAGTATCAGTTGGTCCTTCTGGTCCAGTGAGTGGAGAAGAGGAGGCGTAAATTTTTGCTTTTGGTATCCCGATTATACTTAATGAATCGTTAATAGGACCAGACATGAAACTAATCACACCCTCGCGATCCATAGTAACATTGGCAAAATTAGTATCAGCATAGTTTAAAGGTCCTGCACTAACACGATCTTGTTGAGGAGTTGGTATTGCTAAATTCCCGCCACCAATTGTGTAGATTGGATCATCTGGATCGTGGTCATAACCAACCTGTTCTTCAGTAACTGTTGGCGCAATAGTGTCAATCGTTCCATCTGAATGCAAAAACATAGGATAACAACGCCATCCTTGCTTAAGTGGGAATTCATCTGTCGCACTCCAATAATTACCAGTATTCGCATTTTCTGCAACTCCATCACCAACTGGCCCTGGAACATAATAACGAATATTAGGTACTTCTTCAAAATTCACAGGTTCAGAAACTGGTTCTGATACTGGACTCGTGCCTGGTTGTTGATTCGCAGTATCAGCAGGTAAATCAATCACCAAAGGCGTAATGTCGCCATCACTACTGAGTTCAATAGAAATGCCTGATATTGGACCAAAACCACCCAAATAATTAATAAATTCTGAATAAGAGATATAAGAATCTTTCGCTGGAATACGAATTGACGAAGTTCCAACACTTTGCCAAACATCACTTTCTGGAATAAATACTTTCGGTTCTCCCAAATAATTATCTGGATCATTGTTCAATAGATAGCGGAACCAATCCACTAAATCGCCATCAACCAATTCTGTTATGTTTGCATCATCAACCTCTGTGTTGACCAATTTTATATCCTTAACCGATTCAGGATAAACAACATCACCTACTTCTTGCTGTGAAATGGTGGCGTGAGTCCAAGGGCCAATTATCATTTTTTGATTGGATTGTGTGGAAGCTCCCGTATTATCCATAATGTGTTGATACGTTTCCAATTGTCCGTCAATGAAAATGTCCCACCAACCTGTTAAGTGGTACATAGGCAATTCCATATTTGTATAGCGATTTAACGTACCATTGGCGTCAGATTCTCCATTCTGATTAACTGGTGCCCAATTGGCATTCGCATCTGTTCTATAAGCAAAATTAGGGTACATGCCAGTATAGCCGTTATAATCTTTCACGGTTGTTATATAATCCACGGCAGTAGCAATAACACTGTCTCCGCTCATATTACCATAATCGAAAATTGAATGAACCGTATTCTGAATGTCAGTGTCGCTTGGAATTGTGTCAACATTGTCTAATAACTGTCCTGTAAGCCAGCCTTGTACTAATGCTTGGCGAAATACCCCATTGTGTTGTAAAACACAGTTGAAATGCTCGTTTGTAGCAACAATGGGTACCATGCCTTTTAATCCATCTTGCGAAACATCATTTTTAAAAGATGCTGCAGCTTGATATTGCGTATTTCCTAATGCAGAAGCGCCAAACATGACAATTGAACCGTTGTAAATTGGTTCATTTGTCTCAGCGATTCCATCTCCATCTAAATCATACATCTTGTATAGGCTATCTTTCAAAAAGTCAATTGAATATCGCCCATCTTGATGATAAAGACCGTTTTTAGGATCGTTAATTTCTGTAATGTCTAAAGGGTGTGTTTCTGCTGGATGGTAAACGCTTTTGTCCCAGGCATCACTATACATGGGTAAATAAACACCTTCAGATTCATAGCGACCGCGCATGTCTTGTAAGGCATAAGCGTATCCTAAAACATTCAAATAAACACCAAATTCGTCATAATCTCCTTTTCCATAAGGTGTTCGCGTAAATACCATAGGTAATTTAAAAGGATTAGCATTTGCCTCATTACCTGTTGAATCATATACAAAGAGTTGCGTTCCTTTTGGAATGATTTGAATCACATAAGTAGAGTCATCAAAGTTAATTTCAGTGGTTATAGAGTCCGAAATAATCGGTAAATAAATATCTGTAGCTAACTTTGTACCGTCTGGCATTGTTGCGTAAACCGTAGTAATTGTCGTAAATTCTGTAATAGTGTCTAGCTGCCCGTTATTGTTAGATTGGGCAAACAGAAATGAACTAGAAAATAGGGTGCAAGCGAGTAAAAATTTATTCATAGGCTTTTCGTGTAGCTTCTAAATTAATAAAACTCTACCAATTTGGTCGATTATATTGGATCAACTTATTCGTTAGTGGTAAAAGATCGCGTATGAATTTGAATTTATTGATTTTTTAAATCACTAAATTGCCACTGGATTGCCATTTATCATATGCAAAAGATACTCATCATAGCGCTATACCTGATTTTTAAAAACATTGCTTTTTCACAAAGTTCTGAAGAACAGTTTGATACATTGAATGTGCAGTTTTATGATGCTATTGAATCAAATTTTGATAGTGCGCCAGCCATTTTAGATGAGCAGCGCATAGTTGCACTAGAAATAGGCGATATGAATAAAATTGGTAGTAATTATAACAATAGAGCGCGCTATTGGAGTATGGTGCCAAATTCTGAGGATTCATTACTGTTTTATGCTGAATTGACATATAATGCGTTTGCAGAGATTCCCGATTTAAATAAAATGGCACAAACCAAAATTAATATAGCTAGTTTTCAAAAACTCTATGGCTATTATGACGCGTGCAGGGCGAGTTTAAAAATCGCATTTAATTGCGCTGTTAAAGCGGAGAATAAAGTCTATATTTCTCGTACTTTAAATGTCTACGGAAGTTTAGAGTCGGGTTTAGGTAATGACTTACTTGCGTTAGAGTTCTATCAAAAGTCATTGGAGATTTCAGAGTCGATTGAAGATTCGGTTCAACGTAATAGAGCAAGTCCTAAAGGTCAATTGGGTTTATTGTATTCGCATCAAGGTCATTTGGAAAAGGCAGAAAGCCATATTAAAGATTTCATTGCAGACAATATTAAACTTGATAATTATTGGTTAGCTGCACAGTGGACAAATAATTTAGTAGGTGTTCAACTAAAATCTGGAGATACAACAGCTGCAAGGTTCAGTGCGTATGAAGCGATTCAACTGGCTGAGAAAGCAGGATTTAAATATGCTATTGCAAATGCCTGCGTAAGTTTAAGTCAAATTTATTTAATGCGAAATGAAATTGATAGTGCGACCTTTTATCTCGACCGAATACATGCAGAATTGCCTGTTATTGATGAAATTCAGTTTTTGGCAATGGTAGCTGAAGTTGAAGGACAGTTTTATCATCAAACGGGAGATTATAATAAGGCTTTAAAAGAATATGATAAAGCCTCAGAAATTTGGAGTATAGCGACTAACTATTTGAAGCTTGCTCCTTTAGCAAAACAATACGCGGCAACTTATGCCAAACTAAAAGACTTTCGAAAGGCGGTGGAATACGAGCAGTTGCACAAGGTTTATAGTGATAGTTTGCTAAATCAAAAGAAGATAGAGGATTTTAAGGAGCTTGAATTAACTTATGCTTTTAGTCGTAAACAATATGCCGATAGTCTAGATAATTTGAAGGCTGTACAAGCTTTAGAGTTAGGGTATCAAAAGGATTTACTTAATGAACAAAAAGGGAAGATTGCCATGATATTTGGTTTAATAATTCTTTGTGTTGTACTGTTTTTAATCATATTCGCTTATCGTCGAAATCGGAAACAAAAAGAATTATTGAATCAAAAAAATGCTAAAATTGAGGAGGCATTGGCTCAAAATCAACTTTTATTAAAAGAAGTGCATCACCGTGTTAAAAACAATTTTCAAATTGTTTCAAGCCTGCTTGAATTGCAATCAAAAGGAATTGAAGATGAAAAGGCTTTAGAATTAGCGAAAGAAGGTCAAAATCGAGTTAAGTCAATGGCAATGATCCATCAACGATTGTATCAAAATGATGATCTAATGATTGATTTTAGTGATTACTTAGATAAGCTGGTTGGTGATATTGCTCGAACTTATGACAAAGACGGTGTTTTAGCATTGGAATTAGAAATAGATGGAGGGAATTATACCTTTGATATTGATACAGCAATTCCACTAGGATTAATTGTGAATGAATTGGTAACTAACGCCTTTAAGTATGGGTTTAAGGTAGATTCGCGACTTTTAAAAGTTGTTTTAAACAAAGAGGAAGGTGAATTTTATTGTCTCAGAGTTATAGATAATGGTGCGGGGATTCCAGAAGATTTAGATATTCAAAAAACCAAAAGCCTTGGTTTAAGGTTAGTGAAGCGATTGTCAAAACAATTACAAGGAAATGTATCTTTCGAATGCCTACCAGAAAGTACTTTCATTGTTCGGTTTAAAGATACAGAACAACGCCTTTTAATCGATTAACTATCCCTTGTTTAGGCGTTTCAAAAGGTTGTCACGGTGCATTTTTCCAATAGGAATGTCGACATTTTCAAGCTGTACAGAAATATGATTGACGGATGTTAGATGTTGCAGGTTTACAATATAACTGCGGTGACAGCGAATAAAATGATCACTTAGTTTATTTATGTATTCGTTCAATGAACCGCGTACGACATGAGATTTTCCATTCTTAAGAAATACATCTATGTATACGTTATCACTTTTTAAGTATAAAATTTCGTCGAAATTAATACGAATAAAACGTTGTTTATGTTTAATAAATAAGGCGTCCTTAACGACTAAATTGTCTTGATTAATGAATTTTTCTTTTTGCTTTGAAAAGTTAAATAGGGCCAATTCAATTGAGGCATACAATTCATCACTATTAAATGGTTTAGCCAAAAATGCAGATGGTTGAACCCGTTTAGCTTCTGTAAATGTTACCTTATCTGAATTTGAAGTGAGGAAAATAAAAGGAAAGTCATATTTCTCGAGGATATGTTCCCCTAAGTCTATTCCCGTTTTTTTGCCAGACAATTGAATATCTAGAATAGCTATGTCAGGCATTTCAACTGCAATTACTTCAACTCCTTCAGTATAACTAATAACGGGTTCAATTACTTGATAACCGAATTCTTCTAGAGTATCGTAAATGTTGTCCGCGATAATTGCTTCATCCTCAGCAATAAAAATTTTTATTTTGCTCATTTGTACTGTTTCAGTCGTCAAGTGGGAGAGGTGTGTCTAAAACAAATTTAGCGAAATCCTTGTTAAAATTATAGATAAACGTTTGTTTCTGAGGATCGGAATGTTGTGAGATGAGACAATTATGATGTAAACGCATCAAAATAAGGTGTAAGCAAATATAATGGTTGATGATTAAACGGAGATGAATGCCAAATAGTGCTAAGGTCATATTTACAGTTTTTCAAACTAAATTCACTACAAATTTTAATGTGGTTCAGGACAATCCCTTAGTATATCAGCTTTAAATACCCACCTATGAGTGAAAGATGCAAGGCCAATACAAATGTTCACAGAATGGAAATGCGGCAACATATCCGGAAAAGTGACAAATAGAGTATTGTATTAAACAATTCGGTGAATCTGTTTAAATGACACACATTTGGGCCGTTTTTTATTTTATTAGTAAAATTATCTTGCTAAAGTTTTAATAAAGCTAAGAGACGGTTCTTACTTGCAAGAGAATTTTGTAAACAAATCTAAGTACTACTCTTTATTAAAAAAGAAGGTATTTGAATCAGAGTCACTATTCAATTGAATTAAATAGTTCCCATTCAAGAGATTTTCAGTGTTTACCAAACCGTCACTGCTTAATCCTTGCTGGATCAGTGCTCCAGAAATTGAAAAGATCGAGTAGGAGAATGATGGCGTAGAAAACTGCAAATAAGTCTGTGAAGGATTCGGATAAAAAGTGATTGGTTCTTGCTCAATTTCATTGATGCCAAAAACACCTTCAATTACTACATTAATATATTGCGTGCCTTTTGCTGCTCCCATAGTTAACTCGTGGTAATCAACTTGTACGGAGTCAATGAATTCGGTTAAAGGATTACAAAGAATTTGGTAACGCTCGCCAGGGAAAATCCAAAGCGTATCGCTTTCCTCTGTCTCAGGAAGCGGACGACCGTCTGAAGATATAATGGTTGCGTTTAACTCAGGAGGGAAAGTATATTTATTTGCAAAATTTCCAATGCTAATGAGGCGCAATAAAATTTTTGTTTCAATTCCTTCGTGAACATTGATGTCTCCTTTTTCTTCCTGTTGAAAATCCATTGCTCCATTCACTAAAAAATATTGCGGATCGTAAACTTTTGGAATGTTATGTGGCATACCGTCCATTTCATGTTCATGGTTGATGATTGTATCATTATGCCAAATCGTGTCTACTTCTGAAGTCAACCAGTGGTATTCTTTGTTAAATGCATAACCGCCATCCCATGTTTCCGTAGGGTCTTCGGCATCAATAATAATTGTGCCATACATTCCGCCTTGCACGTGAACAGGTGAAATTACATGGCAATGGTAGAGATAAGTGCCAGGGTGAGGTGCTTTGAAATAATAATAACCAGAAGAATCGTGCTCAACGTCAAAAGAAAGGTGCGGTACACCATCATTTGGCTGATCAACATCTAAGCCGTGTAAATGAACAGTGTGTGGAGCGCCTTGGGAAAGGTTGTAAAGCCGAAGTTTAACACTATCTCCAGTTGTGGCGCGTAAAGTTGGACCTGGGGCAATTACTGGGGCACCTAGACTAGACGTGAAGCCCATCAATCGTACCTCATAGTCATCAACAGCTATATAAGTGCCAGAATTTCGCGCAATTAACAACCAGTTTTTATCAATTTGAGTAAAAACTGTATTGCCAATCGTTGTAAAGATTAAAAAGATAATTAATGCTCTCATTATTCTACAATATCTATGATATGAAACATGCCGTTAGAATAAATGCCATTCCCAGAAGTGGCTACTAAATTGTGATCATGTACGGGGTATTTTCCAATTTTATCTGGAACTATGTAAATAAGTATGGTTTCCATTTCTTGAACAGGAAAAGTATCCTTCTCACGATTAACGTGACTAGGATTTGCAGAAGAATAGGTTACCGTTGCATGATAGCCATGAAAATGAAGTGAATGGGTCATTTGTCCAGTGTTAACAATACAAATTACCAATGTGTCTCCAACATTACCAGTGATTCTTGAAATAGGATCATCTTGCGTTTCGGGATTACTTAATCCGTTAATGGTAAAATAGAGTGGGGCATAGTCCTCTATTGGATCTAACTCCCCACCCGTAATTGCAATGTTCCAAGGTTTGTCATGTTCCTTTATGTTCCAATAGAATACTGAATGTGGTGTATTACTAACCATTACGGTTCCAGCTGCTCCTAACGATTTATAGTGTGGATAATTATAATCATCATAATAGATGTAGGCACCATAATTTTCAAAAGGAACTTCAACCGTCACCATTTCACCTGGAAGAATAATATATGGTCCGCCAGGTAAAGGGACATTCTTTATATTAAAGCCATGACTTAAAGTATCGTTGTTATGAATTGTAAAGGTTATCGTATCACCAACCGTAACATTAAATATCGCATTCAATGTTTCAAATTCGGTAGTTGAATTAAAAGCAGTATATGGAATCTCTGGACTATCTACAATATTTGATACCCCGTTGTTAATCCACAATTCTTCAACTAAAATTGTTGCACGAGCAGACCATATGGAGAAAACTCCAATGAGTAATAAAATGACTCTCATAATGATACGTGTGGGTGATTAGTCCTATCTGATTACAATTTTTTCTGTCTTCAGAATCTGTCCTTTATTTTGGAAACTAAGGAAGTATAAACCTGTATTGTAATCTCCTGTTTGGATTGAAATATTATCATGTGGTCCAACGAATCCATTTGCTAAAACCTGTCCAGAAATATTCACAACTACATAAGTCGCTAATTCACCTGAATTGTTCGTAACAAACATTTGATCATTGATAGGCGCTGTAACTGTTAGTTTGTCAGCTGTTAAGCTTTCATTGATGCTAGCGCTTCCTTCGGCAGTTAAAATAATTGTCAAAGTATCAGTTTCATCTGGTAAAGCTGCATCCCAAATAACAAATTCATAAGTTCCAACTCCAGCAATATCGGCAACAACGTTTACACGCATAAATGCAGATTCACTTCCAGCTCCAACGCTAGTCATTGTTCCAGTCGTTTCTCCTTCAGTATAACATACTGTATAATCACACAACGAAAAATCCCAAGTTTCTGGTTGATCAAATGTGATCATTTCCCACTCAAAAACAACGTCTTCGTCACTCGAATTTAGAATCTTGCTTTCTCCATTTTCGAATTCTTCCACAATTATGGTTTTCTCAATCAAGTCTCCTGATACAAAACTAAAGTCTTGTGCAATACTTGTGAAAGGAACAAGTGTCGCTGCGAATAAAATAGTAAATAGTGTTTTCATGTTTTATCTGTTGTTATTTGGTACAATTTACGAATTTATGTCGATACAACATAATAATTTAAGTGTTCGCAGTGGAATCCTAAATTCAGAAGAGCCTTAATCCGTGGGGAAGAGGGGGAAGTGCTGGTATAATCGGATTTCTCCGACATAAAAATATTTCCGGATATTGCCGTAATACAGGATATAGTTTCCGCTTTTCCAGTCATTTATGAAAATATTTTTTTCGCTTATTGGTTCAATCAGATAAGAAAGAATCAACTGCCCAAATAAGTTGTAGATTTCAAATTGTATGCGTTGATCAGATGGATTGCTAAATGTTAGGAACTCCATTTCATTATCATACCAGAATGAAGGTACTTGTTTTAGTATGTCTTCTTCTATTGTGGAGAAGGCTGGTGTAGAAATCATGGTGATTGTTAATGTGTCTGGATTTTCAGGCAACAATTCATCCCAAACTTTTATTTGATAATAACCTGTGTCAACGCTTGGCGCATCAATATTCAGGGTTAAAAAGGCATCAATTGATTCAGCAGATGCCGGATACATAGTTCCACTCATTTCACCCATAGTGTAGCAATAGGGTAGGTCGCACAATGAAAATCCCCAATCTACTGGATGTTCATAAGTGATTATTTCCCATTGAAAAACAACAGTTTCGGTACTTGAATTTTCAATTTTGGTATGCGCCCAAGAATAGTCGTTAATTTCAAAAACTTTGGTCAAAGAGTCACCGTTTGTAAATACAAAGTTTTGCGCAACGGTAAATTGAGCACTTAAGGCAATCAAAAATGTAAGAATAAGTCTGTGCACTACTTCGTTTTATTTAAAATTACGAAAAATGCACGACTATTAAGCTGAGTTCAATTAATCAGGTTTGTATTGCCCCAACATTATAACGTTGGTCAGATTTTTTATGATTCGCCATTTCAACGCCCATTGAAATTATCTTGCGTGTTTCTAAAGGATCAATAATAGCATCAACCCAAAGGCGTGCGGCCGAGTAATAAGGAGATATTTGTTCGTCATATCGCGCCTTAATTTTATCGTAGATTTCTTTTTGTTTTACTTCATCTACCTCTTCACCACGACGTTTTAATGAGGCTACTTCAATTTGCGCTAAAGTTTTAGCAGCAGAAGCTCCACTCATTACAGCTAATTCAGCAGTGGGCCAAGAAACAATTAACCTCGGATCATAAGCCTTACCGCACATAGCATAATTCCCGGCGCCATATGAATTTCCTAAAATAATTGTAAATTTTGGAACTACAGAATTTGCCATAGCACTTACCATTTTTGCGCCATCTTTAATAATACCGGCATGTTCAGATTTAGATCCGACCATAAAACCGCTCACATCTTGCAAGAAAACTAAGGGTATATTTTTTTGATTACAAACCATGATAAAACGCGCAGCTTTATCAGCAGTATCGGTATAAATCACACCACCGAATTGCATTTCACCTTTTGCATTTTTAACGACTTCACGTTGATTAGCAATTATTCCTACGCTCCAACCTTCAACACGAGCATAGCCGCATAAGATCGTTTTTCCGTAATCCTTTTTATATTCTGTAAATTCTGATTTGTCA
Organism: Crocinitomix sp.; assembly: GCA_047623705.1. Taxonomy (GTDB): domain Bacteria; phylum Bacteroidota; class Bacteroidia; order Flavobacteriales_D; family Crocinitomicaceae; genus Crocinitomix. The sequence continues at coordinate 91,814 of JBLHOW010000012.1, forward strand.
ACAAGGCGCTTAATGATTTGGCGCATATCATATGGCTTCGTTCGAATTTCTGGAAAGAAACCGTAAATTTCTCGTTCGTTCAATTTAGGAGGAGCACCTTCAATTCTATCAAATCCAGCTTTATCTTTTGCTCCAATTTTGCTCATTAAATCACGAATTGTAGCTAGGCAATGCGCATCATCTTCTGATTTATAATCACATACTCCGCTCACTTCAGTATGTGTAGTTGCTCCGCCTAAAGTTTCATTGTCGATTGTCTCACCAATTGCAGCTTTAACTAAATATGAACCAGCTAAAAATATGGTTCCCGTTTTATTTACAATTAGCGATTCGTCTGACATGATTGGCAGATAAGCACCACCAGCAACGCAACTGCCCATAACAGCAGCTATTTGTGTAATTCCTTGTGCAGACATTACTGCGTTATTTCTAAATATTCGTCCAAAATGTTCTTTGTCCGGGAAAATTTCATCCTGTAATGGTAAGAAAACACCGGCGCTATCTACCAAGTAAATAATTGGTAAATGATTGTCCATTGCAATTTCTTGAGCACGCAAGTTCTTTTTACCTGTGATAGGGAACCAGGCTCCTGCTTTTACTGTAGCATCATTCGCAACAATAATACATTGTCTTTTTGAAACGTATCCAATTTTAATAACTACGCCACCAGATGGACATCCACCATATTCTTCATACATCTTGTCACCAACAAAGGCTCCAATCTCAATCGTTTCGGTATTTGGATCTATTAATGCTTCAATTCTTTCTCGAGCGGTCATTTTACCCTTGGCGTGGTGTCTGTCAATGCGTTTTTTTCCTCCCCCTAGATATACTTGTTCGAGCTTTCTCTCCATATCAGAGATACGCATACGCATTGTGTCTTCGTTTTTATTGAATTCGAGCTCTTTTTTGCTGACCGCCATTGATTGTGTATTATTTAATTTTCGTCTTCAAATATACAACATTGTAAAAATATTATTGTTCATTTAAGACGGATTAAACTGGCATAAGAAATTCTTTGTGCAATAGATGGATAATATGTTGGGTAAAATGAGTGAAATGAACAGTATAAATAATTTTAACCTAAGGGTTTACGGGCTTTTGATCTATAATAACGCCGTGTTAGTTACAGATGAGCACCGTGGTGGAGTGCCTATTACTAAATTTCCGGGTGGAGGTCTTGAGAAAGGAGAAGGCTTGGCTGATGGATTAAAACGAGAATTTGACGAAGAGATAAATATTGCTGTTACTGTAAATGAGTTTTACTATGTAAATGATTTCTTACAAATCTCCTCATTCAATCCAGCTGACCAATTGTTGAGTTTCTACTATTTAGTTTCAACGAATCAAATAAGCGAAATTCCGATTGCAACGGTAAAAAGAGATATTAAGGAAGGGGAGCAGCTTTTTCGTTGGGTACGGTTATCTGAATTATCTATAGATCAATTTACTTTTCCGATAGATAAAATTGTGTGTGAAATGCTTGCCGTTAAGCACACGTAGATTATTTCTATTTCCGTTTTTTATTGATTTCCGCCAATAAATTGCTGATTTCCGGCAATAAATTGTCTTGACTGTTTATTCTTGGTTTTTCAATTAAAGATATTTAAGCTAATGCTCTTGTCTATAGACCAAAAAAACATCCTTGTCTTTTGTCTTAATTCTAATGACTTCAAGTAATAAACTTTGTTTCCAAACCTTAATAACTCGATATCAAATTATAATTACCTACACATTAAAGCATAAAAAAAACCCAGTCTGCGCAAGGCGGACTGGGCTTAATACTTTATAAGTTATTATTCAATACTATTGAACAATAATTTTTTGCATGTCTACTGTTTCGTTTACAGTTGTTTTAACAAAGTAAACACCTTCAGTAAGGTTAGATAAATCTAACTCATTGTAGTGAGTTCCATTTGCTAAGTTTTGCGTTTCGATAATTGAAACAACAGCACCTAACATGTTAACTACTTCAATAGATACTGAAGAAGCTTCTTGTAACTCAACAGTTAAGTTGATGAAATCTGAAGCCGGGTTAGGATAAGCAGTGATTGCAAACGTGTTTGCAACATCTTCTTCAATTCCTACAGTACCAGCAGTACTTTTTCCAGCGTTGTTGATTGCTCCAGTAGGCTCAATTAACATTCCTACTACGTGTAATTGAGCTACATCCCAATCAGCACCAACATTTACTGTGTAAGTGTAAGAATGACTTTCACCACTTGCAACTGCAGAAGGTAAAGAACCTGAAGCTCCGTCTAACATATCATCACCAATTGCTCTTGCAACGTGATCATATACCATATCAGCAGCAGGTACCGGATTAGGCTCTGCTTGCCAATCATGACCAGCTCCTGTAAGTGGACTTCCACCTGAGAAATAATTTGCTTGTGCGTATCCAGAACCAGTTCCAGTTACACCATCTTCTGTTACAGCAGCAGCTAATCTCCAATCGCCAGAAGTTGCTTCTTCAAAATCAGCAGTTACAACAATTGTTAAGATACCAGCAGAAATAGTTCCTACTACATCAATACTAGCAGCAGCATCTTCAGTTTTTCTTGTGTTGAAACCAACGTCAGCATATGCAGCGTGATCACCTTCAACGCGATCAGCAACAGCGTACGGATATCCACCGAATCCTGGGAATGAAGCAGCACTTTGATCATCATAAGCAGATACTTCCATTGGATCTGAATTGTGTATTGCAATTCCGATAAAGTTTGGCTCATCAGCTTCTAATTCAGCAAATGCAACAGTTCCGTAAGGACACCATCCACACCAAGTACCAGTTTTTTCTTCAAGTACTACGAATTTCTCTGCTTGCGCGAACGCTCCTGCAGACAATCCTAGAGCTAAGGCTCCTAAAATAAGTTTGTTTGTATTCATAATTTATGTTTTATTTATTTGGTTTGATAAATATACGGATATTTTTAGTCGCTGGATTTATAATATGTCCTGTAAATGATTTTATTATTGAATTCCTAGCATAATATTTATTGAACAGAATAGTCCTATTTTTAACATTTTTTAGTTTCGAATGGCTTAGTTTGGATCAGAACTAAAGATGTAGTTAAGGGGCTGTGTGTTATTGTTAGTATAGGGTGTGGGTGGTTTTAGAGGTCTTTATGCTTGTTCTAATAGATGGGCCTAACATTGATTCAATTATTGGACTTTATAGCGAAGTATTAAACGCAGTAAACAATGAAAAATAGCGGAATTTTATCTGTCAATGCATTAAAATGCTAATGTTTCCTGACCTTCTTTGTTAAGTTTCAACCTATTAAAAATCAGGCAAGTCTCTTTATAACATACTGTTCAATTCGTGAAAGAAATTGCTGTGGAGTTGCTGTTCGCCAATCTACTTCTTCGAGTTCTCCACCCATTAAAAAATAGCAGTCCAAATCGTAATCATTAAGCTCTTCTTGAACGTGTGGTCTTAAATTAACTAAGGCAATCCATCCATCTGCATCTTCAACTTCGTCAAACCATTCTTCATAATAATCCTCTTCATTTCCGTGGAAATTCAATAGGTTTTCGGCAATTAGAACAAACTTAGAAATGCCGTTTTCCATTAATAGTTCCACAATTTCTCTTTTGAAAAGCATAATATCATTGTTGATAATATCATTCCATTCTCCAAATAATTCAATTATAGCAATGCCGGACTCATAGTCCGCATAAAGAATTTTAACGAATAAGCTGGGCGATCCAATATTATCCCATTGCGGGTGAATGCAAAAATTGTAAATCGCATCCGTGAATTCAAACTCGCTGTAAACGCGTTCAAAGAAAGGGGATTGGATATCTTCTGAGGCAATGTAAGATCCTCGCCAATTATAAAATGGTTCTATTGTATGCACAGTGCAAAGTTAGAACTCCTTTTAACGATTTCAAAGAAGATTTAATTAACTTTGCAGTAATAATTATGCATATGAAAAAGAGAAAAATAAATTGGTCAGTAATTATCTTGGCCTTGTTTGTGACTGGATTAACTAGTTGCGGAACTGAAAGAACTAGAGAAGAGAAGGTTGCGGCAATGATTAATAGCATTGAATCGCCGTTTTTTGTGATGAATTCATCACCGGGTAATTTAATTGAAAAATCGGGTGCGGCAGATGGTGCTTTACCTTATACACAAGAAATGGTGTTAGGATTTTTTATTGAAGAAGAGATTACAGGTGTTGATTATGATTTAGACGTGCAAGTAATTGTTGGACGTGGTGGTGGATTTACACCAAATTTCTATGGCATTTTTAAATTAAAAGATGAAGTTGTTTTTAAGGAGTTATTAGAAACAGAGACTGGCGCTGAAATCAAAGAAAAAGATGGTTATCAATATGTGATGAAAGAAGGTGATAGCTATGTGATAGTTTGGAACGAGGAATTTGCAGTTGCTACGAGTATACCAATGGATATTTCGTCTATGTTTTCAGGAGGATCGAAAGAGGGCATGAAAACGGTTGACAAAACAATTGCCTTAATAGAGTCTGGTGATGAAGGTGAGATCAATGAAATGTATAAAACATTTTTAGAAAATGATGCTGACATTTCAATGCGATTTGAAGGGAAACCTTTTTATGGTTACTTAGAAGATGTATCTATGGGTATGAGTGACGAATTGGAAGAGCAAAGAGAGATGGTTGAAGAAATTAATTCAGATTTGTTTGTCAATTTCACAAATGGAAGTGTTGATTTAAAGTGGGTTGGTAATTTATCCGAACGATTGAAAGAAGAGTTTGGTTTCTTGGCTGACGGACCAGTGGATAAAAGATTATTAGATTTTGGTAACTCTAAGAATCCAATGTTTACAATGGTTTATAATTTAGATTTAAATAAAGGCTTAGATTATACTAAGGAGCAAATGTCTGAATATGATTATGAGGATTTTGAAGAGGAGTTGAGTAAGATGGGTGTTAATGTTGATTTGGCTAAGGCTGGATTGACTGGGGATATATTATTTGTAGTTGATCGAGTAGAAATGAGAACTGAAATTATTGATTGGGGTTATGGTGAACCTTATGAAAGTAATGAGTCAACGCCAATTTTTGGAGCTGTATTAGGTATTGGTGATATAGCTGCTTTGTCTTCATTAGTTGCGGCAAGTGATTCACTTGGTACTGACGGAATTTTAAAACAAGGTGATGCTTATTTAGTGATTTTTGATGATATTTTATTTTCAACGAATGATAGCCTATGGGCTGTTAAGGTTAAGAATGGTGGCGGAGTCACAATTGAAGATAAAGGAGATGTTTTGACCAAGAAGCCTTTCGGGATGTATTTAGACTTTGCGAAATTGGTGGGTATGGATGATTTAGATGGTGTGGAGCTTGCAGCTGATAAGTTGGAGAGCTTGAAAGGTGAAGGGGATATTAACGAAATGAATATTTCCTTAATTATGAATGATAAAACTAGAAACGCATTACGAATTATAACAGAAGCTGTTGCTGGGTTCGCTGAAGGCGGTCAAGGAAGTGGAGAAGAGTTTGAGCAGTTAAGAAACGAGTTGGATGAAGCTGCAGCAGAAACGGCGGAGACTGAGGTAAGAGAGGAGTAAGTTGTAAAGAAAGATTATAAAATTTAAAAACCCTGTCCGCCTAAGGCGAACAGGGTTTTTTGTATTCACTCTTTCAACTTTTGAAAAAGCAGCTATGAAAAAATCATTTAATTAATAGAGATCGTCTTCGTTTTATCTTCCAACTTTTCTTTTTTACCAACCTTAACTTCTAATATTCCTTCATGATATTTTGCTGAAATACTGTCTTTGTCTGCATTTTTAGGTAGAGTAAATGCACGTTGAAATGAGTTGAAATTGAATTCGCGTAATGAATATGTTCCGTCAACCTCTTCTTTATTGCTTTCTTTTTTTGCTGAAATTTGCAGGCCGTTCTTTTTTAAGTCAATTTTAAAATCATCCTTTTTCATTCCTGGGGCAGCAAGCTGGATAGTGAAATCTTTTTTGTCCTCAAAAATATTTACCGAAGGAATGTTTTTTGAATTGTGTCTGTGAATTGGTGCGAAAAATTTATCATCAAATAAATTGGCCATCATATCTCCGAAAACTGGTAATTCTTGTCTTTTTTTTATTAGTGTCATTTGTTTATTTTTTTAAGTGTTTTACAAATCTTACAGGTCAAATAGAGTACCAAGCGTAAATTTCACGATTTAAGCTGTCAATATGGCGTTTTTCCAACAATTGAGATGACAAAATGGCCGATTTCATAAGTCGAAGCTGAAATAATGTCAAATTTGATAGAAAAAGACTATTAATTCTATTTTTTTTAAAAAGTTGTGCATAAAAATAGGGGGCTGTTGATAAAAAATGTGTTTTTTTTGAATGGACCCCCCGCAAAATGACTTACATTTGTCAAAAAATATATTTTAATATGTCCAATTCAAGAAAAAGTGCATTAAATGAAGTTTTAAGCCGAGAAGCTAATCACGTTGATTTTGGTAATCGTCGTGTTTCAGAATATTTCGGAGAGAATACCTTTCATTTAGATAAAATGCGCGAATGTTTGACAGAAGACGCCTATAAAGTTGTTAAATCGGCAATTCAGTTAGGTGCGCATGTTGACCGTTTGCATGCGGATCAAATTGCAACTGCTATGAAAGATTGGGCAATTTCAAAAGGCGCAACGCATTATACGCACTGGTTTCAGCCTTTGACAGGATCAACTGCTGAAAAGCATGATGGGTTTTTTAAGCCAATTGGACCAGGTAAAGCAATCGAAAGATTTGAAGGAGATTTATTGGTTCAACAAGAGCCTGATGCATCTTCATTTCCAAATGGTGGAATTAGAAATACATTTGAAGCTAGAGGTTATACGGCTTGGGATCCAACATCTCCGGCATTTGTAATGGGGAAAACATTGTGTATTCCAACTGTATTTATTGCATATACAGGTGAGGCTTTAGATTTTAAAATGCCTTTATTAAAAGCGTTAGACCAAGTAGAAAACGCTGCAAAAGAAGTATGTCAATATTTTGACAAAAACGTAAACAGTGTAGGTGCTACTTTAGGTTGGGAGCAAGAATACTTTTTAGTAGATACCGCTTTATTTAATGCACGACCCGATTTAATGATGACAGGACGTGCAGTTATTGGTCATGCACCTGCAAAAGGTCAGCAATTAGATGACCATTATTTCGGTTCAATTCCAGAGCGTGTAACTGCTTTTATGCGCGATTTCGAATATGAATCTCATTTATTAGGGATACCTGTTACTACAAGACATAATGAGGTGGCGCCAAATCAATTTGAGTGTGCGCCAATGTTTGAGGAAGTAAATATCGCCAACGATCACAACTTGTTATTAATGGATGTGATGGAGAAAACGGCAGCAAAACATAATTTTAGAGTTTTATTGCATGAAAAACCATTTGCAGGAATAAATGGTTCAGGAAAACATAATAACTGGTCAATGGCAACGGATACTGGTGTAAATCTTTTACAGCCGGGTAAAAATCCAAAGTCTAACATGCAGTTTTTAACTTTTTTCGTGAATACCATTACGGCTATTCATGACAATGCGGATTTGTTAAGAGCTTCGATCGCATCAGCAGGAAATGATCACCGTTTAGGAGCTAATGAAGCGCCTCCAGCAATTATATCTGTTTTCATAGGTTCGCAGTTAACTAAGATGTTGGATGATTTAGAGGATAGTATTTTAGCTGGTAAATTAACACCAGAAGCGAAAACGGAATTGAAACTGAATATTGGTAAAATTCCTCAAATCTTATTGGATAATACAGATCGTAATAGAACGTCGCCATTTGCATTCACAGGAAATAAGTTTGAGTTTAGAGCTGTTGGTTCAACTGCCAATTGTGCGCAATCAATGACGGTATTAAATACAATTATTGCCAATCAGCTAATTGAATTTAAAAAGAGTGTTGATACGCGAATTACTGGTGGAGATAAGAAAGACGAAGCAATTTTACGTGAGCTTCAGAAGTTAATCACAGCTTCGAAAAAAATTAGATTTGAAGGAAATGGATATGGTGACGAGTGGGTTGCTGAGGCGGAAAAAAGAGGTCTTTCAAACTTTAAAGATACACCAAGAGCATTAGATGTATATAGTAATAAGGAAGTAAAAGAACTCTTTAATAAATTGGGAATATTAAGTCCCGTAGAATTAGAAGCGCGTCATGAAATTGAATTAGAGAATTATATTCTAAAAATTCAAATTGAAGCAAGGGTGCTGGGAGATATAGCTAAGAACCACATTATGCCAGTGGCAATTGAATACCAGAACGTATTAATTAATAATGCGCAAGGTTTAATTGATGTGTTAGGAGATGAAGCAGGAAAAGATGCGGCGAAAACGCAAATTAATTTCATTAAATCAATATCAAAGCATGTAAATGGGATGAATGATAAAGTTAATTTAATGATTGCTGAACGTAAGAAAGCAAATGTAATGGAAGATTCCCGTGAAAAAGCTTATGCTTATTGCGATAATGTTAAATCAATGTTTGATGAAATTCGTTACCACGCAGATAAGTTAGAGATTATGGTGGATGATCAACTTTGGCCATTACCTAAATTGCGAGAGTTATTGTTTACGAAGTAGTGGGCAGAATTAAAAGAAATAAAAGCGGCGTTGACATTTATTGTTAACGCCGCTTTTCTATTATACCTATTGCTTAATTATTTTTTTCCATAGTAGGCTACCGTCTTCCATGGTAATGTTAGCAATATAAATACCCCTGCTGAAATCAGTCAAATTAATTTGACCTGTTTTCTTATTCATTGGAATTACCTTCACTGTTTCTCCACTCAAGTTCATAATTATAACAACCTTAACATTGGAGTTTGCAGAAAGGTTTATTAGATCAACCGCAGGATTGGGGTATAGGCTAATGTTTGTTTGGTCTTCTTCTTCAAATAAATTTACTGAGTAAAAGCAGTTCGAGAGTTCAGGGTCAGAGGTAGGCTACAAAGGGGTGAAATTTTCTGAATAACAATTTAGATAGTGCGCTAAATCAAGAACTGTATATTCGCCATAGTCTGTTTCACTGAAATGGTAGCCACCAGAGCCGCCTCGGTGACCAATGCCTTCTATCAGTCGTGTGTCTGGGAATAAATCGCCTATCGTATCTGTGAAGAAAGTTCTTCGATATGTTTCTCCAACCAATACCGAGTCAATATTGTTAATGATTTCGTCCGGATTAATAGCCCCAAAGTGTCCCGTAAGCTCATCTCCTATGTTAAGTTCGTAGGAAATGAAAAGAGAATCAATACCATCCTCTAAAAAATAAATTTTTCGCCCTTCTTGTCTTACGTTAATGGAAAAGCTATTAGGAATCAGGATGTCCAAATCTTCTGGGCCGTCGGTAGGACCTAGTGTGGTGCTGTAAACTCTTGTTTTAATTGTGTAATAAGTGTGAAGTTCTGTCGTTACACTATCTGCTATATAGTACAATATTTTGTCTGACCAGCCAATCATATCTACATCTATCATTGGACCTATGTACGATTCTGCGCTCCAGGTTGGCATGTTGCCAAAATAATCAGGAGTTTGTGATTTGCCTATCAGGCAAAAGGCACTTAGTATGATTGTGAGTATGAATCGTTTCATAGCGGTTTGGGGTGTGAATGTAATAACGTATAAAAGTTTGGAAAGGTTGGGAATGCCCTTAGGTTGTTTGAGTTAAGAACGATACTTGTTATTTAGGCCAACGCCTTCTAGTATTAATGGAATACACTTCTCAACGCATTTTTCTTTGGTTGAGTCTCGCTTTGCTTCTGTAATATAAACGGCAAATTCCTTTTTTTTAAGTCCTTGAAATTTTCAAAAGCGTTTAATAGGTTTGTGTCACGCGAAAGTGCGATTTGAAGTTCTTAAACAAAGCTCTTGGAGTAGCAAAACTTCAGGCTTCCAATCAGTAAGTTTATTTATAATGGATTACGGTATCAAATTTTCCCAAGACTTATTGCTTTACAATTTTAACTCGCTCTAAAATTTCTCCGTTTCGTAAGCAAACAAAGTAAACACCTGCGCCAAATTGACTAGCATCAATGGTTTTTGTGTCGTACAGTTTGATAATTTCTTCCGCCATTACTGTGCGGCCTGTTGCGTCTTCAATCGCAATATAAACATCACCCAAACACTTTTTCTCAAGAAATACAGAGAATTCGTTTTCCATTGGATTTGGATAAACATCTGCAATGATGCAAACGTCTTCGTTCTCACTCTTTGCTGAGTCAACAGCAACGCGCAGTTCAGCAAAGCCAAAGCAATCGCCACCATAATTATCTACTACAGTTATTAATAAATGTTTCGCCGTTAATCCTTCAAAATCTATTATGATTTCACCTTCATAATTATTGACTCCAGTCGCTTTTGGAAATACTTCTTGTCCGTATTCAGTCCAATTAATGCCGTCAATTGAATAATCGATAATTACATTTTGCGCCCCATTTGAAAGAAGGTCAGGGTCGTTGATGTTCCAAATTTTTAATTCATTCAATTTATATAATTGACCAAAATCATAAGAGATCCAATGACTTTCTCCTCTGGTTTCATTTGGGTTCTCACTTGTTTCGCAAGAAATCCAGCCGTCAAACCAAGAAGTATTGTGCCGATCAGGATAGCATTGACCAAAAGCCTGGCCTGCCAATAGTAAAAATGCAGTTACGTAGATTAATTTTTTCATAGCTTACATGTTCATAAATCCAATTGGTGGTGTATCGGTTGAAAGTCCTCCTAAATCATGGAAATTACCTAGATTAGGAAATATTGTGCCTAAGTCACTTGGTTCTAAACCATACCACAAAGCCAATTCAGCAAACATAGAATCAACCGAAGTTGTTGGCACCATAATCCCTCCATTTAAATAGTCAGGTCCGTCTATTTGAAGTGTAGGATAGGTTCCGTAAATTTGATTACCGTTAACATTGCCACCCATTACAAGTGAGTTCCCGCCCCATCCATGGTCACTTCCATTGCCATTCGAAAGTAATTTCCGAGCAAATTCTGAACCTACAAAGGTTGTTACATCATCAAAAACACTCAACTCATTCAGTACATCTTTAAATTCAACTAAAGCATTGTTTACAACACTCAATTTTTCAGCTTGTTCTGTGATTAATGCATCATGATGATCCCATCCTCCGTATCGCACAAAAAAGATTTGACGCTCAAACCCTAAAGCTTCGCGTGCTGCGATTGTTTTTGCAATAACTTTTAATTCTTGCGAAAGTCGATCTGCTGAAAATACGGTAGTAAACTCTGGTACTAAATCAAGCGCTTCTTTAAATTCCGCACCTGCTTCAATTGAACCATGCAGCACATTGGCGTATGTATTTTGAAACGGGTCGCCAAAATTATGATTCAAAATACTGTCCATTGCTGCGCGGCGATCTTGATTATGTCCCCACTCTGCGTAATAATTAATAGGTAATGTTGGTCCAGCATGGTTCATTGAGAAAGGCGTTGTATTTGCACCATTCTGGAAAATATTCGTCCCTGAAAGCGAGACATTCATTGAAATTTTTTCATTGGTATTCGTCGATCCTAAAAGATCGGCCATATAGCCGCCCCAGCCTTTGGTAACGCGTTCATGTGCTCGTGCCGATTGCCAATGCTTATATTGATCAAGGTGAGAAAATAGGCCAATAGGAATTTGAGAAGTGCCGCTATAATAACTTTCAACTGTTGTAGGTTCAACCAGTGTTCCAATATTCGATAAAAAGGCCAAATCGCCTGAATTATACATGTCTCGAACATCTGGCATGCTTGGATTTAGGCCAAAATCGCCAGATCCTATTGGTAAAAGATCAGGTTGTTCCAGCGCCAAGTTTGATCGGGTATTAAAATAATGGTTATACTCCGTCATTGTGTTGGGTACAAGCATATTGTATGAATCATTACCGCCGTGCAAAAACACGCATACAATTGCCTTGTAATTGCCAAATGGAGGAGGAGGCGGAGCACTCATCATTGAGTTTATGCTCTTGAATTTCGCCAAGGACGACAAAGGAGAGGCAAAGCCTAATGCGGATGCAACGCTGAGTTGTCTTAAGAATTTCCTCCTTGAATTTTCATAATTATTATCCATAAGTTAAGCCTTACTTATTTTAAAATATTGTAATCTGGACTGATCAGTATTAAATAACTTGCCAATTGAATACGCTCCGTTAAACCTGTTACAGTTGGCGGAAAGTCCAATAAAGTTTCTTTTATAATTCCTCTAGTTCGTTCTGTTAATTGTCCATGACATAAGAATAAGTCCAATTGATCCAGTAATGCGTCTGGATCCTTTGAGTATTCATAAAGCCTGGTCATATTAGTACCTACAACATTGTCATTGTCTTCTGGTACATCACTTGAACGGCAGGCGAGTAAGTATTCGTATTCAACCCAATAATAAACCCAATTGGCATAATTAATACCAGTGCGCGAATTATGAATTTCAAAAACGGGTGCAATTAATCCAGCGTCTGATATTTCACCATTTGGACTAAATCCGGGGCTATAAAAATTGAAAACTGTAGGCGAGTGGAGTGGGTGTTGATCCACATCATTTTTGAAGCTAGAGGAATAATTCCAGAAGCGATTATCATAAGGAGAGAATCCGCCAAAATGCCTTGCAACTGTTGTGTAGCGCAAAATAGGTTCGCGCAATTTACCTTGTGAAGCATCATTAATCCATTCACATGCTCTGGCTTCTGGATGCAATAAAATAGCCTTTAGTACAGCTGCTAAATCTCCGCGAACGCCCGCACCATTATCAATAAATACAGCAGAAACTTCTGATATATATTCGAGTGTTGGATTGGATTTAACAAAATGCTGAATTAAGCGCTTTGAAATAAAAGGTGCTACATTTTCATGATTGAATAAATGATCCAAAGCGTCCGAAACATCTTCGTCTCCCGTTTGGCCGTCAGGAATAATATAGCCGTTCAATAAGTGTTTTTCGCCTGGTTCATGTTTTTCATCCCACATTATCATTGGAATCGTTACATCAGCTATATAAATGCTATTGGTGAAAGTAATTTCGTTGGTGTCAATTCGACCACCAATTCCAAATCCCGTAAAAATTTTAGCAAATTCTTTAATGTCTTCATTGTCGTAGGTAGGAATGTTATTTCCGTCAACGTCTAGCTTTAATGTACCGTCTTGATTGAGTTGATACAAACCAATGCTGAAAAGCTGCATAATTTCTCGAGCATAGTTTTCATCTGGATTGGTATTGTTAACAGTGTCTGTTTTAGCATTTCGCAAATGACTTAAATATGTGCCCATGGCAACGTTTCGTGTAACGTCATCCAAAACATCACGATAGTTTCCAAATGCATTTTTGATTAAAAGATCATAATAAACAGCCAAAGATTCTCCATAGCTACCTAAATTAGATTCAGCCGAAATAACTAAGATTTCACTAAGTGCATAGGCCATTCGTTGCCGCAATAAATCTTCACCTTTAATAGTATTGTCCCACCAAGCGTAATCTAGATGTACCCAATTTGCACGAGTTGAAAAATCTGAAGAATCTCCGCCCTCGGCTAAATGAGTCTCAAAAGTAGTTTGGAAGATTTCTCGAAGGGATGGAGCAAGATAATTAGGTTGAATAGCAAATTGTTCATCAATCCAACTTTCAATTCCAATTTCGGCAACGTAAGTAGTTAATTCAGGGTCAGCCCCAAAAGTAGCTTGCGACAGAAACCGTACTGCTTCCATTTGCTTGGCCTCTAATCCTGCACCGTTAATGGTGTTTTCTCCAGTTGCGGCAAATACACCCTCGTATAATTTAGCGTCACTGCTCGAACTAACAGAAACCCCTTCAGAATTACCACCACCTATGAATTGTTGTTGCTGATTAAAAGCCGAAGCGCCGATTAAAAATACTGCAGTAACAAGTAAGATTTTTGTCATATTGAGAGCCCTAATAGTGATGATACAAATTACGAAAAAAATATGAGGGAACCATAGTTGCTTGTGAATTTATTAAAACTAAAATGTTAGTGTCTTACTCAATAATGAGCATCTAAATCGATTTATAGGACTGCTGATTAATGTCATGTTTTGACCTGTTCAAACTCACATAAATATGTGTTAATAATGGACATATTTGATGTGTAATAAGGAGATATGTTAACAGAAAAGGATTTAACGACAATTTCAGATCGAAAAGGACTGGTTCAAAAAGCAAAAGTACGCGGAATTAAGATGCAGAAGTACGTTTGGAATTTGTCATATGAAGAACAATTGAAGGATTTACAGGCTGAATTGGTGAATTTACAGCAGTGGATTGCGACAAACAAAAAAAGAGTTGCAGTAATTTTTGAAGGCAGAGATGCTGCAGGGAAAGGTGGCTCAATCAAGCGATTTATTGAGCATCTTAATCCTAGATCAATGCGCGTTGTTGCTTTATCGAAGCCAACAGAAGTAGAGAAGGGGCAGTGGTACTTTAGGCGCTATATTAAAGAACTTCCAAACCCAGGTGAAATCGTTTTTTTTGATCGAAGTTGGTATAATAGAGCAGTAGTTGAACCAGTAATGGACTTTTGTTCGAATGATGAATATAAACAGTTCATGCTACAAGTACCAGAATTCGAGCATATGTTATATGAAGATGGAGTTACGGTGATTAAATTTTGGTTCTCTATTTCAAAAGATGAACAGGCTAAACGTTTTAAAGCTAGGCTAGCTAATCCATTAAAGCGCTGGAAATTTAGTCCCGTAGATGAAAAGGGTCAGCAAATGTGGGGTAAATACACAAAATATAAAGAGTTAATGTTTTCTGGTAGTCATACGGATTTTTGTCCTTGGATGATTGTGAGTACCAATGATAAAAGAACAGCGAGATTAGAAAGCATGCGCTACGTTTTATCGCGTTTTGACTATGATGGTAAAAAAGAAGAGGGTTCATTTTTAATACCTGACCCGAATGTGGTGGCCAGATATTATAGACACTTAGTACAAATTGATTATTGATGGAAAATATAAAATTAAGCACCGAGGATGTTGAATTGCTGAATTCAAAAATAGGTTTACGTAAACTTTTAGAATCCGAAAACATTGACGTGATCAAGGCCTTAAGACAAACTAAATATGAAGCCCAATTGGCTGGTTTGCAGGAGCAATTAATAGCTTTGCAAGAACGTGTAATTAGAAATAATGAGAAAATTGTAGTGATTTTTGAAGGAAGAGATGCGGCAGGTAAAGGTGGTGCTATTCGAAGAATTACTGCCCGAATTAATCCCCGACATTTTAGAATCGTTGCATTACCTAAGCCAACTAGTGAGGAAGAAGGTCAATGGTATTTTCAGCGTTACGTGAATAAGTTACCAAAGCCCGGTGAAATTGTCTTTTTTGATCGGAGTTGGTATAATAGGGCCATTGTAGAACCAGCAATGGGATTTTGTACAATTGATCAGTACAGTAATTTTATGCGACATATTAATCCATTTGAGAAAATGATTACGGATTCGGGTATTACGTTGATTAAGCTCTATTTTTCAATTACAAAACAAGAACAAGTAAAGCGTTTTAAAGAAATTGCAGAAAGCCCCTTGAAAAAATGGAAAATTACACCCGTTGATTTAAAGGCACAGGAACTTTGGAATGTTTATACTAAATATAAAAAAGCCATGTTCCGCAAAACGGACACTAAAAATGCGCCTTGGAAAGTAATTGACGCCAATCGTAAAACAACGGCGAGAATAGAAGCTATTGAGCATATATTGGCTTGCACAGCCGAGGCATGAACTAAAGCTCTGCAATTAGAACCTGATAGAGTTTTACCATTGCCCTAATGTCAAACTTGTGAACCTTTTCATCAGGAGTATGCACATTGTCCTCTGGAGCACCAATAAAGCACCAGTCAAATGGTACATCACTTTTTTGCAAGGCGGTACCATCACTACCACCAGCGCTTTCAACTTCTAGTTGAAAATCGATTTCGTGCTTTTTAGCAAGACTGATTATGCGATTCAAATATGAACGTCTAGGAATGCCTTGGTCGCGCATAGAAATGGCAACACCTTTGCCGTGCGTTACACCATCTGTAACCCATGTAATGTCAGAAATCAAGGCTTGTCTAATCTTGAAATTATCGTATAAATAACGCCCCAAAAAACCGACAGAACCTCCGCCATGTTCTTCGTAGGTTGAAAAAACAAGCACGCCATTTTCTAGCGTCTTAGCAAGTTCAAGTGCTACCCACACACCTAGGCGGTTATCCATATAGGGTGATTGGATAAAATCATCCGATTCTCTAAAGTTTGGCTTAAATGTAAGGTTGGTGCCACGGTCAATTATTCGATCATTTACGCATTGCAAACGAGTTGATCCATTTTCATGCTCAATCAACATTAATTCTGTTTCAATTTCTCCTTGGCTATCTGTTCCAACTAATTCCATTCCATCAATCGCGCGTGGGCCACCAATTTTAATCAGTTCATTATCATAACCAACCGTAAACCCAATTGAATCTACATGCGCGAAAACAGCCGTTGTTGGTTTACCAAAAATAAGAACCACAGCATCTTGAAATCCATCTCCACTTAAAATAGTGGGTTGAACTTTCCAATTGTTCATTTCGTTTTTTACATGGTTTGCCACGAATGCGGCAATTTCACTTTCGTCTCCGCTAGCGCCTCTAATAGCGATTAAATCTTTCAATAATTGCATGGATAATTGTCTGTTTTAAATTGTTTTAATATGTTCAATTTCTACTTTCGGATAAGGTTCAAAGCTAGTTATTACTCTGTCTTTTTCTGATCGGTTGATGTTGAAATCAATGGTTGGCTTGTTGTTTGCAAAACCCTGATTGGTAATCTGTGCTTTAATTTTATTCAATACATTCATTACATTTCCAGTATCCTGATACTCATGTTTAATTGTGTAATGAGAAGAAATATAGCGGGTCTTCAATTCAGCTAGTTCAAGCGCTTCTTTAGCGGCTGATTTATACGCCGTAATTAATCCGCCAACTCCTAAATTTGTTCCACCATAATATCGCACTACTGCAATTAAAATATTTGTCAATTTAAAGGAAAGAATTTGGCCGAATATAGGTTTGCCTGCCGAGTTATTTGGTTCTCCATCATCTGAATAGCGATCGCTATAATCTTCGGCACCAAAACGCCAAGCAAAACAAACATGACAAGCCTGGTGGTGCGCTTTTCGCAATCCATCAATATGCACTTTAGCAGCAGCTTTATTATCGCAAGGAATGGCGAATGCTAAAAACTTGGAGCCCTTTTCTTTATAAAAGCCTTCGCTAATTGCGTCAATTATTAAATATGCATCTGAATTGGAAGTCACCGCGCAAAGATAGGGCTAATTTATTTCATTAATTTGGCTTTGGCAGCAACAACTTTCTGAATAGGTTTGCTATCTATTTTACTTTCCAACCAAGAAATAATGTCAAGGTATAAAAAAGATCTTTTTTCAAAGGGGTGATCTTCTAATTGCTTCAATTTATTGTGTAATAGTTTGAACGCATCTTTAAGTTCGTGCGGATAGATAGTGTTTAAGCTTCTGATAAAGATTATTATTTCAGCCTGTACACGGTGCATGTCATCCATTTTCAATAAAAACTTAAAGGTACTTTTTATGAGAACTTCAATTTGTCCATCTCTACCCAATTCATAATGTGAAATTAGGCGCAAAATTCTAGCGTAACACATAAGGTCTTGGCGCATTCCTAATTCCTTATTTTTAACAATTTTGTCTAAGTAATGAATACAATTTGCATGATTGTCAGCACCAAAATGTAAGCAGGCAAACTTATAATAAAATACCATCACATGATGTGCATCAATTTTTTCGTGGTATTTGTTTATTTCAAATTCAATTTCTTGAATCGTTTCAATTCCTTCTTTAAATGTACCTTTTAAAAAGTGCAGATTTATTTCATTATAACGCAAGTAAAGAAAGCGCAGCAGCAGGGTATTGTCATTAAACCTAAAATCTTTATGCTGTAAAGCTTGCTTAAATGTGCTTAAGACTTGATCAAATTTTGATGTGTATCTTAAATAATAAAGAGACTCTAATAAATAATTATTTCCCTTTAAAAAAAACACAGGATTGGTTTGAATCATCTTTGGATTAGAATCGAAAAGATCTACCCATTTATACGCATTTTTATAACTGGATTTAAAGTCTTGAATAATAAAACTATACCAGAGTTGCGCCATATACAAATAAAGTTTTTCTCTAAAACCTAATTGATTCAGATCAAATGACGGCATATGGTAATAGAAATATGTTTTAGTCCGTTCTAAATCGTTTTCACTTTTTGCATAGCCATTTTTCAATAAAAAGCTATACAATTGTAAGGATAGATTTGACAATTTACTGGCTAAAACATTTTTAATTCCGAGCTCTTTTGTGATAATTGCCAAATTGTCGGCACGTGAGCTTAAACTTCGCGTAATGTATTGTGTTTCAATTATTTTTTCGAATTCAACAATTTCAAAAGCAATATTGTTTTCTTCATTTTCGATCGCCATTTTTTTGGCTTTGTCCAATACTTTTAAACTTTGCTGATAAAGACCTTTATTGTAAAGTATAGTTCCAAAGTCTAATTGTTCGCGAATAATTATTTGTGTTGTTTGCTGTTGTGGGGTTAAACGTAAGCTTACCAATATTTGTCGATAAAGATTGGCCTTAGCATTTGAGAGTTGCACTTTTTTTATAGCAGTTTTTCGAATAATTTCCGACTCATCATAAACTTTCATTTTATCCAACAAATTAAAAAGCGCAATAAAGTTGGCATTAGAATTCCCATCCAGCCGACCGGAAAAGAGTTTGAATTGTCTTTTTTCTGACTTCGTCAACGACTTAATCAATACAAATAAATTATTTTTTTGATCGGTAGACATTGTAAGTTGTATACTTTTTAACTAGCTGTTTTACAGGTTTATTAAGTGTGTTGTTTGTGCGTTTGAATAATGTATGAAATCAAAAAGTCATCTCGCTACAGCAAACATTCAAAACTAATTTTGTGCTCAAATGTTGTAAATAAATTTTGATATGACCACAGAAAAGATTGAAATTTTTGATACCACACTTCGAGATGGGGAGCAAGTGCCTGGTTGTAAACTTGAGAAAAAGAAAAAACTTGAAATTGCTGAACGACTAGAGGCAATGGGGGTAGATGTAATAGAAGCGGGTTTCCCAATATCTAGCCCTGGCGACTTTGCTTCAGTGAAGGCTATTTCGGAACTTATTAAAAATACAAAAGTATGTGCATTAACGCGCGCCGTTGAACAAGATATAATTGTGGCTGCAGAAGCTTTAAAGGATGCCGTTCAACCTCGGATTCATACAGGTATCGGTACTTCAGATGTTCATATTAAGCGCAAGTTTAATTCAAATCAATCCAATGTTTTAGAGCGGGCCAAAAAGGCTGTTGCTTTTGCACGTAATTTTGCAAGTGACGTTGAATTTTATGCTGAAGATGCAGGAAGAACAGAGAATTCATTTTTAGCTCAAGTGTGCGAGGTAGCAATTGAAGCTGGTGCAACTGTCTTAAACATTCCTGACACCACTGGTTATTGTTTGCCTGAGGAGTATGGCTCCAAAATCAAGTACTTAAAAGAAAACGTTAAGGGAATCGATAATGTATTGCTTTCTGTCCATTGTCACAATGATTTGGGGCTTGCTACGGCGAATTCTATTGCTGGCATTATGAATGGAGCAAGACAAGTAGAATGCACCATGAATGGAATTGGTGAACGAGCTGGAAATACCTCTTTAGAAGAAGTGGTAATGATTTTAAAACAGCATGACCAGTATAGGTTTGATACTAACATAAAAACCCAGATGTTACTTCAAACAAGTCAAATGGTTGCTGACATAATGGGCATGCCGGTGCAAGCAAACAAGGCCATTGTGGGTTCAAATGCCTTTGCGCACAGTTCTGGTATTCATCAGGATGGGATTATTAAAGATAGATCGACCTATGAAATTATTGATCCAGCAGATGTTGGAGTGAGTGAATCAAATATTGTTCTAACGGCCAGAAGTGGTAGAGCGGCTTTAGCTTATCGTGCGAAGCAAATTGGATATAACCTTTCAAAATTAGAATTAGATCGAGTGTACCAATACTTTATTAAAGTGGCCGACAGTCTAAAAATAGTTAACGAAAAAGATTTACTTGGAATTTTAAAAGCAAACGGACTTAAACCAATTAGCTAAAATGAAAACATTATTTGAAAAAATTTGGGAGACACACGTCATTAAAAACTTAGATGAAAGTTCTGCCGTGTTGTATATTGATCATCACCTCATTCATGAAGTAACAACACCTCAAGCGTTCACTGCTATTAAAGAAAAAGGAGTGGATGTTTTTCGGCCGAAGCAAACGACTGCGACCGTTGATCATAACGTTCCCACATTGAATCAACATCTAGCCATTGAAAATGATGCCTCAAGGAATCAAGTAGATACATTGGCAGAGAACTGCGTTAAGCAAGGGATTGAATATTTTGGCTTAGGTCATAAAAATCAAGGGATTGTTCATGTGATTGGTCCAGAACTGGGTTTGACCCAACCAGGAATGACACTTGTTTGTGGTGATAGTCATACTTCTACTCATGGGGCGTTTGGAACAATTGCTTTTGGAATAGGGACGAGCCAAGTAGCGCAAGTTTTAGCTGCGCAAAGTATAATTGTTACAAAGCCAAAAACAATGCGAGTGATGATTAATGGAAGAATTAGTCCGCATATAACACCAAAAGATGTCATTTTATACATTCTTAAAATACTAGGCTCCAATGGCGGTACAGGTTATTTTATCGAATTTGCTGGAGATGTAATTGAGGCCATGAGCATGGAAGGAAGAATGACAGTTTGTAATATGAGTATTGAACTAGGTGCGCGTGGCGGATTAATCGCGCCAGATCAAGAGACCTTTGATTATTTAAAAAATAAAGAGCGACTTCCAAAAGGAATTAATTACGACGTGTTAGTTGAGGAATGGAAAAAGTTAAGGACAGATGAATTGGCAGATTTTGACCAAGAATATCTTTTTAATGGAGAGGATATTCAACCAATGATCACCTACGGAACAAATCCAGGTATGGGTGTTAACGTTTGGGAAGAAATTCCAGAAGCTATAAATGAAACGGATAAGAATGCGTTGAGATATATGGGCTTTGAAAGCGGGAAATCTATTCTCGGCACTCCTATCAACTATGTTTTTATTGGAAGTTGTACTAATGGTAGAATTGAAGACTTTAGAGTCGTCGCCAGCTATGTAAGAGGGAAACAGAAAGCCAAAAACGTGAAAGCTTATTTAGTCCCAGGTTCTCAAAAAGTATTAAAACAAATTAAAGAAGAAGGTTTAATCGAGATATTTAATGCTGCAAATTTAGAGATAAGAGAGCCGGGTTGTTCGGCCTGTCTTGCAATGAATGAAGATAAGATTCCTTCAGGAGAATATTGCGTTTCTACTTCCAATCGAAATTTTGAAGGAAGACAAGGCGCCGGTTCAAAGACATTATTGGTTGGCCCTTTAATGGCTGCCGCAGTAGCAATGGAAGGTAAAATAATTGAGATATGAAAAGAGAAAAGGTTGGAATAATAAATAGTGCTGTGGTACCTTTGCCCATTGCCAATATAGATACCGATCAAATTATTCCTGCGCGCTTTCTAAAAGCGACAGATCGAAAAGGTTTTGGTGAAAATCTCTTTAGAGATTGGCGCTATTCTGAAAACGGAATACCTAAAACTAACTTTGCATTAAATGATACTACCTATCAAGGTTCTATCTTATTGGCAGGTGATAATTTTGGATGCGGATCAAGTCGAGAACATGCAGCATGGGCACTCTATGATTATGGGTTCCGTGTGATTATAGCTCCTTCATTTGCTGATATATTTAAAGAGAACGCATTAAATAACGGTTTGTTACCGGTGGAAGTATCGCAGGAACTTTGTGATACTATTTTAAAAGAAACTGTTGCTGATCCATTTACTAAAATTCAAGTTAGTCTTGTGGATCAAGAAGTGCGTATGCTGATTTCTGGCGATAAAGAATTTTTTAAGATAAACGCTTATAAAAAAACCTGCTTGCTCAATGGTTTGGATGATTTGGACTATCTCATTCAATTAAGAGAAGAAATAACCGCATTTGAGAAAGTGCAAAATTTAAATAGAGTTTCGGATGTGGCTCAACTCAAATAATATGACAAAAGAATATACAATTGCGGTTCTAAAAGGAGATGGTATTGGACCAGAGGTCATTGCCGCAGGATTAAAATTATTACCAATAATTGAAAAGCAATTCGACTTAAAATTTCAAATTCAAGAACATTTGATTGGTGCAGCATCCATTGACGTAAATGGAATTCCATTAACAAAAGAAGTACTTGAGCATTGCAAAACTGCGGATGCTATTTTACTAGGTGCTATTGGTGATCCAAAATACGATAACTCTCCAGATTTAAAAACGCGGCCGGAACAAGGATTATTGAAGCTGCGAAAGGAGCTTGGCTTATTTGCGAATATTCGTCCAGTTACTGCTTATGACGCCTTATTGGATAAGTCTCCGCTTAAACGCGAAATTATAAAGGGCGTTGATTTGGTTATTTATAGAGAATTAACGGGGGGGATTTACTTTGGAGAGCATGGTTATACTCCTGATGGTGTAGCATACGATCATTGTACTTATAGTGTTTTAGAGATTGATCGCATCTTGCATCTTGCATTTAAAGCAGCCGAGCAAAGAAAAAAACATTTGACCTTGGTTGATAAAGCAAATGTTTTAGAGACTTCTCGATTATGGCGAAAAAGGGCACAAATTTTAAGTGAACAATATCCTTCTATTCAGCTTGATTATTTATTCGTAGATAATGCTGCTATGCAAATCATTCTAAACCCTAACCAGTTTGATGTAATTGTTACAGAAAATATGTTTGGCGACATCCTTTCGGATGAGGCAAGTGTAATTGCAGGTTCAATTGGTTTGTTAGCCTCATCATCAATAGGAGATGGGGTAGCATTGTTTGAACCTATTCACGGATCTTTTCCGCAAGGGGCAGGAAAAAATATAGCCAATCCAATTGCAGCAATGCTATCAATTGCATTAATGTTTGATTATTTAAAACTGAATAAAGCCGCAAGCGCCATTGAAAGTGCCGTTAAATTCGCCTTAGAGCAGGGGGTAAGAACGCTTGAGATTTCTGAAAACAATAATTACGGCACGCTAGAGGTAACGGAATTTATTGTGAATCGATTGGCAGAAAACTCAGAGGTTAATATTTAATATATCTCGTTGGGTAGTGTAATAATAGGCCATCTATTTGTCATTTAATCAGTTGATTGTCGGTATAAAGTATGTTTTGGGCGTTGGATAGATTTTGCAATTTGGTTAGTTGTGCCATTTAGTGTGAGGTACATTTGTAAAGAATAAAACGAAAAATTATGGATTTTAAAGTTGGAGTTTTTGCAGATGGCCAATTATCTGGTGAAGCAGTGAATGCAGCGAAGAATGCATTGCAAGAAGTTGCGTCAAAATATAATTGTCGTTTTGAACTCACAAAAGGCACTGATAACGAAGAGCAAGATGCTCCAGTTAACGGAAGCGCCAAACCACAATTTAAGGCAAAATTCAATGACAAAGCTAAATCGAATAACGGAGACGTGTTTTTGAGTTTTGGCGGCGAAATTGAAATTTAATCAATACTGAAATATTCCTATTTTACTGCCGAATTAATTTTAGATTTGAAATTAATTCTTTAAATTTGCTTTGGATGATTTCTCTCCCCAAGCAAATACATATCCTATTGTACTTGTTGAATGAGGAAAGGAAGGGCACTCTCCGTGACGAGCCTATTTTATTAATCATTTAAATCAATTAAAAATGGAAGCAGTTCAAAAATTATCATCTGATCAATTGATTCAGTTGGAAGATCAACATGGTGCACATAATTACCATCCATTACCTGTAGTTCTAGAACGCGGAGAAGGGGTTCATGTTTGGGACGTTGAAGGAAAACAATATTATGATTTCTTATCTGCCTATTCAGCAGTAAACCAAGGTCATTGTCATCCTAAAATTGTTGATGCTATGATGGCGCAGGCTAAAACCTTAACGTTAACGTCTCGTGCGTTTCATAATGACGTATTGGGAGTTTACGAAAAATATGTAACTGATTATTTCGGATTTGATAAAGTATTACCAATGAATACTGGTGCAGAAGCTGTTGAAACGGCTATTAAACTATGTAGAAAATGGGCTTATGAAGTAAAAGGAATTGAAGAAAATAAAGCGAAGATTATTGTTTGTGAAAACAACTTCCACGGAAGAACAACAACAATTATTTCTTTTTCCAATGATGCAGATGCACGTAAAAACTTTGGACCATTCACGGCTGGGTTTGTAAAAATACCTTATAATGATCTTGACGCTTTAAAGGCAGCTTTAGGAGAAGATGATATTGCTGGATTTTTGGTGGAACCAATTCAAGGTGAAGCTGGTGTTTTTGTTCCAGATGAAGGATATTTATCAGGAGCAAAAGCTTTGTGTGAAGCCAATGGTGTACTTTTTATAGCAGATGAAGTTCAAACAGGAATTGCAAGAACAGGACGCTTATTAGCGGTTGATCACGAAAATGTAAAACCTGATATTTTGATTTTAGGAAAAGCCATTTCTGGCGGGGCATACCCTGTTTCAGCAGTGTTTGCAAATAATGAAATAATGAATGTCATTAAACCTGGTCAACATGGTTCAACATTTGGAGGAAACCCGGTTGCAGCAAAAGTAGCAATGGCTGCTTTGGATGTCGTTACGGATGAAAAATTATCTGAACGTGCTGAAGAATTAGGACAACTTTTTAGATCTGAAGTTCAAAAATTAGTTGACAAATACGACTTATTGAATTTAGTAAGAGGAAAAGGTTTGCTAAATGCTGTAGTTATTAATGATACAGAGGATAGTTCAACTGCTTGGGATATTTGCATGAAATTACGTGACAATGGAATGCTTGCTAAACCGACTCATGGAAACATCATTCGTTTTGCGCCGCCTTTAGTAATGACTAAAGAGCAATTAATGGAATGCGTTTCAATTATTGATAAAACTTTGGCTGAATTTTAAGCTGTTTTCGATACAATTTATTTTGATGTAGTCAAAAGAAATCTCCCGATAACTATCGGGAGGAACTGACGCTTAAAATGACATTCGAACTGACACTCAAAATAGAGGGTCTTATAAATTTAAAAGAACCGTCCGTCCGCCTTAGGCGAATTGGCGGTTTTTTTGTTATTTTGAACCTCAATGAAAGGAAGTAACACCCAATTGGAAAAACCATTTTTTCCAAACCTCAATGGTTTGCGATTTTTTGCGGCAATTGCGGTAATTCTATTTCACTCGGTAACTTTAGAACGCGAAATATGGGGTGATTTCTATCATTCAATACCTTTTCAAAAGTTTGCCAATCTTGCTTTAAAAGGTCATTTTGGAATTATTTTCTTCTTTGTTTTAAGTGGATTTTTAATTACTTATTTATTACTCTGGGAGACTAAGAATAAGGGACGAATTAATATATTTAATTATTTAATTCGTCGTTTTTTGAGGGTCTGGCCCCTTTATTTCTTAATTGTACTTTTTGGTTTCCTGATTTCCCCCCATTTGCCTTATGGGATTGAAACCAAGCATGAATTCTGGCGATATTTGTTCTTTTTGAGCAATATTGATGAGATTCTCATTGGTCCAATTGATCCAATCAATTTTTTGTCTGCTACTTGGACTGTTTCGGTTGAGGAGCAGTTTTATTTGGCTT
>JBLHOW010000013.1:0-112531 GCA_047623705.1 Crocinitomix sp.
TCAAAATAAAAACCTATAAAAAACAGAAGACCAGCAATCACGTGATTGCTGGTCTTCATTAATTATTTATCTTAGGACTAAATCTGTATCGTTTATTTAGGACTAGTCATTTGTCTGATACGGTATATTTAAATTTAACTGCAAATGTTTTGACCACAAATTTTAAGGACAACTCCTTATTAGAACCCATTCCAGAAAAGCTTGGTAAAAATGATGAAACATTCAAGGATTTTAATGCCGTATTTAGAGTGATAGATGCTGAAACCCGTCTACCAATTTCTGGCGCAAGCATAACCTTTTTATCTAGTTCACCAACCTATAAAAATCTGGAAACGGATAAAAATGGCAAAGCAATTCGAATTTTACACAACCGTTATGATGTTTCAATTTACGCCTTTGGATACGAAACTGTTACTGTTGGAATTTCATTGGGTTGCAATGATAGCATAAGAACAGTTGCCCTAGTAGAGCGTGACACTAACTCAAAAACGGAAGCTGAATATATGTACGAGTATGAAGGTTCGAATCCCATTATAATAAAAGATACATTAGCGGACATTGATCCATTTGATGAAGAACGACTTTTAGAACCGCTAACAGAAGGAAACTATAAACCAAATAATATTGTTTTTCTAATGGATATTTCCATTTCAATGAAAGACCATGAACGCATGGGTTTATTGAAATCAGCTATTATACAATTAGTTGAGTTACTGCGCCCCGAAGACAATGTTAGCATCATTACATTTAGCGAACAAACAAACATTTTAGTTGTGCCAACCTACCTTTCTAATGGTAATCGCGAAGATGTAATTCGATTAATAAAAACCTTAAAACCAGGTGGATTAACCAATGGCGGAAGGGGCTTGAAGATGGCCTATAAATTAATTCGCGAAAATTATGATGCCGCAAAAAACAATCAAATTATTTTGGCAACTGATGGTGCATTGGGTTCATATATGAAACATGAGGATATGGTGAAAATGATTGAGAAAAACACCTTGTATGCAAGCACAAGTGTAGTAACATTAAACGGCTACAATTGGAGTGGTAAATTTATGCGCGAAATCGTAAAAGCAGGTAAGGGAAAACTACTAACAATTAATAATAAAGTCGAAGCAAAATTGATGCTAATTCGTGAAATTAAAACGAATTCTCTTATTGGTTCAAATGATTAATAGGGTTACTTATTAGCCGCGAACAACATAAAATGATAGAAGACTCAATCATTTATGTTAAAATTAATTTTCATTTTACTGGCATTTATTATAACGCCCTCCACTTTTGCACAGCCCAAATTTCAATTGGAAGCATATTCAGGTGTGCAACATGTTCACCAT
This sequence comes from Crocinitomix sp., assembly GCA_047623705.1. Taxonomy (GTDB): domain Bacteria; phylum Bacteroidota; class Bacteroidia; order Flavobacteriales_D; family Crocinitomicaceae; genus Crocinitomix. Next base: position 1,341 of record JBLHOW010000013.1, read on the forward strand.
CATTTATGCAATTTAGAGGATAAAAGTTACCACCGTGGATTCACTATGAGCGCGGGGTTACGCTTTAATTTTAATTTGAACGACCGTTGGTCGATTATTCCAGGTTATACTTTAAATAATATAATCGGCGATAATTATACGTTTCCGTTTGAACGGATTTTACGCTTGGATGTTAGGTACCGTTTCCGAGGATCGCCTCGTTTCCCAAGGTTTAGATTAAGCGCAGAAACCGGATTGGAATGGGCATATTATGACAAGAGAATTAAATTTCCAATTTACTTAGGAGCACAATACAACCTCAATGCCTATATGGATTTATTTATGCGTGCACGGTTGCCAAATTTATTAGAATTTGATGCTTTGCAATTATATCACTTTGTAGAATCAAGCATTGAAATTGGCATAGCATTTAACCCCAAATGGGACAATTTACCGAAATATACCTATGGCGGTAATCCTTATATCTTGCAATGATCTTAGTGATAATAAGGTTTACAATAATGCAAAAAAGAAAATCCTATTTACCTTAAGATGTTAACTTTAATATGCAGATAAACCTTTATCTTTACACAAAACTGAAACTATGCTTAAAAAGATTTCTTACCTATTAATTGCACCTGTATTGTTGTTTTCTTGTGGAGAAGGCGGTGCTACAGATGTAGTAACTGACGCTGATTCAACCTTACAAGAAGTTGTAGAGAATATTGAAGATGAAACTGACAAAACGCCTAAACCACCAAAAAGTCCTCGTTTACAAGCAACAGGTGTTGTTGATGGAGTTCAAGTTGATGTTGATTTTGGTTCACCGTATGTTAAAGGAAGAACAATTTGGGGTGATTTAGTGCCTTACGATAAAATTTGGAGAGCTGGAGCAAATGATGCTACTGCAATTACTTTTGCTGCAAACGTTAAAGTGAACGGTGCAAATGTTGCAGCTGGCACTTATGCTTTATTTGTTACACCTAAAGATAATGCTGATTGGACAATTACTTTAAACGAAGAGTGGAGTAAAGAAATCCATGGTGTTTGGGGTGCTTATGACCACAAACCAGAAAAAGATGTATTAAATTTTGATGTTACTCCTGTTTTTGGTGAGGACAACGTAGAATCATTAACATTTACTGTGACTGAAACTGGCGTTACCTTTGCTTGGGAAAAAGCAACATTTAACTTCACTGTTGCAGCGCAATAAGTGATTCAATAAATTTATACCAAATCCCTTTTTTCAATTTTGAGAAAAGGGATTTTTTTATGTAAAATAAGCATGAGAATCATTTGCATTATCGGAGCTATTGTCACACTTTTATATGTGTTCTTAAATTATATTTTGAACATCCATTTTAATTTGTTTAGTGCAGAGCAAAACACAATACTATTTATAATAAACTTAGTATTGCTATTCACACATATTATAATTTTTGCTGTGTATGCCTATCGCAGAAAATTTACAATTCTTTTTGTGTTTTGGATACTCAATTATTTAATATTTATTTGGTATCAGTACAAAATAATGACCTTTAATTGGGAGCACCAATTTTATCAAAACGAAATGGATGAGCTTACTTTCTATTCCAAAATTGCCGATTCAGCCATGGTATTTATGGCTATTTCGATCCTAGTTAGTCGTCCGCGAAAAAGAATTCCACTGGTTATTTTTGCGCTGGTTTCAATACTTACGGTTTTGCTGGTAACAAAAAACTGGATGCCTATTGAAGGATATAATTACCTTCTATTAATTAATATTTTTTCTCCATTACTTATAGCAATCAATTATATTTTTGAATTAAAAAATTATAAGGCGGGTTCAGTACGTCTGAATAGCAAAAGAACTGATGTTATAGACCTTGAATAAATTGCATATGATGAATCTACGTAACATTTGTATTTCGGGATTAATTGTAAGTACACTGGTTGTGTTCAAGAATTTATTATCGAAATTATATCCCCTAGAGTTTGAGAGTTTATTGACTTCAAATCCGGGCATATCCGTTGGTTTTATTATTGAATACACGCTTATTTATGCCCATTTCATTATTCTGTTGATTTACCTCCATAAAAAGCGCTATATAGTTGCTGCTCTTGTATGGCTAGTGCAGGTTTTTATGTTCACTTGGTTTTTCTATTTCATGCACCATTATTATAATTCTGATGTAGAATTAATGAACTTTGTTGCTAAAATAAAAATGAGTATTCAGATGATGGCGATAATGACTTTAATTACAGGAACCATATTCGTAATTAGTTATTCACGCGCGCGAATTTGGTTGCGTGTTTTTGGATATATGATGATTTTAGGCGCCATTCCAATGCTCAAGGAAGACCTGATGCGTGAATATTTAACTGTTTACATCTATTTCTCGGCATTTATTCCTGCACCCTTAATAATTAACTATTGGTTAGAACTCAAAAAATTAAAGGCTGATCAGAACGTGCAAGAATCGGATGTCCTAGATAATGATCTAGAACCAATCGTGTAATAAATCATAGATGAGATTAAGCCTCAGGAACATATGTATAGTTGGGATTACTGTAAGCGCACTAATCGTGATTAACAATTTATGTAAGCTGTTTTTACCTGAATTCTATGCTACCTTTATTTTTTCTCAATCAGGCATGTCAATTAGTTCAATCATAATATTTATCATCCTTGCCATCCATTATATTACATTATGTTTTTACTTATTTAAAAAACAATATGTATTGGCTGGTATAGTTTGGATCATTCAATTTTTGGCTTTAATCTGGTATATGAATTTTATACAATCTTATAACGCCTTTGATCCTACCTCAGACTATGAGCAGCTTTTTTTGAATCTTAAGATAAAATCTTTTATAACCATTATAACTGGTTCTGTTTTTATTTTTAGTCTTGGCAGAAAGCATAGTTGGCTAGCTATTTTTGGTTTTTTTTTGATTGTGAGTACGCTGCCAATATTTATGCCTGAATTGGTGATGTTCATGAAGGGCTTTTATTTTTATATCGCAACTTTGATTCCGTTATTCCTGATAATTAACTACTATCTAGAACTCAAAAATTCAGATCTTTCTAATGGTAATAATGACCATGAAATGGATGTGATTGATGGTGATTCGTAACCTGCTAGGGATTGACGCGGCAGCTCATTTGCAAAATGACTACAAGCAGAAAGCCCGTTTAAGCAGCCAAAAAAAAATGGCCTCCAACTTAATGAAGACCATTTACCCAACTCCGCGTTCACGCTCTACCCTATGACGTTCTTTTTAAAATCTTAAGCTTACACCGGCATTTCCACCCACCCAAATGGATGTGCTACCTTGATTATTCCACCAGTTTTCTTCGTACAATGTATAAGGCACATTAAGCGCCGTATTTTCTGAATCTAAATTAAACTCAGATACATAAACATTGAATGAAGGTCCTGCAAAAAAGTCAATATGATCATTTAACTGATAACGGAAAGCCATGTCTGCACGGCTGAGAATATTTAAGCGTGGTGTAAAGCTTTGCTGTAAAACATGATTAGCCGAAAGGTCCAAGGATATTTTCACTTTTTCCGTAATGTCCAACATACTACCAAACCCAAGTCCATAAGTCAAATAATTATTTGATCCGTTGGCAGCATAACCTACTTTGTAAATGGTATACAGTTTTTCTACTCCCATTTTAAAATTAAGGTTGGCATAAATGGCATCACCTCCAGAGATTTCAATGGCGTGATATCCATTTTTGACAAAGCTAATTAAACCAAATGGCACACCTTTTTCAAATTCATCAGCCACGTTAATTAATCCCAACTGAAAGCCCTTAATTTTTTTACCGTGATTGATTAATCCCATTTGGGCACCAGTTACATCTCCTGTTACAATATTAGAGATTCCTGCTGTTTGCAAACCTGTAAAATTGCCATTTACTGTATTTGAAATTCCAGCAAATTGAGCGCCGACAACATTCCCATTTGTAGTGTTAACAATGCCTCCGAATTGGGCGCCTATTAAACTGCCGTTAACAGTGTTCGCAATACCTGCAAAATGCAGTCCTACGGCAGATTTACCATACAAATTGGTGATGCCTGCAAAACTAACACTGTTACTCGAATCTTTTACAACATTGGCTATGCCAGCGCAAATAATGCCATTTGTTTGTTTTGTGTTTATATTGGCGATTCCAGCAAATTGAGCTCCTGTTACATTTCCTAAATTGGCATTGACTAAACCGCCAAACTCTACCCCGTGCACACCACCGTTTATTCCATAAAGTACATTCCAAGAAACGTTATTGGAATATTTAGGTGAATCAATTCCGTTGGTACCAAGCGGATAAAAAAAGCTCACTTGACCTGGACGACTCATTGTTGAATCTGTTTTTTGAGCCGAAGCTTGCCATGATACTGCAAGCATTAAGGCTACTGATAATATAATTTTTTTCATTGTTTTAAAATTTAATCGTGTAAATCACATTTGGAATAATAGACAGTTGAACGTCTGTATCAATTTTATTTGTGCGGCTATTGTAAAATTCAGAAACCACCGCTTTATTATTAGTTAAGTTCTGAACGTCAATTTTGAAAGAATGACTGGCCCGTTTCATATCACAACGGTAAGTCAACCCAAGGTTTATGAAGAAAATATCATCTCCTTTTGCTCCCCAAGGATTGCTCCAGTCAGGGATAGTATAACCTGCGTCTTGTGAAGCTTGTAAATCAATTGGTGTAAATCGATTCCCACCAATTAAAGAGACTTTTGTGTTGATACCGAACGTTTTATTATTTCCTTTCTTTTTTCCGAACTTAAACTCTTTACCTGCTAATAAGTTAGCTGCATAATTAGCGTCATAACGAGTGCTGCGCTCAACCCCATCTTTAAGGGTATATTTAGATTGGTAAACAGAGCCTGTTACTAAGAAGTAATAGTTGTTTTGAAAGAAACGTTCCAATGTAAACTCGGCACCATAATTACGACCTTTACCTTCGTTAATTAACTCAAAATCGGGTACGCCTGCTGACCAATTTAGGAAACTAAAATCGCTAGTTGGATCTTTAGCAATTGGCACATTATAAAGCTGTTGGTAATAGACCTCAGTTTTGAAGTGCATATTTTCAGATAAGCGGTATCCATACCCCAAAACATAATGTCTGCTTTTGGTCATATCTAAGTTCTTATTCGGAAATGAATAAGTGCCATCTTCTTGCAGTTCATTAAACAAATAAACAGAGGGTGATTCTAAACGACTATGCATTCCAAAGCCTGCGGACATACTGTGCCTTGGAGTCACTTGCCATTTCATACCCGCTCGTGGCTCAACTGCCGTATTATTGTTCAACATATAAGTTGTGTGATGCACGCCTGAAACTAAGGTTAGGGTATTGGTAATGCGGTGTCTCCAACTGATAAAGGATTGAATCATGTCTGTATTTCCTTTTGAATCTTGCCACCTCGTTAGCACACCATCTTCGTCGTTATAATCATCTTCTTCAAAAAAGTGATAATTAAAGTGGGTATAAGTTGCACCCAATTGAAAGATATTTTTTTGATTCGCTTTAAAGTTGGCTATAGATTGTACTTTGATATTATTATCTGTAAAACTCTCCCTTTCTGACGTGTAAAACACATTATCTTTTTTCAAGAATTGTCCTTCACCCCCATTGTTTTGGGTAGACGCTGAAATGTAACTTTTTAGATAAACTTTCGGGTTTAGAATGTACGTATGTTTTAAAGCAGCCATTCCAAGGTTAGCTTTAAAGTCATAAACACCATAGATCTCTCCTGTTGAATCGTTTTGACTGGTTTGAATAATTTTACTGATTCCACCTAAACCAACTAAAGTAAATGTACCTGCTTTTTTTGTTGGGAAATTGAATTTAAATGCGGCGTCCTGATAAATAGGAACGCCTCCAAAATCAAGGATACCCGCTTTGTCCATTAAACTAAGTGTTGAATACCTATAATTAACCATGTAAGAACCACGGTAACCTTTTTTAAACGGTCCTTCAACCGTTCCTTCAAGACCTAAAGCACCTGCTTGAAAAGTATATTCTCTTTTTTCATTATTACCTTGGCGCATTTTCACATCAAAAACGCCAGAAAGTGCATTGCCATATTCAGGCGCAAATGCACCAGAAAAGAAATCTGAATTGGAAAGCACAGCACCATTTAAGGCGTTTATTGGTCCGCCTGTTGCTCCATTATCTGAAAAGTGATTGGGATTGGGAATGTCAATTCCATCTAAGCGCCACAAGATACCACGGGGAGAATTACCTCTTACCACAATATCATTATCTCCTTCTGCATCACCCGTTACTCCCGCAAAACCAGAGGCCATTCTTGCTGGATCATTAAATGAACCTGCGTAACGATTGGTTTCTTCAACACTAAATGTTTTAGCACTTACAGTTGCCATTTTATTAATGGCTTCGCTTTTATCTTTTTGGCTACTTACCTCAACTTTTGTGAGAACGGTAATATCAGTGGTCAAATCAAAATTTAAGATTTTTTCTTTCCCAGATTCTATTAAAACACTTGGCATTGAAATTTCTTGATAACCTGCTGCCGTAATTTTTAATGCTATACGGCCAACTGGTACATCCGTAATTTTAAAATCTCCATTTTCATCTGAAATCCCACCTAAAAGTGGATCCGTACCAGGTAAAATTAATCTTGCTCCTATAATTGGAACTTTGGTGTCAAAATCAACTAAGGTTCCTCGTAAAGTTTGCGTTAATTCCATCTGACTCATTGCGCCTGTCCCTATGAAAAGCATTAAAATCATTAGTATAAATTGTGTCTTTTTCATTTTCTAATAGTTTACGTCTACTTAAGTGACGCCTATAATTGAAAAGACCCCTATTGGGATATAAAAAAAGATTGTTTGAATTGTGAGAAACAGCCTGTAACGCTTACTAACAAACTGAATTGGACTATTCTGAGTTGAATGTGCAAGATAAAAACTTGTTCGAAATTTTTTCCATTCATAAACTTCAAGCCCAAAAAGTGACGTTCAACTTGAGGATCAAATGGAGTATAGATCTTATTACAAAAAGCAGCCAGACAGCAGCAGTCAATTCAAGTAACTATAAAAATCAAAGAAGAAGAGTGGCCCAGCCAGCCAGTAGCCGTCAGTTCGAGTGATTTTAATTAATGCCCGAGCAATTAACTAAAATTGTATTGAGAACAGAGGCGATTAAAACCTCAACCCAATCTGTCCTCCAACCCACATTTGCAAGCGACCGTTTGACAAAACTTCATCATAAAATGGATTAAAAGCCACATTAGAAATAAAAAGTCCTTCATCATTTATATTGCCTTGATGGTTGACATTATAAGTTGGACCTGCAAAAACAGTCACCCATTTTTTAAGCGCATATTCAACAGTAGGTGCAAATTTGTAAAGCTGTGCAAAATTGAACGTCTGGAAGTAATCTTCTGACAAAATTTGCGCGCTTAAATCAATACTCATTTGCAATTTGTTTTTAATAGTGAAATTAGTTCCAAATCCAAGCCCAGCAGTAATCACTGGATCCGCTCCAAAATTCATCCCAAAATTATAAGTGTTGTAGAAATACCTTGCTCCACTTTTTAATGTGAGGTTTACAGGGAAAATTTCGTTGGCACTAATTTCTGTTTTATGATACCCCGTCTTCACAAAATTAACGAGTCCAAGCGAAACGCCCTTATTTTCATTACTGATGTTAATCAAACCAAGCTGAAATCCTTTATTAGACTTGGCGAAATTAAAGATTCCCGCTAATTGTGCCCCTTTATTCTCGTCAGAAATATTGAAAATTCCAGCACCTTGCAAATAATTAGTGCCACCACCAGCTATGTTAGCAATCCCTGCCATTTGGCCACCAATTAAACTGCCATTAACTGAATTAAAAATGCCACTCATTTGTAAACCATAAGAATCACCTATAGCTGCGGTTGAAATTCCAGCCGCCTGAACACCTCTAAATCCACCTCGTACTGCTGAAAAAATTCCACTAGCTTGAACACCTTTAAAGTCACCTTTGGTAAAATTGGAAATTCCTGCCAATTGAGTACCAACAAAATTTTGACCCGTTAAATTTGTAATTCCAGCAATTTGAACACCATTAAATTTTCCGCTATTTAAATTTCCAATACCACCCATTTGAAATCCAAAAAATTCTCCTCTTACGATATTGGAGATACCACCAAGCTGTGCTCCTAAAACGTCTCCACCCACTAAATTAGTTATCCCAGCGGCTTGAAACCATTGTACATCTTCTTTATTAATATTAAACAATCCACCAATTTCTGCACCTTGCACACCTCTAGAATATCCGCCCAATACATTCAGTGAAAAGTTATTGTAAATCAAACCGTTAGTTGATAGATTTGAACCAATGCTCAATGACGGCACAAATGAAACTTGTGCTATCCGCGTTTCTCGAATATCTTCTAAATTTTCAGCATGAATAGCAGTTTCATTTGAAATCATTGACCCAGAAATGGCTTTATTCTCAATTGGCAAATAAATACGCTCAGGAGTTTTGGTCGCCATTTTCTCAACATTTTCCACTTTAGGTTCAAGCCTTGCATTCCTAGTAATTACAGAATCTGATGCGGCATCCAAAACAAAAACCATTTCATGAAACCCTTTTTTACGGATATATAGACTCCGAATAGTTTCCGCTTTTGGAATTTGTAACTCATAGGTTCCGTCTGCCTTAGACACAGCTGCATATCTAGCATCAATATCATAGATACTGGCGCCAGAAATAGGTTTCCCAGTTCGTTTATCCGTAATTTCTCCTCTAAACACAGTGTAAAGATTCGATCTTTTACGACGACGTAATTCTGCTACATCCTCATTTTTCAATAAAATGATATAATTACCGACCTCTTTAAAACGAATATTTTTATTAAAAATTAAAGTCAAGCCAAATTCAATTGTTTTCTTCTGGATACTTAGACTTACCAACTTATCATCCTCAATTATTTTTGGGTTGTATGAAAATTGTACATCTGTACGCTCTTCAATTACAAATAAGATGGTCTTTATTGGTGTGGCCTTAATATCGATACTAATAACACGATCCAAAACACCAGTTTTGGACCAAGACAACGTTGTCAACAATAATAATATGGCGGTTAGAAAATGCTTAATAATCATCACATTCTATTCTGTATTTTCCTGAGGGTGTTTTGCTATATCTAACTGGATGACTTTCCATCAATGAAATTAGAAAATTTTCCAGTGTTTGGCCCTTATTATAACTAGTAAAAATCTCCTCCCGCTCGTATGACGGACAATCCAGAATTAGACTGTCGCCAACAATTGAATTCACAATTCCAATTGCCTCATTAAGCGGAACATCATCAAATCTAATTTTTTCATTTTTCCAAAACATATCCTTCAACCCAACAGTTGTTGATTCATCTCTGTGAAATTTACCTGTATTGTGATTATAAATTCCTTTTTGCCCGGCAGTTAAAATTAAAGTGTCAGTCCCATTGCCAAATTCAACCTTTCCTGTGCTCACAAATACTTCTGTTAATGAATCCCCATCCGCTGCCTTAATGTTAAATGAAGTACCTAAAACTTTAACATAAGATTCTTGAGGTAAATCAATGATAAACGGTTTTTCCTCATTTCTTTCAATATCGAAAAATGCTTCTCCATTTAGTTTCACCCGGCGCTCATTTTCAGCAAATCTTGAGGGATAAATCAGACTTGTGTTTTTATTAAAAGTTACGCTTGATCCATCTGGCAATTCGTCAATAAAGCCAGATTCTTCTGCAACCATTGTTATATATTCTAATTCGCCATCACCCCCAAATTTCATCCAAGCTAAAACTCCAAACAATACCACAACCGACGCGGCAATTGATAGGTACATTCTTCGTTTGAAAATACGATTTATCGGAATCACTTTTTCAGTCTCCTCATTAATCTGCCCTACTACATTTTTCCAAGCCGAATCAGTATTCACCATAACAGGTTTAGGTTCAACCGTGCCAGCCGCATCCCATGCCTTCAATAATGAATTATAACGTTCTTGATTAGATTCACTGGACTCAATCCAGTTTGAAACAATCTTATTTGCATCAGCATCTAATTCGTCATTGATATGCCCCATTAAAAGGCCATCCGATATTTCTATTTTTTCATTTTCGTCCATTTCGTATTTATTCCATCTGCTACAACATCTTAACTAATCATTATTAATACAAGAATCGTGAGGTATTCTGATAAATCATTCTTGAGATGTTTAATTGCACTTCCCATTTGATTTTCTACCGTTTTAATGCTAATTTTCAATTTCTCAGCAATCTCCCTATATTTCAATCCTTCAAAGCGACTCAGGATAAAAATTCTTCGTCGCCCTTCTGGCAAATTTTCAATTGATTTTCTTATTTTCTCATCCAATTCAACTGCTTGGTATTCGTCATCCACTGTATATCTCCCCTGTTCCATCTCCAATTCATTGTGTTTTTTATACTCTTCCCTAACCTTGATATGCCTTAATTGATTAAAGCAAGCATTTCTTGTTGCAGTGTGGAGGTAGGCTCTAGCCGATTTTTCAATTTGGACATCTGCTCTGTTTTCCCAAAGCTTTACAAATAGTGACTGCACTGTTTCTTCCGAAGCGGCCAAATCATCCAAATATTTATTAGCGTAAGCACATAACTCGCTATAGTGCGCCTTGAATAGCCTTTCAAATTCCGATAAATCAACTGTAAATTGCATAGTTAAACCTTGAACAAAAATAGTGATTGAAAAGGACTTTTAATTACAAATCCGTTTTCAACCACAGTTTTCAATTTAGTATGGTTTTAAAGATCCAGAACCAGAAATTCTTTGATCAATAATCGGATTCCCCTTATAGGTCACTTCCCCACTGCCCGAGATTTCAACTTCCAACCTATCAATCGCATAAACTTCGCATTCACCAGATCCCGATACATTAATATCAACATTTTTGGCTGGTACATTGAACAAATGCACTTCTCCAGAGCCACTAATATCAATTTTTTCAGTTTCAACCGTATCCATGGCGAATAACATTAACTCTCCGCTACCCGAAATTCTAGTATCAAGATGATTTGCAAATAAGCTATCAATATCTACGCTTCCACTCCCGCTTATATTCAGCTCTAATTCGCCCGCAGTCAATTTATTAGGTACATAAACATCTCCACTTCCAGAAACAGATAGTTCTTTTAATTCAGGGAGCGTGATGTATACTTTTACAGCATAGTCATTTTTAATACATTTCCCCTTTTTTAAATCAATTTCCAATGTGGTTCCAGACACTTTGGTCTCAATTATTTCCATCAAATTATCACTAGCTTCAATGCTAATTGCGTATTCTTCACCCTGTGTCACATATAAATCAGCTGCCATTTCCAATGAAATTTTAGAAAAATCTGTGTGCGTTCGTTCTTCAGTCACGACATTACCGTTTGGCTGATAACAAAATACGCCACCTTTTTTACACGCAGTAGAAAATAGGACTAGAAGGCAAATGATTAATGATATATTTATTCTTTTCATGATCTAATTATTTAGTTTCTTTTTTTAGTGTGACACGTCAAAATGAAATGACCCCTATTCCATCCCTAAAGAATATTTTTTCCAAAAAAAAAACGATCCGAACAAACACCTGCCTAAAACCTTTTAAACTACGTATTTATACTTATATGTCGAATAATTCATATATTCATCCGACAAATGACGAACTTTATCTAAAAACGTACGTTATAGCTTATAAATACTTTTAGGTTGGGTATTTTTGTGCCGAACGAATTAGAAGTCGTAACTTACCGTTAACTCACAGGTTTGGTATCATTTACTAGATTGACTATGAATCTTTTAAAGACATTTTGCATATTGACCACTTTTTGCATTGTGATACAATCACAGGCAACAATTATATTGGTTGAAAATGTAAATGATGCTGGAATAGGTTCTTTACGTCAAGCGGTTGCAGATGTATCTTCATCAGCAAATGACACCATATTGATTGATATTAAGGGAACCATTGTTCTAGACAGTCCCATTGAATTTGATTCATTTACTGCCTTAACCGTAATTGGACCTTACGCCAAGCATAATACAATTACGGCTGGTGGAGCTTGGTCAGGAAGCCTTTTTCATATTAGCAATTCAGAAGGAATTACTTTTCGTAGCCTTGGTTTTGAGAGTGGTAATGGAAATACACGACATGTATCAATTGAAAATTGCCCAAATGACATTTTATTTGAGCGTTGTATTTTCGAAGATAACGACTATGCAATAGGCGACGGTGGTGCAGTTAATATAATAAGTTCTACGGCGAGTTTCAGTCAATGTTCTTTTATTGACAATCAAGCTACAAACGGTGGAGCAATTGCGACTAATTCAAATACTGCGCTAACATTAACTAATTGTACTTTTTCTGAAAACTTTGCTACTGGAAATGCTGGAGCCTTATGTTTAGAAGGAAATACAACTGCCATATTGCTATTTAATACATTTGTCAACAATGACGCATCCGGTACTATAAAGGCGATAAGAACAACCGGCACTACTAGCGTGAACTTAGGAAATAATGCAATTGGTGATAATGGAACTGGAAGGCAAATCCGCTTAAATGGACTTGTTGTATCTCTCGGAAGAAATATCATCAAACAAAATTTCGGTGGCGAACCTATCAATCTACCATCACCAGTGACAGGTGACTTAGAATCAACAGGCGTTACGCTTGGTTTAAGAACTGCAATTTTAGAAGACGGCTATGGTTTAAAATATTGGCCAATCACAGATTCTGGAAGTGATTTAATAAACCCTGCTTCACCGGGTGCTGCGGTTCCTGATTTTGATTGCAGAAATGCTCCGAGAAATTTAAAAGGAACCAGTGGATCGAATGCATACCCTGATGCGGGTGCATGCGAGTATACGCATTTGCGCGTAACAAGTGACGCTGGTAATGTTTCAGCGAATTCTTTTTTACAAATCCTTGGTCGTACGCAGAAGGATGCTATGCACTATATTGAATTTGACATTCCATCTGCAAGTGACATCTTACTCAATGACGAAGGAATTATTGATGGAGCTCCTTATATTATTGACGGATACTCGCAACATGGCAGCGCAATACCAGGGCCTCATGAAGTTGGAACACCAGGTGTAACTCGACCTAACTTGCCTATTGATATTGTTAACGACGGCGGAAATAATCACGGAATTAAATTTGATGATGATACAGAAGGTTCAATTCTCCAAGGAGTAAGTGTACAAGGTTTCGACAGACATGGCGTTGAGCCAAACAATTCTGACAATATTTCGATTTTAGGATGCGAAATAGGAATAAATGATGCGGGGACGGAAAACGGAAATGGCTTCGCAGGCATCCGAATTAACAGTTCAAATAATATTATAGGTGGATGGGAACATTGGATGCGTAACACTATTTCGGGAAATGGTTTAGCTGGGTCAGAACAATCGAATATTTACATTTCAATTGGCAATAACTCTAACATTATTAAAGGTAATATTATTGGCGGTTCACCTGATGGAATGTCTGGAATTGGCGGCCCTCCAACACTCGGTGGTATTTATGTTGCATCACGGTTCAATATAATTGGGGGGACACTTCCTAATGCCGGCAATATTATCATAGACAATCAATGGGGTACCTTTCATTTTAGAACAGGAGATTTCAATACATATCAAGGAAATTTAATTGGTTTGGCATATGATGAGAGCACCGCTGTAGGTAATTCAATTACCGGAATAGAGTTTGAGGGCTGTGACGATAATCTCGTAGGTGGATATACGGCTGAAGCCGCTAATATAATCGCGCATAATGTTAGGGGGATTATAATAGGTTTCGGAACAACAATTGCTGAACGTAATGCCATTTTGGGGAATTCTATTTATGCGAATGATTTTCAAGGAATTGATATTAATGATGATGACGCAGTCTTAGTCAATGACGGTCTTTTTAATGGCACAAATTCCAATCAGGGAATTGATTTTCCAGAAATAACTGAATCAACTGCCTGTGGTGGTTCTTCTACTATTACCACATTTGATTTACGTGTACCAACAAGCGAAGATTATCGCGTAGAATTTTTCACTGTCACAAGTCCCGACGTGACAAATGGCGAAGGAGAAATCTTTATTGGTTTCACTACAGTTTCAGTCACAACCAATCCGCAAACCATTGTATATGATCACGGATATGATGTGGGAGCGGGTTTATGGCTCACTGCCACTGTCACGCAAATTTCTTCTGGTAACACGTCAGAATTTGGTGCGAATGTTCTAACTGCAGCTCCATCTGGAGACCCCAGTATCAGCTATGACGATATTTGTCCATGGGAAATTGCAACACCAAATTTTGACGGAGATATAGGCGGAGATTTTAGATTTTCAGATCCTGTACCAGTTGATGGAGCAACAATTGACCCAGCTAGCGGTGAAATTACCGGCGCCTTGGAAGGAACAACTTACGAAGTGATTTATGGTTTTACCGGTATCTGTTCGGTTGAAGATACAGCACTTTTCAGTGTATTAATAATTGATGAAACTTTTACAATGGATGATTTCTGTCCTGAGTCAGATGGAACCGCAACTGGTATTATTACGCCAGGCGGAGCATTTTCGTTAAACCCAGACTTTGGAGATGGCGCTTCTATTACGGCAGATGGAGGAATATTAACTGGAGGTATTGAAGGAACAACTTATACGGTACAATACATAGCAAATGACGGACTTTGCATAGACACAGGCTCAGTGGACGTATTTGTTACCTCAGTAGATGAATCATTTACAATGGCGGACATTTGTCCAGAAGTTACAAGTGCGGATGCTGTGCCTATAGAAGCTGGTGGTGATTTTTATTTTGCCCCCGACCCTGGAGATGGCGCAACTATCAACATGTCAACTGGAGCAATAACCGGAGGAGTTGAAGATGCAATATATATAGTTGGATATGCTGTCGGTACTTGTGGTGAAGCAGATACTATTTCGGTTTCTGTTATTGGTATAGACGAAAGTTTCACTTTTCCTGATTTCTGCCCTGGAACTATTGGAATGCCAGATGACGTCATTGAAACTGGTGGGTTTTCGTTTTTAACCCCTCCTGGAGATGGCGCAATTATCAATCCAGGAACTGGTTTCATAACGGGAGGTACAGAGGAGACCATATATGAAGTACTGCATACAGTTGGAGCTTGCAACGATAAAGACACGCTTTATCCAATGATGATTGAAGTATTGGAGGATTTTACATTTGCAGATTTTTGTGAAGTCAATGATTCATCTGCAATAGTTCCCCTTGCTGATGACCCAGCGAATTCATATTTTATGCTATTAGGCCCAGATGACGGTGCTACAATTAATGCAACAACAGGACGGATTTATGACCCAATGGAGGGAACAACTTACACCGTTGTTGACAGTGTATGGTCTACGGGATGTTGGCAGGCCGATACTGTTGAAGTATTGACTATTTTAGTCAATGAACATTTTGAATACAATAGTATTTGTCTTGGTGCAACGGGCTTTCCTAATGACGACGTTGAACTAGGAGGTGTTTTTTCTATTGTTGATGATACAGGGGATGGCATAATAATAGATGCAGGAACTGGAGCATTATCCGGAGGGCTGATTGGCACAACTTATACTATTCGTTATATCAAAGACACTGGTTTATGTTCAGATACTTTAGAACAGGAAGTTATATTTATCGAAGTTGATGCATCTTTTGAATTCCTAGATTTTTGTCCTGGATTAGACCTAAGTCCAGAACCAACAGAAATAGTTGAAGGTGGAGTTTATGATTTCGAATTCGATCCAGGAGATGGAGCTACAATAAATTTTGTAACTGGTGCTATTTCAAATCCAATAGAGGACAATTCCTATAGCGTTATTTACACCTTATATGATATTGATATTCCTACTTGTTTCGATAAAGACACTCAAGTCGTTTCAGTTATTTTGGTCGAGGAAGAAGTTGATTATGATGATTTTTGCTGGTATGACGATTCATTCAGTGCCATTGTATTGGATTTAGGTACACTTACATTTGGATATCCTACCCCAACTGATGGTGCTTATTTATCCGTTGACGGATTAGGAGTTATCATTGATGCTACTGAAGGCAGTGTTTACAATATTGTTCATACTGCCGAAAATGAAGGATGTATACAAGTGGATTCAACTTTAGTGACGGCTATTGGCGTAGATGAATCATTTATTTTTGACGATTATTGCGCTGCCGAAACTAGTCCAACACCAGTGCCAACAGTTGAAGGTGGTGAATGGGACTTTTTTGAAATACCAGATATTGGTACCACTATTGATCTGGAAACTGGCGTAATCACTCACGGTTTAGAAGACTCAATGTATGTAATTATGTACACGGCCTTTAGCGAAACTGGAGATTGCAGCGAAACTGCTATTGACACCGTTTACGTGCTTGGAAATGACGAAAGCTTTACAATAGATAATTTTTGTGCCGAATTTGCAAGTGATTCCCCAATACCTGCAGTAGACGGAGGTACTTATACTTTTGAACCAGATCCGGAACCAGGAGATGATGCCGTAATTGATCCATTAACTGGAATTATTACACTTGCAGACCCTGGAGCAACTTATGGCGTTATGTATACACTAGTGACAGGTAGTTGTACGGAAAGCGATACAAATTTGGTTATCGCTTACGAATCTGAAGTAGCAACATTTACAATTGAAGATTATTGCGCAAATATTCCTACACCAATTGAAGTAACTGGAACACCAGGTGGCGCATTCAATTTTGATCCTTCACCCGCACCAGACGGTGCCACGATCGACGCTAGTACTGGAACGATAGATGGCTCATTAGGTGGCACATATGACATTACCTATATCACTTCTGGCACTGCTACAACCTGTGCTGATACAATTACAAAAGCAGTAACACTTTACGACATACCTTCAATACTCGAGATATTATCTGAAGAAGACATATATTGTCCTGATGATATTTTGGGACCAATCACAATTACAGACAATTTTGCGGCATCTCAAATTTATTGGTATATCGGTGATACTGGTGGTGACATTAGCGACTCATCATTTACATATACACCAGAAAGTTTAAACGTTGGTGACAATACCTTTTATGCCAAACCAAAAAGCAGCGAAGGTTGTTATGGCGAATATGCATCTTATATTCTTTATCTTTCAGATACCTCTGGTATGAATGCAATCTCAGATTTTGAAATTTGTTTAGGATCACCCGCTCAACTATTGGCTTATGGAGGGTCAACCTATATATGGCATACAGATGTGCCATTAGCAGACAATACAGTTCCCGGACCAATAGCATTCAGTTTACAAGAAGAAGTCTATGTTGTCTCAATTTTCAATAATGACGGCTGTGAGGTTGTGGACACTATTAGCGTTAAATTTAAATCACAAAACGAATGCGCTATTGACATCAATAATGCATTCTCGCCTAATGGTGATGATAAAAATGAATTTTGGTATATCGATAACTTAATCAATTATATGCCCAATACTGTATACATCTATAATAGGTGGGGAGATGAAGTACGAAAAATAGACAATTACGACAATATTACGCAGTATTGGGACGGTACAGGAAAATACGGAAAAAAACTTCCACCTAATACTTACTTCTATGTTGTAATAACAGAAGGAACTGACCAAAGTCAAGCAGGTTGGGTGCAATTGGTACGCTAAATAAATGAGGATAATATTCATCATATGGTTAATGACTAGTTTTGCTGGAATCGCACAGCAAGATGCTATATATAGTCAATACATGTTTAATCCATTCGCAATAAACCCTGCTTATGCTGGTTCGCGTGATGCCGTTAACATTGTCGTGGTTAACAGAAGTCAATGGGTAGGTTTAACGGGTGCACCAAGTACGCAAACTATATCTGGACATGTTCCTATGAACCGCAATAATTTGGCTTGGGGATTTAATATCTCTAGAGATAAAATAGGACCTGCAAGTAATTTATTGGCTGCTGCAACCGGAGCGTATCAATTAAAGTTATATAAAGGCACCCTCACTTTTGGTTTAAGGGGAGGAATCTATAATTCAATGATCGATCATGGTCAACTTAATTTTAGAGAGGATGATGATGTACTCGACCATAATGAACGCATGAGTTCAATCGTACCAACATTCGATTTTGGTTTGTATTATTACACTGAACGCTTTTATGCTGGGCTATCTTCGAACCATATAACCAAACACCGCTTTAATTATTCTAAGTTAGCAAATAACCAGGCATACTATTTGCGAAGACATACCTTTTTAGCGGCTGGTTACGTATTTGAAATAAACCGTGATATACAACTTAAGCCATCCATTTTATTAAAACATGGTGGAGGCATGGTACTTAACGCAGATGTCAATGTAAACGCGCTTTTTAAAGAACTTTTTTGGCTCGGAATTGGTCTAAGAAACTTATCAAGTTTAAATTTTTTAATCGATTTTAATGTAACTGATTATCTTAGGGTCGGATATTCATACGATATGACACTAAATAAACTACAAAATTATTCACACGGTTCACATGAAATTATTATAGGTTTTGATTTTAATTTAAAAAAGTCATCCAATATTTTATCCCCACGTCTTTTATAAAATGAAGCACTTATTATTGCTAACATATCTTATTATTACCTCGGCGGCATTCACGCAGACTTATGAGGTTGAACAAGTTGAACTCGTTGCAACTATTCAAACGATTAATGGGATCAATCAAAAAACGGAAGAGTTTTCACCAATTGCAGTTGGTGACAAACTATACTTTACTTCATCACGCCAGTATAACAAGCACAATACGGGTGAAAAAATGGATAAAAACAGTTATTTCAACATTTTTTATGGCAAAATTCGGAATGATGAAGAAGGAGTTATTGACATCAAAGACATCAAATTGCTTTCGAATAAATTAAATACTGGGAGCCATACTGGTCCCGCGTCATTTTCATCTACGGGGGATTCTTTATTTTTTACTCGGATAGAGGAAATTGTTAACGGCAGCGAACGCGTATACCGTGCTCAACTATATTCTGCGATCAAAAAAAATAATAAATGGGGTAAAGTACGCAAATTGCCCTTTTCAACAGACGAAAGCTCTTACGCACATCCTGCATATGACATTATAAAAAACCGCATATACTTTACATCTGATCGTGCTGGAGGAAAAGGTGGTAATGATATTTATTATAGTGCATTGATTAACGGAGAATGGGGAGATCCCGTTAACGTTGAATCTGTAAACACAGCCAACAGTGAAAAGTTTCCATTCGTAATTGGTGGAAATATCTTTTTCTCTAGTGATCGTGAAGGAGGAGCCGGACAGATGGATATTTACTATAATTCTCCCGAACGGACTGATTACCCAATCAAATTGGCTGGATTAAATTCTGCCTATGACGATTTTGGAATTTCTATATTACCAGATTTATCTGCAGGTTATTATACTTCAAATAGAAATGGTAATGATGACATTTTCTATTTCACCTTAGAAAGAAAAATAACGGTAACAAATTCACTCGCAGGTTCATTCACTTTTCGATCGCTTGCAGGAAGCGCCAACAATTTAACTGTCATACTTTATGATGAAGACGGTGAATTTATCTTAGAAAAGAAAACAGATGATAATGGTTATTTTATTTTTGAAAATATCCAATTGGACAGTAATTTTACTGTAAAGCTTGGCAACCTGCCTGGAGATGAATTGACACTTGATTTTTACAATGCCGACGGTGAAGCAAATTCGAGTTTTATTTTAAGTGAAGAAGGCGCCTTGAAATATAAAAAACTCTTTTATGAAAGTGGTGGAATAATCAATTTTATTCCAGACGACATGAAAGACATTGATAATAACACAGCTACATTATCCGGTAAATTGGTTTTAGACGACGATCCGCCAAACGTAGTTCTCAGCGATA
The DNA here is from genome assembly GCA_047623705.1 of Crocinitomix sp. Lineage (GTDB taxonomy): Bacteria > Bacteroidota > Bacteroidia > Flavobacteriales_D > Crocinitomicaceae > Crocinitomix. The sequence continues at coordinate 21,253 of JBLHOW010000013.1, forward strand.
GAACAATTTTATTATTGGACGAAAATGAAGAAATTGTTTACAGAGGAACAACAGATGAGCTAGGAAATTTTGAATTCAAAGGTTTAGACTTAGATGGTGAATATTATGTGCAAATTCCAGCATGTACAAATGATCTAATCTTGTACGTTTATGGTAAAAACAATAGTATTTTCACACAGTTGAAATGTAATTCTCAGGATTATTTTATGTATCAACGTTTGAAACCAGATTTGACGAATAATCTCATTAGAATTGAAGAAACTAAGGAGCTTGAATTTATGCTAAACAGTTCAGAACTTATTGGTCAATTTTCATCCGTTAATCCAAACAAATCCGCTATTCAATGTATGGTTCGAGTTTATAATGAAGAGGGCATTCTTTTATCCTCTGTTATGTCTGACTCATTAGGGAATTTCAGATTTAACAACTTATCTAGCGAGAACACGTACAAGTTCACTGCTGACAGTAACGAAGCACTGCAACTGACGCTATATAATAGATACGGTAAAGAAATTGCAAAAATTCAAGAGGAAGAAAATAGCTATTTTATCTTTCGCCCACTTGGTTTTCAAACGAATAGTGATTTGTCCTTAATGGATGATAAAGTAAAGTTTGACTTGAATTTAAGTGAAAAATATGATGCAGTAATCGTTTACTTTAACACCAATGAAGCGCATGTGCTAAATAATGATATTGAAAAGTTGAATACGATCTATAAATTAATGAAACGTTATCCGCAACTAAAGCTATCTATTAGCGCTTATGCTGATGCAACGGCATCTGATGAGTATAACTTTCAACTCTCACAAAAAAGAGGAGATTGGATAGCAGCTAATTTGGCAGCAAAAGGAATTGAAAAAAATAGATTTACAGTAAATGCATACGGAGAAACCAAATTGATTGATCCGGAGAATGACGCCGTTAATAGAAGGGCAGAATTACGTATATACCAATAAAAGAACTTACGCTTAAATATAATTTATAATGGAAGATTTAAACTATGTAACAGAGTTTCATGACAATTTAAATAGAGCTAAAATAATTTTAGCTTATGATGGTGTATTGTCAAAAGAAATTGTGTCTGCTTTTTTAAGTCGCCTTAAAACTGACATTGAAAAAACAACCGTTCCAAAAAAAGAAAAGAAACGCTTTTTCTCAATCGTTGTTGAGTGCATTCAAAATTTATCCAAACATGGCAATGTCAGTGAATTAACAGATGCTCACTTTTTGGTATTAGTTGAGAAAGAAAATAATACACTGAAGGTATCTACTGGAAATGTTGTAAAAAATGAAACGCAAGAAACCATTCAAGCACTCATTAATAATGTCAACAATAAAAATCAATCGGAACTGCAAGAAATGTATAAAAAAGGCATTACAAATAATGTCTTATCAAAAAATGGTGAAGCCAGTTTAGGTTTAATAGATATTGCACGAAAGTCAAGTCAAAAATTAAAATATCAATTCAAGAAAATTGATAATAACACGTCTTTCTTTCTATTTCAAACAACAGTGCACATTTTAAACTAAGGTTAAATACATTTTAGAATTATTTTCGATTTCAAATTAATAACTCTTCTAATTCCGCAACTTCTTCTTTAATGTCAACATAATAAGCTCTTCGTTTACATTTTGCAAGAATTTTTGGAATCCGTGATTTGTCACCGAAATGGAATTCCCAAAGTGCCAAATTTTTATACCCCATGGCATTATTTTCAAAACCTTTCAATGACTTTCGAATGTCATTAATTCCACTTTCATCATTTAACTTAATTTTGGCCAAGCCCCTATTGTTATAGGCAAAATATAGTTTAGCATTTATTTCAATCGCCTTATTAAAATCGTGCAACGCATTTTCAAAATCACCTAACAAAAGGCTATAATACCCTCTATTATTGTAGGCGTCTGCAGAATCCCCCGTCAATTCAATACCTTCGTTAAGGATGCTAATTGCTTTTTCATAGTCATTTTTCCGTTGAAACTCAACTCCTTTTAAAATGTAATAATTGATATGGTCTTTATAGATTTTAGCGACATATGGAAGTTGTTTGTCATAAATATCAAACAAGTCCAGCCTTAAATAAATGAAGGCACTCGTTAGAATTGTATATTGGTCGTGCTTAAAAAATTTGGTATAGAATTTTACCAAATATATAGCACGTACTGGCTCATCATTTAGCATGCGCAAGTATATTAACCTTAGAATTATCCGCCTTAGCATTATGGGTAAACTCTAATTAGCCTGACTAATAGAGCAAGTGTTTTTTTGCAGCCTGTTTCCAACCTGTATTGTATTTATCATCAGTAAAATAAATGATTAAATCACAATTGTATTTGTCGTCCGTAAAATAGATTTTTTTATCGCAATTGTACTTGTCATCTGTAAAAAACCAATGTCCTTTATTGCTACCTAAATTGTATTTGTCGTCACTTTTATAAACGATTAAATCACAATTATACTTGTCATCCGTTACGTAAACTTTAAAGTCTACATTATACTTATCGTCAGACGAATAAATAAGTTGCGCTTGCGCTGATGCCACCAAATAAAGTGTGATGAACGTTAATGCTAAAAATTTTTTCATACGTTTATTTTTTAAATTTTTCTGTATCCAATTTAGGCCATTCCAATTTAAGTTCCTGCAAAGTTTTCAATAAAACTTTAGCTACATGGTTTACTTTTAACCAATTCCTATCTGCTGGAACAATATGCCAAGGCACTTCATTACATTTTTCAAAAATTGTTTCATACACTTTCATGTAATCATCCCATTTTTTTCGTGACTCCCAATCACCATCATTATGTTTCCAATGTTTCTCAGGGTTTTCAATGCGTTCAGTCAATCGTTCCAACTGCTCTTCTTTTGTAATGTGTAGGTAAAATTTCAAAATCTTCACTCCGCCATCCGTCAATAAACGCTCAAAATTATTAATATGATCATAGCGTCTTTGAATTATTTCTTTGCCATAATACCCTTCTACAGTTGGCACTAATATATCTTCATAATGCGATCGATTAAAAATATGAATCATTCCATTTTTCGGAACTATTTTATGAACACGCCATAAAAAATCATGCGCAAATTCTTCATCAGTTGGTTTTTTAAAGGAATGTACTTGACAACCTAGTGGATTAATACCACTAAAAATTGTTCTCACCGTTCCATCTTTACCAGAAGCATCCACCCCTTGCAGGATAATGAGAATACTGTGTTTCTCTTCAGCAAATAATACCTTTTGAAGTGCCGCAATTTCAGTTATCAGCAATTCATTTTCTGCTTTAATTTCTTTTTTATTAAGGGACTTGCCTCCTCTTGGATCTACACTGTTTAACATGTTCAATATTTAGTCCTGACAAGATAATGAAGTTTTTGGTCTCTTGGTGTTTTCATTCTTTCCATTATTTTTGACGCAATGGCAACCAAAAGAAATTTTAAACCGCAGAAATTACGTCCGCATGAATTGATTCCCATGGTGTTTTTTGGTGGCCTGTTCTTGCTAGTTTTTGGATTCATAGTTGCGTTAATCTCGCCTTGGCTGTTAATTGTGCTGGCGGCAGTAGTACTATTCTACGCAATATCTCGCATGAATATTCTCAAATCTACCAATCGTGATTTTGGTTTCTTAGGAAATGAAGAGGATTTGATAAAATACATTTTGGCCTTAACAGCATACATTGCCAAATCTGATGATAAAATACGCCCCGTTGAGCAAAAATATGTTGAAGATTTAATTCGCCATGACTTTAAGGATGCATATAGCGACCATTATATTGAAATGTATAATAACTATTTAAAAATTACGATTAATCTAAACAAAGTATGCTTCGCTCTGCGAACACGTTATAATTTAACCTCAAAAATACACTTATTACATTTTTTAGTGGGACTTGTGGCGGCAGACGGTGTGCTATCCCGTGACGAAGAACATAAACTATTTGCAATTGCGCGATATCTAAGGATTCCCTTTTCTAGTTTGAGGTCTATAATTGCCTTATTTAATTTAAGGCCCGAAGAGGAACAATCGAAGAAGCAATCAAATAACAGTTATAAAAGATATAAGGGTTCTTCGCGTACACTTACTAATGCTTATGCCGTTTTAGATATTCCATCTGCTGCAACTAACGAAAAATTAAAAAAGGCTTATCGTAAATTAGCGAAGCTTCATCACCCAGATAAAGTGGCACATTTAGGTAAGCTGCACCAAGAAAAAGCCAAAATAAAATTCCAAAAAATTGTAGATGCCTATGATCTTATTAAAAAAAGCCGAAATTTAGCCTGATGTTAGATGACGTAGATTTTCATATTGAAGAAAAGTATCTGAAATTTGTTCTGGGAATTGGAGTTTTTATTATAGTAGGACTATTGTCGGGAAGTGTTAGCATTGGCATTTTTTTGACGATTGCTTTCATGTGGATTCGATACATTGTTTTATTTAAAGCGATTCCAGATGGTTTATTCAAAAAGAAGGACTTAAACAATGAGGCTGATTTTGTACAAATTATTTTATTACTCTCAGCCGCAGTTATAAAAGCAGATAAGCGCATCTATCAAAAAGAGCGTGAATTGGTAAAGCGGCGACTCGAAAATGACTTTAATAAACGAGAAGTTGAAAAGTACATGCGCGATTTGGAAATCTGTCTCGACAAACGGATTTTAGTAAGTCAAATTTGCGACAATATTAAGTATAAGTTGGACACACCAACAAAATTGCAACTTTTAAACTTCCTTACCGGTATTACTGTTTCTAACGGCCTAATGATTGACGCCGAATACCGATTGCTTGCCAAGATTGCACGGCTCCTTAAAATCCCTGAACGGAGCTTTCAATCTGTTCTAGCATTATTTAAATATAAACGCGTAGCCAGTTACGAAAACACCAAATCAAAGTCCAAATCTAGAAGAAAGGCTCACAGAAAAACGAGAATTGCTCCTTCTAAATTAGCAAAGGCTTATATTATTTTGGAGATTGACGATACAGCCTCTGATGACACCATAAAAAAAGCTTATCGAAAACTGGCCAAACTTCATCACCCAGACAGGGTGGTCCATTTAGGCCCACAATTTCAAAAAAATGCCAAAACTAAGTTTCAAAAAATAGCTGCAGCTTATGAAATGATTAAACAAAAAAGACGATTTAAATAGTTATGATAAAAGTAAGAAAACCTTGGATTGGACTCATTATTGGCTTCATTTTTGGCGCTATAGTCGTAACGCAAGATGAAGAAGCATCTGGTGTTATGGAAATGTTTGTAGGTGGGATGGCATTTTCACTTTTTGGGCTACTTTTTTACTCCATGATCCAAATGACTATCTCTTCTGTCATTAGGAAAAATCAAGGTTTTTTAAAAGGAGAAAAGAAGTTTTTACCAATGATATTAATGCTTGCCGCAGAAGTAGTTAAAGCTGACGGAAAGATAGATGAAGTTGAGCTTGAAATCGTACAAAAAAGACTTGCTGGTGAATTTGAACCAGAGGTGGCAGAAATGCATTATGAATCCTTTAAATCATACTTAAACAAACCTGCATCCTTTGCTAAATTGGGAAAAATTATTGACTACGAATTTAACGCTGAAATTAAAGCGCACTTACTCTACTTATTGATTAGCATTGCCACAGCAGATGGTGTACTATCTGATACAGAATTAAAGGTCATTCAAAAAATAGCAAAATGTGGTAACATTAGGCCGGTCATACTCATTCAAACGTTAAAGCTATTTGAATTTAAACGTGAACAAACGTACCGCAAAAAATCTGAACAAGCTGGTCAGAGCAAATCTAGAACAAGTAGCACTGCCTTGCGCAAAGCGCACGAACTGCTGGGGGTTTCAGCAGGCGCAACAATGGATGAAATCAAAAAGGCCTATCGTAAATTAGCGAAAATTCATCATCCAGACAAAGTCGCACATTTGGGAGAGTTACACCAAACCAAGGCCAAGGAAAAATTTCAAATTATTGTAGATGCTTATGATATGATTAAGGAAAACCGTGGCGCATAGTTCCAGTTTTACCATTCCTTAACGATCATTTCAGTTTGAATTTTACGAAAAATAGCCGCTTCTTCCGCTATATTCATTTGAAGTAAAAATGCATGAATGGTAGATAAAATACTATTGCCTTCTTGCGGAACAAAAGCCCAGCCTTTGATCGTTTTATCCGTCACCAATAAGTTACCCGAAATAAGAATAGCATGCGAAAAAATACGGCCGTTAAATCCATATCTACGACCTAATTCAAACAACACATTAGAATCAAATTTTGTTGTTGTTGCAATAAATGGATTCGAGGCTATTTTGGCTTCTACTGAATTATTCAATGGTTCTTTCAACGTAATATTAAAACGCACTGCATGCATTAATTGACTTGGCGTAGTAATGTCGGATGAGGTTAAATTGCAATCAATATTTTTGGTTTTAAACATGTCCACCACGTCAATCGCATGATGTGTGCCAATTAACGGATCTAGATGTCTTGCTACCACATTAGCCGAAACAAGACGTTCATGGTTTCCTAAATCTTCAGATCGTCTAACCACAACGACATCTGCACTTTCCAAATTCTCTAAATTATTACCACAAAAGGTGGTTAACAAGGCAGCAGAGCCATGCGTATTACAGGAAACAACATTCACAAATTTTGTCCCTTTTATTTGTGCATTATTTACGCCAGACATAAATGGAATACCATAACCTTTTTCACTCCCCTGTGCCGAACTTCCTTTTAAATTGGGTAGGTTTTTATAACGGGCTAAATTTTGCAAACCAACTCCATTTGCAGTGGCTTCAAAAATATAATCCACATCAGTTATTATTGCTGCAACGGAAATTAATCCATCACCCTCATTCATAGAACAAATTATAACGCCTTGTTTTTCTAAAAAATCACGCTCAGTTTTATTCCACGGATGAATGGAACGTTTGACCACATAAATTTTATCTAAACGCAATTCGCTTTGATAATGCACAAGCATGTTTGTCAAAGTAGTGCCAATATTTCCCATTCCATTGACAATTACATTGCACTTATTTCTTTCCATGAATCCAGTTTTTTACAGTTTGTTTCCCTAGCAAAGGAATTAGTACAGCGGCGGCAAGTATTTTAAAATCTAACCAAATTGTGCGGCTTTTAATATACAATTGATCATAAAACCAGCTCATTTTTTTATGACAAACTGGAGTTAACTGTGCTAAACCGGCAATGCCTGGCCGAACAGACCAGCGGTGATTATAATAAGTATTGTCCCAACCTAGTCGTTGAATATCGTTTTGCGTTAAAGGCCGTGGGCCAACAAAACTCATCTGTCCTTTTATGATATTCACTAATTGTGGCAATTCATCAATTCCAGTTTTTCTTAAAACCCTTCCCAACGGTGTAGTTTTATTATTCAACATAGTTCTGAATTTATAAATTTTAAATTCAGTTTTTTTTAGCCCAATTCTATTTTGAAAAAAGAATGGTGCTTTACGTTCCACAATAAGAATAAGCAAAATCACGATTAATAAAACTGGAGACAAAGCAATTAAAACTAGCAATGCAAAACATATGTCTAATACTATTTTCATCATTTTAATCCAACATTTCTTTTAGGTTTACGTAAGAATCAACCGCCTGTTCTGCATGCTCATTTTCTACCAATTCATTGTTTACAATTAAGGTTGTAAATAAGGCGGCTTTAGTTTCAGTTGCGGCTTTAAAAAGTTCTTTCCTTTCATTTAACTGCTTGGCATAAGTTCCATCCACTTTGAAATCTCCATCATAATATTTTACCTCGCATAAATGTATGGCATTGTCATTTCTTTTAATCACCAAATCGATTTGAAATCCTTTTTGCTTTTTATTACCTACCAATTGATAACTTGACACTTGCGTGTACACTGCGGCAATTCCAAGAGCTTCTTTAATTTCGTCAATATGTTTAAAACAGAGTGACTCAAAGGCATAACCCGTCCAATTTTTATACGATTGACCGTTAGAAAGCTGTAACCACATTCCCTTTGCATATTTCATATTTGGTTGAATAAAGCGGTGATAAAAAATAGAATATTCATCCTCTAAGCGATATAGTGAACCTCGTTTCACCTTATCGAATGGGGCGTACTCTGCAACAAAATTAGACAAGATTAAATCTTCCATTGTCCGGTTAAAAGTACCACCGTCTACTACCTTACTTTTCTTTAAAAGAGCCTCACGTGTTAAGCCTTTATTACTTTTTGCTAGCGCTTTGATAATTTTATGATGATCGCGATAATTATAAAACAGTGCGCGATATAGATTATTGTACTCTCTTTTTAAAATACCTTCTGGATGAAAACACATGCGTTCAATTGTCGTGGCGGCGGTTTCTCCTTTGCGAATGTTTTCAAGATAATAAGGAATTCCACCCATTGCCATGTACAACTTCGTTATTTCTTGGTCAGGTAGTGCAATTTTTTTACTTTCTAAAAAATCCTTTGTCTCCGCCAAATCAAATGGTCTTAAATGGATTGTTTGCGAAATACGATTGTGTAAACCGCCTTGATCATTTATTACATTGTTCGTTATCCAAGCGGTTGCTGATCCACATATTACTAAAACAAAATGTTTTTCTTTAGACAGATAATCATTCCAGAAATGAGCAAGCATTTTTAAAAAGCCAGAGCGTGGTGTGGCTATCCAAGGCAATTCATCAATAAATATTACACGTTTTGTTTTTTTATCTAAACTTTTGAGATAAGCTTTTAATTGGTAAAATGATTGTTGCCAGTTTTCTGGTGGTGTTGGCACAAATGGATTCCCCATATGTTCCGCCATTTTAATTGCAAAACTAGTCAATTGTTCGGCCAGCGTTCCGTCCTGAATACCAGTAAGTCGAAAGCAGATGTTTTTTTGAAACGCGGCTTCAATAAAATACGTTTTACCAACCCTTCTTCTACCAACCACAGCAACAAACTCTGCTTTTTTTGACTTTAAAATTAAGTCAACCGATTTTAATTGATTTTTACGCCCTACCAGTAACATTAATGGATTCGATTACATTCAAATATAAGAGATATTTCCAGATTAATAATTTATATCTGGAAATAAGTGTAATTATTGTAGACTTATTTCCAAGTTAAATAATTTATATCTGGAAATAAGTATGTTTTTTATATGCTTATTTCCAAGTTAAGAATATTATATCTGGAAATAAGTCTTACAATCAATTTGCGAAAAACGCAAAAACTACTTCTGTATGGCGCATTTCAATTATAAGAAGGCGTATAAAGCTCGTAAATTTACAGTAAATAAAAACTAAGATTATGAATAATTCAGAAACAGTAAACCAAATTAAAAAAGCAGAAAAGATTGCATGGATCGTATTTTTTGGAATAGGTTTAAACTATTTGCTATTAACCCTAATTCTGGCTTAAACTCAGTTTAAAACCAACCAATACTAATACCTACCGCTATAAGCTGCAATTTATTACTATTGGCATTGGTAAAGAGTGTGGTCATATCATAATAACCAAATAGCATTAAGTTATCTCGTCCAATACGCACCGTTGGTCCATAATGGATTCGGTTTAAATCAGGAAAATTAAATTCTTTATACTCGTAATGCTCAACTCTCCATTTGGAATAGTTTTCAACCATAAACCCTACTTTAAAGCCCGGGTAAACCTTCCATTTATGGCGTTCTTTTTGTGACCTAAATCGAATTTCGAAAGGCACTTCAATAAAATTAAACACAGTACGATTAATCCACCTTTTTGGGCCAGTGTATGGAGCAAGGCTCGTATAAGTAGTATTGCCAATTGGTTCGTCTATAAAACTAAAACCACCTTCGTGCCTGACATTAAAATGGCTATAGCCAAAACCAATCCCTAAGCCCATGCGCGAAGTTTTAGAAAAAGGAATATCAAACATTAAATTAATATTGTGTCCTAAGGCATAGAATTTAGTGCTTACATCATTCACATCCCCCATCCAAGTATTATAAAAAAAATCCGTATTCAATCGATCAAATTTTTCTGGTGTATTCTCGTCAGGAGCAGATAGACCAGTGTAATAACGCAAGACTCCAGCTTTCCGTTTCAACGGTCGATCTGGATCTGCAACGGATTGACCGTAACTAGAAACGGTCACTAGCAAGATGAATATATAGGTTATTCTTTTCATTCTATTTCAATCGACATTCAACATTTTGTATCAATTCCCAATTCCTTTCTCCCAATCCCACGAATGTTTGAGCGCATCATTTAAGGAATACTCGCAAGTCCAACCCAACACTTTTTTTGCGCTTTCAGCATTCGCGTAAATTTGCTCCACATCACCAACTCTTTTAGGACCGATCTCGTAATTTAATTTTAACTGATTGACGTTTTCAAATGCATTAATTATTTCTAAAACGGATGTGCCTTTACCAGTACCTAAATTAAGCGTGACGCAAGAATCACACCCCGTATCATTCAAATATTGCAAGGCTTTAACATGTGCCTTCGCCAAATCTACAACGTGTATATAGTCACGAATGTTTGTGCCATCAGGTGTATTATAATCGCCACCAAAGACAGTTAGTTTTTCGTGAATACCTTTTGCCGTTTGTGTAATGTATGGCAATAAATTATTTGGCACACCTTGGGGCAACTCACCAATTAAGCTAGATGGATGCGCTCCAATTGGATTGAAATATCGTAATAATGTCGACCCAAAATCTGCTACAGCTCCCGAATTGTATTTTATAATTTTTTCACACGTGATTTTCGTATCACCATAGGGAGACGTTGCCTCTTTAACTTGACTTTGTTCTGTCACGACAGCCGTATCAGCCTCTCCGTAAACAGTGCACGAAGATGAAAAAACCAAATGGTTTATTCCAAAAGTTTTCATAACACTTAAAACCACACATAATGACCCTATATTATTTTTGTAATATTGAATCGGTTTTTGCACTGATTCTCCAACCGCTTTATCTGCAGCAAAATGAATTAAACCAATAGCATTTGGATAATTTTCAACAACTTCTTTAACGGCGACTTCATCTTGACAATCCACCTGATAAAATGTGGGTTTAGTTCCCGTAATCTCAGCTATTCTATCAATAATCCAAGGTTGAGAATTTCTAAAATCATCCAATATAATTGGATCATAGCCAGCGTTGATTAATTCAACAACGGTATGCGAACCTATATAGCCTGCACCACCAGTAACAAAAACCGTTTTATTATGCATAATCTACTATTTGCAATCCTTAACTAAGATTGTTTTAACCGCAATATCAACTTCTGTCCAAAGTTTATTTACGCCATCATCACCTGTATGCTTTGCTTCACAAACAATCCCTAAAGAGTCAACCGCTTCTTGTCCATCAAAATCAACTAAGTCAATTTGAGTTAAAAAAGTAATTTCATCACCGTCCAACCTTACAGTCCCGTCATACGACTTAGAAACGCCGTTCATAGTAATTTCAACTGAACCACCGTTTTCATCCAAAGATGAAATAACCCCAGTTATGTTTGATGTTTCGTTCATAACTCCAAAAAAACTGTTTTTAATTTTTGGATCTCTTACCTCATCTTGTGAGTTTAAACTACTTACTGGAATATCAAAACTAGCTCCAGCTAGTACCTCAAACACAGTTGAAGCTCCATCATTTGCCATTACGTTAATTTCATCAAATGTTCCATTCACACCAAGACGTTCGGTTAATTTAAATGCCGTCCAAGTTAATACAGTCTCTGCTGGATCATATGAATAAGTGCACACTTCAACTACTTCATCAACTGTAATGTCACTTGCTTCATCTGTTGCTGGTTCTCCACCACATGCAGCCAAAAACAAACTGCTTAAGGCAACCATAAATAATTTCTTGTTCATATTCTAGTGTTTCGATTATTAATTCTGTCAAAAAAACAGCCTTGCAATTGTACGTGACTGCTTAACAGTGTTAAAATTAACGAAAAGCCATGATAGAAAAAAACTTAATTGAAAGTATGTGATCGAATCATTTAAATTCCCTCATCATAGCGATCTTGAATTCGCTCTAAATTGTCCAATTGTTTCTTCTTGACTGCGCCATGAATACTAGCATTTAATTCAAATCCCAGTAATAATACAAAAGAGATAATGTAAATCCATAACAGCAACATCATAATCGTACCCAATGAACCATATAATTCATCATAATTGGCAAATTTTTGAATGTAAAAAGAATAGAGCTCAGAAACAACAATAATTAATACGGTTGCTAAAGTTCCGCCAGCCGAGAAAAACTTAAATTCTTTGCGATTAGATGGACCAAAATAATAAATAGTTGCAATCGCAAAATATAACATTACCGTAACGAACAAGGCAGTAACAATTGAAAAAATAAAATCTGCATTATTACTTATAAAACCACTGTATTCTGACCAATAATTCAATAATTTACGTTCAAATAAAGCAACAATAACTAAGAAAAACATACCAATTATAATGACAAAAACAAAGGCAATAGAAGTGACCTTTGTTGACCACCATTTGCGCTTTTCAAAAGAAATTTTTGAACTATTAAAGGATTGAATTAGTACAGAGAACCCGTTGGAACTAAAATAGAGCGCCAAAATAAAACCGTATGAAATCAACGAATTGACAGTAGAATTTTCAAAAACGCTCAGGTTTGAAACGAACTGGTTAAAAATAGATTCAGGAATAAAACTACTGAATACCGGTAGAATATCATCTTGCAAATCAAAATACGGAATATAGGCCGTAATAATTACCATCACCAAACCAAATGGAATCATTGCTAAGAAAAAATGGAACGCCAATGATGATGCTCGCGTTGTAATTAAACCACGACGAATGGACCAAACAAAAAAGAATAAAATTTCCCAAATTGAAACGCCCTCAAAACCAGGCAAAATAATTTTACGTGAAACATGAATTACCTTACGAATTAAAGTAACTCTAATGATTCTTAATAACCTCGTGATTTTCTCTATCAAGCTCTTCACCGAACAAATATAAGAGCAATTTACAATTGACACGCTTGATTGTAAAATTGACCCCCTTGAGACTTTTCAGATTATTAGTATTTTTAACAAAAATAATTCTCATGATTAAATATAATCCGAAAACCTGGTTCAGACATATTTTTGCTATTCGCAGAAGTGATACCGTATTCATGATATGGAAGGAATTGATATATATCGTGATCTTTACGATAGGTTTAGCTTACGTAGAATTAAACTACATGGGTGATATTAGCGTTTACAGCGAACTATTGCAGGTTTATTCACTCATTGGTTTTGTATTGTCTTTATTATTGGTGTTTAGAACCAACACTGCCTATGATCGTTGGTGGGAAGGAAGAAAAAAATGGGGTGAATTAGTGAATAATTCAAGAAATTTGGCTGTTAAAGTTGCGGTTATTTGTCCTGACGAAGCATCAAAATCATTCTTTAAACGCATGATTCCCAATTACGCATTTGCAATGAAAGAGCATTTACGAAAAGGTGTGAAATTGGATGAACTTGATTTGACACCTGAAGAAAGAAGAGCGTTACAGCATGTCAATCATGTTCCAAATATCATTGTAAAATGGATTTATCAACACCTTCACGAACTTAAAAGTAAGCAACATTTGACGGAACAAGAACTAATTGTAATTGATGTGAACCTAAAGAGTTTTTCCGACATTATTGGGGCCTGTGAAAGAATTAGAAATACACCCATCCCGTATTCTTACAGTATTTTTTTAAAGAAATTTATCTTCATTTTTGTAACGACAATTCCATTAGCCCTTGTGGTTGACTTTGGTTATTGGTCGGCACTAATTGTAGCGTTCGTATTTTATGTTCTTGTAAGTATGGAGATTTTGGCTGAGGAAATTGAAGACCCCTTTGGATTTGATGATAATGACTTACCAACGGATGATCTCTGCGCTAAAATTCGTGCGAATGTTGAAGAAATATTAACTTAAACTTAAGGAGCAAAAGTTTTCGGCTTTCCATTAGGACTTAACTCCATTCCATCTTCAAATGTTTTTTCAACAACTGGTTTACCCCGTTTGTCAAAAACATACATTTTACCGTGTTTAACACCGTTTTTATAATTAATCTCTTGTGTTACACGGTGTGGTCTCCATTCAAAAAGCAACATCTTTCCTTCTAATCTTCCGTCTTTGTAATTAATGATACGACTTGCTTTAGCTCCACCTCTGAAATAATACACCCATTCACCTTCTTCTTTTCCGCTTTTATAGCCACCTTCATGCGTCAGTCCTCCATCTTTTTGACTGTACCAAGCCCAATGTCCATGCTTAACGCTTTCTTTTAAAACACGCTTAGAAAAAGGTCCATACTTCACCCCTTTTTTGTGGTTCACAATTTTATACGATCCAATTTCTAATAATTTTCCTTTATCGCTAAATCGTTTCCACTCATCAACTTTCAAATCATGATCATAAGAACCTTCTAAGTGTAATTTCCCTTTTTTATAGAATGAACGCCATAAGCCATGCAAACTTCCCATGTCAAATGAAGCCTCGTTTTTTAAATCGCCATTTTGAAACCAATTTTTCCAATCACCATTTTCTTTCCCTGCAACAAAGGTTCCTTCTTTCAATAGTTTTCCATTCTCATACCACGTTCTCCACATCCCATTTTCTACGTCGCCTTTGTACTCACCTTGCTTCCATCTACTCCCGTCTTTATAATAAAAGTCCCATCTGCCATTTCTTAAACCTTCTGAAAAATAGCCTTTGCTTTCAACTTGAGTCGAATCACCAGCATACCAATATTTCCAAAGGCCTTCTTGTTTGCTATTGACAAAATCCCCTTCCATATCTTTAGTGCCAATATTCGTATACCAAGTCCAATGGCCTTGCTTTTGCCCATCTTTAAACGCGCCATTAATATTGACTTTGCCATTGTCATAGTTTTTGGTGTAAACTCCATCCAAGGCTCCTTGTTTATAGGTTAATTTCCGATCAACCTGACCCGTATAGTACCAATAAGTCCAATCGCCATTCTTTTTATTATCAACATATTGACCTTGAGCATAGATATTTCCTGTGGCCGTGAATTCTTCAAAATCACCACTTTTTAATCCATCTTTGTAAGTATAAAATTCTTGTAAATGACCGGTACTTGAATAATAGCGAAATGTTCTTCCATCCCCATTTTTCAATGAATGAGTGCTATCTGTTTTCCAGAAATTTTGGACATATGAAAGTGAATCAACCAATTCTTCCTCCATCATATGATAGCCATTGGAATAATAATAATTCCATTTACCGATTGCTCTATCCGATTTATAGTTTCCTTCTTCTTTAAGGTTTCCATTTTCATGCCAGCTAACATAAATACTATCCTGCTTTCCTTCCTTAAAAAAGCCTTGATCCAGTTTTTTTCCGTTCGCATAGTAACGCGTAACTCTGCCGTTTAAAACCCCTCTTATATACGTTCGTTCCTCCTCTATTCTTCCTTGACGATCCCAATATTTCCAAGTGCCGTGCTCCAATGTCGTTTCGCCATTAAAATCATCCGCAAATTGATATCCTTGGCTCCTGAGCACAGAGTTATTATAGTCCCAAAAGTTTTTAACCATACGTGGTTTAAGCTTTTGGCCATAGCCAACGCTCATAAACAAAATGGTAGTAATTAAAAGTATGCCGTTTTTCATTTATCTCAAGCTTGATTTACAATATAAGTGAGGGATCAAATTTAGTTACCTTTTTCGAGTTTGAACAAGTTTATGCTAAAACTAAACCGCGAATGCCTTGAACTAAGAAAAGCAGACCGAATAACATAAGAATAGAACCTAAAACAAGATTTACCACTCTGATCCACGCGGGAGTTAAAAATTCTTTCAACTTTTTCGCGCCTATTATTTTTAAAATATCTATGCTAAAAAATGTAATTAAAATCAAGGTAATATAAATCACTTGAACATACACATTACTCAAATTAAGCTCGTCCGAAACTTCTGGTAATAGTGACATCATAGTAAGCCAGTAGAACAATACACCTGGATTGAGTGCATTAATCATAAAACCTTTTAATACCATCATTAAATGGTTACTTGCTTTCAAATCTTTAGCATCTCCCAATTTTGTTTTGGGCAAAAGTTTTGGCTTTTTTGCCTTCATTAAATTCGTAATTCCAAAAACCACAAACGCTGCTCCACCAATCACCTTTAAAAAGTAACGGTTTTCACTTTCCATGAGTTCATGTACTTCTTGAAAAAATAAAAATGCAATGGTGACATAAACAAGATCACTGATTAAAACCCCTAAATCAAGATACAACGCTGATCGCACTCCTTTGGTAATACTTGTTTCAATTAATATGAAAAAAGCAGGCCCAACCATTATGCTTAATAACAGTCCATATCCAATTCCACCAAAAATTATTTCAATCAAAAACGTTGTTTTAAGGGGTTCATACTTGTTTCAGAGTATCCCAAATTTACTTTATTGATTACGCAAATAAGCAAAAAAGGTTCTGATTTTAATCAGTTTTGATTATAAACCTGAGTTCAGCTATAGTTCTACCGCTAATTCTACCACAATAGGACAATGATCAGAATGTACCGCTTCTGAAAGAATACGCGCCCCAGTTAATTTGTCTGCTAGTGTATCTGTGATAAAGTGATAATCAATCCGCCATCCTAAATTCTTCCCTCTTGCGCCAGAACGGTAAGTCCACCAGCTATAATTGTGTGGTTCTTTATTTAATGCTCTAAACGTATCTACAAAACCCAAACCTAAAAAGTCTGTGATCCATTGGCGCTCTTCTGGCTTAAACCCTGATGAATTTTTATTTGATTTTGGATTGTGAATATCAATCGGTGCATGACAAATATTTATATCTCCTGAAATCAATAAATTTGGTCGTGTTTTACGCAATTCAATGATATATTCATTAAAATCAGCCAAAAATTCCATTTTAAATTCTTGCCGCTCATCTCCACTACTGCCACTTGGAAAATAACAACTGAGTACGGAAAAATCACCAAAATCTGCCCTTAAAATTCGGCCTTCATTGTCATATTTTTCAATCCCACATCCATATTCAATATGATCAGGTTCTGTTTTAGAAAAAATAGCCACACTGCTATATCCCTTTTTTTGCGCCGAATACCAATAAGTTTGATAACCAGCATCCTCAAAAACAGATAAGTCCAATTGATCTTTGTGCGCTTTAGTTTCTTGAATGCAAACAACATCTGGATCTTCAGATTTTAACCATCCAATCCAATCTTTTTTGAGTGCTGCCCTAATTCCATTAACGTTATATGAGATGATTTTAGCCATAAAATTGATCTTTGATACAAAAATACTATTATTCCGTATCAAAAAAAAGGTGGTCTCCACTATTCTGGAAACCACCTTTCAATTCAATTACTAAGACTTATTAGTATTTAGTAGGGTCAACAACTAAATTAATCTTTGATCAACCGAACCGTTCTATTCTCTTCCACTGTTCTCACAGTTATAAGGTAAATTCCATTTTCATAATGGCTTAAATCAATTTCAGCCACATTTAATCCACTTCCTGCAGTGATAATTTGACCACTTGCTGTGTGAATCGAATATTCAAATGCTTCTGCTACATTTAATGTTACAAAATCCTGTGCTGGATTTGGAAAAATGGTAATTTCCAATTCAGCTTTAGCCACTTCTTCGATACCAACTTGGCTATTTACAACAATAGTTTCTGAAATTGTATCGCAAGCAGGACCAGCTGTTACAGAAACAATATAAGTACCTGCCGTTAAACCAGTCAAATCTTCGTCATCATCAAAATCTCCTGTTTCATCAGTATCCCAATCAAATGAATATGCACCATCTCCGCCAGACACGTCAAGATCAATTGCTCCGTCCGACCCAAACGTCTCATCTGTTATTGTAACAGTCATTACAAGCGCATTTTCACAAACAAAAGTGATTACAACCATTCCATGACCTTCTCTTAATCCAGCAGTTGTTAAACCGTCTAGAACACCATCAAAATAAGATGATCCTCCAGCTCCCCCACCTCCAGCAGCACCTGATCCTTCGCCGGGTGCAGCTCCTGATCCACCACCGTAGTAACCGCCACCGCCGCCACCGCCAGCAGTACCATAATTACCATTTGTTCCAACTGCTCCTTCTCCTAGAGTTCCAACTGAACCATCTACTCCTTCTGTACCAACACCTGCAGCACCTCCTGCAAGATCAGTTCCGCCACTTGCACCAGCACCTGCATTGTAATATATATCGTAAATCGGATCAGCTGGATCATCACCATCTAAACCAATAGTAGCTCCACCATCACCGCCGTCTCCACCAGTTCCACAAGGTAAACATGTTCCATTTACATAGTCACGACCGCCACCGCCACCGCCAGCACCAACTATTATACGGTCAGTTAAATCAGTACCATCAACCCGAACGTCAGACGCTCCGCCTCCACTTCCGCCAAAACCAGAAGTTCCGTCAACACCTGCTACTGCAGCACCACCAGTACCACCGCCGTTCCATCCTCCTGCACCATTCTCTCCTTGTCCGCCAACAAATACATTTAGTATATCTCCTGAAGAAACAACCAGTTCTCCAGTTGAATAACCACCTAATCCTCCAATTGATCCATCAAAATCGTCTACCGTTACCGCTTCAGCTTGGCCACCCCAAACTTCTATTTGAACTTTAGTTACCCCGTCAGGAACAACATATGTTTCCATACTGCCTGTATAGACTAATGTATCTTGGCCAAAAAGCGAAGATGCGCCGAACATTCCAGTTACAGCAGCAAAAACCAAGCATTTACTTGTACTAATTTTCATATTTCTAATTTTTATCGAAGGTGAAAAAAATAGATCCAGTTTCACCTTTATTTTTATGAACGACACAATTAAGTTTAGGAATAGTGCAAATCTTACTTTTTTTTAAGCGGCATAACTTACAAAAAGTATAATTTATCGGTCGTGACCAGTGTCATATTTCTAATAAAACGCTCCCCAATTTTAAAACCATTGCCTTATTGACCTAATAAAGCAAACTGTCACCATTCCATTTTTTTTCAATTGGACACTTTTAATTAAATATCTTTATGCTTAATAAGTAGCAAAACGTAAATAGTTTACGGTCTGAGTATTCATATTTGCATTTAAAATAAATTAATGGCAAAGACTAAAACATCATTTTTCTGTCAAAATTGTGGCGCAGAATCTCCGAAATGGGTTGGCAAATGCGGCTCTTGTAACGAGTGGAATACCTATGTTGAGGAAGTAATTCAAAAAGCCGCTAAAAGCGCTACTCCATTCTCTTCATCCAATACGCAACGGGCAGCAAAACCGCACCGTTTAAATGAAATTGAAAAATTTGAAGAACGCCGAATTATGCTTTCTGATATGGAATTGAATCGGGTATTGGGCGGTGGTGTTGTGCCAGGTTCAATTGTATTATTTGGAGGTGAACCTGGAATTGGGAAATCAACTTTATTGTTACAGATTGCCGTTCGTGAAGAAGGAAAAAAAATCCTTTACATATCAGGTGAAGAGAGTGAACAACAGATTAGTATGCGCGCCGATAGGATTGGAAAGTCAAATGAAGATTGTTTTGTATTGACTGAAACTTCTATGCAAAATATTTTCATTCAAGTAGAAGCCGTTCAACCTGATATACTGATTATTGATTCAATTCAAACCTTACATTCCGAGAATATTGAATCGTCACCAGGAAGTGTTTCACAAATTAAAGAGTGCACTGCAGAATTTTTGCGATACGCGAAAGAGTCTGGTACACCCGTTTTTTTAATTGGACACATTACCAAAGAAGGATCATTAGCAGGGCCAAAAGTTTTAGAACATATGGTAGATGCCGTTTTGGTATTTGAAGGAGATCGAAATCATGTTTACCGCCTTATTCGTTCAATCAAAAATAGGTTTGGTTCAACAAATGAATTAGGCATTTACGAAATGAACAGCACTGGTTTGCGCGAAGTTGAAAATCCATCAGAAATATTAATCACCACGACGGGCGAACGATTGAGTGGCATTTCTATTGCTTCAACAATTGAAGGTGTGCGTCCCATGTTAATTGAAATTCAGGCTTTGGTTAGTACGGCAGCATACGGAACTCCGCAACGTTCGTCTACAGGATTCGACTTGCGGCGACTGAACATGTTGCTTGCAGTTTTAGAAAAAAGGTGTGGTTTTAAATTGGGCGCTAAAGATGTGTTTTTAAATATTGCTGGTGGAATTAAAGTAAGTGATCCGGCCATTGATCTAGCAGTTGTTTGCGCGATCATGTCTTCCAATGCTAACATTCCTATTCATCCTGGCATTTGTGTTTCGGCAGAATTGAGTTTGTCTGGTGAAATTAGAGCGGTCAATCGAACGGATCAGCGAATTATGGAGGCGGAAAAAATGGGTTTTGAACAGATCATTATTTCTAAATATAATAAAGGAATTAAACAAGATGATTATCAAATAAAAATTCATCAAGTTGGCAAAATTGAAGATGCAATCCGTTTAATTTTTGGATAATAAATAGGATAAGTGTAGGGGATAGATCAATTCGTAACGACCTAATGAAAATACTTTATTTTACCCAATAATGAAACTACTTATTACAGTTATTATTCTTCTTTTTAACTCATGTTATTCGCAAGATCTACTCACTCACTTTCCTTCAGTAAATGGAACCGTTAATACCCTATGCTTGTACGGGAACACCCTATATATAGGTGGTGAATTTACAGATATTGAAGGGATTCCAAGAAAGAATTTTGCCGCTATAAATGCATTGACAGGTGAAATTAAAGAATGGGCACCTAAAGCAAACAATGCTGTTTATCATATTGATATTGGAAAAGGTGTTGTTTATGCTGCTGGAAAATTTACAACTATTAACGGGATCGCACGAAACACACTTGGGGCAATTGACGCCTCGACCGGGGAAACCACAATATGGAACCCAATAGTTACTTGCCCAATATTTGATGGAGAACAAATTGGTAATGTTAACTCTGTTTCATTGTATAGAGACACCCTTTATATTGCAGGTTACTTTACAGCAATTAATGGCGTGCCAAAAAATAATCTTGCTGGTATAAAAGTATCGGATGGCACACTTTCTAATTGGTCACCAGAAACCACTATTCCAACTTATCATATTCGAATCTATAAAAGCAAAGCTTATGTTTCAGGAGGAATGTATCTTACTGAATCAGATGACATTATCCATAGCTTTGCGAAAATTGATTTGGAAACGTCTAATATTAATAATTGGGAACCACTAAATACAAATTGTAACCCTACTGCTCCAATTACTGGACACAATGATAACCTATTCATTTCTGGTCCTTTTTCGGAGGCTGGTGGTATGGTCAGAAATGGCGTCGCTAAAGTCAATAATTCAAGCGGAAATGCCTATGCATGGGATCCACAAATTGGATCAGAGAGCCCCCTCAATTCCGGTGTAAAAACCATAGCTGTGAATTCAGATAATGTTTTTTTAGGAGGATCATTTAAATCAGATATTCTTGAAACTCTTGGTGACCATCTTTTGGCCTATGATTATAATTTAGGAGAAGTAAAGAACTGGACTCCCAATCCAAATGATGACGTAAATATCATTGAGACAAATGGAGACATGTTATACGTTGGAGGAAAATTCACCCTGATAAACGAAATAGAACAATCTGGACTTGCGGTTTTTAATACAGCCATACTTAATCTGGATAGCTATAAATTAAATAACTCAGAAAAGGTTAAACTATATCCTAACCCTGCCAACTCCAAGACCTCTATTGATTTTGCAGGAAACCATGTCACATCTATTAAAATATATAATCTTATTGGTGAATTAATTCAAGAGTTGAATTATGAACAAAAGACACAACAACAATTAACGATAGATGTGAGTAATTTTCCTAATGGGCAGTATTACGTAATAATAATCAATGAATATGGGACATCTATATCTACAAAACTCAGTGTAATACACTCTAATTATTTTAGTTAGAATTTGACTTTTAAATTGATTCATGCCATTACCCCCTCTACTGTAAAAACGATTAACTCGTATTAATTTGTTTCTTATCATTAATCGAAATCGCTTTTTGCGTTCATTTTTATTCATTAAAATTGAGGTTTAGCAAAATATAATTGATAAAAGAACACCTAAAAAAAGCTAAATCATTTTTTGATACAATAAATCCAATTAAATACTGTTATTTCTATGTAAATTTGAAAAACATGATCTTACGCTTGCTTATTACTGTTATTGGATTGGGTATACTCATTCCATCACAAGGATTATCACAAATTGGTATGAACCAATGGCGGATTCATTTCTCTGCTTTTAAGCCACAAGGCATCACCAAAACAGATGATAATATATACATGGCCTGTTCAAACGGGATTGTGCGCTACGATTTGGAAGACAATTCTGTCAATCAATTAACAGTGACCAATAGTATTTCGGACTTAGGTATTACTTCTATTTCAAGTAATAAAAGTGTTGTAGCAGTAGGCTATTTCAACGGAAATCTAGATATTTTAGAAGGGAATGAAGTGACGAATGTCCCATGGATTCAAACCGCAGAAATTTCTGGTGATAAAACAATTCATAATTTTTACTTTGATGAGCAATATATTTATATTGCAACGGGCATAGGATTAATCCTTTTCGATAATGAAAAGAAAGAGATTAAAGACACCTATTATCCTTACGAAGATCCTGTAATTTTAGATGTAACAATTTTTAATGATACAATTTATGCTGCTACAAAACAAGGCATCTATTTTGCACCAAAAGATCGTCCTTTTTTAAATGATAAAAGTCAATGGGAAAAGAGAGTAGATTTACCTGCTACTGTCGTCAATAGCAAATTTTCAAATATTGAAGTATTCGCTGATCGCTTATTTTTCGTTTATGATGATGGAGAGTTTAATGGAGATACGCTCTATTATATTGAAGATAACGTTGTTTTAAAATATAACGCCCAAGTAAACATTAATGCCGTACATGCTGATGACGACCGATTGATTCTAACACTTTTCTCTTCGATTCAAGCATTCGATTCTAACTTCGAAATCATTGAAACTATTTTTGACTATCCAGATATAACACCATCCCCAGTAGGCGCAATATATTACGAGAATGATTATTGGATTGCAGATCAAAATGCGGGTATGGTTCAGGCCAGAAATTCGTGGCAAGCCACTTCTATTTTTTCAAATACTCCAGCAGCAGACGGATCTTACCGCATGGATATTCAATACGGTAAAGTATTAATCGCTGGCGGAGGTTTGACTCAAAATGTACAAAACGTTCTCTCCGCTAACGGTGTTTATCTTTTTGAAGATGAAGAATGGACCAACTTTAACTATAAAACGGATGACTCTATATCATTAGGACCTGATTTTGATTTTATATGTGTCGCAGTTAATCAAAACAATACGTCTGAATATGCTTTTGGTAGTTTTTCTAAAGATGGATTAAAGATTGTTAAGGATGACGGTGCAGATTTAGAATTTTATAATGCTGAAAACTCTTTGATTGAAACGTTTGGATTAAATATGGCTATTACTGACATGAAATATGATGATGACGGTAATTTATGGTTCCTAAATCAAGGTGTTTTCCCTTTAAAAGTGATTACACCAGATGGGCAAATGAAAGAGTACTCTTTAGGTGCGGCATCTAATAATAAATTTCCTTACCGACTTTTAATAGATGATGAAGGCAATAAATGGGTTGCAGTAACCAATGTTGGTTTAGTCGCATTTAACGAAAATGGTACATTGGATGATCCATCAGACGATCAATGGCGAACACTTTCTGCTGCCGAAGGCTTTGGGAATTTACCCTCTGTTTTTGTAAAAGGATTGGCACAAGATGCTGACGGAGAAATTTGGATTGGTACTGAAGAGGGGTTAGTTATTCTTTATTCAAGAAACAATTTATATGATGGTGGATTTGGTGAATATGATGCCAGCCCAATTTTATTAGAAGTAGATACCGAAGTTGAGCGTTTACTAGGAGAAACCTATATTACTGCAATTGCTATTGATGGCGGTAACCGTAAATGGGTAGGCACCAATTCATCTGGCGTATTTTGCTTTTCTGAAGATGGAACCGAAGAAATTTATCGTTTTACAACTGAAAATAGTCCTTTGGTTTCTAATAATGTTTACGACATTAAAGTTGACCAACTTTCAGGTGAAGTTTATTTCGCTACACAAGATGGACTAGTATCTTTCAGATCAGATGCCACTATAGCTGACAAAGAATTTAGCAGTGTTTCTGTTTTCCCAAATCCTGTTCGTCCAGATTTTTCTGGTCCAATTACCATTAATGGTTTAGGTTATGAATCGGATGTAAAGGTGACGGATATTTCTGGAAACTTAATTTTCGAAACGGTGTCAAACGGTGGTACTGTAATCTGGGATGGTAAAACTTTACAAGGCGACCGTGTTCAATCGGGAGTTTATTTAGTTTGGTCTGGTATTACAACTGGCAAAGGTAAGAACGTGGCTAAAATTCTCTTTATCAATTAATGGCAACGGGCAAAACCAAAGGAATTGTCCTACGCAAAGTTGATTATTCGGAAACAAGTATCATTATTCAAGTATTAACTCCAAATGAAGGGGTTAAAGGATTTATTTTTCAAGGTGCAAAACGCAAAAAAAAGAAAGGTAATCTTGTCAGTTCGCTCGCATTAATATCCATAGAATATTATCAACGCAACGATAGTGATTTAGCGAAAATTTCAAGCATTGAACCAGAAGTCATTTATAAGTCCATTCCTTTTGATCCCTATAAATCAAGTATTGTATTTTTTATGAATGAAGTGCTTAACAACACTTTAAGGGATAACGAAAAAAACAATGAGCTTTATAATTTTTTAGAAACCATTTTACAAGTGTTGGATTTAAGCGATCAAATCGCCAATTTCCCCATTAAATTTTTATACCGCTTGACAAAATATTTGGGTTTCTTTCCGCACGAAGTAAAGGATGCCGTTTACTTAGATTTAAAGGAATGTTCATACACTAAATATGAACCAAATCACGGAGCATACCTTTCGAAAAGAAATTCATTGTTACTTTTACATTTTTCGGGCATGAATTTTGATGGTAAAGATGACCCTGAGATAGACCTTAAAACACGCAGAGATTTAGTTTATGACCTACTTAAATACTACCATGTTATTTTTGAAAACTTCAAGCCTATCCAAAGCCTTGCTGTCTTGGAAGCTACTTTTCACGATTAGCCTTTTTATTGGTGTAGCTGGATTTTCTCAAAGCATTACAATTGTAGATTCAGTATCTGGCGATCCCATTCAAGACGTCTTGGTTTATTCAAAATCAAACGAATCGGGTGAAGTTTCTGACAAAAAAGGAAAAGTTAATTTAAATAGCTTTAATGACAGTGAGTATGTCATTTTCAATCACGCGGCATACACAACGGTTTATTTAAAAAAGTCAGAGATTGATACAAAGGCTCCTTTTTTAATGCAATTAGCAGATAATGTTTTATCGCCAACTTATATTGATCATACCTTGCGCTATTTTTTGGTAGAAGATGATGAAGCCGCACAAATTGAAACCATTCCTATAGAAATTGTTCGTTTAGAAAACCCTGCTAACAGTGCGGACATGTTGCAAAACACAGGTAACGTATTGGTGCAAAAATCGCAAGGCGGTGGCGGCAGTCCAATGATTAGAGGTTTTGAAGCGAATAAGCTATTATTAGTAATTGATGGTGTACGTATGAACAATGCCATTTACAGAAGTGGACATTTGCAAAACGCTATAACTGTTGATAATGCTGTGCTTGACCATACCGAGATTATTTTCGGCCCTAGTTCATCTTTATATGGAAGTGATGCATTAGGTGGTGTAATACATTTCCATACAGCCGATCCTGAAATAACAAATTCTGACACGGCCTACTTCCACGGCAGTAGTTATGTGCGTTATAATAACAACAATAGTTTAAGTGGCAATTTTAATTTTTCAATTGGCAAAAACAATTGGGGCTTGTTAAGCTCATTTTCTGCGTCAAATTTTGGAGATACAAAAATGGGTAAAAACCGATTACATGGGCATGAGGATTGGGGCCTTCATACAAATTATGTTGACCGAATCAACGGAGTTGACACGGTCTTGACTAATGCTGATCCCAATCAGCAAATTGGCATAGGTTACCAACAGTTTGATTTTGTAGAAAAATTCATTTATGCACCATCAGACAAACTAAAATTGACACTTAATTTCCAATATTCAACTTCATCTGAAGTTAACCGCTATGATAAATTAACTGAATATAGAAATGGATCATTACGATATGCAGAGTGGTATTACGGCCCTCAAAACAGACTCCTTGGTGCGTTAAAATTAGATTTTAATTCAACCTCAAAATGGTTTAAAAACGGTGTAATGACGCTTTCTTACCAAAAAGTTGACGAAGATCGAGTCAGTCGCAATTTTGGATCAGATTGGAAAGAGTATCAAGAAGAAGATGTTTCAGTTATTGGTTTAAATCTTGATTTCAATAAAATTTTCACGAAATCACGCATCATTTATTATGGTCTAGAGGTACAGAACAATATGGTTACCTCAGCGGCTTACGAGCAAAATATTTTATCTTCTGAACGGACAGGGGCACAAACACGTTATCCATTTTCAAGCAATTATTTAAATGCAGGTGCTTATTTAGAATACAAACAAAAATTCTTGAATAAAAACGTGCTAACTGCAGGAATCCGTTATTCGTTTATTCATGCTAATTCACAATTTGACGACACTTCCTTCGTAGCATTGCCGTTTAATGAAGTAAATATTGTCACAGGGGCACCATCTGGTCATTTAGGTATGGTTTTCAAGCCAAAGAAGAATACACGTGTTAAAGCGCTTCTTTCTACCGGGTTTAGAGCGCCGAATATTGATGATTACGGTAAAGTTTTTGAAAAGAGCGGAAATACGGTTGTGCCGAATGACCAAATTGAACCGGAATACGCCTTGGGCGGTGAAGTTTCGTTTGAACAAACACTAGGCAAAGAACTTATAACATTTGGAGGAGCTATTTATGGAACATATCTTTTTAATGCCTTGGTTCAGCAAGATTTTACTTTAAATGGAGCAGATTCAATCGAATTTAACGGAGAGGTAACAAAGATCCAAGCCATCCAAAATACCGATAACGCGATAGTTTATGGAATTAACGCCTATACTAAAGTAAATTTCACAGAACATTTATCATTTAATGTAGCTTACAATTTCACAAAAGGAACTGATTTAGCCAAGGACATTCCTCTTGAACATATTGCGCCACAGTTTGGAAAAATTGCATTGACTTACAAAAAGGATAATTGGAATACGGCTCTCTCAAGTTTTTACAATTTCCGTAAGAATTTAGCCGACTATCAATCAGGTGGTGATAATATTGACTTAACACCAAATGAAGGCGGAACACCACCATGGTGGACGTTAAACTATCGTTTAAGCTATACGTTTGCAGAAACCATTACTGCTCAGTTTGCGGTACGAAATATTTTAGATGCACATTATATGCAGTTTGCATCAGGAATTAGCGCACCAGGGCGTAATTTTATGGTGGGCTTAAGGGCTAACTTTTAGTTTACTTAAAAAAATCCATCCTTTCAAAAGCTGTGCAATCCAGATCACTTTCGGAATACAATCTTGCATGAATCGTCTATTCTTAAAGAAATAATAAACTTTCAAGGCTATTCTATCACAGGGTTACATCACGATATAAACCGGGGTCAGCGAAGCGCATGCTTTGAACTTTTGGATACTAAATCAGTGAACAACTCCCTGGTTTTACGCGAAATTAAATCAAAAAAAAGTCCCGACTTATCCGACTTAAGCGGACAAACGGGACTTTCTTTGGTTGGTTAGGGTATTACTTTCTAATCACCATTTTCTTGCTTACCGTTTCATCTTCTGATTGAAGAATGATAAAATAAACACCTGGTGCAACATCACTCAAATCAAATTGAATGGTATTATCTTTTACTGCTTGATGCGATTGTGAAATTACACGATCACCTAAAATGTTAATCACATCTATTGTAAGGTCTTTAGATTCAATTAAGCTAAACTGTACATTAAAGTCTCCGTTAGAAGGATTTGGAAATACAGTTAAGCTTTTTCCTAAGCTGATACCTGGTATTCCTGAACCATCATCAATAAATACGGTTACTTCTAGCACGGCCTCGCATCCTTCGGCGTCTGTAACATTACAAACATAAGTTGTTGTTGCAGGCGGCGTCACAGTAATCATTGCTTCAGAACTAATAAAATCAGCTCCAGCATACCACGACCAAGTTATACCACCGGTTACTTCTAAATCTGTAGATTCACCTGGGCCAATAATGATGTCAAGAGAAATTGTTGGTGAAAAATCGTTATCATTTCCAACGACAGCTGTTCCTGTAGCCTCACAATTATTTTCATCTATGATAACATATGCATAACTACCTTCTGTTAAATCAGTAAATGTTCCTGACCCGAAGAAGGTTGCTCCATCATTTATTGAATATTGATAAGGACCACCGTCACCACCGCTCACACTAAAATCAATTTCACCATCTGCTGCTGTACAGTTTTCATTGTTAATACTTACATCAACATCCATTGACGGATTAATGACTAAAGTAAAGTCTCCAGAAACATCACTTTCGCAAGAACCGTCTGCAATTAGACTGATAACCCAAGTACCTTCATCAAAAGTGGCCGTTAAGTTTGGCTCATCATAAAAATAATCATCTGTACCGTCTGTAATATCCCAGTAATAAGAAGTCGTATTTAATGAACCAAATCCGTTCATAGTCACTTCCATTCCTTCACAACTTTCCGTCGTTGGGAAAGAAACAACTGAGACAGGAGGTGGGCCATTTGATGTTAGAACATCCCAAATTAATGAACAGTCTGGCTCCCCACCAAATAGATCAGAACTTAACGTCCAACCAATTCCATCTGAAATAAATGTACTTGTTGTTGAAGGTCCAGCTGGGCGATCCGCAAAGTTTGTTGTTGCAAAAAGTACCGTGTCAAATCCTGCAGAATAATCAAAAACTGCTCCTACCCAATAATTTCCAGAAACAGCAACACCGCCTGGGAAATCAATAATGTTCCAGAAGCCTGCATCTAAATCATCAATTGCTATGGTTTGGGAACCTAATACTCCACCCGGTTCTCCACCAGCGTCATCCCAAACTACAAATATTATGTCACTTGAACCGCCTACATCATCTGCTTGGAAAATTGGAATTCGAAAACGTTTAACAAAGGTTGGTGATGGCGCATTAAATGCCTCAGCATATCCTTCTACAAGTAAATCACCATCTGACAAAGTTAGTTGCGAAGGATAATAACCCGATTCGTCTCCAACCGTATAGAAGGCCAAATTATCAAATTCAGACACTGTATAGTTTCTTGAAGTGTCACAATCTGTGGTACCATCACCACCAACGATTACTTCAATATAATCTGTCTTCACTTCATCATCCGTTCCTTCACCGTTCGAAGCTGTTAATGTAATTGTGTGGAATCCTGCATTGTCAAATTGTATAACTGGATTTTCACTTGCTGCCGAAGTACCATCAATGAATGAAACACCAATTGTTGGTGTAACAACCCAGTTCCATGTAGTTGGTGAGTTTGTACTTAAATCTGTAAAGTTTACAGATCCTCCTTCAATTACAGTTTCAATATCTGCTTCAAATTCTGCAACAGGAGGCAAAGGCACACCTGCATCACAAACATCTGATGTCGTTAAATCACTTCTAGATCCTTCTAAAACCAAATACATTAAATCCACCTGATCAATCGTGTACATACAAGTACAATTTGAATAATCCATGAAGTTTTCATACTGTGTTTGTGTTCCTCCACAAGTTTCTTGGTCACCTGAACAAGAACCACCGTAATCAAAAGAAGGCCCTGCATTATTAGGCGTATCGTCTAAACCGTCATCCGTAACGCAGCTTCCTCCACCACCTCCCCAAGTATGATCTAAACCTAAAAAATGTCCAATTTCGTGTGTTAAAATATGTGCTCCTGGCGTTGTACCAAGGTTATAATCCAATACAATTCCATCAATGTCTGATGGGGGTAAAGCTACAATTGTAGGCTTATATGCATATCCAGCTACTCCAGAACCTGCTCCATTTGTAATGTCACAAATCCAAATGTTTAAATAACGATCTCTATCCCAACCTTCGGTTCCTGTTCCACCGCCAGTTGAGCTTTTCATTTTATTTGTTTCAGTATCTGGATTAAACCACGTTTCAACAGTTGAAACTCTGTGAATTCCATATTCTGCTAATGGAACACCAACTTCATCTTCTTTTGCCATGCAAAATTCAATGTCTGCGTCAGCACCAACAAAGTCAAACTCACCACGGGCATCATCAATATCTGGATTAGATGCAGTAAAGTCTTCATTGATTTCATCTAGTATACCTAGTATGTCTGATTCCGAAAGATTTTCTGTCGGTGTATTATAGATAACATGAAAAATTACTGGAATGGTGTACAATTCACGTTCAGTTACCTCAGTTCTTCTGACCAATTCATTTTGATATTCTTCTTGGGCACGATATTCTTCTGTAATTCCCGCTTTTTCTATCCAATCTTCTGTCAAAGCACTAGCCAAACATTGTTCGCCGTCATGCGCATGATGAAAGTCTGGTGAATAATTTAGAAAACTAAATACAGTTCCACCATGTGCGGCGGTAGCCTTCTCTAAATAATTGCCTTTTTTTATTTGCCCGAAGGCTGCGTTACCCGCAAAAAAAAGAAAAAGCATGGTAAGTGCAAATAAGTTGAATTGTTTCATATGGATGTTTTTCGAAGCTTGAATGTAGTGAATTTAGGCGACACCACAAAAAAAGAAAAGCCATTCTGAATAAACAGAATGGCTCCTAAATCGATTATTATCAATAATTATAGATTCAATTTCTTTTTCAAATCTTTTGAAAGTCCATCTTTATGAAGATAGATATTGATTGTTTTGTTTTTGAAATATGCTTCTGATGCATAAAAGTATCCATCACAATCATTTTTAGTACCCCAAGAGTTTTTAATCAATAAGTATTTTGTTCCTTTTTGATCTTTATACAAACCTACTGCATGCATTCCATGGTCATCCGTTGTTTGTTTATTATCATATCCTACTTGACGCGATTCTTGTGTAATCACTTCTTCCTCTACTGGTTCCATAAAACAATTTGCTTGTTTTTCGGCTCCCGCGTTTGAGAAATTTTTATTGTCTTTCCCGCTCACTACAATTGTAGACTTGTCTTTAGGCACAACAGCCAAACCTGATCTGAAATCGAAGTATTTTTCGGAAACATCAGCTCCCCATGCGAAAGTATATCCTTCTTCAAGCGCATGTGCAGCAGCATCCCACATATCATCCAATGGCACGTTATATGAATTATCCCAAACCCAGTTGTCTGCAATTGCTAATTGACATTCTGAATAAAAGGGGTGGTTAGAAAATGAAGTCAATGAAATATAATCATCCATATTTAAACCCAGTTCATCTCTATAAGAAATTGGATTGTACTCTTTTCCGTCAACTGTAAATTTAAATTCTTCCACATTTTCTGGCACTTCGCCTAAATATGCATTTAAGACTCCTCTTAATGCTTTCTTCCATGAATTTGACAGTGCTCTAGTTCCAGTTACTGCATTTCTTGCAGCCAAAACACCTTTCATTGTTCCTGTTAAAATTGCAGAAAGTTCACCATGCGAGTGTTTTTCAGTTCCGTAATTTAATCCTTCAAAAACTTCTGCCGGAACAATTCCATAACGTCTAATCACCCAAGGAATGTCATGAAATGCACCACCTTGAGAAAAATTCGTTTTCCCGTCGGTACGAATATATTTATCTGCTTTACCTAAGTATGCGTGATATACAATGTACATCTCAGCTAAGTCAACTCCTTCTTTACCTAAACGGCCTAATTCAGACTCGAAAAATGAGAGTGCTGAAAAACTCCAGCAAGTTCCTGTTGATCCTTGCGATAAAACAGGTGTTGCATCTAAATGCGCTATTTCTTCAAATTTGTATTCACTTCCTTCTTTATTGGTTGAATATTCTTGTGCTATTACGGACATTGATCCGAGTAAAAATGCACCAATTGCAATGTATTTTTTCATTTTCGCGTTTTAGTTTTTATTAGTGGTTGGGTAATGGTCAAGCGACCGTTATCTATCAATAATTATGCTAAAGATAAAAAAATGATGTTGAATTCCCTTTAAATTAGGGTAAGACGATCTAAAATGGGATAAATGTTTGGATAAAAGGATGAATGGAAAAGCTTCTTATTGAAAAAGGGCCAAATTTTCCTTATAAAAGTTGGATTTCAATTACTTGCTCTTCAACATCAATTTCAATCCAGTTGGATTCTTTAGAAGGGATACTGGAATTCAGGGCTTCATTCTTTTCATAAAGATCTAATGCTAACTTTCCTAAGTGAATTTTAAGTGCGTAGCGATCCTGCCCACTTATACCCAACTGGGCGGTTGTTTCAATCACACCTCTCTTTTTAACTTTTTCATAAGACAAATAATCTATGTTGACATTTGCATTATAATATGGTGCCCATGAAACTCCGTCGCACCAGAATCTTTCTAATTCAGAATCGTTTGAATGTGCAAAAACAGAACAAAGTGTCCATTCCAATTTTTCGCAAAAATCTTGATTAAATGATTGGCTAAAACTTGGCGTCATGAACAGGGTGATTCTTTCTTGAACAGAATGATAAAATGGAAACTTACTTTTTCAAAATCCAACCAGAAAAACCCTTGTTTTTGAATGTTTTCAAGTTTTCCTTGGCATCAGAACGATTGGCATAATCTCCAGCCGTAACACGATATAAACCTCCTTTTAAATCTAATACTTTTGCAGCATAGCCGTCTTCTATTAAATCACTAACAAAGTTTTCAGCATTTGATTTCACAGAAAAACAACCGCCTATGACATGGTAAGGTAATGTCGTGTTTTCATTTGCTGCTACTGCGTCGCTTACAATTGCTTCTGCAATTGGCGCCTCAGTAGCTGTTTTATCTAATTGAATTGGGATGTATAATTCGTCGTCAAATTTATAATTATACACATTTACATTATCGCTCAAATTATTGGTCAAATCATCCCAACTTGTTGTTTTTGGCAATTCTACTGTTTCAAAATCTGTTGTACGCGTTTCATAAATGCGTTCGGGCGATTGTTGGATGGGATTAAAATCAGCCATTTGAATTTTGCCTGTATCAATAAAGTCTGTTTCCATTGGAATCCAATAGGCATAAAACAAAATTGGTAAGGCAGCAGCCACCGCCAAATATCTGTACGTTTTTCTTTTTCTAGGTACTAAAGGAATTATTTTTTCATCCGATTCATCAGCAACTTCAACTTCAATTGATTTTTCTGTTTCAAGCGCAATGATTGGTGTTTCTTTTTCCGCTAAAACAACTGGCGCAATAACTACTGGTTTTTCAACCACTAATACTGGCACGGCTATTTTTTCAGTTATATTTTCAACTGGTTTAGCAGCGAAGTTTACAAAACTAATCCCACTCAATCCGTAAGCATTAAGTAAAAGGTTTACCTCACGATTTTGCTCAAAGATAATTTGATCGTCTTGTTGGAATAAAAAGCCGATTTCTCCAATTTCCACTCTTCCACCAGCGGCTAAATCATGCTTCCAATCAATAACATTGGATGAAATAAAATCGAGTGCTGCAGGATATGTTACGGCTTGAATTTGCGCAACGTAATTCCCCAACAATCCATCATTGGTGATTAAATTTGGATTAAATAATACACTTTTAGATGGCGGGGATAAGCGATTATTTACCGCATCAATAACCGCCGATTTGTAGTTGGCGATAAAACCACCAAAATCGGGAACAATAACACAGTTGTGTTTTTGCAGTAATTGTCCTATGTATGCTGATAACTCCATTATTCCTAATCAAATTTAAGAATTGTATTTGAGCTTTACGAATTATTCCCCTAAATGTTTCGGTAAATGGGGGATTTTAGGTCAAAAAAGTGAAGAAAAATGTGCGAAGTTGTGAAACAAACGTTAATAAATAGAACACAGATGGTACAATTAAGGCTTATGACCTCTGCTTTTTTGACTCTGCAACAGGCAAAAAAGCAGTGCAATCAAAGGATTATGACATCAAAAAAAATCTCGCCAAGATTAAAACCTTGACGAGACCGCTATCGTATTTTAAGAAAGCTTTTCTAGCCGAACTAGTTACGCGCTTTCCAAGCGTAGTACAAATCAAAATAGCTCTTTGTTTCGAGCACTACTACACCACCGGTTGTGTCACCGTATTTTGCTGGAATCCCTCCAGTATAAGCTTCTAAACCTTGAACCGACGCACCTGGAATACTAGTTAAATCATTGGCTTTAACCCCGTCGATATAATAAATCACATCTCCAGGTCGTGATCCACGAATAATGACCTCACTGGTACCTTCTTGTTGTTGAATGTCTGAACTTAACCCAGCTAGTAATGCTTTTGGATCTCGAATATTTAATGAATGTTCAATATCTTCTTTCAAAACTTTAATTCTGTTAATATCCTTTTCAATTTTAATCCGATTAAAGTCAACTACTACAACCGTCATCATATTATCGTCTGTACAATAAATATCAACTGTTGTAATTCCATCTGATGTAATTTCAACTCCACCAACCATTGTTGAATCGAAGCCAGTTGCAACCGCATATAAATTATAAACACCCGGTCTTAAAGCATCAATACTGAACTTCCCATCTAAATCTGCTTTGGTGAGTCGCTTTCCGGATTCAGTTTCAACCCACATTTTTGTAAGTGGAATTGCTTTTGTACTGTCGGCAGCTTGATATACATATCCGCTAACTGTTCCTAAACTAACTTGCGCTGATAAAAGGTTTACAAAACCTAGTACTGCTATTAATAATGTGATTTTTATTTTCATGATTTCTTAATTAGTATTTAGTCGTTAGTATCTAGTCATTAGATTCCGATTTGACTTGTTGTTTTTCTTTTTTGTATTTGACTGCGTTTTGGCTTAATCTTGATACGCTTGTTACTTGGAATAGCGCAGCGTATTGAGAAGAACTTAACACCGTTTCTTATTAGATGCACATGGAATATGAATTCCATAAAATAATTTAATCTTTTTTTTATTGGCTATATTTCCAAGCGCTATAAAGATCGAAATAGCTCTTAGTTTCCAAAACAATTACACCTCCGGTAGTATCTCCGTATTTAGCGGGAATACCACCAGTATAAGCTTCCAATCCTCCAATGGCTGCTCCAGGCAAACTACTCATGCTGCTCATTTTAACTCCATCTATATAATAAATGGCATCACCAGGTCGTGAACCTCTAATAATAATATCTGAAGTCCCTTCAACCATTTGCACGTCAGAACTAATTTTAGAAATTAATTCGACAGGATTACGGATATAAATTGAACGTTTAATATCCGCTAGTGGGATATCAAGTTTTGGAATATCACCAGGAATCAATAGCGGTACATAAACCACAATAGCATCTAATACGCCATCCATTCTGCAATAGGCATTTACTTTCACTATGCCACTTGGATTTAAAGCAATTTCGGTAATGGTCAAGTTATTGTATCCTAAAGAGCGTACATTTAAATTATAAGTACCAGGTTTAAGTGCATCAATTTTATAGTGACCCGTTTCGTCAGCAATTGAATATCTGTCGCCCGATTCTGTTTCAACCCACACTTTTGCAAAGGGAACTACTTCTGTTGAATCTTCCCCATTATAAACTACTCCGCTAATGGTAGCTAAGTTTACTTGGGAGTTTAGCATGTTTGCAAATAAAAGAATTGCTGCTGTGATTATTGTTCTGATTTTCATAACTGATAATATTTACTGTTCAGTTATTAGATGCAGTGCTTCTTAGTATTCCATAAAAAAGAATTAAAAATTTATTTGAGATGGCTCATTATTCCCTCAGATGAAAGAGCGAGCCAACGCGTTTTTACACTTTTTGTTTGCAAGGCTTTATTGGTAACATTTCCCACAAAAAAAAGGAACCATTATATATAAATGGTTCCTTCAACTTAAAATTCCGTGAGTGAATATTAATTGACTACAAATTTCTCAATTGTGATAATTCCTTTAGAGCGGTTAACAACTTGCAAAACATGAAGTCCTGCTTTACCGTTAGTCATTCCAATTTCATAAGATGTGTTTCCTTGGAAAGCATCAATTTGAGTAACAAGTCTGCCGGTCATATCAAAAACATTAATCAAATAAACATTCTCTTCCACAAGGCCATTAATTTCAATTCTATCATTAGCGAAATAATTAATGGACAAGTTTTCTCTATTGTCAGTTGTTACACTCGCCGCTACGTCGTATACATTCATTATACTATCAATCCACTCTTTATATTTAGGTATTAACGTAAATATGCCAGGGAAATCTTCAGTTGTAACATCTGAATTTCCTCCGGAAACAACTCCAACTTGTTTATGAACGCCATCAATATCTGTGAAAAACAATGGCCCACCACTATCACCTTGCGCGGCTCCAGCAGGAACATCACCTGAAAAGAATCCTGCACAAATATTTCCGTCAGGATTAGCATTAAACATAGATTCAGCACCAGCAGGCTCGTACAACGTTGCGCAAGTATCATGATCGACAAAAATACAATCAGCATGTAAAAGACTATCAACACTACCTCCTCCAGCTTCAGTCTTACCCCAGCCCAATACTTGCGCAGGTTGATTTCCTTCAAAGTAGGATATATCGTCAAACGTAGCGAGTTCAATAGGTGAAGTAATTGCATCAGCAGATAATCTGATCAATGCAATATCTGGACCAGTACCTAAAAATATCCCTCCATAATCCTCATGAACAATGATCATTTCAACATCTATAAGTTCTGAAAATGGTTCCAGTGCATCCACATCTATTATCACCGAATTAATAATGACTTTATCAATTACAGGAATCCCTGGAGCATCAATGTCAAAATGACAATGTCCAGCTGTTAACACCCAACGCGGAGCAATTAAAGAAGCACCGCATCCAGGATCGCCATTACTCATTGCTAAAGAAACAACCCAAGGAAAATCACCTGGTTCAACAATATCCCCACCCACTACTCCTTCTACAGAATCACCCGTTTCAGTAACTACTTCCTGTGCTTGGGCTTGAATAAATCCAAAAATAGCAAAAAGAAAGGTTGCGATTCTTACTCTTTTATTTTTCATAATTTTTCATTTTAAATTTAAAGCAAACGTAAGTTGATTCTATTTGAATTTAAAATTTAATATACGATCTTGAGAATTGCGGCGACGACTTGCCAGTTTTATGCGACTTCCGTTAAAATGAACCGTTTACATTTTTAAAATCTCTTTGCTTATCTAAGCAAAACAAACGCCATTCTACAATTGTTCGTCTCCAAAATACGCCCTATAATCTCCAAAACTCGACTAAACTTCTCAAATTTCTATTACATCCTAGCAAAAACAACATTTTACAGTAATTTTAATGTATTCTCAGTTTTGACTAAAAAACGATTAACACATATTGTTCCCTGGTGTCTATTCATCATTTTCATTCTTTATTCGCAAAGAGTTGCTCATCAAGACGTTTCTATTTCTCTCTATTTAACTGTGCAACTTTTATTGGTTGCACAAACAATGGTAATTTTCTATTTGAATTACATTTATTTCGTTCCAAAATTTTTGATCCATCAAAGAAAGATCTCTTATTTTCTTTTATCGACTCTTTTTTCAATATTGTTGGGCATTGTACTGTCAGATTGTATCAAGTACGTTTTTCATTTAAATAATGGAAAACCCGATCCAAACGAGCTGAGCGTCAATGACATTATTGGAAACACTTTCACAGCAGTTTTTTTTATAATAATTGCCACTGGAACACGATTAATATTGCAATACAATATAGACCGGATAAAAAAAGCCGAAATGAGTGCTATAATTCAACGTGCTGAATTGGATGCTTTAAAAGCTCAAATGAATCCTCATTTTTTATTCAATGCTTTTAATAGCATTTACGCCTTGGCCGAAACAAAGTCAGTCCACACTGCCAAAGCAATTTTACAACTTTCAGATATCACGCGCTACGTGACATATAAATCCTCTCAAAATGAGGTATCAGTTATAGAAGAGTTGCAATTTATACGAAGTTATATTGATTTTCAAAAATTAAGAATTGCTAACCCTGAAAACAAAATCATTATAGATATTACAGAGCCAACTACTGATTTTTTTATGAGCCCGCTTCTCTTACTTACTTTTATAGAAAATGCTTTTAAACATTCTAACTTGCTAAAAGTGGATGCTCAAATTCATGTTAAATTTACAGCAACTTGCTTTGGTTTCAATTACTATGTTTCAAATGAAATTGCTACCAATAATGCTAATGACTCTGGTATTGGATTGCAAACTTTGAAAAAAGTACTAGAGTTCAATTATCCTAATGCGCATACTTTAAAAATTTGGACAGAAAACAATATTCATTATGCTGAACTTTCATTAAACTCTTTAAGGAAATGATTAATTGTATCGCGATAGATGACGAACCCTTGGCTTTGGAGGTAATTAAACTCCATTGTAAAAAAATAGCATCCATTCATCTGGAAAAAACTTTCTTATCAGCACCTGAAGCAATTAATTACCTGAATACTGTAGCAATAGATTTGGTTTTTTTGGATATAAATATGCCAGAAATTAATGGACTTAAGTTTAGAACACTCATTCCTCAGCATATTCAAATCATATTTATAACTGCATATCATGAACATGCGTTAGAAAGTTATAACTCGAATGCTACCGATTATATATTAAAGCCTGTTTCATTCGATCGTTTTTATAAAGCTGTTCAAAAATGCGAAAATAGTGCAATCAACAATACCGCAAAAGAATTAGAAAGCCCTAAGGAAAAAACTATTCTTGTAAAAGGAAACAAAAAAGTATTTCAAGTTACTATTACTGACATAGAATATATTGAAGGATTAAAAGATTATGCCCGAATACGGCTTAACTCAGGAGAAAAAATCGTTATTCGAGAAAGTTTGAAGCGGATTTCGAATCGATTAGAAAACTATGGATTTATGCGTGTTCACCGTTCGTTTATTATTCCTATAGACAAAATTTCCTCTATTTATGGAAATACAATTAACATTGGGGAAGCGGAAATCCCCCTGAGCAAATCACAACGTGAAGTGATTCTCGAACGATTTAAAAAAAGAGGTATACTTGGCGATCGTTCAATTTAACTGATCACAGAAAATTTATTTGAGATGGCTCATTATTCCATCAGATGAAAGGGCGAGCCAACCCGTTTTAACACCTATTGTTTGCAAGGCTTCATTGGTCCAAGCGTTGCAGGTATTAAACAAATGATAATTACCATGTGCCTCGTAAAAATTATCGTTATTCCAGTAACCTTTATTCGGTATTAGTTCAACTTTATCGTTGGTTTGTTTAAATGATTTTTGAATATATTCAATCAATGTTTTATGAGCCGTTAGATCAATATAAACCTTGGCCACGGCATCCGAAATTTGTGGAGCCTGACTTAAATAAGCCACGTGCATTGCTGTACCCGAAGGCAAAAATGCAGCATTCATAGCCGTGCTAAATGTTAAATCGCTCCACTCAGGCGTATCCAAAAAGAAACCTTTATCTCCCCAACCAATTGAAACATATTGAAATCCGTTCGCGGTTGAATAATCCGTGATTGGCAGCATAGTTTTCCAATCAAAAAAGTCCGATTCAACGGGTAAGCAAAGATCCGTGTGCACCCCATTCGTTTTTACATAGATTACTACATCCCCTTCTGTCTGCAATTCACCAACGCTAAATAAATTCCCACTGAAAAATAGCCAGACGTAACAGATAATAAAGGCCAAAAAGAGCTCTAAAAAGTAAAAAATTCCACGTCGCGTATATTTCAATGCCTTTTTCATGGTTTCGATAATTCAACGCATAAATAGCGCGGTGATTTAGGTTAAATGTAAAGATTATACCTAAAAGTAGGTTTATTGGCATGTCATTTTAATTAAGATGCACTGAATTGGCTATAGTTTCACTAACTTTGCAAGGGTAAACGAGTTATGGAATTACAGAAAAAAAATATTCGCAACATTAACTTAGACGAGCTAATTGAAGCGCTTGCAACGCAGGGCGAAAAGAAATTTAGAGCGAAACAAGTTTATGAATGGATTTGGAAAAAGGGAGCACATTCTTTCGCAGATATGCGGAATATTTCTAAAAAGGTAATTGACTTTTTAGAGGCCCATTACTTTATTGATGCTATTCGAATTTCAGATGAGCAACACAGTAATGACCTTACGGTAAAGTGCGCTTTTAAAAGCCATGACAATCATATTACAGAAGGGGTCTTAATTCCAACAACATCTAGAATTACCGCTTGTATCTCATCACAAGTGGGTTGTAGTTTGGCTTGTAAGTTTTGCGCCACTGGACGCTTAAAGCTAATGCGGAATTTGACCGCTGGTGAAATTTACGACCAGGTTTTATTACTGACGCGTTTATCACAAGAAAATTTTGACAAACCATTGAGCAATATTGTTTTTATGGGCATGGGTGAACCTTTGCTTAATTATAAAAACATGCTGGAGGGAATTGAGAAAATCACATCAGAAGAAGGGCTTGGAATTTCGGCGAAACGAATCACTGTTTCTACCGCTGGAATTGGTAAAATGATTAAAAAGTTGGGGGATGACAATGTTAAATTTAATTTGGCACTTTCACTCCACGCGGCAAATGACGTTAAGCGCAGTCAAATTATGGAAATTAATGATTCCAATAATATTGAGGTCTTAGCGGATGCATTGCGCTATTTTTATGATAAAACAGGTTCGCGCGTTACTTTTGAATATATTATATTTAAAGACTTCAATGACTCCTTGGCGGATGCAAGAGAGTTGGCCGATTTTTGTAAAAACGTGCCTGTAAAAATTAATATTATTGAGTATAATCCAATCGACGACGGTGAATTTCAGCAGGCTGACCAGCATAAGGTTGATGCATTTGCGGCATTCCTAGAATCTTTAAATTTAGTAGTAAATGTACGCCGCAGTAGAGGGAAGGATATTGATGCTGCTTGTGGACAATTGGCCAATAAAAATGGTTCTATTGCGTTAAAAGAAAGAAGTTTAAAATGAAATTAATTATTTGTCTCATCCTATGTTGGTTTTCGCTGCACAGTTTTGCGCAGGAAGATGGACCTAGTTTGGATAAAGCTACCGTTGGACCTGCATTTACGACGCAACGTAAAAGTAATTTTTCTGGTTTTATTGGACAAAGTGAAAGCACCGTTTTTTTAGTAGACTATTTAGCAATTAATCGTAAAAAACAGGAGTTAACATTGCGAAGATTAGATGTTAATACATTGGAATTAATTGATTCTAAAGATTTATTCAGTGTCATTAATGAAGAATTTTATAATGAACCGAATGAAATTTTTTACCAGAACAATACATTTTTTCTTTTTTCAACTGTCAGTGGACTGAAGGATAAATTCAATATGGTTCATCTCGAAATTTTTAATGAATATGGTGAGCGAATTGAGCAACGTGTTATCGACACGCTTGAATTGGATGAGGAGTACTATTTAAGTGAATCGATAGAACAGGATGGATTTTTATTGGTGACGCATAATAAGTTTCTCAATAATTTTGAACAAACAATTGGTTTACAAACGATTGAAAATACGGGGGAAACCGGATGGAGAACGAGCATTAAATCGCCCAATTTATTACAAAACCTATCCATAGAAAAAATTGTTTATTCTAAAAATGCACCAATATATATGTTGTGCGATTATGGCTATGAAGCTGGGACAGGTAGTGTTCGTGAAAATAGTACAGACTTGATTAATAGTAAGTTTTCATTGTGGGCTTATGATCACAAAAAGGCCTTTTTAAAGGAATTTGATTTGCGCTTAAAAAATCGCTGGATCAATGGAATTGCCATGGAATATAACGCAACACATGAATTGGTAATTAGTGGATTCATCAACGAAACGCGTAATCAAACAATTAACGGGGTTTTTTCTTTAAAAATTGGAACAGATTTAACATTGGCTGGATCGAACTATTATAAATATAAGCGTTCATTTTTCGAGAAATTTGTGGACGCCAAACGTCTTGAAAAAACGAAAGAATTGGAAAACATTCAACTCCGTCATTTAATTGTATTGGAGGATGATTCTTACTTCGTTTTAGGCGAACATTTTTATCAATACACTGAGCGAAATTATGATCCAAGAACAAATATTACAACAACTTCTGAAAACTATAATTACAACTCAATTATAGCCGCTTATTTTGATAAAAACGGAAATCATATGTGGAGTGATCGCATTCCTAAATTTCAGCATACGGTAAATGATTACGGTTATTTTTCATCATTTTCAGTGATGCACGCCAATAATGAAGTGTATCTTTTCTTTAATGATACCGAACGCAATAATGACTTGGCAGTGAATGATTACTTCAATTATAGCACCATGTCTAATAATAGACGTTTTCAAATTTCATGTGTGCAAATTGGCCAAGACGGGGTGAAGTCTCGAGGTCCAATTATTGGTTCTGACAACAACTTTATGTTGCGTGCAAGGCTCAATTATCAAATAGATCCAACTACCTTTTATTTATATGGGGAAATTGGCAAATCACGTAAAGTGTTTTCTGTTGAAGCCTTGAAATAGTCTAACTTTCTGTATTTTCGATCAATTAAAATTAGCCCCAGTTATAAATGTTCAATTCAATTTTGCTAGTTTCCTTATTTACATTCGTTTTTTCAGAAACTAACTGTGCCTTCAACGACGATTCAACGGCTGATTGGAAAGAATTAAAACCTACAATACAAATTGAAGAATCAGATGGAGTCCAAGACGAACCCCTTATCTGCGAGAGTATGGAAGAAGCTCTTAAAAACAAGGATAAAGTTCATACCTTATCGTTAAGGAATGATAAAGGTTTGAAAGAACTTAACCCAAGAATTGGAGAGCTTAAAAACTTAAAAGTATTGAATGTCTCTGGAACCAACCTGACGGAATTACCTGAGGAAATAGCTAATTGTACGAAACTTGAAGAAATAATAGCAAATGCATCAAAATTCAAAAGTATCCCGAACGCTATAGGCGATTTGAAAATGCTTAAAAAAGTTAACTTTAGTTACAATCAGATTGAAAAATACCCGCCTCAATAAGCCAATGTATTTCATTGGAATATGTTTCTTTTGGAAGCAACAAAATATCCGAAATTCCAGAATTGTTTGGTCTATTACAAAATGTTTGGTTTTGTGATTTTGCGAATAACGATTTAACTGATTTTTCGAACGAGTTTCTAGGCTTGAAAAGTGTCGTTAATTTATGGCTGCATGGCAATAATATTACTGAACTTCCAATGCGTCTAAAGGCATTAAAATCACTTACACATTTGTTAATAGATTCAAAAGAGA
Source organism: Crocinitomix sp. (assembly GCA_047623705.1). Lineage (GTDB taxonomy): Bacteria > Bacteroidota > Bacteroidia > Flavobacteriales_D > Crocinitomicaceae > Crocinitomix. The sequence continues at coordinate 64,732 of JBLHOW010000013.1, forward strand.
TTACTAATCTTGATGAAATTAAAACTTTACTTCCAGCGCTTCGAATTATTGATGAGAATAATAGATAACCGAAACAGTAAATCCCAGAACTGGAATAAATAACATTGAACTAAACGTTAAAAATTAATGGGCAGGAACTTATCTTGTTCAAGTGCAGTTAGAAGAATCTGCATTAACTGAAGGTGACGCATTAATTGATACCCCTTAACCGAATCTGTTTCTCTGTCAGGACATAATCTCCCTTTTCAACCCATTCATTGTTATATAGGATCGTATCTGCCACAAACTCTGTGAGGATCAGTTGCTCTTTTTTAAATTCCCACTGATAAAAATCTAATGCATCTTGATTTCTTAGCATGAGCATATCCAAATTTTTGAAAGAATGTGAGGTGCCAAAATACACATCAACTGCAAATTCATCATAAGCGTTCCAGCCTATTATTTTACCATTTGGCATAAAGAATAGGGTGTCTTTTACTTGACTAATATATGTTCCAGCCAACAGGTTTTTATTAAAATATTCGGTGATTTTAGTTTTAAGTTTGAAATGATCGGCTTCTGTAATCAAATCATGCATTTCTGGACGTTTTTCGTAAATATAGGTCGTTGGATCAGCATCATTTTCATTTGGAATTAATTTAAGATGCAATTCATACCCTCGATTCAGAAGTAACCAATTCCCCCAATTCGTTTCAAAAACGGTAAGTGTATCCGATTGGCAGGCACTTACATATTCGTCCATTTCATAGAGTGATCCATAAGCTGATACCGTATCTTTTTTAAACTCTAACAAAATTGCAAACCATGTGGGAATTGAACCACGATATTTGGCTATGGTTTTTTCTTTGAGAATCGGATCAAAATAACTGGTCAAAGCCCATGCACCATCCAATCCCATTTCAGTGGTATAATAAATTGAATCTTCAGCAAAGGTCTCAATGATGGTGTCAGATATCTGATCCGAAACGGCTTCCATTTCAGAACTATTTGCACTAGGCCCGTCCAAATTACAGGCCGTAACGCAACAAAAAAGTAAGATTATTAATCCTCCTTTCACAAAAAAATGAATGAATTTAGATGGTTTATTTCGCAGCGTTTGCATCTCGCTCAGCTTCACTTTTTTCTAGACGTTTTCTTAAAAAACGACGCATTAAAGCCATCACTGCGGTTACAACTGGCACAATAAAATAAAATGCCCATTTATTCCACCCTTGCATGAAACAAAACACAATAACCATGATTAAACTCACGGCTGTCATTGCCCACCAAAATTTTTCTAAAACTGAATTTACTTTTGCTAAACTGCTCATTTTATTGAATCGTTATTGTTGTTGGTATTTTGGCTTTCGACACTTACTTTATGCATATTATAATCAGTAAATGTCTCATCCGTATCTAATCCGTATCCTTTAACGGTTGTTTTCTCTCCTATCACTTCAAAATACTTCTCAGTCCTTACGCGTTTTTTGGTTTGATCCCAAAAGAGTTCCTCCGTTTTAAGCGTTTGGTTTTTCTCGAAGTTGGTAAAGATAACATTATTACGTGCGATAATTACATTATCCCGCTCTCGAATCTCGGCATAATCTGCCGTTAATGTAGAAACTATTGAATCTTTTTCTTTGAAAAAATTAACTTGAAAACCATCTTTAAATAACCGTACGTTCTTCGGTTCTCCAAATTTTTCCATTCGGGTTGCAATCATTTCGTATACAACCACACCAGAATCTGAATAAAGTGTATGCATATCATTCACGATTTCATCAGGCATATCAGCCGAGGACGTCACTACTTGAATCGTTCCTAAATCATTTTCACAAGAAAAAAGCATTCCCATCATAAAAATGACAGGAATGCTTAGATAGTATCTGATATTAATCAATCTGTAATTCAGACCAGTTATTTTTAGAATCTTGCTGTAGTGGATTCTCCCCAACAGCTTAAGCTTACAGATGATCCTGCGCTTATACCGTCATTAAAGGCTTCGTTTGCATCAGGGGCATTCTTTAGAAACTTGCTACTACTTACACCTCCTGCACCGGCAGAAATTGCTTTCTTAATATAATCATTCGCTAACCAATAGTTCGCTTTTCTTGCGAAGGTTGATTCTCCACAATCATTTGCAGTTGCAGCAATTGAATTTGCACAAATCACTAATGCATCTCCTCTAAATTCACCACCTACACTTTTGGCAGTATTAAAAGCTGATCTATAAGAACCTTGCGCATATTTAATGCCTGCTAGTTTCAATAAGTACTTGTCTTTGTTTTCTCCATCACCTTCCATTTCTACAGCTTTTTGAAAGTAATCAGCAGCTTTAGATTTATTACCATTACTCAAGGCATAGTTACCTCCGAAAAATAGTGCTTCAGCCGTTGGTTCAAGTCTAATTAACTCGTCAACGAATTTACCATACACTTCGCTAGATTGACATTTCTTTTGATCCATTAACGCTAAGTATGCGTTAACTTTTTCTTTTCTCTTAATTGTATCTTCAGGTAATGTCTCAAATTTCTTGTCGAACACACCCACCAATACATCACAATCTTTTGCAATTTGTAAGAAATACTTATCTAAAAAGCTTTGTGCACTTGTTTGACGTTTAATTTCATTTTCATTTTCTGCTTCCTCAGCATTTTTTATTGCTGTTCCAATATATTCAGATAAAACAATGTATTCTTCAATAACAACTGTTCGTGCCGCTTCTTTCTCCTCACCCTTAGCTGAATTGAATTTATTGAGGATTAAATGCTTGAAATATTGTTTAAAATGCTTTGATTTTGCTTTTTCTTTCAAGGCAGGAATAGATTGTGCAAAAAGCGTATCTATTTTAGCATGATCGGTAGATTTATTCGTCACCAATTGTGATGCGTAATCTGCAATCCAAGTCAAATCTTGATCCACTTGCAATCTGTTTTCGAAAATCATAAGTACCGTATCTTTCAATGCAGCCTCACGTTCAGGAGTAATTCCTTCTTCCTTTAATAGTTTACCATAAATATATCTACCATTTGAATAGAAAGCACCATCTAAACCAGCGACACCACATGCGTCAACCGCATCATTCCAAAAATTTGCAGCATCTTGATATGCTTTGGAAGTCAAATATTGATAATATAAACTTCTAAATTTTTGACAATCATCAGCTGCCACATTTACAGAATCCTGTGCCATTGCACTTGATCCAATTAGTAGGGTTAACATTAATGTTCCTAAAATTCCCTTGAGTTTCATTTTCTTCGTGTTTATTCGTGTTATTGTTAATTGTATTTCCGTTTTAAAAACCAGCGGTTACTTCTTTCTGGAGTAATTGAGATACCAAAGTAAAGTCCCATGTATCTTTCTTGAATTATTCCATTTGCCGTAGTTCCAAGATTCCCTAAACTGCCCCCAAAATTAAGATTTGTATTGGACACTCCAGGTCGGATCGGTATGCTTAATCCAAAACTCATGCCATAATTGTCTAATGCTACTTCTTCGTCCAGATTATTTTTAACTAATAATTCCGTTTGAGCATAATTAAATCCTAAACGATAGGTCAATCCACTTAAAAAATTGTCTGGATCAATTAACGCACTTAAAGTTGGTGCTCGTTCAAATCCAAGTCCAAATGACATTCTATCTTTCAACCCGCCTGAGTTTTCAACGTCAGAGAATTTCGTATAAAAAGTAGACCATTTTTCAATTTTCAAATCAAAGCCTAAACGTAAACTTGAGGTTGAATTATAAGGTGTAAATTGATATTGTAAGCCTATTCCTAATGCTTCTGGTTTTAAAATCATACCCTCATCATCTTGAATAAACTCAACCGTGTCCATCACTTGTACTGATTGTCCGCGATAAAAACTTCCTCTATATGAAAATGACAATAAATCTTGATAGGCTCTAACCTCCGTCGCTGGAGAAAATGTTGCAGCTATTGAAAACACTCGGCTTAAATTACTTGATTTAAACCCCAAATTATAATTAATACCGAATTCAGTCGTAAGTCCAGAAACTCTTAATCCATCAATCACTCTAGCATTAAAATCAACCAGTGATGTCGGTATAAATTCAGAAGAACGAATATTTTTAGATGATCCGAAGAGATAATTGGCATTCACTCCGATTGATAAATTATGAGATCTATTTCCCATTATTAGTGTATCGCGTACAATTTTTTCATTTGTTGCCGTATCTCTTATCTCCAATTTTCTTTTAATGCTTGCCTTTGAACTGTAATTTACTGGGCGGAATGAAAGTCCTAAATTTGCAATTCTAATTCCACCAGAACCTTCACTTACAGTTTGCATGGTTGTATCGCTATCCTCGTTAACCGAGTAATTTGTAATCGTATACCCTGTAAATGAATACGGTTTTAATCCGATTCCAAGACCCCAATTTTCCTTAATAGGTAAACCGAGTTGGAATTGATTTAATCCAAAATGGCGTTGATTCGTGGTAGTCGTTTCGTTACTAAATTTTGAAAACTTACCATTCAATCCTATTTGCAAGACAGGTAAGTTTCTAGAAATATACGCGTATGATGCAGGATTGGAGGAATTAACTATAGTTGAATCTGTATTGGCTAATGAAACACCACCCATTGATGAAAACACCGCATAACCTTCGTAGTTACGTTCTCCTAACCCAAAAGAACTATAGGGTGATTGCGTTCCTTTTTGCGCAAACGAGACGTTCACTATAAGCAGGGCTGCTATCGCAAAAAATATATTTTTAATATTCAACATTGTACTTCAATATTTCGTTTAAACCAAAAATGGTTAAATCGGAATCTGCAAAGATGGGGTTTTTATATCCTTTATCAAAGTATTTTAAATCTCCACCGGTCATAAAAATTGTTAATTCACCAAATTGTTCTTGATAACGGTGAATAAACCCATTTATTTCGTGGAAAATCGCGTGTTGTACTCCATTTAAAATGCTGGTTTTGGTAGTTGTTCCAAATCCTAATTCAAAATCCTCAGGTTCAATCAAGGGTAATTGATCGGTAAAGGATTGCAAGGCCGCGTAACGCATTTTTAATCCGGGGCTAATGTTCCCTCCCAAATAAATGCCTTTATCATTGACCAAATCGTATTTGATGCAGGTACCAAGATCTATACACAATGAGTGTTTGTCTGGGTTCTTTTTCCAAATGGCTACGGCATTTGCAAGTCGGTCTTTACCCAATGTTTCAGGAGTCTCGTAGCTATTCTCAATGGGAATTGGTGTTGACGTATCCAAATCAATCCGTCGCGCAATTGGTATGCTAATTTGATCATTGGTTACGGAGCTCACGAGAACTGCTTTTGCTTCTTTGGCATGCTCAATTACCCATTGTTCCACCTGAGCAATGTCATTTTTTGCAAAAATATTTTTTAATTGCAAGTTTCCGCCTTCATCAAAAAGCGCCAATTTTGTGGCTGTATTACCCTGATCAACAATCAGATTCATGCTGCAAAATTGAGGACAATTTCTCTATTCTCAGCAAAAAAGTAAAAAAATAATTGTGAATTCTTTTGTGCTTTAAAATAACCTAGTATCTTTGCCCCCACATTATTGGATGGTGATATAGCTCAGTTGGTAGAGCAATGGACTGAAAATCCATGTGTCGGGGGTTCAAATCCCTCTATCACCACAAAAAAGGAACCAACCAGTCAATAGACAGGTTGGTTTTTTTTATGGATACAAGCGAAGTTCACTTCGTATTGAAATCATCAAAAAAATCAATAGAGTCCACCTAAAGCAGGCCATTAGTTTCTATCCTTCGGACCGTCCAAAGGGAATCAATGAAGTTAATCCCGCAATTTAAAACTGAAAGGCCAAGCCACACAAACCGTCTAAACATAAAAAAGCAATGTCTTATTCCGATCCATACCAACCAATCAATTGTGAATTCCACGACTATCTAGAGCATTTTGCAACGCTTCGTTGCCCAATTACATTACGCTATCAATTAAACGGAAAAGCCACTACAGTTTCTAAGGCAATCATCTATGATTTAACCGGGGGTAGAAATGGCGAATACGCACATATAAAAAATGATACCCTTGATTTAAAAGTTAGAATGGATCATATTATTTCAATTGATGCGATTGAAGCCAAATCTTTTAATTCAGATTATTGTTAACCTGAGTTCGCTTATTGCGCTTAAAATTCTATTTTTGATATGTTTGCATGACAATTAATAGATCAATATGATACATGAAATTAAAATAGATAGCCGGAAGCAGGTTGCAGGCATCATCTTATCCATTCTCTTTATTATTGGAGGAACAATCTTATTAATTAATCCACTGATATTAGGGAGTCATCCTTTTAAAGATGAAGCCATGTTTGCCATCAGCATGACTGTTGTCATAATTTTTTTAATGCTATTGATTTTCTTGATTTATAAAATTGTTAAAAAAACAATCGGTTTAATTATTAATGAAGAGGGGATTCAGGAGCAAATTTCAGCATTTGCGGTTGGAATGGTACGTTGGGAAGAAATGAGTGGTTTTGGGATTAAAAAACAAATTGGCATTCCATTTATTGTGATTTATTTAAAAGATAAAGAACAATTTATTGAGCGCTTTAGTGGTCTCAAAAAAACAACGATTAAAAAAAATACAGAATCCTTTGGAACTCCCGTTGCAATTAGCACGGTAATGCTTAAAATGAATCGCGAAGATTTAAAACAACTGTTTATTGAGGTTGGAGCAAAGCACGGGCTGAAATTTGAGGATTAACGAGAGGAGGTTGCTGTGCCCTGAAGGGGACATTTCTATTGAAAAAATATCGAATAAGGAATATTGAGTTACGATTTAGAAATGACGCTATGGATGCACACTAAATAATCCTATTCTTTAGAGCATACGTTAGCGCCAATTCTTCCATTTTAGTTTTGAACGCTTTTTTATAGTATCCTGGCATTTCACTACCTGACGCAAAGTATTTCAAATATTTATTTTCCAATTCTGGGTAATGTTTTTTAATGGCGCCCAATATCAATGTATTGCTGTCGGCTTTGCCATTGCCAAACAACGTAATGCTAGCGGGCATTACATAAGCCGTGTTTATTTTTTTAAATGTTTCATAAAACAAATTCAATGCTTCTGTTGTGTCACTAATAAACGGTAATAGTGGCATCAAACTTACTCCAGTTAAAAAACCATCTTTCACCGTTTTTTCTAATGTTCTTAATCGAATACTTGGCGCCACTGCTCCGGGTTCAAAAATGTGCCCAACTTTATCATCCAAGGTTGAAAATGAATAGGTAATTATGGTTCCACCGGTTAATTTACCCTTCAAATCGTTCGGAAGGACTGCGGCTTTATCAATATCGTGCAATAAATCAAAATCGCGTTCAATTCCGCTGGATTTGGTGATCATGTGAACAGGGAATTTATGTTTCAAAATTACTGTTAAGGCTTGCCGAGTCATTTGATAATCTTCTTCAATTTTAAGATAGGGATCAGTTGCACTCGACAACACAATAATACCGTATTTTCCTTTTTTTGCCCGGTTAAATAACTGCCGATCTAAAACTTCAATGGCATTTGTTTTAACGGTTAAACTTTGCTCCAAATTTAAACCGTATTTACTGCCACGAATATAACAATACAAACAATTAAAGGAGCAACTACTATACAAATTAATGGTGTAGTCATCTAAAAACCAAGGATCTCTCTTTTTTGTTTTATTGAGTATGGATTTAACCTCTTTTTCCTTTGGCATAGGCGTTTCTATTTAATCCAATCTCTATTTTTTTACGAAACCAATTCGGAATTTCACTATAATTTTCGATTTTAAGACTGTACTTACTAATGATGTCGGGATGAAATTTGGCGGTGGTTTTAGCCGCCCAACCAACGCCTTGCTTAATTTGCCGATCATTGGTTTTTACCATTGTCATAAGGAGTAAAAAAACTTGATCTACTTTCACTTTTTCTAAGCCCTTTTTTATAGCGTAGTTGGCGCCTGCACCAAGCGATCTTACCACCCAATGACTTTTATCAACACTCAATTGCTCAACTACTTTAATCATTGATTCGAATTGGGTTAACAAAGCAACACCCCAAACACGTTCGCCAATAATATCACATACATACCATTCATCAGCATCTGCAATATATGTTCGGGCTTTCTGAATCGATTCTTCAAATTTATCTGGCAACCGCAATTGTAAAATTATGCCCAAGATTACATTTCCGCCTTCTGTTTTTCGCGCGCAAATTGCATCACATAAAATAACTTGATCTACAGCGTTTAAATTCTCAAAAAGGGTTTTTGCGCAAAATTCCAACAAGGGAAATTTTACTTTATGTGCTAAAATTGATTCATGTAATTCATCAATTAAAAGCTCAACACCGTTCTCATGATAAACCGTAAGAGTTTGTTCAAGAATCAGTTTTATATCTCCCTTGCGGGTATACGTTTTTATCAAAACGGTTTTTCCTCACCGTCGTTTGGACTGATGATTTTATTTATCTCCTCTTCTGTACTGTCCAACTTTTCGCGACAGAAATCAACCAATAATTTGGCTTGTTTCACCTTCCCAGCAAGGTCATCAATATTAATTTCTTTCCGTTCTAGCAGATGTACAATTTCTTGCAATTGTTCCAAGGCTTCATCATATTTTAATTTCGGATCTAATTTTGCTTTCATAAATATATGTATTATTCGTGCTTTTTAACGGTAACAATTTTACTCGTTATGAGATGTTGACTTGATAATGTTTTCAAAGTAGCATCCTTTAAATCTCCATCATAATTAATCAAATCAACATTATTGATAGTAGATATTGTATACCCTTTTTTAAGTAATTCTTCTGGATTTAAAAGCATTAAAAGTTCAGCCAAATTATTGAGGCCAATTTTACTACGCTCGATATTATTCAAACTCAGCATATGAATCATATCCAATCTAGAGTTGAGCTCAGTGCTTTTTTTCAGAGCAATTGTATTTTTGGCATTATTCCCAACCTTACTCAAATTCAAGTCTAATTTAGACCTTTCGCTTTCAATGGTCTCAGTTACCCCAATGTGCAATTGATGGATACTGTCTTTTATTAAATTATTATGCTCTCGAATTAAGTTTTGTGTATAGTGCACCAAATATTTGCTTGTATGCGTAAACTCATCTTTAGTGACAGCGATTAGTTGCTGCGAAATTTTAAGAACACTATCAAATGCCCCTTGCAAATCACTCTTAAATATTCCGGCTCTGACATATAAAAATTTGGCAACTGCGGTTGGTGTAATCTCGTATTTATTAGCCACCAAGTCAGCTATAACATCATCCGTTTCATGTCCAATTCCAGTAATAATCGGAATTTCGCTTTCTGCTATTGTCTTGGCTATTTCATATCCATTAAAAACATTCAGGTCCATTTTACTTCCACCACCTCTTACAATAACAATTACATCAACATTATAGGTTTGTGCTTCTTTAATCGCTTTAGTGACTTCTTTCGTTGCTCTATCTCCTTGCACAGAAACGGAAAACTCCTTTACTTTAAAATTTGTATAGATTCTATTCTCTAGTAGTTCTGTTAAAAAATCGCGATACCCTGAAGTGTTTTGCGACCCAATTAGCGCCACTTTTTTAATGATTGCTGGTAATTTTAAGGCTTGCTGCAAATCATACAAACCCTCTTTCTTTAAGCGCTTAATTGTAGCCTTTTTCTGTTTCTCCAACTCACCATAAGTTATTGTTGGATCAACATCTAAGATATTCAGCTTTAAACCATAAATAGGATGAAATTCAATGCGCACATTGACGAGCACTTTATTGCCATGTTTGAAAATTGCTTTCAGTTCGCCATTTAAGTGATTGTCTACCCGATTAAAGGTTGAAAACCACATATTGGCTGACATTTCGGCAACTCTTTTTCCGTCTTTAGAATCTGCCAATTCGAGATAATGATGCCCATTCTTTTCTTGAGCTTTAGTGATCTCAGCAATTACCCAATAGCTTTTCAGCGCAAACGTATCACGAATATGCCGCTCCAATGATTGATTGAGCGCATGCAATGAAAATATGTTTCTTTTATCTTCCAATTCTTAGACTTCAGCAGTAAATATAAACAACTTAGCTTAAATAAACTTGTATAAAACAGCTGAATTAAGTGATAATTAACTGACAGAAAACTACGTCTTTATACCGTTTTCGCCCTATAATTTTATACTTACATTTGATGCGAACTTAAAAACCCATTATGAAACGCACACCAATGAAATTACACAAATCACTGTACTTCTTTATTGGCTTAATGATTTATGCCGCAATAGCTATCGGTTCTATCCAATTATTAGATTAATATTTGTCTAATAACCAATTTTAGCCCGTACTCTTTTTAAAACATCATTAGCAACAAGAGATGCCTTTTCGGATCCTTTTTGCAAAATCATGTCTAGCTCAGCCTTGTTTTCCATGAAATAATCATAACGCTCGCGCATTTCTGAAAAGCGATCTAAAATGAGTTCTAAAATGGCTTTTTTAGTATGACCAAAGCCCCAACCACCAGCTGCATAATTTTTTCGCATAGTCTCGATTTCATCCTCATTTGCCAAAAGCGCATAAATTTGAAAAGCATTACATATATCCGGATCTTTGGGATCTTCTAAAGGGGTACTATCAGTTACAATGCTAAAAATCTGCTTCTTTAGTTCCTTTTTTGGTAAAAATAGATTAATCGTATTCCCTTTAGATTTAGACATTTTTGTTCCGTCGGTTCCAGGCACCAGTTTGGTATCTTCTTGAATAGATGCCTCTGGTAAAACAAAAGTATCGCCCATTTGAAGATTAAAACGATCCCCGACTTTTCGCGTCATTTCAATATGTTGTATCTGATCTTTTCCAACAGGCACAAATTCTGCGTCATACAATAAAATATCAGCAGCCATTAACATTGGGTATATAAATAAGCCCGCGTTCACGTCTTCCAATCGATCAGCTTTATCTTTAAACGAATGTGCTAATGTTAGTCTCTGATAGGGGAAAAAACAAGATAAATACCACGACAATTCAGCTGTTTGCGGTACATCACTTTGTCTGTAAAAAACGGTTTTCTCCGTATCCAACCCACATGCCAACCAAGCCGCAGCCGTTGCATAGGTATTGTTACGCATTGTTTCACCATCTTTTATTTGAGTTAAAGAATGTAAATCAGCGATAAATAAGAATGATTCGTTTTGATCATTCTCAGCCATTTTAATAGCCGGTTTAATTGCACCTAATACATTTCCCATATGTGGAATTCCAGTACTTTGTACCCCCGTTAAAATTCGAGCCATTATTCTAAATATTTATTGTAAATTACGCCTTTATTGAAATTAATATTTCACAATTTGACAACCCAAAAATAGAAATAAAGCCCTAATCTGAATACCTTGTTACTGCTTTATTTTATCAAATAGTTAAACTAAATTATACCTAGGCGTTAAACTTCCTTTTTTTGTACTTTTGTAGGCTGATGAAAATACTGCTAATACCATTCATAATTGTTTACCGTGTTTATTTTGCACTGGTATTTTTTTTGGTGTTACTGTTATTGTATCCTATATTTTGGACTCTCTTACTTCGGAAAGAAAACTATGGTCGGGTATTTAAATTAAAGGTCTTTACTGCACGTCTTATTTTAATCCTAGATTTTGTCTGGTTGGTGTATAAGGATGAGAAACCAAAATTATCCGAAGGCCCTTTTGTTATTTGTGCCAACCACGCTTCTTATTTAGACATTATATTGATGTACCGTATTTTACCCCGAAAACGCTTTTTGTTTATTGGTAAATCTGAATTACTAAAATGGCCAATCATTAATATTTTCTTTAAAAAAGTAGATATTGCGGTAAATCGGGAAAAAAGAAGTTCCGGCATGCGTTCAATCATCCGTGCAAAAAACGAATTACAAAATGGCTGGTCTATTGTCATATTCCCTGAGGGTGGGATCCATGTTGACACTCCGATTTTGGCTCCATTTAAAAATGGCGCATTTAAATTAGCAATTGATTCTCAGATCCCTATTTTACCTATTACAATATTGGACAATTGGAAATTATTTAATGTTCACCCTTTTTTAACGGGACCAGCGCGACCAGGAATTTCTAGAGTAATTATTCATAAACCTATCCCAACAGTTGGACTGAGTAAAAAAGATTATATAAATTTGCGTCAACAAACGTTTGACACGATAAATGGACCGTTATTAGATGATAACGCCAAACAATAATAACAGCTGAAGATGGAAATTACTGACGAAACCGTTAATCATATTGCACACTTGGCCCGCCTAGAATTTAACGGCGCCGAAAAAGAAAACATTAAAAAAGATCTTTCTAAAATTATTGGTTTTGTAGATCAGTTAAACTCTATTGATACGGATGGAGTTGAACCTCTCATCTTTATGACAGATTCAATTAACGTTTTAAGGGAAGATGTGCATGTGTCAACTATTACGCAAGCCGAGGCTTTAAAAAATGCACCGAATCACGATTCAGATTATTTTAAAATTGCCAAAGTCTTAAAAAAATAATCCTTCTTCAAGACTATCGATTATAATATAATCCTTCATTTCGCAACCGCGAAAGCTTTTGAGGGAACGCGGCAAAATTTCATAAAAAAAATAAGACCGCTCTTTTAGAAAGAACGGCCTTAACCCAAAACCCATGAATCATTTAGTCTAATTCAATTATGGTAATTGCGATTTCCGTGCCAAAACATACCCATCTTTAGAAATTAAGAATTATTTAACAAAACAAATTGTATTCGGCTATGCTAGATTTATAATCCTGCACTACAGACCTAAAGGTTATTTTAAGCAAAACATACGTGGTTGTTGATAAAGTGTGAAATTGTAACGGTGCGCCCGTAGGATCATATTCCGATAATTATTGGGACCAACGAAGCCATGCGGAATACAAAACGGAAAAGTTGTCATTAAAGCAAGAGCTGCACACCATTCTAAAAGATAAATTCATATTTGCGAAATTCACAAATCAGCACTGGCGACTTGCAATAATCAATTATCCGAGTGTGAATGATTATCTTACATTTACAGTATGAGACAGTTAGTAACATTCTTTATTTTGGCGATTAGTTTTAACGGATTCACGCAGAATTCAATTGATTTAGCAAATGTATATTGGAGAACATCACCTGGCAGTGTTGTAGGAAATTCTGATTTAAAACGCAACTTCAATATGTACGTTGTTGATGCAAAATTGCCAATTGTTTTAAATGATGAAAACGTGCTCATTTTTGGAATGGAATATCAACAGAATTCCATCACATTTCAAGAGAATCCGCTTTCGATTGACTTAGAATATAAATTTGCTTCCATCATGCTGCAATTGGGTTTAGAGCATAAGTGGAATACTAAATCAAAAATGCTCTTTATGGCGATTCCTCGTTTAAATACAGACTTTAATGGAATTGATATTTCACATTTTCAGTTGGGGGGACTTGCTTTAGGAACCACTAGTCGATCAGATAATTTTGATTGGAAATATGGACTTTATTATAATGGTGAATTGTTCGGCCCCATGTTCGTCCCTTTGTTTGGATTCAATTGGAAAATCAATGACAAATGGCGACTAAAAACAGTGATTCCTATTAATCTCGAATTGAGTTATCAGGCGAATGATTGGTTTAGAGCCGGTTTAAGATTTGACGGTGTAAATGGTTCGTACAAAATGGGTCCTAATGTTTTTCAACCTAACTATCATTTAGACAAGGCGGATAATAATGTTTGGGTATTTACAGAATTTAACTTAGGCAAAAACGTCTGGTTCCATTTGAAAGCAGGTGCGTCTGTATTAAGAAAATACCGTTTTTATGATGACAACGAAACCTTAGATTTAAAACTAGGCCCTGTGAATATTGGAGACGACCGCCCAACAACCAGCACATTATTTGAAAACGGCTGGTCGTTCGAAGCTCGGTTTATTTATCGTTTGCCTTTAGACTAATGGTGGTGTCCACCTTCGCCATGCACGTGACCATGCTCAATTTCTTCAGCTGATGCTGCTCTAACTTCAATAATCTCAACATCAAAATGTAATGTCATATCTGCTAAAGGGTGATTTAAATCAAGTGTCACTTCTTCTTCAACTTTAGTAACCTCGGCAATTGCAGGGCCATGTTCTGTATCTAACTGAACACGCATACCAACAGTCAATTCTTCTTCACCTTGGAATCCGTCTTTCGATACAACACGTACAAGTTCATCACGACGTGTACCATAAGCATTTTCAGGAGTAATTACTACTTTCAGTTTAGTATCGGCCGATTTCCCAGCTAACTCATTTTCAAGCCCTGGTATTAATGCACCAACACCATGTAAATATACTAATGGCTCTCTCCCTTCAGAAGTATCCAAAATTTCACCAGTATCATTCTTTAAGGTATAATTAACCGTAACGACACTCTCATTTGCAATTATCATAATTTAATTTTTTAGAGGCACAAAGTTACACATACTTCTATGAATCAGAGCTGTTTTAGCAATTGATCTGAAAAATGGCTATTATTGGGGGAATTACTATGGCCAAATTAACTTTACAATATTGCTCGGACTTGCATTTAGAATTTCCAAAAAACCTTGCCTACCTTAAAGCAAATCCTATTATACCTACTGGTGAGATCCTTATCCTGGCGGGGGACATCATTCCCTTCCAAATGATCCCACATTTTGATTGGTTTTTTGATCAAATTCAAACGCAATTTAAAGCAGTTTATTGGATTGCAGGTAATCATGAATATTATGGGTCCGACATTTCTTTGCGATCAGGAACATTTCATGAAAAGATCAGAGATAATATTCATTTGGTAAATAATTACAGGTTAGATTTAGATGCATGTACGCTTCTTTTTACAACGCTTTGGTCTGAAATATCGCCCCAAAATTTTATGCAAATTCAACGCGGCATGAGTGACTATTATCATATCAAAAATGGTGATCGCCCGTTTAATCCAAACGACTCAACACAATTATTTAAAGAAAACGTGGACTTTCTTAAAACAGCGTTAAATGAGATGACTCAAATAAAAAATCAAATTATAGTAACACACCACGTGCCTACTTATGAGAATTATCCGTCACAGTTTAAAAACAGTCCATTAAATAATGCTTTTGCAACGGAATTGGCACCCTTAATTCGAGACCATTCCATTAGCCATTGGATTTATGGACACAGCCATTGCAATGTCCCCGATTTTAAAATTGGAAATACTGTATTAACGAATAATCAATTAGGATATGTCAGCCATTCTGAACATTTCGATTATCGGAAGGTTGCTACTATTGAACTTTAAGTTGCAACGGTAAACACCAAGGCTGTCCTTTTCTCGGCTCCTGATGGGTCCGCATATTTTACAAGAATAGTTACTTGTTTTCCTGCAGCTTGACTCAAAGCTTGTTGGGCATTATCATCTAAAACACCATTTCCCAAAACTTCTCCTTTAATGTCAACCCCATCTACTGCAACTGTTCCACTCACAACATTATAAGAAATCAAATCACGATTTTCTGAAAACTCTACTAATAAGGTCTGTAAACCTGCTACCATTTCTTTACTCACGTCTTTTTGCCCTTGGGTAACATTACCAAAAACAATTTCTGGCTTAACATTGATATAAAAATGAAACGCAATACCCACAGTTGTGTTATCAGACTTATCGAGAACTTTTACAAAGGCAGTCATTTTTTCACCATCTGCCTTGGTCAACAATTCAATTGATACTGCATCCAATTCACCCGATTCAAGAATACTACCACGCATGGGCACATCACTTTGCGCAGGCAAAATGTGACCTTCAAGTATTGTGAAATAGTTTAATCCATTTCCATTTTGATCAACAATACGAAATTTTGCTTTACTAAAATCACGTTTACCATTGACGGATGATCCATTTAAAATTTTCTCTCCTCCTACAATTAAACTTAAAGAAGGACTTAACTTTTCAACTGCAAAACTACTTCCGCTCATTAAAAAAAGTGCTAAGAAAAGGACTAAAATTCGTGTATTAAATTGACTGATACTGTGCATAATTCAAATAAATATATAAACTGAAAGTTACAACAATTCGATTGAACAACCTGTTAAGGTCTCAATCTTTATTCACCTTTAGAACATATTGGTTCGCCTCTGTGATGACATTTACAAAATACATGCCAGCTGCACCATCAATATTTAGATCAACTTTTTGTGCATTAGAATAGGTATAAGATTGCACTATTTTTCCGTCCGTTGAAATTACATTTACAACAATTGAATCTTCAATTTCTGGCAACTCTACAGTAATTGATCCCTTTGTAGGGTTCGGATAAAATGAAAGTGATGGTAGGTTATTATTTAAAATATATGCAGTAATAATGGCGTAGCAATCAGATGTATCAATACATTCTCCATCCGAAATGATAACGGCATAATTTCCATTGTCATCTGGTGTAAATGTTTGATCCGTTGCACCATCAATTGGAGTAAAATCAGCATCACAATCCACCCATTGATAGGTCACACCAGTTGCAATTGCGGTTAAAGTTGGATCAGCATTGGTTACCGTAATGTCCAAATCTTCAATGGTTAAATTAATAGTCAATACGCTATCACATCCATCTTCTGTTATTAAAAGATCCATATAGGTTCCAGTTTCATCATAAGTTGCATCTCCACTTGGTACTGTATAAGAACCGCAAGTAGTCACATCAATTGTGACCTCAGCATCCTCATGTATGGTTAAATCAATGGTGATAATACTATCACAACCCGCTTCGTTTTCAATTATGTCTGTAATAATTCCAGATTCAGTATAATCATCTCCACTTGGCGCTTCGTACATATTACAAGCATTTACGGTGATGGATGATGTGGTAAACGTAACAATTTCCAACTCAATTGTAATTGTGCTATCGCAACCAGCTTCGGTTTCAATAATATCAATATATGTTCCAGACTCAGTATACATAGCGCCACTTGGGGCTTCATACTCATCACAAGCTGTTTCTTCAATTGAGGATTCGCCAGCATAATTTACGGTTAAATTAATTGTGATAATACTGTCACATCCGCCTAGAGCTGGAAGCGTATCCATATAAACTCCTGTTGTAGTATATGTTTCGTCACCACTAGGAACCGTGAATGATCCGCAAGCTACTTCTGTCATTTCACCAAGTGCGTAGCCCAACTCTACTTCAATCGTCAAAATGCTATCGCATCCAAACACAGAGGTTAACGTGTCCATATAAGTTCCTGATAAATAATGCGTCTCATCTCCACTTGGTACAGTATACGCTAAACATGTTGCCACAAAAAATTCTGATTCAATAGTTGCTGGTAAGTCAATCCCCTCTACCCAATTTGAAGTTGGGCCCGTCAAAGCAAAACTCATTAAATCTCCGTCGTGGTCACCTCCAGAAAAGTCTTCTAAAACGACGACACCTGGATTACTGCCACCTGCAACGCCATGATTGAATTTATAATAAGCCACTAAATCAGCAGGAATAGAACAATATTCATTATTCATGTCTGCAATAATTTCATCTTGTGTTCTGGCAATGTCCCAAACACGCACTTCATCAATATTTCCATCAAAGTTGCGCGCATTATCTACTCGGCGGCCAATTCTCAAATCTGTTCCCGAAATGGTATTAATATCTGTTGGAATATCTCCCTCAACATCCAAAACACCATCTACATAAAGGGCATATGGATTGAGAAGATCTGACGGGTCATATACGCAAGCAACATGATGCCATGCACCATCATTAACAGGAATTGTTCCGCTTAATCCTGAGCCGCCAACTTCTATTCGAATCGCATTGGCCCCTAATAAATTGAATGTAAATCTTCCTCCTGTTACAAAACTACCCCAGTCGGTAATTATTTGTTGAACACCTCCATCTCCTGGATTAGAAACAACGGTTGTATTGATCCAAGCTTCAACAGTTCTCGCGCTCGATCCTAAAACCCCCGCATGATCTGTCTCTACATAATCATCTACACCATCAAAATTTAACGCGTTTTGTGAGAAACCGCATATTGGTGCAACAGAAAGTAGCATTAAGAATGTAAGAACTCTTATCATAAGTCATTTAAAACGATTGAGTTGTAAAGTTAAAAAGATTATAATAATTGATTCAAATGGAAGTACTATTTATAGTTTAGCGTGACTACCGTCGCAATATGGTGGATTGGAAGTTTGTTTACATGCACAAAGAAAAACCTTTTTATCTTCGGTTTCAACGCAAATTTGAGGTGTAAAACTTGTTCCTTTATGAGAACCGTTACAATACGGTTGATTCTCAGATAATCCACATGTACACCATGCGTAATTTTTGTCTTTAATTGCTTCTACCATTACTGGTGCTTTGCCAGCCACTTTTGCTTTATCCATAGGTCAATTTTTTTAGTAAGATACATTAAATTAAATGTTTAAACATATAAGTGGGGATCTTTTATTTCAACTTTTGATTAATCGCCATTTTAGCCGTTAAAATCCAATTCTGATTGCGTTTTCGAGCTAAAAAGTTCTAAACGACGAAATTATGTTCTGAATGGCCATAATCAATATCTAATGCTGCCATACCTTTGATTAGAAATGAAAATTAATTAAAAATAGTATTATGAAAACAATTTTTACCCTATTCGCGCTTGCTTTAACAATAACGGTAGTCAAAGCTCAAACAGCGTTAAATTTTCCTGACAACGACGATTACGTTAATGTTCCGTATGATCCTCTTTTCAGTTTTGACGGAAACAACTTCACAATGGAAGCATGGGTCAAATGTACTGGAA
Organism: Crocinitomix sp.; assembly: GCA_047623705.1. Taxonomy (GTDB): domain Bacteria; phylum Bacteroidota; class Bacteroidia; order Flavobacteriales_D; family Crocinitomicaceae; genus Crocinitomix. The sequence continues at coordinate 83,490 of JBLHOW010000013.1, forward strand.
GCGGATACCAAACGGTAGCTGCAACTGATGACGTAGACGGAACTGGACACCGTGGATTTTGGTTTGGTGTAACTCCTTCGGGACATGGCGGAATACAAATTTTCAATAATACCTTTAGCTTTTCAACTGTCCAGGGTACCACTGCTGTTAATGACGGCGAATGGCACCATATTGCTGCCGGATCGGATGGAACAACCATTTTTATTGTTACAGATGGAGTTGCGGAAGGAACTGGAGCACATTACGATATGGTAAGCTCACCTGACCATGCACTGCAACTTGGGATTGATAGAGAAGGGAACGACTTCAATGGTGCTATGGACGAAGTTCGTTTTTGGTGGAGAGCAAAAACTGCCGCTGAAATTGACTTTGCTAAGGATAGTTGCATGACAGGAACTGATACTGAACTTCTTGATTCACTTGTTGCTGTTTATGCGTTCGAAGAAGGCTCAGGAACTGCGGTTTCAGAACCCGCTTATGGATTAAATGGCACAACTACGAACATGACAGATGCTGACTGGGTTGAAGGTATTGCATGTGGTGATGATGGTTCATCAGGAATTCAAGAATCTGCAGAACTAGAAGGTGTAATTGTATTTTATAATGATATTCAAAATCAGGTAAATGTGAATTTAGTTGCTGTTGAAAATGCAACGATTAAATTATATGATATGAGTGGTGCGATTATTCATCAAGCCAACAATATTAATACACCCATCTATACATTTGATTTAGACACCCAAGCGGGAATGTATATAGCCGTTGTAGAAAGCGACGGAAAAACGGGGCATTTTAAAATCATAAAAACAAACTAACACTGAGTTTTTAGTAAAATGTAATTCTGTAAACGGGGTGAATTAAGCATAGCGCTTGATCATCCCGTTTTTTTTTGAGGAAAAGCCAAAACCCTATCCCTACTATTCACTTGATTTTGGATATCGAAACTCCTGGATACATTAAATCTGAATTTAACTTTCAATTTCATGGCATTATCTTTGAATAGAATAAATCAAACAAATAAGGGTTATCTAATTTTCAAACGACATTATATGTAAATATCTGCTTCGTTTAAAGTTGATTAGTATCTTTATTCTTGCGATCATTAACAACATTTAAAATTAATAAAAATGCGATTTATAACACTTATCATTTTCTCGATTTTCACAACGAGTCTTATTGCTCAAGACGTACAATTGGGAAAAGAGGAACTCAAAAATTTTCGCAGCTTTGAAGGCAGTCAAGTCAACTTTGAATATGACGAGGATATAAAAAATTATATCTATGTGACGCAAGAATTTTTCAAAGCTTCAGGAGATGTAACGCGTGCTCAAATTAAATTGAGGGCTTTTATTAAATTGCTTAAAAAAGATGATGACTATTGTTTTGGGAATGTTTCAATGGCATTTAACCTTTACCGTCAAGGAAAAGCTTGTCCATACAACTCTGTTCAAGTCCTGATTGGTTTCCCTTCAAATATCAAAAAAGGTGATGCGATTCAATATGATTTTGAGTTAGAAATGGATGACAAAGGAAACTCAACAATTCAAGTAGAAGACGTGGACGAATTTATTACCAAGGCCATGGATATGAAGCGTCCTCTTACGTTTAATTTCTTTAACAATGAAGAAAAGATTTCGAGCATGACCATTTCATATGCCAAGGTGACTCAAAAATTGGGTGGAATAATTTCAACAAAGAACAATTTATTCGAGAAATATATCAATTGCCAAGAGTAAGCATTCTAAAATAGCGCCTCGCTTAATGATAGGAACAGAATTCAATAAACTCGCCGAATTAGTCGAAGGAGACTTAAAGAAATATGATGATAAGTATCATGTTGGTGATAGTTCTTTTCTTCACACAGCCACTTATATTCTTACTTACGAATACCAAAATTGTCACGTGACAATTAAAAATTCATTCGGCCAAGATAATATCGGTAATATTGAGATTCTGCTACCAATTCAATCAAATAATTTTAAGTTTGAGATCAAAACCAAATCCATTCTAAGTCAATTATGGAACAGGAAAAAATCACCACTTGAAGTCTTCTCTAGCAATACTGCTTTAGTAAAATGGATTGAAGAAAATAAAGCTTTTGAAAAGTTATGTGAACGCGCAAAGTTGGATCGTTTTGAGCCTACTATTATTGGAGTTAAAACGACGGAAGGTTTTAGCATAAATTGCGCCTATCACCTTGTCTTTAATAATTACGAATTGACCCTAGCCCCTTTTTCAAGTTTTTTTAATGGTTTAATTGATTTTATTCAAGACGCGAAATGAGTGTGAATTTTAAGTGTTGACTTTGGTCCTTCGTCGAGCAAATGGTAGCAAATTTGGAATTTGAATTAATTACCTGAGTTCAATTATTCTTTTCTTTTTATTCAGATTGACTAAAATTTATGCCTAGTCCCCAACAATTGGTCTTGATCCTTTTTCGTTGACTATACCGGATTAATTACTCCTTTTCTACGTTACGAAGTTTAATTGATCCCTAAACAGGCAACCATTCGAAGCATGGAAACCAATAATTTCTTGCAGAAATCATTTTTGGCTTTTTTTGTCTCCAATTCGAAGTAAACTTCGATTGAATCCATAAAAAAACCAAGTGCTAAGCACTTGGTTTCCTTTTCGTGGGCTATACAGGATTCGAACCTGTGACCCCTGCCCTGTCAAGGCAGTGCTCTGAACCAACTGAGCTAATAACCCTTATTCCAACAAAAATAGAAAAGTTCTTGACTTAAAAATCATTCAACCTCGAACTTTGCGAATTTAATTTTATCACGGTCAAGATACTTTGTTTTACAAGTAGAAGAGCAATAATTTAAAGGTTGATTCAATGTTTCTCCAGACACTCTGATACATTTACCCGAAATTAATTTTCCGCAACCATTGCATTTTACTTCCAGCTTTGTCCGTTTATTCCTATTTCCACGAACAATTAGCACAACTAATACGATCAGCAAAGCAATTGGCGTTAGTACCCGTGATATTTCAAATAAGTCCATAATTTCTTGCGGAAATCATTTTGGTAATGTTTGTATCTAATTCGAAATTAATTTCGATTGAATTCATAAAAAAAGTCAAGTCCGCCTGAGGCGTACTTGACTTCCTTTTTTGTGGAGAATATCGGAGTCGAACCGATTACCTCTTCACTGCCAGCGAAGCGCTCTAGCCAAATGAGCTAATCCCCCAGATTAGTGAAATAGCTTCTCTCAATATTCAAAAGAGAAACTGACTCACCAATAATCTAGACGCTAAAAATAATCAAATGCTGACGTTGAGGGTAAGGTTTTTAAAAAAAAGAGCCGTCCTTTTCAGAACAGCCCCTTTCAGTATAGATTTTACGAGTAGTATTTTACTACGCATCTTCATGTGTTGTGACAGCTTCATTCAATCCTGTGCTTAATAACATTACAATGGTATAAACTAATTTCGTTTGGAATAAATTTTTCATAATGCTGTTATTAATTATTCTAAATTATCCGCGTTTACTGAATAACTAATTGCCTAGAAACGACTCCTTTATTCGACTCTAGAAAAACAACATACATTCCAGGTGAAAGGTTTTCAATATTCAAAAACTGTTCTTCAGATTCCAACAATATTTCACCCGAAAGAGAAAAAATAGTCGTTTTAGTTCCAGCTGGTCCAATGATTTTTAACTGATCAGAAGCAGGGTTTGGATAAAATGAAAGCGACAAATCAACAGGAACATCATTTCCTTCTAAATCGGTTACCATATTTCTCGCTCCCAATGTGTCCAAAATTAATGTATCAGTTTCCAATGTAAATTGATCTGTACAAATTCCAGTACCTATATATTGACCAGTTTGATATAAAACTCCGTGAGCCACCGCATACTTATAAACAGCAAAAGTACAATCTCCACTTCCACAATCTGCATCATCACATTCTCTAAGAATTCTTACTTGATTAAATGTAGTACGATCTGCAGGATCAAGCGGTCTTTGATTTTCTTCACGCGCACTCATATTTTGGTAGGTCGTATAATTGTTGGTCACTCTCTTTTGAATACAATCGCAACTTGCCTCCTCATCTTCTTCAGCCGCGCGTCCTCCATAAATAACTACTTCCGCAGAATCTTTTACTTCAGTAGTATCTTTATCCCATGGATCCCCTTCGCCGTATATTTCAGTAACGCATTCACCCGTTTTTGAAACCCATTCAAATTTTACTCCATTGTGCTCACGACGCTCAAAGTCGCACTCTTTTTCATCACAATCAGCGCAATCGCAACCAGTAGAATTACGATATGTTCTTGTATTTGCAACCATGCTGTCAACATTGATTATTGTCAAAACCCCCGAAGAAACTTCAGTATACTTGCACCAACATGTTTCTTCCTCCTCAGCATCACCTGCATCATCTTGCGCAAGAACAGCTCCATTTATTCCAAAGCATACTATTAAAAAAAGTAGATAGTTTAGTTTTTCTTTTAAAATTCGTGTCATTTTTATAAGTTTTAATATTTATGAAGCAAATTTAGAACTTAACCTACTTTGATAAAAACCTAAAACAACGTATAAATCACTTTTAAAAGCCACAAGAAAACAAGCTAAGACGCTACTAAACAGAGCGTTTGATTATTAGGAAATCATTTTAAAACCAGCTGAAATATTCAAAACCTGCATAAAGCCCATCTTCGCGAGACTCAATTGGATAATTCTCTAGATGCATTCCTGCTCCCCTACCCGTTTCTAAATCGAAACCATAACGGTGCCAAGGGCAAACAATTTTCCCATCTTCGCAAACGGCATGGTCCAATTTGGCACCTTGGTGCGGGCATTTGTTTTTAACTAAATAATATTTATCAGCATGCTTCACCAATAAAAGACCATGGCCGTCAATTACGATTGGAGCGCATGAACGTTGATTCAACTCTTGCTGCAAACTTTCGTAAGTATCCGCAAATCGAACCCATTTTATTTTCATTGAAAACATATTTTGAAGGTAATGAAATTAGCCTTACAACTTAATCACAGTTAAACGTTCAATAATAATATTTTATTCCCACCCTCCATTTTAGTCGAGCACTCAGTTCGTTCACAATTTCATTTTCAACGTTTTACAGACAACCATTCAATTTCAGAATGTGTATTTAAATAAATTCAAAACTTAGAAAATGAAAAAAATTCTCTTTAGTACCTTATGCATTGGAATGCTCTTAATTAGCTGTAAGAAAGATCATGAAATTATTCCTGAACCAATTCCAACCTTAAATTTATCAAACTATTATGCTGATAAAATAGAGGACGCAACACAAACCTTTAATTTAAATAATGCCACAGGCGGATCATTCACTGGCGAATACGGTGTTATTATTTCGGTTCCGGCGAGTGCGTTTGTTTATGCAGATGGAACTCCAGTAATTGGTACAATTAAATTTGAATTGATTGAAGTGTTAGATTATAACACTATGGTATTATTGAATAAATCAACCACGGCAGACGGTGAATTATTAGTGTCTGGTGGACAATTAAAACTAACTGTAACCAAAGGTGGTGCGGAAGTTTTATTAGCTGATGGAGCCGCAGTAGATGTGTACGTTCCTACTGACATCCCTGACCCAAGTATGGGCCTATACGAAGGCATTGAAAATGAGGATGGTTTTGTAGAATGGGGAGCTATTGAAGATACCATTATAATTATAGAGGTAGAAGATACAGTAGGCGGAGATTTTCCGTTTTACTATACCTTTGAATTTGTAAATGAAAAACTAGGTTGGATTAATTGCGACTATGCAGGTTGGCCTGATGGCGCCAGTTTAACGACTGTGACATGCATTTTTGATGAAGAATATCTCACAGAAAATACGGCTGCTTATGCCGTATTCCCAGGGTATAACTCTGTTTACACACTCAATGCGTTTGAAACATCTGAATTTAAAGGAACGAATATCCCCATTGGAGTTGATGTAAAATTTGTTGGTGTTGCCAATATTGATGATGTTTATTATAGTTGTTTTACGGACATGACAAATATTGTTCCAGATCACGAAGAAATAATGACTATGAGCGTTTCAACACTCGACGATATCGAAGCTGCCATTGCTGACTTATAGGGAAAGATTTAAAAATTAATAAAAGGCCTTGCGACTATGTAAGGCCTTTTTTACGCTTTAAATATTCGTGATTCAGACAAAATCGTAACCAATAATCATAAGTCGTTATACAGATGTGAGGAGTAGGGTTTGAGTTCGGAAGCCGGGTAAGCTATCATAGTTTATTCGGCTCCAATTCATAAAGTTTTAAGCCAATTATTGTACTTTCTTTCATGAAATGCCCATCTTTTGCAATTTTCGATCGATAAATCCGTATATCTTTATACTTCCTATTGGAATTCGATTTGCTTAAATACGGCTTAAACATATCATTTTTTCTTCTTTTTTGGTCTTCCCAATTTGCTTTTGCACAGGATAAAATAGTCAAAACAATTTTTGTAGCTGCAGACACTGTCCAATTTGACACTGTTTCTGTTTATCGCACAGGTTTTGAACTCTTAATTGATGGCGTAAAACTAAAGGCTGATTCTTATTATTTAGATCCTATTCACGCCAAATTATTTGTTCCAGGAAAAGTGTCAGGGAAATTTGAAATTAGATATGAACGATCAGCCATTGATTTTAATATCGATTTTAGTCATAAATCAAAAGATTTAATCGTTTCTGATACCGTAACTGAATTTGATCCTTTTTTGTATTCCGTTTCATCCGCCAACCCAAACGCCGATTTATTTGGTTCTTCTAAACTGAATAAACAGGGAAGTATTTCAAGAGGCGTTACCATAGGGAATGCGCAAAACCTGTCTTTACAATCCACTTTAAACCTACAATTGGATGGACAAATTGCGCCTAACTTATTTTTAAAAGGTTCAATATCTGATGATAATGTACCTTTTCAGCCCTCTGGAAACACGCAGAAATTGCAAGAATTTGACCAAGTATATCTCAAAGTGTACAACGATAATTTTGCTGTAATTGGCGGCGATTTTTGGCTCAAAAAACCAACGGGCTATTTTTTGAATTATAATAAACGAACGCAAGGTGTTTCGTTAGAAGCATATCACGACATGGATTTAATAGGGTTTTCTGGTGAAGCCAAACACAAATTTAGCGGTGCATTTTCCAAAGGTAAGTTTGCCCGAAATATTGTTCAAGGGGTTGAAGGAAATCAAGGTCCATATCGTTTAAGAGGAGCAGAAAATGAAACTTTTATTGTGGTTTTAGCTGGAACAGAAAAGGTTTATTTGGATGGAAAACTTATGACGCGTGGGCAAGAATTTGATTATATCATTGATTATAATACCTCAGAAGTAACATTTACAGCAAATAACCTCATCACTAAAGATGTGCGAATGGTCATAGAATTTCAATATTCGGATTTAAACTATGCCCGTTCACTGTTGTCTTATAATGGCGAATTTCAAGGAGAGAAATATCATTCTTGGATCAACGTTTATTCAGAGCAAGATGCAAAGAACCAAACCATTCAGCAAAATTTAACGGACGAAAAAAAATTGATTCTAAGTCAGGCAGGAGATAGTTTAATCAATGCTTTTTCTAACAGCATTGACAGTGTGGGTTATTTTGAAAATCGGGTATTATATAAAATGGTTGATTCTTTAGGTTACGATTCCGTATTGGTTTTTACGGTCAATCCAGACTCTGCTTATTATCAAGCGTTCTTTTCGCAAGTTGGCGCTGAACAAGGTGATTATATTTTTGATCGCTTTACGGCCAGTGGCCGTGTGTACAAATGGGTGGAACCTGTTGCTGGTGTTCCGCAGGGTAACTATGCCCCTATTCAATTGTTGATTGCGCCTCAAAAAAAGCAGATGTTTACTTTTGGAACGGAATATAAATTTACAGACAATATTAAATCTTCTATTGAATTGGCATTGTCCAATCAAGATCAAAATACCTTCTCTGACCTTCATGCTGGCGACAATCAAGGCGTTGGTGTAAAATGGCGTTGGAACTCGTTACATCAATTGCGCGACTCATCAAAATGGAAATTAAATACCTTGGCCAATTTTGAGTACAATCATGAAAACTTTAGGCAAATCCAATGGTTTAGAAGTGTCGAATTTGACCGCGATTGGAATGTTCGCAATCAACGCTATTCAGGTGACCAATATTTATCGAATGCCGCGCTTCGCTTAATTGGAAAAGACGTGGGATCATTTGGCTATAATTTTGAAAATTTCATTTGGGGAGAAGATTATTTTGGAATCCGAAATAATGCCAATGCAATTGTCCAAAATAAAGGATGGCGCCTTGCCGCAAATGCAAGTTTATTAATTTCCAATGGCCGTGAAGAAACTAATTTCCTGCGCCATCAAGTTGACTTTTCAAAGCGTTTTAAATACATTAAAGTTGGTTTTATTGACATTCAAGAAACTAATAAAAAACAATTGGCAGACAATCCTGTTCTTGAAATGACTTCTTATCGTTTTTATGATTGGAAAACTTATATTTCTACGTCAGATTCTACCAAAAATCAACTGGAAATTTATTACCGCGAACGGTATGATTGGTTTAGTGATTCAACGTCCCTCAATTTGTCCGCTAAAGCACAAAATATCGGACTAGAAACAGGATTGATCAGAAACCCAAACAATATTTTACGATTGAATGTAAATTACCGTCGCTTAAATGTATTGGATAGTACGTTGTTTCTTTCAAAACCTGAGAACACCATTTTAAACCGATTGGAACATGTGATGCGTTTATGGAAAGGCGCGGTTTCATCCAGTAGCTTTTATGAATTGGGCTCGGGCTTAGAATTAAAACGAGAATTTGTATTTATTGAAGTAAACTCTGGTCAAGGAACACATACTTGGATCGATTATAATAATGACGGAGTGAAAGATTTGGGTGAATTTGAAATTGCCGCTTTTGTAGATCAAGGAAGTTACATTCGTGTTTTTGTGCCAACCAATACATATGTGCGAGCTTACACGAATCAGTTTACAACAAGTTTAACTTTGGCTCCAGAACGCATTTGGCGCTCAAAAAAAGGATTTAAAAAATTGATTTCACGCTTTAATAATCAAACGGTTTATAAAATCAATCGTAAAACCAGTTACGAGGATAATTTTCAATTACTCAACCCTTTTGTTTACAATATTTCAGACACAAGTTTGGTTTCCATTAGTTCATCCTTTAGAAATACCATTTATTTTAACAAAACAAATGCGGTATTCGGCCTCAATTATAGTTACCAAGAAAACGGTTCAAAAGTTTTATTGACCAATGGGTTTGACACACGCCTTAACACCTTTCATGATGTGCAGTTACGGTGGAATTTGAATAAATATTTTAACGTCAGAATTAGCAGCGTTTTAGGCCGCAAAAAAAATTCCAGCGACTATGCCTTGGGTAGAAATTATTTTATCGATTATTTTGAAACAACGCCAGTGTTTTCCTATCAACCGAATAGTGCGTTTAGAATTGCTTTAAACTCGAAGTTCAGTCAAAAAGAAAACAATTCAGAACTGGCCGAAAAAGCAACTATCCGTGACGTAGGAATTGATTTGCGTTATAATCAAGTCAAAAAAGGAAGCTTTGCAGGACGTTTCAACTTTATAAATATTGATTATAATGCAGCCCTTAATTCATCCATTGCGTTTGAAATGTTGGAAGGGTTAAAAACTGGAAACAACTTTACTTGGGGATTGACATACCAACGTAAGATTGCGAAAAACCTGCAAATTAACTTTAACTATAACGGGCGTAAATCTGAAGATAGCAAGACAATTCACTCGGGCGGAATGGAATTGAGGGCATTCTTTTAATATAAAGAATCAGTACGCCGTTTCCCGACTTTTAAGAATGTATCATTTTGCACTTCATTCATAATCCTTTGAAATCACTCGTATCTGAAATCTTCGATTCTTCTGATGCATCACCTGTCCCTCTTCTTTTGATAAACTGGCAATATATTCTCACGTCAGCAATTTTCCATTTTCAGTATAAGGTTGACTTTCTCCAAATCCTTTTGGAATTAATCGTGCCTTTTCAACCCCAAGTTTCACGATTTATTCTACGATAGCTAGTGCCCTTCTAGGCGTCAATTCCCTACTGCTAGATGCACTTCCCCTGCAATCTTTATGCACACCAACTTCAATAATGTAAGTAGTGCATGCAATTGCCACGAGTCGCGCTTCAATTGATTGTAATAATTCAGCCGTTATTTCATTCTGATAATCTGAGTTAGAACTATCAATCAATTCTTCGCTCCCTAACGCAAAGTAAAGCCCCCAAAAAGTAAAAACCTCACCAGAATCTAATTGCGCATCATCTATAAATAAAAAATCTGCAGTTGTCAAATCAACGTCAGTAGAATCTTGAGAAATCGCAGCAGAGATTCCAACAAATGAAAGCGATACGAATAAAAACATCCTTCTCATATAAATTCTATGTCATCTTTATATTTAAGTCACCCTAAAATAAACTTAAATGAGTAAATTTGTGCTGAATAATAAAAAGTGTACGTGGAAGAGGGTAAAATGAAATTTGGAACAAAAGCAATACATGCTGGTGTTCGCCCAGATGAAGCAACAGGAGCTATAATGACTCCTATTTATCAAACAAGTACTTATGTACAGTCAGAAATTGGTGTGCATAAAGGATATGAATACTCTCGTACACAAAATCCAACAAGACACGCTTTAGAAAAAAACTTAGCCGCAATTGAAAACGGCAAATTTGGGGCTTGTTTCGGTTCTGGTTTAGCAGCAATTGATTGTGTTTTAAAAATGCTAAATCCTGGTGATGAAGTTGTTTCTACCAACGATTTATATGGTGGAACTTACAGAATATTCAAATCCATTTTTGAAAAATACGGCATTAAATTTCATTTTATTGGCATGCAAAACGCCGATAATATTGCTGATTATTGCAATGAAAATACAAAACTAATTTGGGTTGAAACACCAACTAACCCAATGATGAATATTATTGATATTGTTGCTGCAGCCAAGGTTGCTAAAGCAAACAATGCAATGCTAGCGGTTGATAATACTTTTGCTACGCCATATTTACAAAACCCGTTGGACTTGGGTGCTGATATTGTCATGCATTCTGTGACAAAGTATTTAGGTGGTCATTCAGATGTTGTAATGGGAGCGTTGGTTTGTAATGATATCGCTATTGCAAATGAAATTTACAGAATCCAAAATTCGAGTGGTGCGGTTACTGCACCTATGGATTGTTTTTTGGTATTAAGAGGAATAAAAACATTACATATTCGCATTCAAAGGCATTGCGAAAACGGCGAGAAAATTGCAACATTTTTAGCCGCACATCCACGCGTTGACTCTGTTTATTGGCCTGGTTTTGAATCACACCCGAACCATGCAATTGCAAAATCGCAAATGCGCGGATATGGCGGAATGATTTCATTTAACTTCAAAGGAAATAAAATGGAAGATGCCCTAGAGATGGTTAAAAAAGTAAACGTATTTGCTTTGGCGGAGTCTTTGGGAGGTGTTGAGTCGTTGATTGGTCATCCGGCCACAATGACACATGCCGCTATTCCAAAAGAAGAACGTGAAAAATCAGGAGTAGTAGATTCATTAATCCGCTTAAGTGTCGGAATTGAAGATGTAGAAGATTTGATTATAGATTTAGAACAAGCATTAAATTAAGAAAAATGAATATAGAAGAAATAAATCCAAAAGATGTACAAGCTGCCGTTAAACGCGGTTCAGTATTTGTTGATGTGAGAGAACCTCATGAAATTGCTGAGCTTTCTTATGCAATTGAAGGACACTTACAAATTCCTTTAGGTAACATTCAGACTAGAATGTCTGAAATTTCAAAAGACTCGAGTGTAATTATTGGTTGCAGAAGTGGTGCTAGAAGCATGCAAGCTTGCCAATTTTTGTCCATGAACGGATACACCAATGTTAAAAACTTAGCAGGAGGTATAATGAGTTGGACGAATAATGACTTACCGACAAAATAAACTCGCATATATAACAGGTTCCTCTAGAGGGATTGGAGCTGCGTTGGTTAACCTACTCCTAAAATTGGATTACCAAGTTATTGGTATTGCACGTACGTATATGCCTGAACACGGCAACTTTAAATCAATACAATTGGATTTAAATGATTTAAAAGCCGTACATTCTTTCAATTTTTCTGAAGTGGCAACGGATGTTCTGCTGATCAATAACGCTGGACTAATTGGTGAAATTGCACCCATTGGACAGGTCAGCGACCAATCCATTGAGAGGGTACTAAATGTCAATACTATTGCGCCACAAATTTTAATGAATAAGTTCATTAAAACGTATTCAAAATCAGCTGAAAAAGGCCATATTATTAATATTAGTTCCGGCGCGGCCAAACGACCTATTGATGCTTGGGCATCCTATTGCGCCTCAAAAGCTGCATTAGATTTATTTAGTAGTACAACAGCAGAAGAACTTAAAACACGAGGGAGCGATAATTGGCATATTCATGCCATTGCTCCAGGTGTTGTTGATACGCAAATGCAAACAGATATTCGTCAGGCAAATCCAAACGATTTTAAATTATTGGATCACTTTGTTAGTCTAAAAGACGACAATGAATTATCTGACACTAAAACTGTTGCAGCTCAAATTTATAAGGTTATAGCTCAACCGTTAAATTACCCTGAAACTGTTATTTCTGTGCGGGATTTTTAATAATTGCCTCACATAATCGAGTAATCCATCATACTTGCATGCATGATTTTAGCCTTGTCATACGCTAATAAATTATGTACTTTTGAAAGTAATTGCACCCTACTTAATAAATAATGCATTATGAATTTCTATTTAAGAGTTTGTATACTTCTCATAAGTCTACAAACTTTTCAGTCCATTGGTCAAGATTATTTTAATTGGTCATTCAGTTTTGGTGCCAACCCTGGCATTGCTTACGATATTATTCAAACAATGGATGGTGGATATGCCGTAACAGGATACATATATAATGACACGACTGAAGAGGATGTAATTATCTACAAATTAGATGCATTAGGCGCAATAGAATGGCAAGTTACATACGGTGGAGCGAAACGAGATATTGGAAGGGCGATATTGGAAGATACAACTGGTAATATCTTTATTACAGGCTATGGTAACAGTTTTAATGATGGAGATTATGACCTAATTTACATGAAATTAGATCCGGACGGCAATGTGCTCTGGAAAAAGATTCTTCAAGGTGATGGAGACGACCATGGATGGCATTTGACACTTGATAAAGATAGTTCAAGTGTATTAATTACTGGTTACACGGTTAGTTTCGGACCAGGTATTGGTAGTAATATGATTCTCAAAATTAACCAAGATGGCGACACCTTATCTACACGCACATACGGTGGCCCTGTCCGTGAGCTTGGTCATTTTATCCAATCAGTGGCTAGTGGCTATTTGGTTTGTGGACATGGGACCAGTTATTCTGCAACAGGTGATGAAGAAGTTTATCTGTTCAAAGTTGACAATGATTTCAACCCACAATGGGGAAGAAGTTACGGTAGTTTAGGTAGAGAAGAAGGAAATGCAATAGGCGTGTTTTCTACTGGTGAAATGGTAATTGCTGGCGTAACCAGCGACCCTGTAGGTGGTAGGGATGGCGAAGCACATGGGAAAGATATTTTATTGATTAAAATTAACACGTTTGGAGACACAATTTGGTCAAAAAGGTTGGGTTCAATTGATGATGATGACGTTTTGGATGCTGTTGTCAACGAATCGGATGAAATTATTGTTACGGGAATAACAACAGGTTTTACGGATGATCGCGATATTATTTATATCAAACTTGATTCAGATGGAAACATTATTACGGCTCGAGTGATAGACGGAATGGAGAGAGAAGCAGCTTATGGAATATGCAATACCAATGACGGAGGCTTTGCCATTTATGGCTATACAACTTCGTTCGGTTTAACAAGTGAACAGTTTGTGACTAAACATGATAGCGAAGCCACACTTAACTGCAATGAAATAGATATTACACCTTTTAATATTAACGTTGCACCCAGAATGGCAACTGGATTAATGGTTGAGCAACCAGATTGGAATTGGTTTGAAGCGCCAGGAACAGCCTTACCTGGAGAACTAATTTCTAATTTAAAATGCGGACTAACCGGTTTATCAGAAGAAACTACAACATTTGATGCATTAGTATATCCCAATCCAAGTACAGGTATGCTTACAATTGAACTGCCAAATGATTTAACAGAGGCTGTCACTTACCGAATTTTTGATATTCGTGGGCAATTGATTTTAGATGGATCAATTAACGGGGACGATCACCAGACACAAATAGTTGACTTATCGCACTTTGAGGATGGTATTTATCTCATTGTCCTCAGAACTTCAACTGGTCAAAGAGCTATTTTAAAAACCACACTGTTACGTTAAGAAAAGCCATAGCGCCAAGAACATCTCCCTTGTTCCCTTTTATAAAATTGATGTATATCTTATGCAACCAATCAACAATTAAACCCTCGTGAAAAGTCTATTTCTGTAAGGGATTTTTAAGCCCTACGTCTTAAAATAACACGGTTTTCCATTCTTGTATTCCCATAGAATAAACAAATTGAGCACTTTACTTGTTATAACATACATGCCTGATACAAAATCCGTATCTTGTAACGCGATTCAAAACGCACTTAAAAAACAAACATGAAAAAAATTACGCTAATTCTCACTATGGCTTTGGTGAGCGCTGTCACTTACTCGCAGACGCACCAGCACATACATAAAGACGACTCAGATTTCAACCTTTGCGGTGAAACAATAGAAACTAAACGCCTAATGGCAGAATATCCAGAATATGCTGCTATGCAAGCTGAGGAGGATATTGCATTCCAAGCGGCTTATGAAGATTACATGGAATATTGGAGTCCTGACGATCGGTCGCTCTATGTAATTCCAGTTGTGGTGCATGTTGTTCACCTAGGCGGCTCAGAAAACATTTCTGATGAGCAAGTCTTTAGTGGAATTGAACAAATGAACTTAGATTTCAACATGGATAACCCCGACATTGGTGGAACTATTCCTGAATTTGAAGGTATTGTTGGTAATTGCGATATTGAATTTAGATTAGCAACTAAAGATCCTAGTGGGAATTGTCACTCAGGAATAACGAGAACTTATTCTGAAACAACCTATGACGTAGGTAATTCTGGTCCAAGTAATCACCCAATTGTAGATGCTGTTGAGGATGAACAAGGAACTTGGCCTCAAAATAAATACATGAATATATTTATTTGTGCAGATCCAAATGGAAATGGTGGTTATACGTTTAGACCTACGAACTGGTTTGCTGCGGGAAGAATGTATGGATCAATTTTCTTACGATCTGATTATATGGGAATTATTGGTACTTCAAATACTGGACGTAGACATACCTTAAGTCACGAAGCAGGACATTGGTTAAACTTATCGCATCCTTGGGGGAATAATAATAACCCTGGAAACCCAGCAAGCTGTGGTACTGATGATAGTGTAGCGGATACACCTAATACAATTGGTTGGGACAACTGTTCGAATGTATATGGCGAAACGTGCGGAACATTAGATAATGTTCAAAACATCATGGATTATTCATATTGTTCAACAATGTTCTCAGAAGGGCAAGCAGCCCGTGTTCAAACGGCCTTATTAGGTACCCAAGGACAACGTTATAAATTATCTGCCGCTACAAATTTGGTAAACACTGGAACAGATGGACCTGGTGATGTTTGTGAGGCAATTTTTTCGTCTGATTTAAGATCAATTTGCGCTGGATCAACAGTTGAATTCACAGACAATTCATATCATTCAGTAACAAGTCGTATTTGGTATTTCGAAGGTGGTTCACCTTCTTCTTCTACTTCAGAAAATCCATCAATTACTTATGACACTCCGGGCGTTTACGAAGTTTCTTTAGAAGTTGCTGGCGGTGGTGGTTCTGAATCAACATCTGATGAAAATTATATCATTGTATTGCCAAACCCTGGAACGTCAATTCCATATAGCGAAGGTTTTGAATCCTTAAGTGGTTTACCTGACTACAGTCGTTTTATTGTTGAAAATGACGCAGAGGATGTGACATGGGAGCTTACAACAACTGCCGCAAGTTCTGGTTCTAAATCAGCCTACTTAGGGAATTATGGCATTGTCAATGGATCAAAAGATGCACTTATTTCTGGTACAATTGATTTAGGTGGTGTTGATGAGTCTGATGACATCATATTTAACTTTAAATATGCCTACAAACGTAAAAGTTCAGATGATGATGAATGGCTTCGTTTCTACGTCTCAAGTGATTGTGGTGAAACTTGGGCACTCCGTAAAAATATTCATGGTGACGATTTAGGACCTGATGTATCAGGATCTGATTTTACACCAGGTACTTCGGATTGGAGACAAGTAAATATTACGAATATCTACTCTGATTACTTTGTTAGCACGTTTAGGTATAAAATTGAATTTGAAAACGATAATGGCAATAACATTTTCATTGATGATATCAATTTATATCCTAGTTCAATGACAGATTTGGTAGACCAAGACATTGATTTTGGTGTGAAAATTTATCCAAATCCATTGGCTGGTGAAGCAACATTAGAATTAATTGCAGAAGCAGGACAAGATTATAAAGTGACATTACACAACGCCTTGGGTGAAAAAATTGCTGTAATTCACAACGGCGCTCTTGTTGCAGGTAAAAACCAAATTCAATGGGCTACTGACAATTTAGCAAAAGGCATTTATGTTTTGCGCATTGAATCTGATGGTCAAGTTCAAACAATTAAATTAGTGAAAGACTAATCAATTCACAAACCAACTACCGAATCTCCATATGAAAAATCTCATTCTTACTAGTCTTTTTTGTTTCGCTGTTGGTGCAGTAAACGCACAGGTTGATCCTTGGTGCGGAACAGATCAATATAATGAAACCATTTTTGCAGCCAATCCAGATTTGCGCTTGCAAATGCACGAACATTTAAAACGTGTTACAAGCGGTGCTTATGCGAGTGATGAACGTGATGGCGAATGTATTATTCCTATAGTTGTTCATGTTATACATGACAATGGTGAAGGAAATATTAGTTATGAGCAAATTCAGAGTGGAGTTGATATGTTAAATCAGGATTTTAATCGTACAAACGAAGATGCTGATGAAACACGTGATACGGATGAAGCACCTTTTATGGACAATGCATCCAATATGGCGATTCGTTTTGAATTGGCTAAAATTGATCCGAATGGGGATTGCACAAATGGGATCCAACGTCGTTATGCAGGTTCAAGAAGTTACAACGCCGGAAACAATATGAAGCATTACAGTTCTGGAGGATTAGATGCTTGGGATCGTAACTATTATTTTAATATTTGGATTGTGAACTCGATCAGTTCTGGTGGTGAAGGAACTATTTTAGGTTATGCTGAATTTCCGTATAGCGGAGGCAGCAGTAACTATGGTGTGATTATACGAAATGATTATTATGGCTCTACCGGAACAGCGGCTGGTGACAGAACACTTACGCATGAAGTAGGACATTGTTTGGGATTATTACATACATTCCAAGGCGGTTGTCATGGTTCTGCTTGTAACGACAACGGAGATTATTGTTGCGATACGCCACCCGTTAGCGAGGCGCATTGGTCATGTAGTCCAACATTAAATAGTTGTGACGACATTCCTACAGGAGATTTATATGGCTTTGACGCGGTAGATCAGTTTGAAAACTTCATGAGTTATAGCCCTTGTCAAAACATGTATTCTGAAGATCAAAAAACAATTGTTTTGGGCAACCTAACAGGTATTGGTTTTCTAGAAAATTTGGTTGACCCTGATCATCATGTTGAAACTGGAGTTGGATTACCTGCAATACTTTGCAAAGCGCAATTCATGTCTGGAAACCCGACAGTTTGCGAAGGAACTACAATTCAATATTTTGATGATTCTTATTCCAATGTAACGGAATGGAATTGGACATTTGAGGGAGGAACTCCTGCAACATCTACTGAAGAAAATCCAATTATTTCTTATACGACTGCTGGGCACTTTAATGTGACTTTAGAAGTTTCTGATGGAGCAAGTACAGTTGAAACAACTGAAGAAGATTTTGCGTTAATTCTACCTAACCCAGGAAATACTCTACCTTATTCTGAAAGCTTTGAAACAATTGGAATGATTCCAGATAACATTACAATTTTAACGTTGGATGAAGATGGCGAAGATTGGTGGGAAGTGATAGATGACGTTGGTTATACAGGAACGCATTGCGCCTTCCTTAAAAACAGAAATAACGACAATAGAACCAAGGATGAAATTATTTCAAGCACATTTGATTTGAGCGGTGTTGACGTAGATGATGACGTCATTTTCAATTTCAAATACGCTTATGTCCGCAGACATGCTAGTGATGACGAATGGTTGCGTTTTTATATCTCAAACAATTGCGGTGAAACATGGACATTAAGAAAAAATATCCATGGGGATGATTTAGGCGAAGAAGTACAAAACAGTTCTTATACACCTGAATCTTTAGAAGAATGGTATCAAGTAAATGTCACCAATATTAATCCAGATTATTACACTGCTGGATTCCGCTTCAAAATTCAATTTGAAAATGATAATGGCAATAACATTTACATAGATGACATCAATATGTCTACCAGCGCAATGGTTAGTTTAGATGAAATTGAAACACCAACATTGAACTTGAGTGTTTATCCTAATCCTGCCAATGACTTTTTGACAATTTCTATGAATTTAGAAAAGCAATCAGAAGTGAATGTGACGCTTTTAAACACGTTAGGACAAGAAGTTGGTTCAGTTTATAATGGTGAACTTGCAATAGGGAATAATGAATTCTCTTACGACGTTTCTAACTTGCCACAAGGTGTTTATTTTATTCGCTCTGTTAATGCAGAAGGTGTTGCAGAAACGATTCGTTTTGTGAAGGGATAAATCCAGACTATTTTACTAAATATTTTGTGCCATATTTGTCTACTAAGTAATAGTAATGGCGTGGCGTGGGATTGTCTGAAAAATGGTCGAACGAAGCACCTCTACTAATTATATAAAAGCCTGGCATTGGGCCGATTTCAATATTTGGTCTATCGTTTTCCACTGGTAGAATAATCTTTCCATCTCTGCTTATTAAACCATTTTGTCTGTGATAAGATTCGTTTGTGATTCTAAATACAAATTGGTCAAGTCGAGAAATTCCTTTATAAATTATTGGAATTATTTCATTTCCAAGGGTATCGATAACTCCAAATTTCCCATCCAATCTCACAATGGCACGACCGTATATAAATGGCCAAATATTGTCGTATTTAAGCTCAGTTATTGAATCTCCATTCCAATTAATCATTCCAAATTTTTCATTTATTCGCACTCGTGCAAATCCATTTTCAAATGATGAAAACTGTTCGGTTTGCCAATAATCATATTTAAACGGAAGCACTTCTTCCCCATTTAAGTCGAGATACGTACATTTATCGCCAAGAACCACTTGCGCTCTACCTTCATAAAAATAGCAGGCCTGATCGTATTTTATATCCGCAATTATATTCCCATTTTTATCAATAAAACCGTACTTACCATTGAGTTTAACTTTTGCACGGCCCTCTTTAAAATTAAAAGTATAATCATAAAGTGTGTCAATCACTAAATCACCGTTTAAATCAATATAACCGTATTTTTTATCGCTGCGAACGATTGCACGCCCCTCATAAAAATTTCTGAATCTCTCATCATAATCATCTGTAGTGCTTTGGCTTTCGCTATAATGTGGAAAGGCAAAACCAGATGAAATAATAGTGTCTCCATGAATACTCAGGTAACCTGAACTCCCATAACCTTGGAAGTAAAATCTTTCCTCTTTGATATTATCAATATGACTATGTTTACGCGTTAATATGTCGCCTTTGGCATTGACGATTGAGTATTTATAGTCCTTCTCGTAATAAACAATGATTCCCTCTGGCGTTATTTCTTCAATTTTAATTTTTTGTACCGGAATAATAACCTTACCGTTTTTATCAATTACCCCTTTCAATCCATCCTTTTCAAACCGTAAATAATTGAGGTGGTATTTTTCAGCATTTCTTTTCAACCGCTCCCAAGCCAGCGGACCTGGCACTCTTTCACCTTTCTTGTTAATGAAATGATAGTCATCCCGAGATTCACCAACCTTAGCATGACCCATAAAAAAAGAAGTGGCAAATTTATATTTACATGGCACAACCTCTCGCCCATCTTCAGCAATATAACCACTCAAATTATCATTGGTAACAATAGCCATCCCTTCAACAAAAGGTTGAACTATGCGATAATTTGGCTTTAAAACAACATTCAAATTGCTGTCACAAAAACCCATCAATTTTCCAGACCTAAACGGAATAAGATCAGGTAATTTTTGTGCAAACACATTAGAATTGAAAATGACAATCCCAAAAAATAAAACAAGATGGATGCTTTTATATTTCATTAAATTCATTTTAATAAATCCTCAAATAATGGTATTCCAGCTGGTGTAAAATAGACGGTATGTGACCAGCCGCGCGCGGAATAATAACCATTTGATAATAATTTATAATCCCTTAAACCTTCTCTTTCAATGAAATTATACGGAGCATCTACTTCTTGCCATGTACTGTCGTAATACACACGCTCGTTTTTATAAGCGTTAGGTGAAACAACAAACACTTTTTCAGCATTACTCCACCAAATTCCACTTTGTTGAACTGAAATAATTTCTTTACCTTTTTTATCAATTAGTCCAAATTTCGCGTTCCCACCACTCTTGTACCCTAACATTACTTTAAAGAAACCGCCTTTCAACTCTTCAACGTCTCGATATTTATAAAGAAATAATTGTACGCCGTTCGTGTCAATTAAGGTGGTGCGGTCACCATTGAATCCTGGTATTGTTTTGGATGTTTTCGCTTTCCCATTTTTAAATATAAAGGGAGATTCACCACCATAATCCTTATAGTCATGATAAGAAGTATTCGCACCGTAATATTTTGCGGGAATTACCTCTCGCCCATTTAAGTCCAATAATCCCCATAAATTGCCGCGTTTATAACTAAAGCGATTATCACCTGCGTAATAAATTTGGTCGTATTCGAATTCAGTTATTTGTTCATTATTTTTATCGATCAATCCCCATTTATCATTGAATAGAACAGGAGCAATTCCTTCATTAAATTCATAGGCGCCTTCATAAATTATCGGAATTATAATGTTACCAGTGCTATCTACAAAACCATATTTATACATATCGCTTCTACGGAATGAACCTTCTTCTTCATCCATAATTTCTCTCAAAATTTTTATCGAATCTTCATCCAACTTGAGTTTGACCAGAATTAGTCCTTCTTTAATGTCATCTGCATAAGTAAATTGGTGTTGTGTAATAGCTTTTCCCCTTGAATTGTACAAACGCCCTGCTCCGTAATTATTCTCCGAATGAATAATATTGTTTTTTCGAATATTTATTCTTTGAAATTGCGGCGGAATTAATTCTTTTCCACTTAGATCATAGAGGCCATACTGCGTTTCAATATGTTCTTTTTGAGTGATGTCAAAACCATCATCCTTTAATTCATCCTGTTCTTTTTGAGTCATTATATAATAGACGATTTGATTCTCATAATCAAATTCTTCTTCAATGTCCGACCACCTTCTCGAAGAATAAAATTCATTGTGATCTAACTCAAGGGTTTTAATTTGCACTTCAAATTCAATTTTTTCTTCCGAAATAAGATAACCTTCATCTTTCCGGTTAATGTCATCATGAATAAAGGGTAGTATTATCTCATTTTCAAAATTAATGACGCCATATTTCTCTTCTTTTTTTGCCAAATAAAATCCGTCCGACAAAATTTTTAGCCGTTCATATTGCGGCTCAATCATAACCTTGTGTTTCTTCTTATTCAGCTGAATTAATCCGTATTTTTTATCCTGTTTAATAATAATAAAGTTAGGATTGAAGTCAGACGACTCGCCTAATTCAAATCTATCATATTCGAAATCAATAATTGTTTTACCCTTTAAATTGAGTAATGCTGCTTGTCCAAGGGAATTTCCAACTTGAATATAGTTTGACTTAATTTCTCCCCAATAATATTCTTGCGGAACCAACCATTCTCCTTGTAGATTGAGCACCCCTGTTCGGCCAAAGGAATTAACTGTCGTCAATCCATCCGAATTAAAATAAACAATTTTCTTATAAACAAGCGGAATGATTACCTTTCCTGTTTCATCAATCACCCCCCATTTATCATCCAATTTAACACTGGAGAATCCATTTTCAAACAGTCTTACATAATCATATTTCGGTTCTATAATGACCTTTGCATCAACATTTGCAAAACCAAATTTATCTCCCTTTAAATAGGGCATTAACACCTCATTATTTTGAGCCCAAAGTACAGGACCCATAATTAATAAAAAAATGAAGCATAGTGCTTTAGTAATTTTCATTCTTCGTAAAATTCATATTGATATTCAGTTTCACTTGTAATTTCACCATCTTTATGAGTTACAGTTTTTAATAACAGTCCATTTTCGGCATATTCATACACTTTTCTGTTGTCATTACTATACGCTCGATATGTTCTTGTTAAAATTTGATTGTTTGCGTTATAGGTATAATAATAGTGATCCCATTTTGATTTATACTCGATCAATCGGCCATTTTGGTTATAATAATATTGATAATTTGGAACTTTATATTTTTTTAGTTGCGGCAGTGGATATTCCCCGTCCGATTTCTCATGTAAATACAACTTCATATATAAGGATTTATCATTTTTCACCAGCTCAATTGCTTCATCAAGATCATATTTATAAATACCCGATTCTGCCATTTGCCCATTATTATAAACAATTTGATATCGTGTATCAATTCCAACCACCACACCACGCTTGTCATAAAAATATTCTTCCCAAATAACAGTAGTATCATTCAAATTAAAGTATTTGTATTGCGGCAGTTTTTTTTCGGCATTATCAACTTCATAAAAATCGTAGACAAAGGTGCTGTCACCAATTTCAGCTACTATTTTTTCATCCTCTTTTATTTCCCGCTTCGTGATTTTTTTATTTCCATCAGGATAATCAATTTTTAATTTTGAGATTGTCTCCGTTTTGCCCTTGTATTTATAATGTTTCGTATGCAACCACAACACTGAATCGTCAATTGTATTGAATACTCTTAGCAGGACCAAACGACTTTCTTTATCGTACTTTTTTTCACAAGCCGTAAAATTCAAATAAGGATTTTGATAGCTTGTCCGACCTTCTTTATCATACAATCTTTCGTTCAAAATTCGTGCAGATTTACCAGGCAAGCGATATACTACTTTCAAGGATTGAATGTGATACTTTTTAAAATAAGTAATATCAGTGACAGGAGAAAGCGAATCAGAAAACTGACCCCAACCAATAATGGAGCACGACAAAAGTGCCAAGATGAAAAATAACTTCATGAATTAAGTTTACTTAAGGGTTAATCCTTGCTGACTATCACTATGATACTAATTAATTCTGAATACACCTAATTGCCATTTCCTTTTTTACTTACATCCGCTTTTAAAAGTCAACTTCAAAAGCTAAAACAGTTTGTTTGTGCCGCTTTCTATCTGGAGGTTTTTTGGCAATTGAGCAAAATGAAATTTACCAATAAATATATCGAGAACAAAAAACCCCTCCTATGGTAGCTGGAGAGGTTTGTGACCCTGTTAAAGATCGGTTTGTTGTTGTAGATTATTCGGCCAACTTCTTGACTATTATTTAAAGCCCTTATTCAATAAACAATTAGTCGTTATCACTAGAAATCAACTCAAACAATTCGCTTAAATCTGGTGTGATTATAATTTCAATTCTTCTGTTTTTTGCTTTGTCATCAGGATCAACTGGATGAAATTCTGAACGTCCAGATGCCGAGATAGCTGTAGGGTCCATTGTTGAATTATCCAACATGATTTTCACTACTGATGTTGCGCGTAATACACTCAATTCCCAATTATCTTTTGGGTGAGATCCACTTCTTAATGCATCAACATCCGTATGTCCTTCAACTAAAATGTCAATATCCTTTTGTGATTCTAACACTACGGCCAATTCAACAATTGCTCGTTCACCTTCACTATTAACGGCTGTTTTTCCAGAAGCAAATAATAATTGAGCTTCCATACTAACGTATATTTTTCCGTCTCGCTCAACAACAGTAATTCCTTTATCAGTAAAGCCACGTAAAGCAGATGCAATTTTGTCTTTTAATAAACGGGAGCCTTCTTCTTTGTTCTTCAACATGCTCTCCAACTCATTAATGCGATCTTCTTTTTGAATCATTGCACGTTCACGCGCACTTAATTCTTTTTCCAGTTTATTAAGGCGATCTTCTTTTTGCTGTAAATCAATCCTAGTGGATTCTAAATCGTGAATTAACGAAGCGTTTTCTGAAGTTCCTGAAGCTAAAAGTTCATTGTACTTTTTCTCCAACACTTTATTCAATTGCTGTGTTTTTTTGTAGTCCACTTGCAACTGTCTGTGTTGATCTCCAATACGCGAAGTGTCTCCTTGCAAAGTTTCCAAACCACTGCGTAAAACATCAACTTGAACGTTTAGTTCTTTGACCTGATTTTCATAATCAATAGCCTTCGTTTTATAGTCAGATTGTTCATCTTGACATTTTTTATAGTTGGCCTCTAAATCTTTATATTTTTTGATTGGAACACAACCAATTAAAAATCCAAATACCGCTAACCATACAATTTGCTTCATCTCCTCTATTTTCAGTACTAACAAAGATGCAAAGAATAGCGCGTCGTTCTATTGGAATTGATTGGAGTTATGAACAGCCAATTTTTAATTTGCTTTAACAAACTTACCGCCTTCTACAAAGTCTCCAAACTTATTGTAAATGGCATAAATATAAGTTCCGGCCGATAACGTTAAGGGAATACCGACATAATTCAAGTAATTAGCTTGCTCATAAACAATTCGCCCATCTGCTGCTGCAATGGTAAAAGTCAAATCATCCGCACGTAAATTTTCTCGGGATAGCAGAATACTATTTTCATCTAAGAGTGGAGAATTTGTAACGAAAGTTCCTTCATTCTTAACATTTAAAACCTGAATTGGAAACGAAAATAAAAACAGCCCCCTTTGCCGATCGCTAACCAAAATTTGGTTTTGTTCTTCAAAAATGGCCACTCCCCAAGCACCATTCAATTTATACTTAGTATCCTCTAAAAAAGTATCGTAAATACCAATTTCCTCAACTGGTGCCGTGCTAATATCAAAGATGCGTAATCCTTCATTATAATAAGAAATAAAGGCCAAATTATCCAAGAGAAGCACATTGTGTGGTATAAAATCAGTATAATCTGACGTTCCAAAGGATTCAGAAACAGAAATGGACGCTAAGTTTTGCGCATCACACAATTTAATTTTAGTGCCCTCTGTTTCATCAATAAAAGCATACCATTCACCATTTGGTGTTAACCAACCACTGTGATTATAACCTTGATTAGGATAAAAATCCAATATGCCCAATTCAACAGGAACTGCACCACTAAAATTATAGATGTATAAACCGCTGAATCCAGCATTCAAGTAGGCCGTGTCATTGCGGACATAGCAATCGTGTACATAGGGCAATTCGCTAAAAAAATAATCTAAAGTTGGCGCAATAGGATTGGAAATATCAAGCACTTGCATGCCAATTTCATTTGGTGCGCAAGCATATAATTTGGCATTTATCGTATCAATAAAAATATTGTGGCAAACGCTAAAAAACGCATCACTGTCATATACTTTATGAATAGAATCTGGCAAATAAGAAAGATCGAAAATTTGCAAACTACTCTCCCCTTCATCACACACACCGTACAAATAGTTTTTATAGATTTTGAAATCACGGTGTTCAACGTATCTATTCTGGTATTTCCCAGGTTCAAAGTCAATGAACGTTAAATCATTTTGTCCAACTTCGAAAATATGCGTCCCAATTGAAGAGCCAATCGCGCAATAGTTACTTTGCTTATAAGTGAAACCCCATACATCATTAAAAACCGCCTCACCTAGTCCTTTTTCTATTGTGGTGTCCGTCCAATTGTCCAATAAGACAATATTCTTTTGATTTTGGGCGTTAACCAATCCTGTCAAAAAAAATAGTAAGATTAAATTAAATAATTTCAACGCGTTGGTTTTGAACAAAAATAAGCCCTTTTTTTGCATCATATGCAACTGTTTACTCAATTGTAGGGTCTTTTTACGAAAGTAGACGGAATTGCTGATAAACGGTAAAGAATTTCGCTTTAAGCAAAGGTTTAAGTTAAATTAACGTTAAAAATACGAATATCGGATTTGAAGAATTATAAAGATTCAATAAAATAAATTATCTTAGCGCACCAATTATCAAGCTAAAGTCAATACGACAAAAAGCGTAAAAATAATTTGAAGAATTTAGTCATCATACCAACCTATAATGAGAAGGAGAACATTGAGAAAATGATTCACTCTGTCTTTGCATTGGAAGAAAAATTTCATCTATTAATTGTTGATGATGGTTCACCTGATGGAACTGGGGCAATTGTTAAAGGATTGCAAGCACAGTATCCGGATATATTACACATTCAAGAACGCGAAGGTAAGCTAGGTTTAGGCACAGCTTATTTGCACGGCTTTCGTTGGGGATTAGAACGCGGCTATGAACATTTAATTGAAATGGATGCCGATTTCTCTCATAATCCAGATGATTTGGTTCGTTTATTAGATGCTTGCAGAAACGGCGCAGACTTGGCCATTGGTTCACGTTATGTGAAAGGTGGAAAAGTTGCAAATTGGGATCGTAAACGTTTATTGCTTTCTTATTTTGCCTCTTGGTATGTACGTACCATTTTATGGATTAAGATTAAAGATACCACGGCTGGATTCAAATGCTATAATCGCAAGGTCTTAGAAAAAATTAATTTTGACGCGGTAACCTTCAAAGGATACGCTTTCCAAATTTGCATGAAATATGCCGCATTAAAACATGGTTTTAAAGTGGAAGAAGTTCCAATTACATTTATCGATCGCGAATTTGGAACCTCTAAAATGAGCACAAGTATTTTTAAAGAAGCCATTTTTGGCGTTTGGAAAATGCGAAGATTGAAGTTGTGAGTTCATTAAGCTTATTAATCAAATCGTTGGTGCAGGGTTGCAAACCCAGCACAGCCAATTCCAATTTCCTTTTTTAATATTGCTCTTCGCTCCCAAAAAAGGCTTCGCTGGATTTTGTTCCTGAAAATTTTCAGACTGCGATTTCACAGTTAGCCATTTCCCATAGCCGCTTCTAATTGTTAAATATCTCCTAATTTCTTATTCCATCTATGTTTTGGCACGGTAATCGTATTACTGTTATCTGAATTAGACTACCCCGATAGTAATCGGGAGATTCATGGGTTTTGGGTTAAGACCGCACTTTCTGAAAGTGCGGTCTTATTTTTTTTATATTCCTGTATTTCTCCTCCATTCTAGACAAGAATGTCTTTCCAACAAATTGAATTGATACTCACGTAATATCTAGTTAAATCAATTAATGTATCAGTTGAAGTAATTGAGAAGACAATTCAATAAATATCTATGTTTAACGTTCACATGTTTACTACATTTAAAATGTAATACCTTAACTCATTGTGAAAAAAAATATATTCAGTTATTGCTTGCTTTTGCCCCTTATTTTTTTTGGTTCAAAATCTTATGCTCAAATATTTAATTGGTCAGACGACGGATTTATGTCGAATGTTACGCATTACCCAAATATAGATAGTAGCGGAATTGATCTTGATATTTATAATATGCAAACTGGAAGCCCATCAGGTGGCGAATATTATAAAAACTGGATAATTGTAGGTATAAATAACGGTGCGGATGAGGACATACAACACAAATATATCTTGAAGTTTTCGGAAACCGTAGATGTAGAATTTCAAATTAAAAATATCAATCGTGATACTGCAAGTGGATTCCTTTATAATGATCAATTAATACTTCATAATGATCCTATCATTGTCGATTCATCATATGTTAAGATAGTAGGAGATACTGTATTTGGACTATGGGGTTCTGACCCTAATATTGCAGGGTTTCTTCACTTGAGGTATGAAAATGTAGACAGCATTGTTATTTACCATGGCACAGGCGAAATGTATAATCCCGGATATATTAAATTCTCTCCATTGGTGATCAATAATAACATTTGGAATATTTCTAAGAAAAACGAAGGTCTTCCATTTATTGTCCCAAATGTTTTTACTCCTGGAACTGATAATATAAATGATGCATTTACTTTTGAACTAATACCTACTGGAGCCGTTAAGACTTTTAATTGCATTATCTACAACCGTTGGGGTGCGCTAGTATCTGAGCTCGCTGAAATAACGGATGGTTGGGACGGGACGGACCAAGGTGGAAACCTGTGCACAGACGGAACATACTTTTATTCTTATAATACTGTTACGTCCAATAATAACGTTTTCAGTGGCCAAGGTACGGTTCAATTGGTGAGGGGGCAGTGATTGGGGTTGGGTTTGCTACGCTTCCTCATGAGAACAAGTCCGATCCGCCATTTGGCTGATCAGATTCGGATTATCCTCTTATTTGTGAGCCCACTGCGATTATAGATCCTAACGCATTGATTTTACCAAGCATAAAGTCTAAAAATCAATAAATTGAGCTTCTGCTTTTTTTTAAGATAGTCCCCTAGTGTTACGGAGTTGTGCGGGTAGCCGGCTGGTAGAGCTCTTTTTACTTTGAACTCAATCTCCCAAATGACCCATGCACTGGTGAGGGAGCATTGTATAAGGTTTTATAAAGCTGTAAATAATCCACTCCAAACCCAATTGTTAAATATTTCCTAATTTCTTATTCCACCTATGTTTTGGCACGATTGTCGTATTACTGTTATCTGAATTAGACTAAATGATTCATGGGTTTTGGGTTAAGGCCGCACTTTCTGAAAGTGCGGTCTTAT